>JAYVHA010000001.1:0-34392 GCA_043771635.1 Candidatus Woesearchaeota archaeon
TCCTAACATTTTATAACGAAGAACGCCTACATCAAGGAATAGGATACAAGGTACCACTCGAGAGGTACAAAAGTAACATTAATGCGGTTTAGGTCAGCGGAGCCGCCATTCAGTGAATGGTAGTTGATTTATGGCCTAATTGTCTAGTCTGCATCTCCTGAGTAGATCGCCCGTCAGCAATATTTTTCGATCACAGGAAGTCAATATTTCGTTTGACATTGAAAATTGAGATTTACGAATAAAATCATTGTAGTAATAAAGGATGATTTCAATGCCTTGAGATTGTAACTCGTGGAATATAGGTACAAAGTCCGTGTCGCAAGCGACAATAATGACTGTTCGCACTTCCTTGTGCTTGAGAGGGACGGCAAACAAATCCATAGTGAGCAGCGTGTCCACTCCTTTTTAGTGGTATTCCCCGTTAACCTTCTGGCAGCGCCCTTGCCTAACTGTTGCGGTTCCTAAACCTTCGATTTTGTTTACCCATTTGTCATGTTTTCGACGACGGTCTGCCTCCTCAGCGGTAGGTGGATTGCTTTGAAAGGGCGGTGCAGTATAGATGAATAGGTGCCTTGACCACAAGCCCAATGGTTTCGCCATTTGCAGCGATAACTCATGCAAATTAAGTCGAAATCCAAAATGCTTTGTTATTTTACTCAGGTAGCCCGCATCGATAAACACCAATGTGGATTGCATTTACGCTACCCCTATGCTTGTTTGCAAGAAAATGAATAATGCATCTGGCGTCCCCATAGGAACACCAGGGCTCATGTTACATCCAGTGTTGTGCCCATTCTTTATATTTTTTTGGTATAGAAACGCGGAATTTCTTCCCGCGTGCAGGTTAGATTCTTGCGGGTCAGTTAACATGATGAAAGTGCCTGCGCGCTCGAGCGCGAGCGACGAGTACGAAGTAGCAGTTCCCATTCATAATAGGGAGGCAATAGTCTTCAAGTTGTTTCGCTACATTTTCCCGGTCATTCTCTAGCATTTCTGAAAACTGTTCGGCGCTAAACACGTAAGCGTCAACTTTTTTCGGCACTTGCCATTTTTTCGGTACTTGCCAATAGGGCTCCTGGAAGGCGTTAATCTTTTAGACTGGGGAAGATACAAATTGCTATATAGTGTCATTAGTATTGCGATAAAGGGTTTTCTAAGATGTATTGCCCACCAACAGTTTTATAAAAGAATCCTGTTTCCGTCAGGACATGGAAATGGAACCTTCCCGTCCGCTCGATGCGCTAAACGCGTCACGCAATAAGCGCGTCATCGTAGAGCTAAAGAACGGCCGCCAGCTTGTAGGAAAGCTTAAGGCGTTCGATATTCACATCAACACGGTACTCGAAGAAGCAGAAGAGCGCGCAAATGGCGAAGTCGTTCGCAAGATCGGCCACCTCTTCATTCGAGGCGACGCGATCGTTCTGATCAGTCCTCAGTAGGTAATACAAAATGTCAAAAGGCACACCAAGCATGGGTCGGAGAAGCGGAAAGCGCACGCATATCGCGTGTCGCCGCTGTGGACAGAACGCATATCACATGACGCGCCACGTCTGTGCAAGCTGCGGCTACGGTAAAAGCACTAAGATGCGCTCTTACGCTTGGGCTGTTAAGTGAAGGAAACACTCTGTGTTTCCTGAAACATCAAATTTCCTAAATTTGCTGTAAATTTTTTACAACTTTTTCAGTTCTCTTCTTTGTTTTATTTTTTCTATAGTATAATCCAAACTCTAGTCCATCAAACTTCGATTAACTCTTAATGTCTGCTACTTAGCATCTTCTGTTTTAGGATAGTAACTGAGTTTTGATCCAAACTCGCCTTGTATATAATAGGTGGCTGTCTATTCTAGAATTTCGATGCTGACGTTTGTAGTGCCTTGCCCCGTGTAGCCAAGTTTAATTGCGGCGGCAGTTGAGAGGTCTGCAACTCTGCCATATTTTTCTTCAAACTCGCCTGTATCTATTACGGGTACGATAACTGATCGATTATTGCTGAGGTTGGTTATTTTCACGAGTTTGTTTAGATACTTTGAATTCATTGCTACGCCGAGCTCGTTTGGGTTGTATGGTTTGCCGGATGCGGTCAAGAGGCGGTACTTGTTGCTGTCTATTTTGTAGAGAGCCTTCATCTGGGTTGCAGTTAGCTCATTAGCTGCAACGAATCGTACTGGTAGCGTTGCAGGGTTGATGCCATTCTGTGCTAGCAGACTTTTTATGAGCGGGTCTTCACGGTCAACATAACCGAAGCGGTCCTTTTGTGTGCCGTAATGACTTGCAATGCCTTGTAATAGGGGGTGCTCAGGTTGCACACTTTCCGCTTGCGCGAAGCCTGTTGTTGGCAGCTTATCTTGGCCTGAGGAAGGCAAGACGCTTGCCAAACTGGCGCCCATTATTGTTCTCCTTAGCGTAGCTCCTATTGTCATACAATTCTGCCAAAGAATGCCTTTATAAATCTTAGATATTTTCTTGACAATGCGGAAGTGCCGGAGTGGTCAAACGGGCTGGATTTAGGCTCCAGTGCTTTAGTGCTACGAGGGTTCGAATCCCTTCTTCCGCAGTCAATTTTTTCTATTATATTTACTTTAGCGCGTCTTCGTATGCGGCAACGTTCTTGATGCGGTATAGTTCTATGAGTTTAGCGCGGCCGTTCGGGCTTGCCTTTATACGCTGGACTGCTTCGCGGTGCTTCTCAAATTGCGCATTGATAAATGCATTATGTTCTGCTCTCCATTCATTAGGGTGGTTGCGAATAAAGTGTGCCCAGCGCTCAACTGATTCCATGTGCGACGCGTCCCTCATTTGCGATTCTCCTGCATTCTATACTTGTCAATAAGCATTTTAACGTTGCGAATTGCGTTTTCATCCACAAATTCTGACAATACTATTCGAAAATGGCGTGCGTCCTCAAGGTCTTTGTCACTTTTTAGATAGTGTTCTTTGAATGCAATATTCGTATTTATGTCGGAAAACCAAATGTCGAGGCCACTCAGAGGTACTTTTATTCTCTTTTGAAGTTGCTCAGTATCAAGTTCATCTTTAGCAAATTTAACTTCCATTTCCGGTAAGAACTCTCCAGAGCGAGTATATCTAAGTGAAATGTTTTCTTCCAAGTAGCTGAAAAGCTCATTAGGGTCTGTGCCTTGCAGGGCATCGAAATCATTTTGGATGAGGTCTGAGTGGAGATTTCTAAATTGTGCTTGAGTAAGCCTTGGAATAATCATATCTATGTCTTCAGTGGCGCGCGCCCTGCCAGTTGAGATAGCTAGAAACCCTGAAACTACGATGTACTTAGTATGGCGTTCCACGATGCTACAGAATTCAGTGCAGAACTTGTCCAGAATGTTTCGCTCACTAATTCCTCTCATATAACTTGCTATAAATAGGAGGCTCATAATGGTTCCGGTATGTAATTGGGTGAGTTGATTGTGCGAGTCACAATATAAATCGGGGCAAACACCTATTATCATGAGTGCTTGCGAAACAAGTAATTGTAACGTAAAAACTGAGATTCAAAGCGCCTTTGAGGATTCCGTTTCTTCAGAAAATCTTCAAATACTGCGTTCCGCAGCTTTTTTAGCTAAACTGTTTAGGCAAAGCGCCTGAAATGAGGTTCCCGACCAGTTGTTACTTAGTCGTAACAAAAAGCTATACTTATCGAATTCAGCACTTATACGGGTTCTGGACGAAAACTGCCTTTTACCCTCGGGAGTGCCCACGATACTTTTATAAAACAAACCAGCACCAATGAGTTATATCACGTTCATTGCTCCACGGAGTACGTGAAAACACACGGAGGTGTTCATCCAATATGAACACACTAAAAAACATAGCCAAAAAAGCAATTGCAGTTAGCTCGGGTGCACTCGTCATGGCCTCAACCATCGGCGCAGCATACGCAGCAAGCCTTTCGGAATACCCTGCACCATTCGTAGCAAATGGTCAGTTCAACGGTCTAATCGTCGTAGGCGAAAAAGCCATGACGAGCGACGTACTCGGTTCGATCGAGATTGCAAGTAGCCTTCAGGCACAAAGCACCTCGGTAGTTACCGGTGGCGCAGCGACATCAGTTCTAGGCGGCGACTCAAAGAAGATCGGCGAATCAAGCGACATGCTTGAAATCGGCGAAGACTTCGGCTCAGTTACTGAAACCCTTACAGAAGATGACCTCCAGTTCCTAAAGAGCGGAAGCATCTCAACTGACAATGGCGACACTGACTTCGTTCAGACCATCGACCTTGACCTAGTTCGCACTGGTACCTCAGGATCAGTTGGTCTTTACGAGGACAACAGTGACAAGACAGGAACATTCCTATTTTTCAACGACGGCGACCCACTATTCCGCTACGAGCTTGAGTTCACCTCAGGTCTTGAAAGCGACGTAGAAGTACGCCAAGCAATCGATCTTGAAGATGAAAGCCTCTTCATGCTCGGCCAGTACTTTAGCATTGTTGACAGCAGCATGGCAGCAGACGGTACCGACTTCGCACTCGAACTAATCGCAGGCGACGTTACTGACACTCTCCGTGAAGGCGAGACTAAGTCCTACACCGTAAACGGTAAGACTTACGAGATCACCCTTCTCATTGTTGCAGACAACTCAGCAACAACGACGGCAAAGTTCCTTGTTAACGGGGAAGCAACCGACTCAATGGAAGAAGGCGACACTGACAAAGCAGGCGGACTTGACATCGGCGTTCGTGAAGTTCTCGGAAACGAGGGTTCAGAATCAAACGGTGCAGACCTTGCAGAGTTCTACCTAGGCGCAAACAAGCTTGAGCTTACAGACAACAGCATTACCGACGGTACTGCTTCAACTGTACGTCCTAAGATTAACGGCGAAACCATTGAAGACGCAACTCTTACCATCACTGGTACTGAGACTGTTTCATCAAGCGAAGGTACAGTAAGTCTAAGCCGCATTACGTACACCCTAAACGGTGACGCAGTAAGCGGAGACCAAGACCTATACCTAAAGAAGGGCGAAGGCATCCGTGCATTCCTCGATGAGCCACAGGGTATGCTTGCAGACAACTGGGACATCCGCTTCGAAGGCGTAAGTGCACCAGCAAGTACTGAAATCAACTTCAACGCAAACGGCGACGACCAGTATGAGCTAACCTTCACCAACCAGCGCAACGTTGAATTCACCGTTCCATTGTTTGATGCAGGCGCAATCGGCGACGATGACGCAGCATTCGGCGACGAAGACGACGGATTCGTTGTATTCGAGCGTAACGTAGTTGGCGATGGAAACAACGCAGACAACGTTGCAGACTTCAACATCGGAATCGACGACTACTTCGCAGTAACCGAAATGACTGGCGCAGGCGGAGCAGCAGATAACGGCGACGTTACCTACATCCTACAGTTCCAGGACGTTGACGACAGTGAAGACACACTAACGTTCCAGACAGCAGGCGAAGGCAAGGAAGTCAAAGCACGCTGGGACACAGGTACAGGCGCAGCAGCAACTCCATACGCAGGAAACCTAACCATCGGCGGAAAGAACTACGAGTTCTGGTTTACCACAACTGGTAACCTACTTGCAGTAGACCTTGACGGAGACGGAGTCTACGGAACCAACGTAGCAACAGGCGCAACAGTAAGCGTTCAGGAAACTGTAGCACTAGTAACAAAGGGCGGTGGAATCATCACCTTTGACGGTGCACTAAATGTGTTCAACGCAACAAATGACGCAGTAGTCCTAACCTTGACTACTGACGCAGACGACATGGACAACGACGTTGCACAAGTTGCAACCCTAACCTTCACGGAAGCAGCAGACGAAATCGACGTTAACGTTGCATCTGGCGCAGGCGACTGGTTTGAGCAAGACCCTAAGGGCGAAGACAGAACGCTTTACCTAAGCCGATACGGTACCATGATTGATGAAGAAGACCAGACTGACTCATCAGACACAGTAACTGTAACGTACCCAAGTGAGCAGGTTGAAGCAATCGTCTACGTAACAGGCGGCGACGTTCAGAGTTCAATGAGTTCAAGCAGCGGCGC
Source organism: Candidatus Woesearchaeota archaeon (assembly GCA_043771635.1). Lineage (GTDB taxonomy): Archaea > Nanobdellota > Nanobdellia > Woesearchaeales > SKIA01 > JAYVHA01. Next base: position 6,010 of record JAYVHA010000001.1, read on the forward strand.
AGTTCGCATCAACCCAATTGGTGTTGGATTCAGCGCACTAGACAGTGAAGTAACTGACAGCCAGTACGGTACCAAGAACCTTATCGTAGTAGGCGGTCCGTGTGTAAACACTGTAGCAGCAAAGCTCCTTGACAACCCAACCAAGTGTGAAGAAGGCTTCACCAGCGGAAAGGCAATGCTCAAGATGTTTGACAACGGCAAGCGCGTAGCGCTTCTCGTTGCAGGCTACGGCGCAAAGGACACGCAGGGCGCAAGCCGCGTTCTTGCACAAGCAGGCGACTACAAGCTTGCAGGCATGGAAGCAGAGCTTACCGTAACCAGCGTGAACAACGTAATGGTTAAGAATAAGTAAACTTAGCCAAGCAGCTGTAAACCTATCTTTTTAATCTTTTTTTTTATTTTTTTTAATTTTCTAACATCGCAATATTCCCACTTATCATATCTACTAATATCTTCTATTCACAACAGTAAACTCTGCCAGAACGTTTAAATATCGCAGAGTCTAAAATTAACTATGCGTATTTTGCTTGCATTGCTTGCATTTAGTATATTGGTGCTGCCCTCCGTTGCCGCAGTAGCGTATCCTTTCTACACTCCATCTGGAAATTTGTCGTTACCGAACCTAACAATACCTGTTTCGGTTACGCTCGGCGGTAGAGCTGATCTTGACAGTGCTGCAAACGCGTATACTAACGCGATTAAGTCAAACATATCAGCGTCCGTAGTCTCAGGTGCAAAGAACTTGACGCTCGCTGCGCTCGACAGTGCTAAAAGTGACGATGTCGCATACCTTCAAACCTCCGAGAGAAATTTACTTCTTAGATACAAGGAGTGCGACGAATCACTAGGTTATACTTTCTGCTTCACAGCTATTACTTACCCGGAGGAAGACGGTCCGCCATTAGGAGATCGTAAACTTACTACAGTCAGAGTAGTCAATGGGAGCTATAGGCTGCCAGTAACAATAACTGCGGTAAAAAATGAAGGAAAACTTACTGCTAAGCGCACCCTTAGTGCAACTACTTCGTATCCTGATGAGGACGTTGTAGCAACAATTGTTCTTACTAACACAGGTACTGACGTTGTTACAGGAGTGCGAATTGATGAGACGCCGCCAGCGCTTTTAGTAAAGGGCGATGCAAGCGCGCAAACTGCTACGCTTGGAATTGGAGATATACTAACTGCGTCGTACACTATTCGGCCCCAAGTTGGTGGCAATTACACTTTTTCAGGGATAGTAACGCCTAACTTAATCAAGTTACTAAACAATACATTAGTTGTAAAAGATTTTTTGATATTCAAAGTAAATAATTCGAACGTCACCGTCGGAAAACCTTCACCATTCAATTTACTAGTAAAAAATAACTATGTGGATAATAGTAAAATGACTGTAACGGTTACTAGCACTGAGCCTCTTGAAGGTACGGGTGACAACTGGAACAATAAAGGACCAGGCGCTTTGGAGAGTAAATCAATAACCATTGCGCCCCTCGGCACCTTAAATTTATCTGGACTTGTCACCGCAGCGAGCGTAGGAGAGCACTCACTCGATGTTGAAGTTAATTATTTGGCTAATGGCGCCCGAGTTGAGAAACGACGTTTTACCTTTACGGCGCGTGAGCAAGGTCTAATAATCAAAGCAGTACCGAGTATAGGTGCGCTTGACCTTACGCTTTTAAGTGATGCGACGGTGCGAGCAGACAATATTATGGTCGATTGGGGTGATGGATTAAGCGAAACAGTCACTCTACTGCAAGCAGACCGAAGTTTATTGCTCACTCACAAGTATGCTATGACTACGGTCTCGCCAGTAACAGTATCTGTGTCGGCAAGTTTCGGTGAGCGGCGATTTAACGAAAATCGGTCTATTGCAGTACCAGGACTCGCAGGCACTCCGCTACAAAAACCAGTTACGCCAACTACGGCAACGACTAAGCCTGCGACTCCAAGCACTGCTCCATCGACGGCTCCGTCCAACACTACGGCGGCGCCTTCGCCTAGTACAAAGCCTGCTGCGCCAGGAACTGCGCCATCACCTGTCCCATCAGAAAAAAACGAGGAAGGAATGTTAGTGCGCTTACTGCGCTGGTTCAACAATCTCTTTTAGAGCGTAAAGCCAATATTTTATTAGTAATTTTCCGCGCGAAACAGCATTTTTGTGTTCTAAAGTTCTTTATTTTCCACAGGAGCACCTATAAAAGCGCACTTTTCCGCACCCAAGCTATGGCGCTAACATATGGTCACTTGTTCGACTTCGTTCGTAAAGAGCGCGGTAGTATCGAGCTGCAAGAACTACCTAGTGAGTTTCACGAAGAAGGCGCAATGCTACTTCGCGAGTTAGCAAGCGCAGTGTCGAGCGAGCGAGAGGAAGGCGACGAAACTGCGCATCTTCAACTAATGAATAGTCGCAAATTGCTAAGGGAATTGTATGACCGTCGTGAGCAAAAAATACTCTTACTTGCGCAGAACCGCGCTCGTACTGGAAGCCAACTTCAGGATTCACCAAATTTGCAACAGCGTGAGCGTGCACTGTTTGAGCGAGTCGTAGCAGTACTTGCCGACGCCCGAACAGGCTCGACAACAACGACTGTTGAGCGCACTGAAATGCGGCGCATCACAGTCGAGACTGTAAAAGTCACAGAAAAAACAGTTGAGACAAGTCAGCCGCTGCCAGGTGCAAGCGACCTAGGTGACGAGGCGCATGCGCGCGGCATCCCGCCGCCAGAACCAATTGTAGAGCGCACAGTCGCAGTTGAGAGTGCAAGCATAGAAGAGCCGCTTGTGAGCATTCGCATCATGAAGAGCGTACCACAGTTCTATGGGAAGAATATGGAGCTCTTTGGGCCATACATGGAGAACGAAGTGTTGGAATTGCCTAGCGCAGTTGCAATGCTCCTAGTGCGTAAAGGAAGCGCTGAGCGCGACGATGATCCGGGTCTACGCGAAGGCTTCGGGCAAATCCCTCGCGACGAACTTGAACCGGGCGACCTGTGACTGTGTATGGATGAATATGAATATCCTACGCTAGATGATGTTATTAGAGTAAATCAAGATTTATTTGGTTTGGATGCGCCAAATCCGTTTCGTCGAGCTGAAAAACATCAGCTAGAAGCTCCATCTCAGATTATTCTAGCGCTCAAACTAATGCGCGAAGAATCGCGCTCTGGATGGTATAAAGCTGCAGTCCTTCTGAAAGCCCTATGCAAGCGCCCATTTGCTTCTGGAAATAAACGAACGGCATTTCTGATGGCATACGCTTTTTTAATTCAAAATGGTTTATATCAAGAAAGCACAGCAAATCCAGTAATTGATGAACCTGACAGAAATACGTCTGTACTGGTGGGAACAAGGCAAGGTTATTATACTGTAGATGACTTAGCAGAATGGTATGAAACAGGAAAAATCAAGCCCCGTACCAACTAAAGGTCCTGGTTATAGGGCTTTGACCGCAAAGCGACTTTCAAAAGCCTATCCTAAGACGATAGCAAAACTTGCAAAGCAGTAAGACTAATTCCTGAGCTTCTCCCAAAGGCTTATAAATAGGCCTTTTTTCCAAGCTACTATGAAGAGGCCTAAGCTTACTCAGCGCCACTGCCCAAGTTGCCGCAAACACACCGAACACACAGTCGGTCAGGCAAAGAAGCGTGGACGTTCCCAAACGCACCCAATGAGCCGCGGTTCAACAGGTCGTATGGAAGCGCGTGGTCTACGACGTGGCTACGGTAACCAGGGCAAATACAGCCGTCCTGCAATCGCAAGCTTCAAAATGACTGGAAAGAAAATGACAAAGAAGACTGATCTGCGCTTCGCATGCAAGACATGCAAGAAGCAGCACGTCCAGGCAACCGGCATTCGCGCAAAGAAGGTCGAGTTCACATAAAGTTAGAGTGAGATAAAAAACATGGCATCAGGTTTCCTTAAAGTTCGCTGCGAATGCAAGAATGAACAAGTCATCTTCTCGAAGGCCTCAACGCCGATCGTCTGCCTAGTGTGCGGCGCTAAACTCGCGACCTCAACTGGCGGAAAAGCGCTCGTTACTGCACAGGTCGTCGAGGTTCTTCAGTAGATGCTCCAGAAGGAAGGTTACCCTGAGGAGAACGAGATCGTCATTTGCACGGTCACAAAAATCCAACACCACTCTGTTTTTTGTTCGCTTGACGAGTATGCCAACAAAAGCGGCATGCTTCACATTTCTGAAATTGCGGCTGGCCGCGTTCGTAACATCACTGAGTATGTTCGCGAAGGCAAAACTGTAGTTTGTAAAGTACTCCAGATAAGTAAAGAGAAAGGCTACATTGACCTAAGTCTGCGCCGAGTAACAGAGTCTCAAAAGAAAGCAAAAGCAACCAGCATCAAGAAGTACCAAGCCGCGTACAAGATGATTGAGTCGGCTGCGCCTGAAGCGAAGATTGAAGCTGATGCACTATGGGCAGAACTAGACGCGAAGAAAGAGCCATATGAGCACGTCTTCGACTTGTTCCAAGCAGTTGTTGAAGGCGCCGCTAAACTCCCGCTAGAAAGCCCTGCGCTTGAAGCAATGCAAAAAACTGTGCTTGAACGTCTTAAGCCAGCAAGCGTAACCATCAAAGGCCAACTCGAAATTGTAACGTTCGCACCGAATGGAGTCGAACTAATCAAGGAAGCATTCGCTGCCGCACCAAAACTAGGCGCACATTACCTAGGCGGCGGAAAGTACGGTTGCTCAGTAACTGCAAAAGACTACAAGAAAGCAGAAGCGATTTTGAAAACTGATCTTGATATCATGAGTAAAATGATCGAGAAGAAATCTGCTACGTTCAAGTTCGAGCGCACAGACAGGTAAGCTTATGCATAAAATCTGCTTTTGCGACACTTGCAAGAAATACACAATGCAAAAGAATTGTCCATTGTGTAAAACCGCGACGCGTCAAGCGAAGCCAGCAAAGTACAGCCCTGAAGACAAATGGGGTTCTTACCGTCGACGCGCCAAAGCTGAAACGAGTGAACAATAACTGAAGTTGAATTAGTAGATTATTGCCGAGGGTTTCGTAGAAAGCTAAATCGTATGTAACTTAAATTAATCTCACAACGAAGCTATTGCTTTAAGGGGAGTAAACGTGACCTTTCGCAATGGCGGCTGGGCGCGGGTATTTGCAGCGGCGGCAAGCATTGCCTTTACGTCTTTGCTCACGTTTTTCTCAGAAATAGTGAACTTACTTGATTCTTTGAATTTCAAAAATTCGTCAGCGCACGAGCGCGACATGAATTCTACTTGACTAAAATCAAAAACAGTGCTCTCGCTAACCGTGACTAGGAGTTGCCGCAAACTCTCTCGAGTTACAACATTCTCCGAAATTGCGTTTTTGAGGTTTATTGTTTTCATTTTCCATCAACCTAGGTATGGAGTAATATTCGGCTTCTTTTTAGGAAGTCTAAACCTAAAGTATACTGCCGTACCTAATAAACCTCCGTTTTCTAGTTTATAAAGATTAGTCGCCCCTGACCTGTGCACCAGTGCGCCCGTCCTAGACAATATGTAAACGTCGCCGCCAAGCTCCTGAGTACCGATAGCGAAGCTAGAGGGCAAGCCATGCCCGCGCCCTTTCTCAAGCTTTGTCGAAACGCCTTGAATGGCTTGCTCAATTGCACTGGCATCACTGAGCACTTCAATTTGGTGGCGCTCATACGATCCCGGAATCGTAATGCCATTGTCCATCACGCCGATATCGATGTACTCCATATTTGGGAAGTACTGTGCAAGTAAAGTCCCATGCGTAAACTGCGAGTGTTGCTGAATGTTATCACACAATTCAGCAAACACATACTTCGTAACATTTCCGCGCAGAATGTCAGGAAAAGTTTTGTCAAGAACATCGTATATACTAGTGATTGCATCTTGAGGGTCGCCAGTAAAATGATGCAGCGGACAGTACGAACTGCCTGTGTGTTTGCCGCCCAATGGAAAGCCAATGGCGTTTAGATAACCTGCAACGCGCTCATCTTTCGGCGGAATTATTGTTATTTTTCCTGATTTACTTCGAACGGCGTGCGCAAGTAGCAAAGCTGCAAACGGCGTAAGCCACGTAAGACGACTCATGTCGATTGTTTCATCGCCTTTTGCTTCAGTAATTTTCCAAGAAACGGCAAGAACTGACTTGACCTGCTCAAGCGGGTCTTTACTGTTCACAATATCGCATGGAATCACTGAATGCAAATATGGTTGGTCGTTATATTCATTTCGTCCATGGACTGAATTAGATATAGTGCATTTCCCCGTCGGAAGCTTTATAATTCAAAGTAAGCCCTTCGACGGTACGATGGTTGAATATAAGGAACGTTGCATGGTTTGCAAGAAGGCGATGGTCATAATTAAGAGCCGTCGCCAGAAGGCAGTCTGCCTTGCGTGCCAGTTCCGCGGTATTGAAGACAAGCCAATTACCGACCCTATTTTCCAGGAGCTATTCAATATTGACCCGAAGCTCTACGAGGATAGTTACTTCTTGCGTGACATTAAAGCGAAGTATATGCGCTTTGGATCACTCAGTGAAAAGCAGATTGAAGTCTTCAAGAAAGTCGCGGACGAAGAAGCTGCGAAGCTAAAGAAAGCTGCTGACGCGCCTGTTAAAGTAAAGAAAGGCCTGCAATAGCTTTTTTTCTGAATTTTCTAAGCACATATAACGAATGCCGGATGCGTTTCTCTCAAAAATACCTTTAAAAAGCCTCGTCGGTGCAAAAGCCTTAATGAAATTGGGTGATCTGGCGCAGTGCTGCCGAAGGCCTCGCGCGCCGTTGCGACGAGGGCAAGTAAGCATGGAATACATGTTAGTCGTCGGCTTCATGTTCGCGCTGCTCATTCCGTTGCTAATTCTCTACGCAAGAACGCAGCAAGACACAACTGACAGTCTAAGCCAAGGCCAAGTTATTCGCGCTGGCAACACCATTAGAGACGTTGCGGAGCGCGTTTACTTTGCCGGCGCACCAAGTCAAGAAACTATTAGCATACTATTGCCTGACACAATTACTGACTCCCGTATTGACAACACAACAATGATTTTCACGCTTGTCGGAGCGCAAGGGGATTATGATGTGGCGGTCAGTGGTCTTGCGCCTCTCAATGGAACCTTGCCGGACTCGCCAGGCAGACACGTGCTTATTGTGCGCGCTGAAACTGCGCAAGTTCGAATTATACCATCATAATGGCTTGCAAGTATAATAATTATAATTTCCGACGCGCGCAAGTGTCGCTCGAGTTTATTGTAATTGCAGGCTTTGCCATACTATTACTAGTTGCCATGCTCACGATTGCGCTTGCGCAGCTGCGCACGGCGACGAACGAAGGAACACTTAGCGGCATGCAAGACGTAGCGTTAACCGTGCAGCAAGAGTTACTTACGGCGCGCAGCGTAGGAGACGGTTATACGAGAGAATTCACGCTCCCTGCAGATATTCAAGGCCGCCGCTACACGTTAGAGTTGTTGCCTGATAACAATGCGACAGTAGTTCGTGTGTCGCTTGCAGGTCAAGAAATTAGCGCGGTCGCGCCGCGCTGCTCTGGAACATTAAGATACGGGAACAATATGCTGACGACTGTAAACGGCACTATCTTGTGTGCGCCGGTGCTATCATGAAGCGCCACGGCCAAATTTTCACCATGGATTTGATTCTTGGTTTAATGATTATGATCGCGGCGCTACTTGCGCTTTTAGTTTATACTCCGGCGGAGCGCGCGCCATTTCGTGATGACTTGGAACGACTTAGTGTACTAATGAGCGAAGGAGTTCCTGCGAATTGGACAAATAGCACAGTTTCAATTCCAGGACTACTATCGAACAGCCAGTTCAATGAAACAAAAATTCGAGCGTTCGATAATTTCACTATTGACGAAGAGCGTGAAATTCTCGGCTTAGTTGCAAATGCTCAGATTCGCTTCTATGTGAATGGTACGCTACAATCATTGTGTCAAACATGTGGTGACGCAGTTCCAGCTTCATATGAAGACTTGTTTGTACTCAGGAGGTACGCAGTACTAAATGGAACTGTAGCAACAATGGAGGTGACGCTATGGCGATAACAAGTAGGCGTGCTGCGCTAAGAAAAATATCCTCGCGCCGTGGTATTTACTTCACCGTCGACGCGATGTTTGCTGCGTTTCTAATTATTAGCGCGCTTGCACTGCTTCTTGCGCTACCGCCGCGCGAACAAGAAACACGGCCACTTGAACTTGCGGCGCAAGACAGTATAGCAATACTCACTACGCTTAAACTTGCGGATTTGCCTGACGCAACGCTAAAGGCAGCAGTACTAGCTACGAACCAAACAAACGAAAATGAAAGTTTACTGCGAGTTATTGGCGTGCTGTGGGCAACGAACAGCACCCTAGCGCCAAACGTCACCGCAGCAGCCTTTTCCGGGCTCTCTCTTCCAATAAGCTATGCAGTTTACGCCGAAGGAGACTACCTTGGGGGCGGCGGCGCAGTAGCACAAAGTGAAGCGTACAGAGTGTATTCGGCGCGCCAGTCAATCAGTGGCATCGCGCAAGGAAAACCCTTGGCAGGAAGTACTGCAACAGGCTTGCTTAGAAAAATCGAGAATCGTTCAACCGCCACATTTCTTACTTTTGGCGGCTTCGTTGGTCAAGGTAATATAACTTCAACAATAGAGTTGCCAAGTGATTTAATTACAAGTAGTGTAATTGACTTGCTTCTTGAACTCGATACACCAAGCATAATTGTTCTAAGAATAAATGGAAATGCTTGCGGCACGTACACGCCTGTTAATCCAGGAAATAGTTCTATTGACGCGTGGTTAATTAAAAATTGCTCCTCGCTGCTTGTTGCAGGAAATAATACTATAAATTTGAACTTGCTATCATCATTAGATCAAGCATACATCAGCGGCGGTTTCCTACGAGTGAGATACACAACGGACGAACCGAGTGTCCTGCCCTACGCCTCGCCGTCAGTGACTTTACTTCCTGGAATTACAGGAATAGTTAACCTGTACGATGCAGTATATGCTCCTGGTAATATCTCCAGCATGAGCGTTCGTTTGCATTACGCAACCAACCGAACAAACTCAACACTATCAAACACTTTTTACTTGACTATTGGCAACACAACTGTTTACCGCGATAATACTACTAATAGCACAGTATTTGTAAACCTGACGGATGTAAATCTATCCTCTATTCTAAACTACTCGAAGCTAAGCGGAACAACAATCCCGGTGCGCTTAGGGTTTGAAAACTTAACATTTACTACAGTTTACAGCGGCTCGTCAGATGTTATGCTTGCAACAGACGTAAGCGGAAGCATGGGCTGGCGAATGGACGCGGATAACGTGAACGGAGTAGTGCGAAGTTGCACAAGTGCCAGTATAAATAATTCGGATACGCAACGCCTTAGTGTTGCAAAATGCTTAGATCAACAATTTGTGAGTGATATACTTAATGTATCGGGAAACCGTATTGGATTAGTTTCCTACGCAACCAGCACCGATGTGCCTGCAACAAAAGTACTGTCCACTAACTTGACATTACTAAACAGTTCAATAGCCGCATACAATGCAACTACAAATACTTGCATTTGCTGCGGAATAAATAGCGCTGTTGCAGAGCTCAGCCGTAACGTCACGCGAACAGTAATTGTTGCGTCAGGTACTTCTTGGAACTATTTGTTTGGAAATGGTTCATTGTTGGTTCCAGCCAATGATACTAGTGGCAAACCGTGGTATGCAGTTACGTATCTGAACGCATCTAGCTGGGTTTCAGGTTCTGCGCCCCTTGGCGCTCTTGACAATGGAAGTGGTCCTGCTATAGTAAAAGACATGGGTAACACATTTACTCAAAACCAATCAGTACCTGTATTATGGGAGCGAACTGCAGACCTTGTGTCGCCTGAAGTAGACTTCACAAGCGGCCTTAATAGCACTGGAAACACATTCGGCCTCGCTGGGACAAACGACGGCTGGGACTGGCAAGGCGGAACATATGGCTATGCTGCTAATGTAAATAACTTAGGCGTAGTATCAGGAGCGTTAGTAATCGATGCGAATACATCGCCAAGTAATCGCAACAATTGCGCAAACAATGATTGTAGCGGTGCGTACGGAGTAACGATTAATATTACTGCATCGTTGTATAATACGATAAATCGCAGTGGGAGCGCGCGCGTAGCATTTTATTATCAATGGAATCCGGCGAGCGGTAATCCATTTGAGTCAAGCGATGAAGTTTGGGTGAAGGCGCGCTGGACAGCGCCAGGAAATATTATAACTAATCTCGGTACAGAACAGTCAAGTCAGGGAAGCGACGCGACAACTGAGATAGACTTTCGTACAAATCCCGATGTTTACATGAATGGAACTTACACTCAGGACATTACTTCACTTATTACAGGACCCGGTCTATACTATCTGGACATAGGTGGTAAGCTTCAAGCAAATGTCAATGACGAGTGGGGGCGGTGGAGATTTGATAATGTACTTGTTGCAGCCTCAAACCAAACTGACGTATACTACCTACGCAAAAATTTTACTATTTCGAACTATAGTTTAATTCAGCAAGGAATCCTGAACGTAATGAGTGATGATCGCGCAACCGTATATATTAATGGAAACTTACTCTTAGATGAAGGTCTAGCACACACTGCGCAGCAGTGGAATATTCGCGGTTACATCATACCGCAGGGCATGTTCACCACAGGAACAAATGTGATTGCAGTTAGAATTGAAAATAATCGCGGACAGGCAAAGTTTGATTTAGAATTACTAGGATTAAACACTTCTCGCTCATTAGCTATGCTTGCAATGACTGATGGAGTGGCGAACCAAGAGTGCGCCGTGCAAAACACAGGTAGCGCACTCGAAGATGCAATTCTTTCAGCATGTATGGCGCGAGAGGATTGGGGTATAACAGTACATACTGTGGGTTTCAGTACGAGTGCAGATGCTGCAACTTTGCAATCCGCAGCAGCCTGTGGTAGTGGTCTGTATACAGCAAGTGCGAACACTTCTGCGCTCGCAGACTTTTATCGCAATGTCGTGATTAATATTCTTGACAGCACGCTGCGATCACAAAGCGTAGTAGTAACGGGTTCATTTCAACCAAGTACGCTCTTTCCAGACTCTTCCATCACTATTGTACACAATGGCACTCCAGCTGCGCTGCTTGCAAATGAAGTCGGAATAACCACGCAGTCTGGTGCTCTCGGTTCATGTACGCCAACAGTAATAGTTCCGCCGTCAACGCGTGTGCTAGGTGCGCGTGTAACTAGCTACAGCGCAGACCACTGGACGGACTTTGTGAGTGCTAACGGAGTCACAGCGTTTGATCTTGGTGCGTATCAGACGCCATACATAGCGCTCGGAGATCCCTACATTGTGCAGCTTGCGCGAGGCAGTATAGTTCCCGGAGCAAACACCTTAAACTTACGTACGGGTGACTCGCCAACAAACAGTACTGGCTGCAGTGTAAACAATACTCTCATAACAGATCTTGCAATTCCTATCAACCCGACCTACACTCCAGTTCTCGAGCGCGCAATTGGATGCTTTTGGACTGTAGAGCAGGACTCAGGGGGTACCCAGTCTATTAGTGTGCCGCGTAATTATGTTGGTGCAAAGACGTGCTCCTACACTAATGCCTCGATTTCATACGACGCGCTTGACGCGTATGATGTGGCGACTGCAAACTTGCTTAGTGCGCTCGATTATGATTCGGATGGACGTATCTTCATCTCTCTTGCGGACGAGGACGTGGAGATTATAGTGAACACAGTCTCGAACGTGCCATACTTATGGGGTCCGTCGCTTATTGAGGTACGAGTATGGCAATAGCGCGCCAACTTAAACCTAAGCGTCGGCCCTCGCTTGGACGGCAAGGCTTTGTGTTCACTAGCGTTGCAACTATTGTTGTATTAGTACTCATTGCGTTTGCACTTGCAGAGTCTAATACACTAGACAGAACGTTAGTTCAAACAGCCAGAGTGCACACCATGGATAAATATCTAGAAAATCTGGAGGTCGATTTACCTCGGGCGGCGTATATTTCTGCGTTCCGTAGTATGATTGCCATGGAAGAGCACACAAGTGCAACCGGCGGTTTTCTTAATGACACGGACGCCGCGTTTCAAGAGAGCTTCACGAACGGAACCATAAACGCGGCGCCTTATGCGATAATGGATCAAAGCACTTTTACTGAATTTACCACTCGTTTTGCAGCAATTGCGCAGCGGCAAGGTTTGATTGTGAACCTGACTGTGCTAAATTTAACTCTGTCGCAATCTGACCCGTGGGAAATTACTGTTAGCGTTGACATAGCAGTTAACTTAAGCGACAGCGCGGGCACGGCGCGCTTTGAACGTAGTATAGCGGTTGTAACAGATGTTCCAATTATTGACATTAAAGACCCGTTGTATTCTGTATATACGCAGGGGCGCGCGCCTCACCCGGTGCGGCAGTCTAGTGCGTCACGCCCGTACATAACTGCAAGCAATGACACTAGCAATTTGACAGAAATGGTAAATCAAACAACCTATATTGCGGTACCTGGGGCACCAAGTTTCTTGCAGCGCTTCCAAGGCAACACAACTGGCAGTCCGTACGGAATACAGAGCCTGATCAACACCCCAGAGTTACGTGCGCAGGATATTGTAACAAACAACTGTTACAGTTTAGTTGATTACAAATTTTTTACAAATCAAACGGAAACCACATACAGAGTAGTTAACATGGACTTCCAAAACTTCTGGCTTGGCGCCTCCGACTTAGCAACTTACGATGCAACTGGCAAAACAGTTGGGACGTTATGTCCATGAAACTACAATCCAGTCAATGTCGGAAACCAAAAGGCACAAGAACAACTGCTTGCGTAGTGCTACTATGAAACAAAAAACGCCTGTGTTAAAAAGTAAAAACCCAGTACTCGCTGCTGTGGCAAAGCGCAGCAAGGATGATTTGCTAAAGTATGCGCGCGCTTTCGCCGTTAACCGCACGCGCGGCACAGTATTGTCTGAGCGCGGCAGTGTGCTGCGTAATCCGCTGCGACAAGCCATAGGGACAATGTTCCATAAACTGCCTGGCTGCTACGTGTTCGTCTTCCCCTGGCAAACGCGAGTCGCAATTACTAATTTGTTCGTGTTTGAGCCGCTCGACATTTTATGGCTCGACGACAACGGCGTAATTACTCATATTCGCGAGCGCTTTGCGCCGTTTGCCTTGCATGCCGGAACCCCTAAACCTGCAAGATTTGTGGTAGAGCTGCCAGGTGGAACGGTGGTAAGCACTAAAACTCAGTTGGGTGACCAGATAAGCGTGCATGGTCTGCTTAGTCCTGCTCCGTCGGAGAGGCCTCGAAAGCTTTTTAATACGCTGAGCAAGAAGTAAATTAATGGGTCGTATTCAAACGGGCGTAGACAAGTTAGTCGCGCTTGTCAAAGAGCAGCAACGCATTAGTGTTGACGATGCAGCTAAGCAGCTTGGAGTATCAAAAACAATAATTCAGGAGTGGGCTGATTTTCTCGAAGAAGAATCAATAATTGAAGTAAAATATAGTTTATCTAAAACTTATTTGGTTGACAGAAAACTAACTAAGAGCGAAACGGTTGCAAAAGAGAAGCAGTTTGAACTGCAGCGAGAGACTTTTGTAACCAAAGTCGACCAATCAATTGCAGCAATTGAGCATGAAGGAATCGGTTTTGACCAGTTTAAGAAAGATTTTCAAGGGCTAAAAGGAGACTTAGGCGACTCCCTCCATGCAGTGCAGGAAGAACTAACAAAGTTGCGCCGCTTTGAGCGCGAGAAAACAGTCGTCACAAAGAATATGAACCGTGAGCGCGACTCGCTCGCAAGCAAAGAGAAAGCAGCCGCGGACGCAATTACTCGTCAGTACCGCAAGTACCATGACGTACTCCATGCTATAAGTTTGCAAGAGCGCTCACTTGTAAAACACAAACAAGCCGTGCACGAAATTCTCGCCGGAGAGCAATCTGCCGGGATAAAGCTTGCCGCGTACGAAGGGTTGCTAAAAAATCTGCGCGAGCGCTCGCATAAAGAGACAACCTCGCTTGGCATTGAAACAAAGACTTTGCGAGAGCTTGAGCGAAGCGCACGTAGCTTACGCCTTGAACTGCGCGAGGTTGAACGCACTCGTTTGCAGCCTTTAATTGCGCTGCGCGAGTCGCATCAAACAAAATTAAAAGCACTTGAACATTCAATAATCGCTAAAGCCGCGAGCGACAGAAAACACGCTAAAAATCCAAAGGGCTCGAGCGTTCAGGCACGGCGCAAACTTGAAGAGTTTTTCAAGCGGCGCAAAGTAGTCGAGCACTTGCTTGAAGCAATCGAGCACGACAAACGCGAGCTCTTAACAAACTTGGACGAGCTTGAGCAGCGTGCGGAAGCGTACCGCGTAGGAAAGAACGCTTCGAAGCTTGACGAGCTCAGGCAGCGCCTCAAAGCGCTCGATGGCGGAAAAGAGCGCCTTCACGCACACGTGCAAGCATTCCTGAAAAGTTTGCATACACGCAAGTAGCAAGCGCAAATGAGCGGTGCGCTCCCAAATATTTTGAGTTAAGCAAAAGAGAAAAGGTGATAGAGTGGTTGACAAGAGTCGCGCTAAAGCGGCAAAACTAAAATATACAGCAAAGCCTAGTTCTAAGGCTGAAAGTAAATTTGCGGCAAGTAAATCTACTAGCAGTAAGGCTAATAGCAAAAGCCAGGCAAAAAATTCGCGGGTTGATGGCACAGAGCGCGCGTCTGTAAGCGCCGTCGCAACAATTCTTGAGCAGTATAGTTTCACCGAGAAAAACATTCCAATTACTATTCGTGTACTAAAAGTACCGGGCGAATTCGTTAAGCACTACGAGATTTCAATAGAATCAATTAGCGACACAACCGAGAGCATCCTTGAGCGTATTCGTCAACGTTTAATCGATCAAGTCAACTTCGGTATTCTCGACCTGACAGCGGACAGGGAGCATGGTCACATTGAAGAGCGCCTTGAGCAAACAATCAAACTACTTATTGGGCGCTATTTCCCAGAGAGCGACGACCAAACTAAAGAATTCCTTACAACATATCTAATTCAGAAGAGCCTGGGCCTTGGCAACATAGAGATGCTAATGGGTGACAACCAGCTCGAAGAAATTGTAATTAACGATGCGCGCGACCCAGTATGGGTATACCACAAGTCGTACGGCTGGCTCAAAACAAACGTGCGCATCAGAGACGAAGAACAAACGCGACACTATGCAATGACAGTCGGTCGCAAAGTTGGCCGTCAGATTAGCGTAATGGAGCCACTGCTTGACGCGCATCTCTCAACGGGTGACCGAGTAAACGCAACTCTCTCGCCAATAAGCGAAGGCAACACCATGACAATCAGGCGATTCAGCCGTGATCCATGGACAATAACTAAGTTTCTTGGCGCTAAAACCATTAGTCCACAGGCAGCGTCGCTAGTCTGGCTTGGAATGCAGTATGAACTATCGGCAATTATCGCTGGGGGCACAGCTTCAGGAAAAACAAGTACGCTCAACTGCCTTGCGAGCTTTTTCCAACCTAATCAGCGAATAATTTCGATTGAAGACACGCGTGAATTGCAGTTACCATCATTTCTACACTGGGTTCCTATGCAGACGCGCCAGCCGAACGCTGAAGGAAAAGGCGCAATATCAATGGGAGACCTGTTAGTCAACAGTTTGCGTATGCGTCCGGACCGTATTATTGTAGGAGAAATCCGTCGTCGACAAGAAGCAGAAACACTGCTCGAAGCAATCCACACCGGTCACAGCTGCTACGCAACTTTTCACGCTAACAGCGCGCAAGAAACAGTAGATCGCCTAACTAACCAACCAATTGACATTCCTAAATCAATGCTTCCTGCAATTAGCATGATAATAATGCAGTTCCGCAATCGTCGAACTGGTGTGCGACGCACGTTCCAAATTGCAGAAATACAATCTGATGGCGCCCCGAATGTGCTTCAGCAGTATGACCCTAAGCGAGATGTTCTTCAAAATGCAAACAAGAGTAAAAGTCTCTACAATACGTTAGAACTTTTCACCGGCATGACTCCGCGTGAAATCGCCGCAGACCTAGTCGAGAAACAGCGTATTCTCAAATATCTTGTAGATATGAAAATATCATCTGTCGATGGCGTTGGAACAGTGCTTGCAGAATACTACACTGATCCAGATAATTTACGCAAATTCGTGTCGCAACAGAAGCTCTTAACTTTGCCGGGCATAAGTGTGGCGCGCACTGTCGACTCCGAGGCTCGCACCGGCACAGGTCAAGTAACTGCAGCAATAGCGTCTGCTGCGCCCGCCTCGCCTGAACCTACAAAGAATTCTATGTCTGCGGCAAAGCATCATGGCGCTTCGCAGCATGCGGGGCGGCGTAAGTAAACATGGAATTAATCAAAGTACTTGCTAGTTATTTGCCTCAGTTGCGCACTACGCTGCGCCTTGCTAGAATGGCGGACACGCCCGAGTACTATCTTAAAAAAACACTAAATGTTGGTATGATCTTAGCGTTCGCGCTTACCATGGTGGTATTCGGATTCACAAAGAGCCCGGCAGCGCTGCTTGCGTTTCCAATAATATTTTTGCTCGGAAGCGCGTATGCCTACAGATATGCTGAATATCGCGTCGCGAAAGAAGCAAAGCTCATAGACCAAGAACTTGTCTATGCGACAAGGTACTTACTAATTCAACTCGAGAGCGGAATTCCATTATATTCTACGTTTGAGAATCTTGCTCGAAACTACGAGCACGTAGGGAAGTATTTTGCTGAAATAAACGAGAAAATGAACCTTGGCACTCCGCTTCAAGACGCGCTTAACGAAGCAGTCGAAAACTCTCCCTCTGACAATTTACGAAAAGTTTTATGGCAAATTCTTAACAGCCTCCGTGTCGGAAGTGAAGTCACTACAGCAATTCAGGGAGTGCTTGAGCAAGTTGTGCGTGAGCAAAAGATTGCAGTAGTTGAGTATGGCCGTAAACTAAATCCAATGGCGATGATGTACATGATGGCGGCGATAATAGTGCCGAGCCTTGGCGTTGCGATGCTGGTTGTACTTGCTACTTTCATCGGACTTGAACTAAGTCTTACTGTACTGCTGGTTCTAGCCGGATTGTTGCTATTCATTCAATTCATGTTCCTTGCAGTGATACGAAGTCAACGCCCTGCGGTTGAATTATGAACCCTAAGCTTAAGCAGGAAAAACTTGCTCGCGAAGCGCGCGCTGCTATTGCAAAAGCTAAACTTGGAGCAAAGTCAAATCAGAATGCGAGTAGTAAACTAGTTGCTGCGAAAGCGCCAATAGTAGCATCAGCTGGCGAGGCAAAGAGTGCTATGGGGGCATCAGTGGCTGTCGACCGCGCAGTCCGCAAACCAAATTTTCTAGAGGCTGTGAAGCATTTATTTCGGCGTAGTCCTGTCTCGATTGCGGAAGCGGAGCGGCTAGCGGAGGCGGAGCATCAGCGTATATTAATAGCAAAAGACGTGAAGCATGCAAAGCCGATTACTGTTCCCAAAAAAGAAGTAGTTGAGGATCCGCTTCTAAAGCACCGTCAGAAACCAAAGCGGCGCCGTCAGTCATTCAAGGAACTCTTTAAACTCGCAGGACTTGAAGAGGACCCGTCTGTACGCTTCAAGAAACTTGTTGCAGTTGCTTTTTGGATAACGCTTGCATTGACTGTGTTAGCAGTAGTAATGGGCTCGTTATATGGGGAGACATTCAAAGATACTAGTGGGATTCAAAGTTTCTTAGCGTTCGCTGTGTCGCTGTGGACAGTTGGGTTTATTGCGATCGTCATAATTAGTATTGTGTCATATTTAGTTTGGGTTGATCTACTAATAACAAAACGCAGGCAGCAGATCGAGGCAGTGTTTCCAGATTACTTGCAGCTCGCCGCCGCAAATCTCTCCGCTGGAATGACTATTGATCGCGCACTATGGGGCGCAGTGCGTCCGCGGTTCGGAGTTCTTGCTAAAGAAATGGAAGACGTAGCTAAGAAAACAATGACTGGTTATGATTTGGAGCGCAGCCTTAAGGAATTCTCGGCGAAGTATGATAGTATTGTAATTAAGAGGGCGATTGACTTGATTTGCGAAGGCAGCCGCTCCGGCGGGCGAATGGCTGAGATCTTGAATAAAATAGCAACTAACATTCAAGAGAATAATATTTTACAGAAAGAGATGGCGGCAAACGTTACGACATATGTTATTTTCATCAGCTTCGCGTCGGTGCTTGCCAGTCCGTTTCTGTTCGCACTCTCAACGCAACTCCTAGTTGTGATTCAGCAAATCGCAGGCTCAATTTCTGTAAGTCAAGGCGGTTCCGCTTCCGTTGGATTACAACTTTCAGCTGACGCAGTAAAGCTTAGCGATTTCAAAATATTTAGTTACGTGGCGCTTACTGTTACAAGTGTAATGAGTGCTTGCATTGTAAGTGTAATTCGTAAAGGCACAGTTTTCGACGGACTAAGATTAGCGCCAGCATACGCTGCCACATCACTATGTTTGTACTGGTTTGCTAGCTGGGCGCTTAGCTTTTTATTCGGTGGATTCTTGGCTGGAACATAGCTGCGCAGGTATCTGAATACTAGGTTACTATTCATGCGATATGCGCGTCGAGCTTTTCGCCTTTCCCGAAAAGTTTATATACCCTCCGGCGAGGAATCATCTACTTACAGTATCCGCTTATAGTCGGTACGAGGTGTCATTTATGCGAAAAGGTCAGGCAGCAATGGAATTTTTAATGACGTACGGATGGGCAATACTCGTCGTACTAGCAGCAATCGCGGCTCTCGCGTACTTCGGCGTTCTTAGTCCAGACCGCTTCTTCCCAGACAAGTGTATCATCCAAGGTGGCGGCTTCTCATGTGTAGAATCTAGCGTATCCGGAACCTCGGTAACTCTTGTTGTTCGCAACAGTGGTGGCGAGAATATGGCAGAAGTTAACATGACTCTAACAAGCGAAACAGGCGACTGTGACCTTGGTGCAGCTCAAGTATTAGGAGCACTTCCGAACAGCAACCAAACAAGTGTAACTTACACCTGTGCAGGCGCAACTGACTTCGGTGGCGCAAGTAAGTTCCGCGGTTCAATAATCTTGGACTACCGGCCAAGCGAGAAAGCGCTTGTACAGCGCGCAACTGGTTCAATTACGAAAGTAATCAACTAAGTTCGTCGATAGCTATATTTTTAATTTTTTAATCTTTTTTTCATATTCCTCTCTTCCTCATATTTTTACACTAACATGATCAAATTAGGCGGTTAACCGGTATGCAACTTATCACCCTAAAAGCTAGGCAAATTCTCGACAGTCGCGGCAACCCAACAGTTGAAGTTGAAGCCGCAACAGCATTACACCGTGTTCGCGCGTTAGTTCCAAGTGGCGCGTCAACAGGCATATTCGAAGCTAAAGAACTTCGCGACGGCGGCACTTCGTGGAGCGGCAAAGGTGTTAGTAAAGCTGTATCTAATGTTTCTATAATCGCAAAAGCAGTGATTGGTTTTGACTACGCAGATCAAGCCACTTTTGACGCAAAGCTTCGCGAGCTTGATGGCACGTCAGACAAAAGTAAGCTTGGCGCGAACGCCATTCTAGGTGTTAGCATGGCTTACAGTAAACTTGCAGCCGCAGCCGCAGGTCTGTCTGTGTATGAGCACATTGCTAAAGAATCCAAAAACAAGCCTTGTCTGCCAGTAATTTATGCTAACGTAATTAATGGTGGTAAGCACGCCGGCACTGATCTAAAATTACAGGAATTCATGGTTGTGCCGCGCGCAAAGAACTTTATGCAGGCCGTTCAAGACATTACAAGTACCTATCATGCGCTCCATGGTATTATCAAAGAGCGTTATGGTGGCGCCGCAACTGGCGTCGGCGACGAAGGTGGCTTTGCGCCACCACTAAAAACTCCTGAAGAAGCGCTTGCGCTGCTACGAGAAGCAACAAAAGCTGCGAACACTAATATGGGCTTTGCAATTGACGCTGCCGCAAGCGAGTTTTATGATGCTGAAAAGCAAGTATACACTGCGCTTGAAGCAATGGACACTGAAGCCATGACTGAGTACTACGCTGGACTTGTCAAAGACTTTGGTGTAGTCTCACTTGAAGACCCGTTCGAGCAGCATGCGTTCACTGCGTTCGCAGGTCTGCGTGATCGTCTCATTAAAGCAAAGCCTAAATGTCAAGTTGTAGGCGACGATCTAACCGTAACAAATCCTACGCGTATCGCCGAAGCAATTACTGCGCGTAGCGCAGACTGCCTTCTGCTTAAACTAAATCAAATTGGTACCGTTACAGAAGCACTTGAAGCTGCGGCAACTGCGCGCGCCGCTGGTTGGAATGTGATGGTCAGTCACCGCAGCGGCGAAACCGACGACGCGTACATCTCGCACTTCGCTGTCGGCCTTGGCTGTGGCCAAATTAAAATCGGTGCGCCGTGCCGCGGCGAGCGCGTCGCAAAATATAATGAACTTATTAGGATTTCAGAGCGCGTGACGAAATATGGTCTTTGATCGACTAATTTCTCACTGACACATAGTGTAATACTAATTTATGCACTGTATCCTACGCAAGGTTTAAAAGGCATTTAACGCTGAAAGTATCACGAGTTCCTAAAAATATATGGCTAAGAAAAAAGTGGCAGTAAAAGCAAAAAAGAATCCTCAAGCTACTGCGGGTTCCGCGTCTCCATCGATCCAAGCTACCGACGCTGCGCAAGTGACGGCTACGACGAACGTAACTACGCCTTCAATTGTGCCAGCCGAGTCGAAAGCAGAGTCTGAAAAACCCGCAATAAAAGCTGCTGCTCCGCTGCGCTTTGCGCGCGACTACAAGTCAACTGCTGACATTCCAGTTCCTGAGGCCATTATCGATCAAGTTGTCGGTCAGGAAGAGGCAGTTCTGCTTATTCGCAAGGCGGCGCAGCAGCGTCGTCACGTCCTATTAATTGGTGAGCCTGGCACCGGAAAGAGCATGCTCGGTCTTGCTATGGCTGAACTATTGCCCAAGGAAAAGCTAGTTGACATTGTATCATTTCCAAACCCTGATGACGAGCATCAGCCGCTAATAAAAACTGTGCCTGCAGGCCACGGCCGCGAAATTGTAATGAAGGGCAAGCTTCAAGCAAACGATTTTTTCAAAAATCAATCCGTTGTAATGCTAATCCTTGCAGTTATTGCCATGGTCATGCCGTGGTGGATTCTTCACAAGTACAACAGCGAAGTGATGTTTGCAGCATTTTTCCTCGGTGGTATGCTGTTTCTTGGAATCGCAGTTGTGTTTATGAGTATGAACCGTAGACCGAACACTCGCGTATCAACACCAAAAGTAATTGTAGACAACTTCAACCGTAAACAAGCGCCGTTCCATGACGCCACTGGCGCACACGCTGGCGCACTTCTAGGCGACGTACTGCACGATCCGTTCCAATCAGGAGGACTTGGCACTCCGGCGCACGAGCGCGTAATTGCTGGTATGATTCACAAAGCCAACATGGGTGTTCTCTTTATTGACGAAATTGCAGCGCTCGAGCCTGCGATGCAGCAAGAGCTTCTAACTGCGCTTCAGGAAGGCAAATTTACTATTACTGGTCAGAGTGAGCGTAGCGCAGGCGCCATGGTTCGCACCGAGCCAGTACCATGTAACTTCGTACTCATTGCAGCAGGCAACATTGACAACCTAAAGAACATGCACCCTGCGCTACGAAGCCGAATCCGAGGCTACGGTTACGAAGTCTTCATGGAAGAAACCATGAAAGACACCGAAGACAACCAAATGCGCGTAGCGCAATTCGTAGCGCAAGAAATTAAGCGTGACGGGCGCATCCCGCCGTTCAGGCGCGACGCAGTTGACGCAATTATTGAAGAAGCCCGTCGGCGCGCAAACCGTGCTGGTCAATTAACGTTGCGCCTGCGTGAACTTGGCGGACTTATTCGTGCTGCCGGCGACCTTGCACAAGAGCAAGGCCTCAAAGAAGTAGAAGCTCGGCATATCCCTGCTGCAAAAGCACTAGCGCGAACGCTCGAGCATCAGATGGCAGACCGATATATTGACCGCAAAAAGGAATACCAAGTTATCATGAGCCAAGGCACCGCTGTCGGTCGAGTAAACGGCCTTGCGGTTATTGGAGGCGGCTCAAGCTACTCGGGCATTGTCTTGCCGATTGAAGCAGCAGTTACGCCAGGTGGTCGCGAGAATAAAGTAATTGCTACCGGAAAGCTCGGCGACATAGCAAAAGAAGCAATCGTAAACGTCACTGCAATAATCAAGCAGTACTTCGGCTCTGACGTTAAGGAGCGCAGCGACATTTATGTTCAATTCTTGCAGACACATGAGGGAGTCGAAGGCGACTCCGCGTCAATCGCAGTCGCAACCGCGATTATTAGCGCGCTCAAGCAAGTCCCAATCAAGCAAGACTACGCAATGACAGGCTCCCTGTCCGTGCGCGGCGAAGTACTCCCAATTGGCGGCGTATCAAGTAAGATTGAAGCTGCGGTACAGGCGGGAATCAAGTACGTCATTGTACCTCAGTCGAACATGAAGGATATTGTACTGGAAAAGAGCATTGCGGCCAAAATAACCATAATTCCAGTTGCAAGAATCGAAGATGTTTTAACGCAGGCGCTAGACTGGACTGGTAAGAAGGACCTTCTGAAGCGCATCCAGCAGTTTTCGAAGGGGCAGGCCTAGAACTATGACAATTATTGCAGCCGGAGCGATAGTATATCGCCCAGGACGAGGATTCCTCCTCCTCCGAAACAGAGATTACTGGGAATTCCCAAAGGGACGCGCAGACGAGAAGGATGACTCAATTCTGGCCACAGCATTGCGCGAAGTTGGCGAAGAAACAGGGCTTACTGACGTTACGCTTGTCGAAGGCTTCCACGAGCAAGAGCACTTTAAAGTCACCCGCGGACCTAAAAGCGTAGACTACTTTTTGGCTTTAACTAATTCAGAGCCTAACATATCGTCCGAGCATCGTGGCTACTGCTGGTGCACAGGCAAAGAAGTTGAGCGCTTCCTGTCATATGAGACAAAGCGCATAGTATTCCGCAAAGCGCTTGCATTCCTTCGGGAGCAGAAGATTCTAGAGGAGAATGACGCTGCAGCTCCACCGCGGCCTCGAACTGTGCACCAAGCCAAAGCTCCAGTACATCAACGAGTGGAAACCACGAACCCTGATGGCTCTCCACGGGCGCCTCGCACTGGTAATCGTCGGCGTGGCCGTGGGCGCGGCCGCGGCAGAACTGGCGCGTCGAAGCTGTAGTATTGCAGCTTGAGAAATTATTTAATATAATTCACTATTCAAATAGCTGCCTAAAATTCCAAACTTTTCAATACTTTTTCTTTTTCAAACGCTTCAAGGTCTTCGTAGCGCTGACCTGTGCCGAAGTAGAGAATTGGTTTGCGGGTCACGTAGCTGATTGAAAGCGCCGCGCCGCCGCGCTCGTCAACGTCAACTTTGCTCAGAACAATGCCGTCAATTGCGACTGCTTTCTGGAATTCAACAGCTTGCTCGACGCAGTCATTGCCCGTGGTTGCTTCACCAATGAAGATAGTTGCGTCGGGCTTCGCGACACGCACAACCTTGCGCAGCTCTTCCATTAAGTTTGTGTTGCTGTGCAAACGTCCCGCAGTGTCAATCAAGACAACGCGGTTACCGTGCGCCTTAGCGTAGGCAATAGCGTCGAACGCGACGGCCGCAGCGTCGGCGCCATACTGCTGCTTAACAATTGGCACGCCGACGCGCTTTGCATGCTCTTCAAGTTGCTGAATCGCAGCGGCGCGGAACGTGTCGCCGGCGGCCATTACCGGCAGCAGTCCTTCGTCCTTAAAACGCTGCGCTAGCTTGCCGATTGTCGTTGTCTTGCCAGAGCCGTTTATGCCAACTGCGCAAATAACATACGGTTCTCCTTTTGGCTTTGCTTTAGCAAGCGCAATCATGTCAAAGGGTTCAAGAAACAATTCCTGCAGACTTTCTTGAAGCGCTTGCTGCACGCGCTTCTCTGGAGAGAATCGACTAAACCTCTCACCGGAGAGTCCGTTCCATAAGTCCTCGCGGATTTTGTCTACAACTTCAAGCGCAACATTATTCTCTAGAAAATCAATTTCAATTTCTTGGAATAAATCATCGAATTCATCACGCGTAATTTTTTTGCTGGTAACAGCTGCTTTAAGTCGATCGAAGAAACCGGCTTTCTCTTCCTTTTGCTCAACTTTGAGTACTGGCGCGCGCTCGGTTTCTTTTACTGGTGACTTAGGTGCTGGAGTTGATTGCGGAGTAACTTTTGGCTGCGAATTAGGCGCAGGTTGCGGTACTGGCTTAACAGCTTCTACTGCTTTTTCTATGGTGGGTGTTCTAGCTATCGGCAACGTTACGTCCGCAAGTATTGCATCAACTGACTTGACAATTGCAACGGAAGCAGGTGCAATAGAAGCAGGTTTTGACGGTAAAACAACGGAGAGAGTTTCTTCATCGTCTTCTTCGTCAAAGTCGGTTTCAATCTCTGCCAGTAGTTCGGCTGCAGTTTGTTTGTGATGATCAACTGTAGTGTGCTTGGTCACGAGCTCTTCAGAAATAGGAGCTGGCGCAGCTTCGACCATAGGAGTGACAATCTCTTTTGGAGTCGTAGTTTCCACTACTTTCGAAGGTGAAGTCTCTACGGCTTCCTGAACTTTAATTGATACGGTCTGCGTTGGAGCGGCAGGAGAAACTGGTTTAGGTAATTCAGGAGTAGGCTTTATTTCAAGCTTCGGCTCAGGTTTCTTAGTTTCAACTGGCGCCGGTTTTGCAATTGCTGCGGTAGCTCGTGGTTCAGGCGTTTTTTCTTCAACTTCCTTCTCGCCAACTTTGGTCTGCTCCGTGACAGCAGGTATTGCAACTGGTGCTGGCTGCTCGGTTGCCTTTTCTGTAACTTGCGCAGGTAGCTGCTCTACGGGCGTTTCTTCGGTTGTTGCCTTTGAAAAAACGTCGACAACTTTTTTGAGCTTGTCTTTTAGGAAGCCGAACATGTTAGTGAGAATGGTGGTGCTTATCTTTTGAATTGTTCGCGTGCGTATGACTGTGCGCTTTATTGTGAGCGTGTTCGTGCGATTTTACAGTATTGTTAATGCCCGGCGTGCCGCTAGGCATTTTTTCACCTGAGACTTGCTCTACTTGCGCTTTGATTGTATCCATGTCGGCAAACACTTGTTTGAGTTCGCTCAGCGCTTGATCAGCAACATCACTGAGTGCATCTTCGTGACCTTGCAGTGTTGCCTTAACTTGTTCTGGAGACTTCTCAACTGCAACTGACGCGCCAACAGCAAGAAGCACGCTTGAAGCGGGACTGATAGTGCCGCGCACGAACGCACCAGGCGCAATCGGAATCCAGGTTTCAGTTGCTTTAGGCAGTTCTTGCAATTCCTTTATTGCGTCGCGAGTTTGCGCGAGCGTATTTAGCTGGTCTTGAATACTACGCAAGTGTTGATCAAGTTCGCGGGCGCGCTCTTCAAGCGTAACCATACGCTCATACAGCTGCTGCGCCGCGCCTTCATCCATACTTATTCCTCGCCGCGAAGCGCCTGTTCTGCGTTCACGATTTCTGGACCGCCTGAGGTGTCGCCTACGACCATGCCGAAACTGTTCGCAGCAATTCCGCTCTTAACAAAACCTGAACCCATGTTGATGGTGCCGCGTGCGATAGGCACGCCTAGAGTGCTTGATACCATTTCGACTTCGAAGTCTTGCGCTGCTTTGTGAATGAGGCAACCGCGTTCAGTGGCCACGGCGGCACTTCCAATAACTGTTATTTCTGCGCTGATTCCAAGTTGTTTACTTGGCAAACCCAGTGCTTCTTCAATTTGAGCGCGCTCGTCAGCATCATAATCAGTACTTACCAGCAATCCCTTCGGACTGCAAAGAATATTATTTCCGAGCGCTGTAAAGGTTGTGTCTATGATGTAAACGTCAAGGCCAAGCGCTTTGAGTGCCGCAAGTTCGCGAGCAAAAATAATGCCTGGAACAAGCACTTTATTCTCGTAGCCAGTTAGGAAAACGCCCAGTAGGCCGGTGCCTGCAATAGAAACTCTATGTACTGGTACGCCAAAGATTTCTTGAAGCTTAGGAATTTCTTCGTCTGGCACTTCCATGCCGGCAAGGCATAGCTTATCAGTCACGTATAAGTACAGGCCAATGTTTGGGTTGCCGCGAAAATTAGTCTTACGGACTTTGAGGAGGGTCATAAGACGCTGAAACGAGCTTTTATTTATAAATGGCGTGGTTGATAACTACGTTATGTTTAAGTGCGGGTTCGCAGCGTGTTATAGTGTGTATCTGTGAGCTCGAGGAGCATACCTGGCGCCACAATAGGAATTCGCGTTTTTTGAAAGCGTGGATCTTGCGTCCACTGAGTGCCGGGGTGTTCAGTACCTGCAAGCGCGAGGTGCTTTAGGACGGCTGCTGCGCAGTACGGCTGCGCAACAAAAACTGTGCCGGGTTTACTGTCTTTTACGGCTTTAGTTAAAACCATACCTGGACAGTTTCCGTGCGTAGTTAGGTAGCTGCCGTAGTCCGCAATGCCTGAGTTTTCAATAAAACTTGTCGAGGGAAACGCAAGCGAGTACCCGATTAGCTTAGCGGACTCAGTAACGTGGGGTAGATGGCTGTGGACTATAACTGAGTTTGGCGCGTGTACTTTACCAAAAAGTGCTTTGGCAATAGCTATGGTTTCTCTGCGGCCGTCGCTGCTTAGGCATGCATGTAGATCGCTGTCGGTTGGTGTGCCGCTAGTAACTAGGAATCTGCTGCTCATTTCAGAGAGAGGTACTTAGCCCTTCAAGAGCCTTACGCTTTAGGCTTTTATACTTCAGTTGGCTCAGGCTCTCCGGTAGGTGCTGTACCAATTTCAGTGCCTGGCGCGGCTTCAAGGCCGGCTTGCGCGAGGGTGATGTAGATTGTAGAGAAGTGTTCAGGCTGGTCAAGGTCAGTCTTGCGCGCCGTGGTTAAGTGTAATAGTGGCATAAACGTGAAAATCTTCGCGAATTTGTCCGTACCCTCAACTAGACTGTCAAACGTAAGCCGCTCCTGCTTTTCGGCATAGTGTGTTTTGACTTTCTCGTGCATTCCGTCCATCGCGCTAAGAAGGTCAATTTTTCGTTCTGGAATTCTGACTTCCGGGTAGCTGAATAGAATTCTGCGCTGGCGTCGCACGTTTACTTCCAGCGCTTGCTCAAGGGCTTCAACAAGATCGTAAATCGAAACTGCTCGCTGCCTTGGCTGGGGTGTGCGCGGATAAACTTTTGGAATGCCGTCAACAACGATTCGCTCGCGCCCGCGCGGACCTTCATCTTCAATCGCGCCGTCCATTCCCATTTCATCTTGGCTTGCGAGCAGGGTGTCGAGTGCGTTAATGTCGTGGTCCAGCAGCGCGCTAGTCTTTATTTTTAGCAGCATCGCGGCCGCTAGCACAACTTTGCCATTAATGCGAAAATCTGTTTCGGTCAAATTGTGAATTACTTCAAGAAAGTGTTCCGTAAGCGCGCTCAAGTCGACCGCCCAGGGATCCATTTGCTGGTTTTTTACTAGGTCGAAAAGAATGGTTTGCCACGATATTTCGTCGCCGCGCAGCACTACTTCGTAGACGCGCGCGTTTGCATTCTGCGGCTGCAGTACAGACTCAATTGACTCCATAAGCTAAAAGTAATTTTACGGTTCTTAAACCTTGGGTTTTTCCCGTCGGTGCAGCGGCGCCCATAGTCCTCATCAGGCATAATCGAGCAACGTTACTCGCTACTTTGTCAACGTTGCTTAGTTGTTAGGGTCGTTATAGTGAATCGTTGCGAAATCGCTCGTTATTTCGTTTACGTGCAATACCCACTCGACTTTCAAGGTTTAGTTTCTTACTAACATCTTTCACTTTACTGCTTTGATTGAGTTCTTGTATTGCAGGCTGCAATGAAAGCCTTTCGAGAGCTCTCTCCTTGATTTGTCGAATGCGCTCCCTCGTGACTCCTAGAATGGCGCCTATGTCCTCAAGAGAGTGCTCTCCTTCATACAGCTGGGTTTGTCCGTCTTCACTCTCGTCTGTAAAGCCGAAGTAGCGCTTAAGCACGAATGCGTCGCGCGAGTCAAGCTGGTGCGGTTTTCGAATACCAATTCCTGTATATACGTTGCTAAATGCCGTTCTTAGTAGCTCTTGAACATTAGTAAGCTCAAGCTGTTCGTCAGGAGATACTTGTTCCGCGCGTGCTATGGTTTCATATACGCTTGAAGACTTAGGATTTTTAGCATTATCTATTGGCGTCTCAAGTGTGCTGAACCGTAATTATGTTACGGTAGTGGTTTAACGAGAGGGGTGCCCTGTGTCCTCGGAGGACACGATGGAATACAGCAAAGAATTCAAGCT
>JAYVHA010000002.1:0-63204 GCA_043771635.1 Candidatus Woesearchaeota archaeon
GTAGCTTGAATTCTTTGCTGTATTCCATCGTGTCCTCCGAGGACACAGGGCACCCCTCTCGTTAAACCACTACCGTAACATAATTACGGTTCAGCACAGATTATAGGCACACCAATCAGGTATAAAAAGGCAGTTTTGCCTTCTGCAAGCATGGAACCACTCATCCTCATACTAGGGTTAATTTTACTCCTTTTGATCGTGTGGGGTCTTGGCGCGCCCGTACCGGAAGAGAGTGTCTTGCTTCTTGCTGCAGTCCTCGCGCAAAGCGGGAATTACTGGGGTATTGTGTTGACTTGTACGCTCGGAATTGCTGCGGCAGACACGCTCGCGTACGCTCGCGGCAGGGCTCGCTCGCGAGTGTTCACGCCATTTTCTAGCGGGAAGCGATTCATTGCGGGCGCCGGCGTGTTTGCAATGTTCACAGCACGAATACTAATCAGCGTGCGCACAGTCGTACCGTTCATGGCCGGCGCTATGCGTATGCCGCGCTGGAAATTTCATAGCGCGAGCGTTTTAGGGGCGTTCGTGTCAAGCGCAGTTATAGTGCGCACTGGCATGTGGCTCTACTCGCAGCTGCCTGCGCAGTACGCGCCAATATTATGGGCTGCGCTACTAACAATAATTACTGGGTTGCTAGTAATGTACGCAACCCGCGCGCAAGCACATTTGCTAAGAGCATCGGAGCGCGAGGGCGCGGTAAGCACAGCAGCCGGTAGCACTGCTGCACCTAGTAAACAATCCAATAATCATACCCCTGCCAATAATCATGCCAATAGGCAAACAAATAATCATTCTAATCATAAAAAGGCGAAGTGACCGTAGGCACTGCACTGAATAGAATCGCTCAGGTACGCATGCCTTTAAGCAGGTCATTAAACGTTGCATACTGGTTGTACATGTTTAGTCCTTCGTCAGTAAGTCGATACATCGTCTTCAACTTCGGTGTTATGCTGAGAACAACAAGGCCTGCATTCATAAGCTCCGCAAGATAGCGCTTTAAGCGGTCGCACGACAAATTACTTTTGTAAAGTATTTGTGTGAAGCGACGCTCTTTTTCACTGAGCACGCGAAGAATGTCTAAAACAATCATAGTGTGATCTCGTCGAATTAGTTTTTCAGTTTCCTGAGTAAGTGCGTAATTGTTCATATTATTCCCTCCGTGTAGGCTCGGATAGGTTCCCTATGTTCTGCGAGCATAAAGTTGCTGCGCAGTCCCCTCTTCGTTGCTTACTATATACTTGGGGTATAGATGTATAAGAAAGGTTGGCAGTTATATGCAACCTTAAACTAATTTATGATTGAAAATATTATTAAAAATGATTTATTGTTAAATTGTAGAACTGCTGTACTTTCTATTTGTTAGCAGTACACGCGATTAATCTATTTTTCTGGGTGTGATACGCCGTTTTGTGGCATTCCACATAACGGGCAGACTAGAGAAA
Source organism: Candidatus Woesearchaeota archaeon (assembly GCA_043771635.1). Taxonomy (GTDB): domain Archaea; phylum Nanobdellota; class Nanobdellia; order Woesearchaeales; family SKIA01; genus JAYVHA01. The sequence continues at coordinate 1,443 of JAYVHA010000002.1, forward strand.
ATCCAATTAATTTTACTCGTTCAATAGGTTTGCTGCAATACTTGCAGATTACTCTTCCCTTTGAGTCGACTGGAAGTTCGTCGTCTATAATTTCTTCTTTGGGATGTAGTGCGCTTATCATGTGTGTGTGCTGAGTGTGTGCTAGATGTAAATTAATTTGAATGAGTACATTTTTCAGCGCTCAATGTACATTCGTCCAATGTTTCTAGCGCAATTAAGTATTAGATACTTCCGTAGTGAATCTCAATTGTTATCGGATTATATATTGAGATTACTGCGTGTTCGTAAGTTTTTATTTTCTTTTAACTCTTGGAAAAATTTCATACGAAGAAATATCTTTTCCATCGATTATTTCGTTAAGAAGCCCAATTGGATTCTGGGTGATAATTTTGTCAACGGAGAAGGTATATACTTCTTTAATCTCGATTTCATTTGTATATTGTGTTTGCAGTTGTGCAAGGTAATGTTCTTTCTGCGTGGTGTCGCGGAAAGCAATGAGCATGATGTGTGACGCGCGTGCATCCGCGACGCGATATGCAGAAATTACGTACGGAATGTTTGTAATTCGCTCAGAAACTTGGTCGTCGAGAAAATTGTTCCACACTTCTGGTTTCATTCGGATTATGATAAGCGCAAGCACTTGAATGCCTATCTTCTTAAAATCAATAATGGGAGCGTATCCTGTGATTATGCCTAGCTCTTCGAGCTTAGAGCGTATCTTGAAAACTGCCTGAGGCGAAATGCTCATATCCTTTGCAATTTGACTGTCGGGAGTCTTTGCGTGCTCTATTATGTGACGTAAGACATCCTTGTCATTTTCAGTCAACTTTGGTGCGTTCGGATTAGGTTTCAGCATACAAGTGAGAATCGTATGATAACGGATGTAAGCTACTATAAAAAGTAGAGCTTAAAATGCTCGTTTTGCAGCCTGAATTAGTTACTTTTGACCGAATATGCTTCAACACAGTTTTTGCCGTCGCTCGCGAATCTAAAGTGTACACCGAATTAGATGATCGAAGCTTTGCTCTGATATATAACTCTCAGTCATTAAACTAAGAATAAATTTTGTTTATAAATATTGAGTGAGAGTCAAAAATGATTTTTCTAAAAATTTTGCTAAAAACTAATCACATTTCTTCGTCATCGTCTTCGCCGAGGATCTTGCGCTTTTTCTTGATTTCTTCCTCAAGGTCTAGCTCTTTCAAGAGTTCCTTGTAGCGATTTCGAATGGTGACTTCAGTTACGCCTGCGACTTCTGCAACAGCGCGCTGAGTGCGCTTCTCACCATTGATAAGCGCAGCCACATAGAGTGACGCAGCTGCAATGCCGGTAGGTCCGCGGCCGGATGTAAGCGCAATTTTACGCGCTTTCTCGATTATCTCGACTGCCCGAGTTTGCGTTTCTGCGCGAAGCTTTAGTTCCGACGCGAAGCGCGGAATGTAGTCAATAGGGTTTGACGGGAGGATTTTGATTTCTAGTTCGCGGATAACGAACCTGTAAGTTCGTCCAATTTCTTTACGGTCGATTGAGCTTGCTTCTGCAAGTTCGTCAAGGGTGCGCGGTACGTCGTGCTTACGGCATGACGCGTATACTGCGCCTGCAACAACAGACTCCATGGAGCGGCCGCGCACAAGGCCTTTCTGTACTGCCATTGTATAGATGCGGGACGCTTCTTCTTCAACAGATTCAGGAAGCTTAAGGAAGGAACTAATGCGCTTTAGTTCAGAGAGTGCGAGCTTAAGATTGCGCTCGATTGCGGTCGAAACGCGTTGCTGCCATTTACGTAGGCGGAAGAACTTGTTCTTGTTCTTACCGCCAAGCCTGTATAAGTCAGCAGTTTGACCGACATCTGTACCAAGTCCTTTGTCGAACTGGCGGTAGGTCATCGGCGCGCCAGTGCGGCGCTTTGATGCTCCTTCGGAATCGAATTCGCGCCATTCTTGGTCGAAGTCAACCATTTTGTCGTCGACTACGAGGCCACAGTCACGACAGATTACTTCGCCGCGATCGCGGTTAACAGAGAGATTAAGCCCGCCGCATTCAGGGCATTTTTTTACATATTTGGTATTTGGTGCTGCTGGTGGCGTGGTCACGAATATACCCTCCGACATCCCGAATGGGGGTTTTTTACGGAAACTATTTTAAATCTATCCTGTCGCTACTATATAAATTTACCTGATACTATTTAAATAAATTGCCTGATTTTACCAATATTCAGTATGAATCAGATATCTAATTCATCTCTGAGTATCGCTTCGAACTCTTCAAGGTTACCTATATTGACTACCTTGACATCCGCCGCATCCATAACGTCCAGCAGTTGCGGCTCATGAGCGCTTCCTTCTAGTTGGGTATCTTCTTCCACCATAAGTTCTTCGTCGGTTGTTATGCCGTCGCGTCGTCCACGTGCAAGAACGCGCTCACTGCGCACCTCTCGTGGAGCGTTTAGTGACACTAGGACGAAGCCATTGAGTTTACGGAGTTCGCGCACTTCCGCTATATTTCTGATACTTGAAAACACGGCATGCTTTGGCGTGTCGCGCTGGCAGCGCTTAACTAGTTCGCGAGCTAAATATTCTGGACCGTGTTCTCGACGCAGTTCATTTGCGAGCATGCGAAGCTCGGGCTGGGTTGCCTGAATGTTTCGTTTTGCGGCGATTTCACGTAGCACGTCGCCCGTGTTATACTGAACGAAGCCGTGCCGACGAAGAATTTGCGTAGCTTCTGCTTTGCCGCTACCGATTGTGCCTGTAATGCCAACGTACATGAAGCTTGGCCAAACCACTTGCCTAAGAACCTTTCGGCCGCGCTCAGAGTATTTTTGCTTAGTTTGCGTTGCGCCACGGCGCATGGTAACCAATAAGGATACATGTGAAGAGGCTGCCAACAGCTAATATTGTGACGATGGGTGTTGCACTTGCAACTCGCATAGCAGAAAAGAGTGCTGCTGCGCCTACAACAGTACCTAGTAAGCCGCCGACCCAGCTTCCATGCATCTGCATAATGCGGCCGAGAGCAAGCGCAACTAAGTATGTCCCAATGGTTGCGCCAACAACCATGCCAACAACAGCAAATCCTAGCTGCTTCCAACCCGTTGGATCAAGGGTTAAGCCGAGCTTAGCTCCAAGCATGCCTAGAAGCCAAGCGAGTAAACCGCCACCAAGGACTGTCCCTGCCGCGTGGATACTAATTTTTGTAATTGTGCTATAGCTGGTTTTCATGAGCAATCATCCGTCACAGGATTTAAATATGGTTCGTATTAAAAATCCTTATGAGTGGTTTGTCGCCCGCAGTAATTGACTTTGGTATCCTCATAATTGGAGCTATGCTGCTCGGTGGCGTTGCAGTTTTCTTTCGACAGCCACTAATTGTTGCATACATTGCTACTGGCATTTTAGTTGGTGGTGAAGGGTTAGCCCTCATTAATAATCCGCAGTACCTGTATGAAATTTCGAGTGAACTTGGCATTGCGATGCTACTGTTTGTTGTGGGCTTAGAGCTATCCATGAAGAAAATGCTCGATGTTCGCAATGTAGTTGTGGGTGGAACTCTTGCTTATTGCATTTTATTTGTAATCCTTGGTCTATTCACAGGCTACGGCCTCGGTTTTACCTGGCTTGAAGGAATATACTTGGGTTTGGTGATTGCGTTCGCGTCAACATTGCTTATTGTAAAAGGACTTGGTGAGAAGCATCAAGTTGATTCTCTGCCGGGAAGAATACTTGTTGGCTCTCTTGTCTTTGAAGATATTCTCGTTATTGTTACTATTTCTGTTCTTGGTGTTGCAGCAGGGGTTGCGCCAACTGGCTTTGTGTTGTGGTTTACTGGGCTACCTGGAGTGTCGCTTATTCCCTACATTAGTAACATCGCGCTCCTTGTGGGTGCACTTCTCTTACTATTGTTCTCGTACCTGCTCAATAAGTTCGTTGCGCGCTACTTGTTCCGCTTCTTTAGTTCCAGCCCAGAAATGCTATTCGTATCGAGCCTTGGTTTCTGTTTCGGGCTTGCCTTCCTTGCCGCGGAACTCGGATTTTCGGTAGCAATTGGAGCGTTTATAGCGGGAGTAATTGTTGCGAATACGGATTACTATCTTGATGTACTTGGTCGCGTGCGAACCATTGCAACTTTTTTCGCGCTGCTCTTTTTTTCAACGCTCGGCTTTAACCTCACGTTTGAGAACTTTACTACTCTACTGATTCCTGTACTTGTTATTACATTAATTGTACTTATTCTCAAACCAATCATTATTGGTTTTATTGTTCGTCTCTTCGGGTATGATAAGACAACTGCAATTGGCGTAGGCCTTCACATGAGTCAAATTAGTGAGTTTAGCCTAATTCTAGTTGCATTCGGAATAAAGTTTGGTCACGTAAGACAATCATTTCTAACCATAACAATAATGGTTCTGCTTTGTTCATTCCTGATATCAATGTATTACATTAAATTTACTGCTCGCATAACTTCTTGGCTACAGCACCGCTTTAGCTTCCTTGCTGCAAATTCGGATCATATGCCCGACGTAGGAGTTGCGCATGCAACGTGCATGATATATGGTGTAGAGCACATTGATGACGAGTTCATAGCGCAAGTGCGCGCCGCAAAGCCGCAGCTAGTGGTAGTCGATCCAGACCCTGAAAGTGCAGCCTACTTCCGCAACGCAGGTATCCCGGTTATTATTGGTAGCGCTGACAATGAAGAAGTTCTTGAACGCTTACCTATTGAAAACCTGGAAATTGTCATATCTACAATTCCTGACTTCGAGCAAAACTTGAATCTTCTTGAGCATGTACGAAAGCATAACAAGAAAGCAGTAGTGATTGTCTCGTCTCTGTCGATGCATGAAGCCTTAGATCTGTATCATCATGGAGCGTCATACGTGCGTGTGTCGAGCTTTATGGATGACAGTGTTACGCAGCACATCCTTGCAGGCGCAAAGTCTGAAGTGGTGCAAGCAGCACGCGTAAGTCATATAGGACGTATGGAGCGTATTGTCAAGCGTTCATCGAGTGCGGTTGATATTGATGAATTTGTTTCGCGTCTCACCCAGCAGCAAGTTGGAAAGATTGGTGCGTTTGGTGGGGCCGTAAAACGTGGCGCTCAGCCAGTAATGAATGAGTTCGACAAAGCGCTTAAAAATCTGAAACGAAAGTAAGGATAAAATTTGCCAATTAATAATCAGTTAGTCTTAGGGTGGAGCCGCAGTCTTTAAAAGAGACTACAAGTTCACACTACCATGGTAATCCTCAGCGACAAGGAACAGAAGAAGGAATTTCTAAAACAGACGCGCGCGCACCCGGAGCAGTATTACGCGACCGAAATTCTAAAGCATTACGGCTATCGCCGCGCGGAATGCACTGTCTGCAACAAATTTTTCTGGAGCACAGACACAACTCGCAAGGTATGTGGCGACTCGAGCTGCGTTGGCAAAGTAGATTTATTCGCGAATAATCCCTCGAAGCGTCAGCTCTCGTTCACTGAAGTTTGGCAAACCTTTAAGCATCATTTCAATGAGCGTGGCTACCTTGCAGTACCTCGCTACCCAGTAGTTGCGCGCTGGAACCCAACAACTGACTTCACCATGGCGAGCATCGCGGCGTTTCAGCCTTATGTTATCAGCGGAGAAGTCGACGCACCGGCAAAGAAAATTATTATTCCACAGTTCTGTCTTCGATTCGGGGATGTGGACAACGTAGGAATCACAGGTAGTCACTGCACTGGCTTCGTGATGATTGGCCAACTCCAATTCGTACCGAAAGAAGAGTGGGATCGCAACAAAGTGTTCGAAGACTTAATCACATACTTCTTTGACGTAGTAGGTCTGCCTAAAGAAGAAATTACGCTACATGAAGACGCGTGGGCCGGCGGCGGGAACTTCGGACCTTGCATGGAATTCTTTAGTCGCGGCGTCGAGCTATGCAATCAAGTTTATATGATGTATGAGCAAACTCCGGACGGCAACCGTGAGCTTAAACTAAAAGTGCTTGACATGGGCCTTGGCCAAGAGCGCGTCGCATGGTTCAGCCAAGGAGCGCCAACCATTTACGATGCAGCGTTCCCCGCTGTTATCAAGAAACTTCGTGAGCGCACACAAGTAAAGCCCGACACTACTTTGTTCAAGCGCTTCGCTCCATATGCAACGCTACTCAACCTTGATGAAGTTGAAGACATAGGTGCAGCGTGGAAGAATGTCGCTGAAAAAGTCGGCATGCCTGTGGAAAATCTCCGCAGTACTATCGAGCCAATGACTGCAATTTACTCAATTGCAGAGCACGCGCGCGCATTACTAATTGCAATTGCTGACGGCGCGCTGCCAGGTAACGTCGGTGGATACTACAACTTGCGCGTGATTTTCCGCCGAGCGCAAGGATTTATTGAACGGCACAACTGGGACATTGACATTGCGGACGTTGCTGCTTGGCACGCGGAAGAGCTTAGCAAAGTATTTCCGGAACTGCAAGAGCGTCTCGCTGACGTGCAAACTATTCTTCGAATTGAGCGCGAGAAGTACCGCGAACTACAAGTTCGAAATGAAGGAATAATTGCGCAAGCGCTGAAGAAACCAATGAGCACAGATATTCTGATTCAGTTATACGATTCAAATGGAGTGTTGCCAGAGCAAGTGGCTAAGAAAGCAAAAGAGCTGGGCATTGTGGTAAATGTGCCTGAGAATTTCTTTATGCTGCTCGAGCAGCGTCAAGAAGCGAGCGCCAAAGCAGCGAAGACGCAAACTAAAGTACACAGCGAGCTACCCTTATCACAGCTTATACCGACGCGCGCGCGATACTACGATGGCTATGACGTGCCAAGCGTTGACGCGCACGTACTTTTTGTGCAAGGAACCGCAATTGTTCTTGATGAAACTGTGTTTTATCCGACAAGCGGCGGGCAACTTCACGACGTTGGAACAATTACTGACGGCGTCACTACAGCCGACGTAGTAAATGTTTACAAGCAAGGTAAGTACGTTGTGCACGTGCTCGCGCAGCCTGCAGTATTTGCAGTTGGCGCAAAAGTGCATTGTCAGATAGACGTTGACAGACGCATGCAACTAGCGCAGCACCACACTGCGGCGCACATAATCAACGGCGCAGCTCGTGAGATTCTTGGCGAGCATATTTGGCAAGCAGGCGCCGCAAAAACACTTGAGAAAGGTCGCCTTGATATCACGCATTATGATTCATTGACGCAAAGTCAGTTGCAAGCAATTGAAGGCGTTGCAAACAGAATAGTAGCGCAGAACTTACCGGTACGAAAGCAGGAACTAAAGAAAGACGTCGCAGAAGCGCAATACGGGTTCCGATTGTATCAAGGTGGCGCAGTACCAGGCAACACAATTAGGGTCATTAGTATCGAAGGATTTGACAACGAAGCTTGTGGTGGCACGCACTTGCACACAACTGGAGAGGCAGAACTTATTAGAATTATTAAGAGCTCGAAAATCCAGGACGGCGTCATTCGTATAGAATATGTTGCAGGCAAAGCGGCAAAATTGTTACAGGCAGCTGATCAAGCTATTTTACGCGAACTTGAAGACGCGCTCTGCGTGCCTCGCGCATACTTACCTGGTCGCGTGGAAGAACTGTTCACTTTGTGGAAGAGAGCAAGCAAAGCGATGAAGGACGGTAAACCATTAACTGCCGATGAGCGAGTTATGCACAGTAAGAAAGACTTTAGCGGAAGCGACAGTGAAATTCTTGCCGCGTGCGCTGCCGCGCTGTCGACGCAAAAGGATACTCTTGTAAAAACAGTTCAGCGCTTCCACAGTGACATTGCAGGTAATAGCTAAAATAGCAAGAAGCAACTAAAAAACAACTAACTAAATTAATTATATATCGGGGAGCTCTAGCGGCGCTTAGGTTTACTTTTCAAAACTTTTGTACGGGTTGATTTTGTACTGGTTGATTTAGTGTCCTTAAGCAATTCTTTTTTTTGCATTTTACAGGTTGTGTCGTCGAGCGCCTTAGAGTCTCCATACGCAATAAACGCCGCGTGGTGTGCAGGCTCATTGTAAGTGCTGTCTGGAGCGTGTTTGATGCCGCACCAATACTTCTCAGTCTCAGTGCCTATTGCTACAGCGTAGCTAAATACTCCATTAGCATACTCGCAGTACCAGCAGTTAATTCGGTCATACCACTTAAGATAAGGTAACTTCCAACGGTCGAGTTTAATGTACTTGGCGCGCGGCACCAATGCCAATCCGTAAAGCGGAAAGCATATTCTATGGTATAACTCCAGAAATATGTCAAGAATAATTGTTGGCACAATCATCATGTAAATAAACGGAATAGAAATTATGTGGCGCGTATGACGATGTATGTTCGCACGGTACTGCATACCTTTTGCGAAACATAAACCCCTATTAAGCCTTCCGGCGCGCTTGTTTAGTAGTGGCTGCCTTTACGGGGCTTGCTGTAAAGAAGTCCCCTATTCGTTTCTGATTTTTCTTGTGTTTCTCAAGGCGCATTGGAGGTTCAACAGCGCAGAACTTGTAACCCCAATCTTCCAGCATTTTTTTTGCATTTGGCGTTATCTTTGGTGCTGCAATCACGCCCGTAATGTTTTTTACACCTTTGAGCTCCATCATTTTTTCAACATAGCGGCGCAGCTGCGTGACAGCATCGAGGCTTGCGGCGTAGCGCTTGCATTCAACAATTACCAGATTACCTTGCTTGTCGTGGCCGAAGACATCGATAAACCCATATTTTGTATGCTCTTCGCGGCTCAGCGGCGTGAAGTCAGGACTAATTACTTTCGGATTGTCTCGGATGAAGTCGCTCATTTCAGCTTCTGTACCGGCAAGAATTTGTTTTTGTCCGTCTTCAAGGCGGCGGTTAATGCATTCATAGACGCGAGTAATTTCAACAATTATTGAATCCTTACTGTCCATGTTCGACGCGACCAGTGTGTGATCTTCGAACCCAATTTTACTTCCTGGCCGGAGGTAATTAATTGGATTACCATTGATTGGCTGGTGAATAAGAAGTGTGTTGTCGCCTTTGATAATAACTAGCCGGTCGCCAAAATCAAGTTCTGCTTCGGCGCGGCCGCTGTACACTACTCGGCAATGCATGAATGCCGCTAGCACGCCATTACAAGCGAGTGTTTCCTCAACTGCTTCTTTGAAGAGTTCGAAATCCATAGTACTAAGGAATACTCGGGGTTTTTGAAGCTTCTGGCAGTTAGTACGATCCATACGCGCAGTGTTATGGTGTGAATTGGTGTTCCGTTTGGTAAACCGATAATTCAATAAACACCATCCGCCCTCCGGCTACATGTCTGAATCGCCATTTGGTCCTGCAGTCCAAAAATACTGGGATCGTCGATATGCTTTATTTAAGCGATTCGATGATGGTATACAGATTGACAAAGAAGGACTGTATTCCGTTTGCCCGGAAGATGTTGCGATGCAAATAGCAGCGCGGTTAACATCTCAGTCAGTGTATGATGCTTTTGGGGGAGTAGGCGGAAACGCTATTGCATTTGCACTCTCAGGAAAGCAGGTCACGTGTTCTGACACAGATCAACATCGATTGAATTTTGCACAGCACAATGCAACCGTATATGGAGTGCCTGATAAAATTACCTTTGTTTGTGGAGATTATTTTGAACTCGCGCCAACCGTTGATGCTTTAGCAGTCTTTTTGGATCCGCCCTGGGGGGGTCCTGACTATATCAACGAACCTGCATTTCGATTAGAACATTTCTCGCCGTCTGGAATCAAAATTCTAGAATGTGCATTTCTTCATTTTTCAGAAGTTGTTCTCCGCGTACCACGAACATTTGCATTTGAAGAATTTGCGCAGTTTGGAAAGGTTTATACTGTGGAAGATAACGTAAGCGAAGGCCGAATTATTAGTAGAACGGTATTTTTCAAGTAAACAATACTAGCACTAATAGTCTTCCAGTGTCTTTTGCCGAAGCGCAATTAGAAGTTTGCTCTTCGCAAGCCATTGCTTAACATCATACTGATGTTTCTTGCTCGCGTACGCTTTCAAGTACAGCAGCGCGAGTTCGTCGGTTGCAAAGCGCAGTGGCTTATTCTCAAGCGCAAGTTTGACTGCCTCGCGAACTACCCACACGCCCAGCGGGTTCGTGTAGGAATCATCAACGAAGCGGAATGCAATAACTGCAGCTTGGCGCTTCCGTGCAACAAGGAGCTCCGTTATTCCAAGGCGCGCCGCATAGTATCCACCAACGGTGTCGTCCGCGTAATTTGTTCGTCCTGAAAACGGTTCGTAGTCTGTCCACACACCTTCCGCAGTTGTGCGCGAGCCTACTAGCAGTTCAAAAAGCTCGAATTGTAAATTATGCGGAAGCAGAATGATGCAATAGTTGTTGCCATAGTGCCCGCCAGTGTATACTTCAGCCTCGCTAAGAACGGGAAATTCACGAATTTTCTCTAGGTGTTGTTTTCCAAGCGTGTCATCGGTTGCGGTAATCGACCAGCGCGTTGGCACGAGCTTTTTGTCGACGCCGAGCAAACCGGCGGCAAAGAGTTTCTGCATGTAGTAACCGTCGTGCCGAGTGGAAAGCGCACGGAGCTGCTCACTTGCAGTTAGATCATCACTAAGCGTTTTCTCAACATCCGTCGGAACATGCACGTTCTCCGTTAGTGCAGCACTTTTTAGCGCAACACTCGGTCCAACTGGAGACGTACCAGTCGGATATTGCACAGTAAACACGGGAGGCTTCTCAAGCGCAATATCAATAGCCACTGAGCGTTCGCTCTGTGCAATAAGCGAGCGGAGCTCCTGGTACGGTCCTGCATTCTCTTTGACATGCACGGGCGCTGTGCTGTTAACTAGGTTTGAGCGAAGCTGCACAATTTCTGATATGGGTGTTTTCGAGGCCGTCCATCCGCGAGGATCGTCGTTTCCCTGGTACGTTTCGGTCGCGAGCACACCAACATTAACGGAAGGATAGCCATATGAGCCCACAAACAGGTTGGGAGCGCTACCTGCAAAGCTCTGTTTAGCTGGAATACTTGTTTTCGGGAATAATGGGCAGTCGCGGCGAGCGCACCATTTAGGCGCTACTTTGCCGCAGAGTCCGCAGGGGATATGCATGGCTCAGGGTGGCGCCAAGCCTTCAAATTTATGCCTATTTCGCTGTCATTTTTCAGAAGTTGTGTCACTGGTGTTTACTGACCAAGGTTTATATATCCGGCCAGCTTTCCATAATCCTTACAATCATACCTCATGGCATCCCGTTACAAGCATCTAGAAAAGAGTCTCGGCAGCGACCAGCTCAAGGCTATTCAAGCTAAGACCGTTACGATAGTTGGCCTTGGAGGTATTGGAAGCGCATGCGCTGAAGTGCTTGTGCGAAGCGGAATCGGTGTCCGTATCATTGAGAAAGGTCGCGTTGAAGACTACGACATGGATCGCCTCAGCCTGTTCTCACAAAAGGATATCGGTAAGTTCAAAGCGACGGAAGCAAAGAAGTTACTTAGCGCAATAAACGAAGAAGCAAAAGTTAAGAGCTTTAACGAAGAAGTCACAAAGGAGAGCTTGTTTCTTGCTGACGCAGACTTAATCATGGACTGTAGTGGAAACGATGTTGTAACCAAGCTTCTTGAGAAGTATTGCGCTGACAAAAAAATACCACTAATCTATGGACAGGCGCGAGATACTAAAGCAATCATATTGACTCAGCAGGGTACTCCGTGCATAACTGCTACACTAACCAAAATTCCGCACGAAACAGTAGAAGGAATTTGGCCTCCTGTAATTTATTTGGCTGCGTCAATAATGGTGTCGAAAGCGTACATTATTCTTCAAGGCAAGAAGCTAAAGGAAGAGGCAATAGTGTATGATATTGTCAATCATACGATATCGCACCCTTCGATTAAGAAGGAAAAATAATCATGTTTGCGTACCTTTTAGATTTATTTACTTGGGTTTACACGGCACTCGGACTCTGGGGATTCTTATTAATAGTAATACTCGAGAACTTTATATTTCCAATACCGAGCGAATTAGTTTTACCATTCGCAGGATTCCTTGCGTATAGTGGATATTTCTCAATTACATCATTTATTATCGTGTCCGTAATTGGTTCAGTAATTGGAAGCACAATGAGCTACGCGCTTGGTCGGTACGGCGGTCTTCCTTTTATCAAGCGCTACGGACATTGGTTTTTATTACATCCAAAAGACCTGGACAAGGCGCATGCATGGTTTGAGCGAAATGGTTCCGTTGCTGTGTTTATTTGTAGGTTTCTTCCTGGCGTGCGTCAAATATCAAGCATTCCTGCAGGGGCAGCGCGCATGCCGCTTGGCAGTTTTATTTTCTGGACTGCGCTCGGCAGTCTCATTTGGAACGCTGCCCTTATCTGGGTCGGTTACAAATTAGGCCCTGCATGGACTCGCGTTACTGAATACACAAAATATCTTGATATTATTGTAGTTATAGCTATACTTGCGTGCGCAGCATATTGGTGGCATCGTCATGGGCGCGAACTAATAGCAGAATGGCGTTCATCGAGCACCAAAGCGGGGGCTCAAAAAAGAGCACTGAAGAAATCAAGAAAGGCTCATTCTTCGCGTGCTAAGAAGCGCCGTACATAAGGATTCACAAGCTCATCAGTAATATCATCGAGCGGCAAAGACACTTGCTGCTGAACTTGCGCTGATAGGTCATATGCAGCGCGCACGGCAGAGCTCATGTCGGAGCTGCTGTCAGGATATCCGTAGCGCTTAGCACCCTCCGAGAGGCGCTCATGCAAGGTTAATACGCTAAAGGGTCCAACGCAGTGATCTGCCTGAGCGAGTAGCTTTCGCTCCCAATCTTTGCTTGCAAGTGTTTCTTGGTTATTTGAGAAACCTGCGCTCGTAATTAGTGTGATTAGTCGCTCAGGTAAACTTATGCTGCGCATAAGTCCGCAAGTTATTTTGTACTCGTCGTTTCCAAAGCGAGCTCGTAATTCCGCTTGCGTCTGAAGCCAAAAGTCGATTCGTTCACATTCAAGCGGTCCTAAAAGTTGTTGACTGAATATGGTTGTCAAATCAGCTTTTGCTATGTTGCCAACGTCATGCATCAAAGCGGCAGCGATAGCGTCATCCCAATCAACTTCTATTCCATTCGGTTTCCAGTTATCTCTAAGCACACAAATAATACCTGCAACTCGCGCTTGGTGCTCTCGCACGTTAGGTAGCACATTCAAGTGTTCCCAGATAAGCCCCACGTTTTCAATTATTCCAGGGCTTGTTTGCACATTAACCGTTAGATTTGTTCGCGTCATTATCCCATGACCGAATCTTGCTCGCCGTTGCCATTCCACAATTCAGCAATTGTAGTTACGGGTCGGCCAAGGCGTTTCTCAACATTCTTGCGGTACTTTGGTGCTGCGGGGAATTTGGCACACAGTTCATGATACTCCGCAAGCAGTTCTGGCATAGTTGGTGATGTTGCGCTAGCTTCGCCTTTAAGTCGATTGAAGATGGCTGGGTCAAAAACTGCGGCGCGACCTATCATAACGCCGGCGCAGCCCATAGCTTTGAGTTGCTTAACTTGCTCGGTGGTATGAACGTCTCCATTCGCAATAATTTGTTTGCCTAGCTGTTTGCCAAGTTCCGCGCATTCTGCCAGCGCTTCATAATCTGCAGGTGTAGCGTAGGTGTCTGAGCCGACGCGGCCATGCACAATAATGAGGTCTGCGTCTACGGCGTCGATTAGGTTGCGATATACTTTCCGCTCTTTCTCTAGTTTGTTTAGGCCGAGGCGAATTTTAAGGGACACTGGAAAGCCCGCGTCGCGCACTATTTGTACCATTTTCTGGGTTTTACTAACTCGCTTGACCATGGCGCAGCCGAGGCCATCACGAATTAGGTGCGGGCTTGGACAACCAAGATTGAAATTAAAACCTAGAAAGTGCTTATTATTTGCCGCGTCAGTTTTACTGAATTCAGTCATGTATCGTTTAATGGACTGATCCTTTGCAGGAGTAATCTGTATCCATGCTGGCGCCTCGCCAGTCATATTAGTTTTTTCAATAGTACTTTTGTTCTTTCGCGCGAGGCTGTCTGTGCGCGCCATTTCTGTGTAAGTAACGTCAGCACCATGGCGCCAGCATAATTCGCGCAGCGCAACGTCACTAGTGTCTTCAAGTGGCGCAAAGTGATAGGTGAACGTCATTGTATTAGTCTCGGGTTGACGGGAGAACGTACTTTCCGACAAAGCCCCCATGAGGCAATGTTTGAACATCAAAAAGTGTAGTTTGAGTAGGCAGACCCTTGTACCGCAAGGCATGCAAAATTAAATGCTCTGTGGAATTACGGCGCGCTCCAACTAATGAAGAAATGTCTTCACCATATCCGCCGGCTTCGATGAAGTCATCAAGGGAGATTGTGCGAAATCCATTATTTGCATACTTGGTTTCCCATTTTTCCCAGTTAGCAAGGGCGCCCTCCGCTCCAACCACATCTCCCATGTAAGAATAGCTTACTATATCGCCAAAAGTACATCCTGCACTTGCGTATTTGTGTGCTGTGAATCGCTCCGCTGATGTTAATTTCTGAGTTTTATTCGGCTGCTTAATCCACAGCCCTCGAATTTGCTCAAACATCAGTCATTACTCCTGAGCTTGACAAGGAGGCGTAAGATTTCCAAGTACAGCCATACAAGAGTTACTGCAAGGCCGAACGCTGCGTACCATTCATAGTACTTTGGAAATTTATTCTTTGATGCTTGGACAATAAACTCGAAATCAAGGCACAGGTTTAGTGTGGCGATAACTATGACAACGAGTGAGAACACAATTCCCCACGGACCGTTGCCAAACAAGCTGTTTGCAAGCGCGCTCACTCCGAAAAGGCTCAGCACCCAAGCAATCAGGGATACTATCATTACGCCTGCAGTTGCGATCATGACTCCAATCCAAAAGCCTTTCGTCACCTTGATTATTCCGCTACGATAAAGTGCAAGCATGGTAAGCGCAATGCCAAGTGTTAGCGCAATTGCTTGAATTACAATGCCTGGATACATGTTCTCAAACACCATAGAAATCGCGCCCAGCACGCCACCTTCAAGGATGGCATATGTTGGTGCGAGCGCAGGACTCCATTGCGGTTTGAAAGCAAGTGTAATTGCAATAATAATACTCGCAATTACTCCCACAATAACAAGAATCCACACCACTGTCGGCGCTATTACTCCGCTTGCTGCGCCCCACCAAACAATTGACGCGACTATAGTTATAATTGCAAGTAGAAGGAAGGATTTTTCCGCTGCTCCGTTTGCCGTCATAATGCCATCTTTATGGTCTGCCGGTGTGAAGCGCTTTGTGCGAAAGAATGGATTGTGCGATTCCTCAGTCATAAATTAAGAAATGCATTTCCAGCTTATAAATATAGGGTGCGTTATGCACTGACCGTATCTTTCTTAAAGTGTGCCTGTTCGCTACTAGCATGAATAGGGAAATAGAAGAGCGCAGCATCACAATTAGCTCTCACCCTGAGCTTACTCTTCCCGCATATAGCCTTGTAGTACAGGCCCGCAACTACGGCCTTCGGGCGCACCGCATATCGCCTGACGCCGCAATTGGAAACCTTGATGACTTAGCTAAGCTCACAGACTCAGTATATCACATTCACTTAGCAACAAACCGTCCCGGTTCGGTTGAGGATGAGTGCCCGTGGTATGTGCGCAAAAGTAGCGAGTTACGCCGAACTATTCGCTCCCCTGTTCTGTATGTAGTCGGCCCTGCTGACTATGGGCTTCTCTCGAACATGTGCGACAAGTACCTAGTTACGCAAGACATCCTTGCAAGTGCGAGCAAATTATTGGTTGATCTTGCGCGTGTTGCGCCCGCGACGCAGTTTTTGAAGAAACCGTAAATCGTAAGGCAGACTGAAAATCAAGCTGAGGTGTGCAACAGTACCTAATAGGTGCGCTTACAATATTCTGAACCTAGTTCGCAAGCCATATTAAGGGCGCTGCGAGCAGTGTATTATGAAGAAACTTTCAAAGCCTGAAGCAATGCGTGCAACGTTTGCGGCAGGCTGTTTCTGGGGTGTTGAAGAGACATTTCGGCAAACGCCAGGCGTGTTATCGACGCGCGTCGGCTACACAGGTGGTGCGCTCGAGGCGCCAGACTACGAAGCAGTTTGCTCAGGCAGTACGGGGCACGCAGAAGCAGTAGAAGTAACGTATGATCCTGCGCGGGTGTCGTACGAGGCGCTTCTTGCAATTTTCTTCGAGAACCATAATCCGTGCGAAATTAATCGGCAAGGCCCGGATATTGGTTTCCAGTACCGTAGCGCTGTCTTCTACACGGGCAAATTACAGAAAGATACTGCAGAGGCAGCAAAGGCGGCGCTTGCCGCGTCAGGGAAGTTCAAGCGCCTAATCGCCACGATTATTGAGCCTGCAACTTCTTTCTGGCCTGCAGAGGAGTATCATCAGCAATATTTGGCAAAACGCGGCCGAAGTAGCTGCCACTTTTAGGGTATCGGAACGCTCTAAAAATTGTTATTCGACAATTCTAGGCTTAAATTAGCAATTTTCATTAATAAACAAAAGGTTCATAATAGGGTTATGTTTCCTACTTCTTGAAGAAGATGGCTGGCACCATAGGTGTCATTCTCCTTCATACTAAATCCATGACAGTCATCAACATCAAAGGACGCGATTATTCGCCGGTTACGCTTAAAGACTCGTATGACCGCCGCGCACAGCAGTATTTCAACAACATTGTTGCTAGCCTGCGCTCGGCTGGCCTCTCTGACAATGATATTGACATGGAAATCGAGCCAACGGCGTTCCGCAATCTCCCTGCGTCTGCCTCTTGGTGGATGAACGATAGGCGCTGCCACTATTCGTACGCTGGCCGCACGAAGTATGCTGAAAACCTGTACATAGTGTCTCGAGTAATTGACGCTGAAATCCAGGCCCTGCTTAAGGATGAGCAGCCTATTGAGGACTTCGTAACAAAGTTTGCAGAAGACAAAGATGTCGCAACCACTCGCGCAAAGGCGCGTGAAACACTCGGCCTAAGCCCGGACGAGCGAGATATGGATGTAATTAATCGAGCCTATAAGGCAATGGCAAAAGAACACCACCCTGATACTGAAAATGGTAACATGGACGAGTTCAAACGCATCAACAACGCTCACAAGGCACTCAAACGCGAGTTGTCCTAACAACAGGTACACATATGGCATTTAACAGATCAAGAAACGACAGTCACGGCGGCGGCCCACGCTCCTTCGGAGGCGACCGCGGTGGTCACAGCGGCGGACGCTCAGGCGGTGGCGGCTATGGTGGAGACCGAGGCGGCTCCCGAGACGGCGGCGCTCTCAAGAGTTTCGATGTAACTTGCGCTCGCTGCGGCATTGCAACAACTGTGCCGTTCCGCCCAACCGGCGAGAAGCCAGTACTGTGTCGCAACTGCTTCACAAACCCTGACGGCGGCGCGCCACGCGGTCCACCGCGCGCGCAAAGCGATCGCGCCCCTTCCGGCGGCGGATCAACTGGCGGCATGTCAAGCGCAGATGTTCGAGCTATTCACGAAAAGCTTGACCGAATCCTTGACGCGCTTGGCGTTGACGATAAAGAATAAACTTTTCAGTATTCTTTTAATTTTATTTTTGAGTGTTGATATATGAAACCCATTATTGGCATGATTCACTTGGCGAATGGACCGAAGCAAGCCCTTGAAGAGATTGCTCTATACGAGCAAAATGGGATTGCCGGAGCTATAGTTGAAAATTATCATGCTTCGGTTGAGGACGTGAAAGCAACACTTGCTCTAGCCCAAGCACGGGGATTTTTAATACCGCTCGGCGTCAATATTTTACCTAATGATTATTTGGATGCCGCCATAATTGCAAACGACTACGGCGCGTCCTTTGTGCAAGTAGATGCCATAGCTGGTAAATATCAGAAGCGCTCCTCGCTAGCTTTAAGCGCATTTGCTGTTGCACGCAAGGAATTTCCGCAGCTGCAAGTTCTTGGAGGGGTGTGGCCGAAATATTATACTCCTGTCGATGGCTCGGATTTTGCGCAGGATATTTCGGACGCATGTGCTCGTGCAGATGTGCTTGTAGTTACAGGAGCTGGCACAGGCAAGCAAACGCCGCTTGAAAAAATTCAGTTTATGAGAGCGCATGCAACAAAACCTGTGTACATCGGCGCGGGCTTGACAACTGCGAATGCATCAGCTCAGCTCGAATTTGCTGATGGTGCAATTGTGGGAAGCTATTTCAAAGACGGTGACACTAGTGCGCCCGTTATTGAATCTCGCGTCGCGGAACTTATGGCAGTTGTACGCTCACTTTGAGCTGGTATAGCCAGGTTTTAATACTCAAAGCTACTTTAGCTTATTATGGACTCGTTCTCCGGCTTCCCATTTGCTACTCCAATAGCGGATGCTATCAAAGAAGCAGGGTATACGACGCCGACGCCCATCCAGGCGCAAGCAATTCCTGAGATCGTAAAAGGGCGCGACGTAATCGGCATTGCACAGACGGGAACAGGCAAGACCGCAGCGTATGTGCTTCCAATTCTTCAGCATCTAATCAATCATCCCAAGGTTCCGGTACGCGGCTCGCCTCGTGTACTAATTCTGGTGCCGACGCGTGAACTCGCCCAGCAAGTAACAGAAAGCTTCCACACCTATGGTAAGCACTTGCATTTCACATACCTTGCACTATTTGGAGGAGTGCCTCAGGGGCCTCAGACGCACGCGCTCTCTAAAGCAGTTGAAGTTATTGTTGCGACTCCAGGCAGACTAATGGACTTAATGCGCCAGCGGTTTGTCCAAGTGCAATCAGTAGAATTGCTAGTTCTCGACGAAGCAGATAGAATGCTCGACATGGGTTTTGCTGATGACATTCGCCTGCTTGCAAGCGACTTGCCGGACAAGCGTCAAACACTTCTGTTCTCGGCGACGATGTCGACGCGCATTGCTGCGCTTGCTCATAACTTCCTAACTAGCCCAGTAAAAGTAACTGTCAGCGCAGAAAACAGCACCATTGGAAAAATCGCTCAAAGTGTAATGTTTGTCGATAAAGAAGACAAAGCGCTACTACTGAAGCGCGTGCTCGACACAGATAACGTGAAGCGCGCAATAGTGTTTGTACCAATGAAGCACGTGGCTGACCGGCTAGTAATGAAACTTGCCGCTGAGAAAGTCCCAGCTGAAGCCTTGCATAGCGACAAAACGCAAGCCATGCGCACTCAAATTATGAACGACTTTCGCGCTGGTAAAACGCGCGTACTGATCGCAACTGACATTGCAGCACGCGGCATTGATGTTGACGACATTACTCACGTAATTAATTATGATTTGCCGAAAGACCCTGAAACTTACGTTCACCGAATAGGCAGGACTGCGCGCGCCGGTGCAGCTGGTACAGCAATATCCTTCTGCAGCGGGGAGGAGCGCTCGCTCCTACTTGCGATTGAGAAGCTTATTACTAAGAAGCTAACAGTGCGCGAGCACAAATATCATTCTACATTTGCGCAGAACGGCGGCGTCATGTCGCACGCGAAGCCGCTGAACGCTGCAGGTCAAAAAGCAACTGGACGCGGCGGCGGAAAAACAAATTCAAACCACTTGGCGCGTAAAAATAAAAATTGGAAACAAAAATAAATTTACTTCTTTACGAAACGCCAAACGCCATAGCCTAGTAGCGCAAGCAGCGCCCAAGGTATTATGCTAACTAGTAGCACAGCAAGTCCATTTAGACTGTCAACAAAATTACGCATTAGTTCAGATGCTTTGACGAGTGTAATGCCTGCATACGTTGATTGCTTTTCAGTTATTGAAACTTGCACAATAGAATATGATACTCGCTCATCCATATTTTGCATTGCGTCTTCAAGGTAGCGTACCGTGCGTTCTTGCTCAAATATGCGGTCGCTAATTTCAAGTTTATCTTTGACTTCCTTGGCGTCAGTGTATAGCGCTTGATAGCGTATAAGGCGAGCTTTCTCAGTGGCTAGATTTATTTCTGAGTTTGTATATTCGCCCGTTATGTCTTGTGCGTTTTCATTGAATGATTGCACTTCACCAATCTGTTTTAACCTATTTACTACATTGTCGTACTGCGTAGTATCCACTTGAATGGTGTACGTGCCAGCGTAATATTCGTCGTACTGTGTGCCTTGCTTTTGTGCGTTCTCGCTAAGCATTATGCTGTGTGAACTTATTACAATGCCTCTAAGTGTTTGCTCCGCACCGCGGAAACTGTCGCGTGGAACTTCCGAACTCAAATAAGCTGATTTCGTAATCTTGCGCTCAGTTACTAGCGGCGCAGAACTTGGATAGCTCGGAACTGGCATAATGCTGTCCGAGAAACCGTCGCGGCTGTATTGATAGGAATTCTCTGCCGTCCCGCCGTAGGACTTTAACATGAATTGACTTACTACAGGGTTACTTCCGTTGAAATTAAACGCTGCAATAATAACAAGAATAAGAACTATAATTAGCCAATTGCCGCTAATAAGTTTCCATTGAGATTGTAAAGTCATAGTATCGCACTGCTTATTGGTTTACTTTGGAATATAAACTCTTTGCTGACTACAATTGAATAAGCAGTAATCCTTGCCGTTCGTCAGCGTTTAACCTTTGTGGCAGGTGTATGTATGCGTATAAGCTCATCAGTTGTTATATTCAAGAATGCGTTGTCTTCAATTTGTGCCAGATACTTAGCGGGTATTGCTACTGTTCCGATGTTTGAATTTGTAGTTTTTACTATTAATTCTTGCACTGTATTAGAGTTATTCACAAGACTTACTGATAACACTGTTCCTATGCGGCCGCCAGCGCTCCCAA
The DNA here is from genome assembly GCA_043771635.1 of Candidatus Woesearchaeota archaeon. Lineage (GTDB taxonomy): Archaea > Nanobdellota > Nanobdellia > Woesearchaeales > SKIA01 > JAYVHA01. The sequence continues at coordinate 22,221 of JAYVHA010000002.1, forward strand.
AAACAGTCATGCCTTTGATTCTAAATGATGGTTCTATATTAAGCAGAATCGCATATTGCGTGACTTCAGTAACATAGTTCGCGCTAATTATCAATCCTGTTCGTAAAAATCCTTTATCGACAGAGATGCCAAGAATTTTCATAGTTTTCGGATGTAGGTAGAGTTTATCACTAACTCCAATGAATGCGCCGCGGGCATCAATTACGTCCTTGCCAAGCACGTCTTCAGAAGTTATGGCGCCTGCAAGACTATTTTTTTCTGTCATGTTTTATCTCTGCATAAGCTTTCTTTAGGATTATAGAGTTGCCAAGAAGTTTTATGTCTTTAGCCAGAATAGAAGTGGTTCTAGTCCATCCTATACTAACAATAATTGACCTTATGTTATTTGTGTTGTCATTTCGAGCTATTGATTTTACTGTTCCGATACGCTTTCCGTCCGCGCTAATTACGGTCCGCTTCAAATATTGAGAAACAGGTTCAATAGACAATAGTATTGCTTTGGCCGTGACTCGCTCGATATATGTTTTACAAAAATACTGGGTTGATTTAAATCGCCGCTTAACAAGCACACCTTCAAAATTACTGGTTTTATCGTTTAGGCGAATTTCCTTAACGCGCCCTTGGACGGCGCCAGACTTCGCAAGTACTCGTTTTCCAATGAGATCATGAGCGCCACGCGTGTGTTCGTATTCATCGGCTTTATCGATATAGTTTTCCATGAAGAACGCTTGTGTACTCGTCTATAAAAAACCACTCATGTCATAAAACTGATCATGTATGCATACAAGCTAAATTTAACGATGTTTGCAATTATCAGAATAGCAAAAAGTCGTTTGGTGTTATATCTAATCATTCCAAGTCCGAACGTCAGCACATCACTAGGTGCCGGGAGAAGGTTTAGAACTAGAATGGCATATACTCCATAGTGGTTTACTGACCTACGGAGTCTATAAATTTGACTTGTAGAAAGCAGATATACTATGTGCTTACTAAATTTAAGTCCGAGCATATAGGTGACTGCATTACCTAAGGCAAACCCTAAAGCAGTGGCTAGTACCGTGGCAATAGCTGAGTGGCCTTGGCGAAGTCCAAGATAAAAGGCGGCCTCATTTGGAATTGGAAAAATAATCATCCCGCTCATCGTAGAAATTATGAATTGTTTGGCTGGACCTATGTCTGCAAGGAATCCTGGCGTATAACGACTAAGAAAGCTTTCGCCAGCAACATTTGGTGCTGCGTAAATATAACTTAGCACTAGTGTTGCGATTCCTGCTCCTACAAGCAGTATGGTGACTACTAGGGCAATAAACCGTTGCTTTCGGTTATTATCGGTTTGTAACACGAAACCGTCAGTCATCGAATAGACTGGCTTCGCATGTATAAAAGAGTGCTTGAAGGCAAGTAATTTTCTATACGTAATCGTTCTGTAATATTATAAAGGGATAAATGTAACAAATATTATGAAAAATACTTCAAACTCAGAAGACTCTGACAATTGGAAGCCTCGAAAGCGAGGAGTACTCAGCGGTATTGCAGACGCTTTTGGAATAGTAAAAGATGTTTTGGTTCCAGCTCTTACAATGGGGATGAAGCAGAATTTTGAGCAAGCTATGAATTTAGTTGAGCAGCGAATTCAAGAGTTGCAAGCACGACTACTCCGCTCTCTTGTAGTCTGGGTATTAGTTTTCATAGCCATCCTTGCCTTGGCCGCAGGAGGTGCATTCCTACTTGTGGACTTTCTTGGCGTATCGAGAGGATTAGCATTCATAGCTTTTGCTGGGGTGGCTTTCCTCGCAGCAATTATTACTTATGCCACGCGGCCTCAAAGGAGATACTAAGGTAATATACTAGTTCGTAAACAGTGATTAATCGAATTCAGACAACGGTGTAGATTGCGATAAATACAAATAGTTATTTATTTCATTCTAATTTTCATTCAAAAGGCATAAACTATTATGATTCACCACATCACAGCAATTTGTGCGGATGCGCAGCGTACTTCTGATTTCTACACTAACATACTTGGGCTCCGTCTTGTTAAGCTAACTGTCAATCAAGACGATGTGGGTACATATCACCTATACTTCGGTGACAGAGTCGGCGCTCCAGGCACGGTGATGACATTCTTTCCTTGGGCATATTTACCTCAAGGCACCTTAGGTGTCGGATGCGTGAGTGCCGTCGCGTTTGCGGTTCCGCCTGGAGCACTACACTATTGGGAATCGCGCCTGAATAGGTCTGGTATTAATGTAGAGTCAGTTGAGCGGTTTGGAGTAAAGAATTTGCTTTGCGCAGATCCTGATGGCCTTAAGTTAGAGTTTACCGAGTCGCCTGGCGTCAGCGACTGGACTAAACAGGTCTCGCAAGAATATGCGATCCATAGTTTTTTCGGAGCTACCTTGATGGTGCAAGATGCGACGCCGACGCAGCAGATGCTTATGGAATATTTTAACTACTCGTTTGAAGCTCATGCGCCGTCGCGCATGCGCTTGCGAAGTGCCTCAGGCGGGGTTATTGATATTATATCGAACCAGGAAATGGAGTCTGCGTCACAGGGAACTGGAAGCGTACACCACATAGCCTTCAGAACAGCTGACAACATGGCACAGCGGGTAATTCGTGCGCGGCTTGTCGCCGAGTATTTGCACCCGACGCCTATAATTGATAGATACTACTTTGCTTCTGTATACTTTCGCGAACCTGGCGGTATACTTTTTGAAATAGCGACTGACGGGCCTGGTTTCACTGTCGATGAAACGGAAGCAGCGCTAGGAACCAAACTTGTTCTACCTCCGCGTATCGAAGCTGCTCGCGCAGAGATATTGAAAATGCTTCCGCCATTCGAGTTTAACAAAAAGTAATGCCTTGTGCAATTACTGTGCGCGATTAATTAGCTCTGCAGCTAGTTGTAATTCATGCTCAGTAATTGTGTGAGTGTCGCCAGGATACGAATACAATTGAACTTCGGCGCTGGCTTCATGGAGAAGAGCTGCACTTGCTTTGACGCGGAACAGCGGTATGTGTGGGTCCTCCTCTGAGCACGTAAGAATTATTGGCGTTCCATTAAGTGAATCTGTTACGGGTTTTAGTTCTTCACCAATAAGCCCTCCGCTAAATGCGAGAACGCCGCTATACTTTCCAGGATTACGCGCTACATATTCTAGTGCGAGGCACGCGCCCTGTGAGAACCCAAGTAGCACGATCTTTTCTCTCTGAGCGCCGGATTCGCGAATTGCATCTGTGACTGCTTGTAGCGACTGAGACAGATAAGGTTCATTTCGCTCTCGTGGAACTAAAAATGAATGCGGATACCAGGCCTTCGCAGGTGCTTGCATAGCTAGAAAGTTAGCTGGAGGTAGATGCTCAATAGCAAATGCCATCATTTCTTCGCGAGTGCCGCCACGCCCGTGAATTAGAATAACAGTTACTTGTTTCGCGTCTTCAGTCATACTTGCAGTACTTTGCGGCCTTTCTTATAGCTTACGCTCTGAGCCTACACTAGATCCAGTATATTATTGCTGCGCCAATAATACCTACGACGAGCGCGTATATCATTACATACCAGAATACTGATTTCAGAATAGTGCGCTCTTCATCATGAAGCTGTACAGTTGCTTCCACCACGGTGATGTCTGTGAGTGACACGGTGTTACCTATTCCGCCACCTATTGTCTGCTGCGCAAGAATTACTTGATCATTAATGCCGAGCGCAAGCGCAGCTTTGGATTGTAGATTTGCAAAAAGCAGATTAGATACTGTTGCGCTGCCGGAAATAAACGCACCTAATATGCCAATAAACGGGGCAATTATGGGTAGTGCAGGAGTTACAAGCCAACCAGTCATAAGTGTGAGCATGCCTTCAAGTGTTGAGTTATTATGTCCTGATACAATCATGAATTGCACAAATGTACTGATACAGAAAATAACAACAAGAGGTTTAATCAGTTTACGAGAGGCGTCGAGCGCAGATTCCTTAAGTGTAACAATAGGTGTGTGGTACAGTGCCGAAAATACGAGTGATGCGCCGACAAACGCAATAACTGGATTGAAATATTCAATTGTATGTTTAAGTTCCGGAGCTACAAAAAATGAATAGTGTCCAAACGTAAACTTGCCTATGAGTAAGATTACTATGAACACTATGTAAGGAGTAAGTGTACGGGCAAGGGCTATACTCGTATCTTTTTCCTCTTTGCGGGGGGCGAGTCGCCACAAAGTTTTAGGGACGAGAAAGCCGCGCTTTGTAGTAATTGCAATAATAATAAGTCCGACTAAAGGTCCAATTAAAGATGGGAATTCTTGACCTAGAAAAGAGGATAGAAAGTACGGGACTGTCAGGCAAACTCCTGCCCATATTGCGTAGGGAAGCATTTCCTTAATTGCTCCATTATGTTTGCTTGGCGTTGCGCGCACTAAAATAATTACAAGAAATATTGGAATAAGTATGCCTGCAAATAGATTAATTAGCGCAGCGTAAAACGGAACGGCTTGGTGTTCAATACTTGCAAGTCCAACCCGAATGGGGGTGCCGACGGCGCCGAAAGCTACAGAGGTTCCAACTCCGACTAGTGCCAAAGTCACTGCAAGAATCGCAGGGAAGCCGAGGCCGACAAGGAGAGGTGCCACAATCGCCATTGGTGTGCCGAATCCGCTTGTACCTTCTATAAAACTTAGAAAGAACCACGCTAAGAGAATAACTTGAATGCGATGATCCGCGGAAACAGAGCATAAATATTTTTCAATTGATTCGATGACTCCAGTTCGCTTAAGAAATTGCAGAAAAAATATTGCTCCAAGAATAATTAGTAATATATCTAGGGCGATAAGAGAGCCTTTAATCACTGCTCCTTGCATGTAAACTATTTGTGTTTGCCATACAAGTAAGCTGAGTAGAGCAGTGTATGCGAGTGTAATTGGCGCTGCAATAACAAGAGGTCGCTTGAAAATTAGTAGAAGTGCTACAATTAGCGCTAGGGGACTGGCCGCAAGAAGTATGTACTGTAGTGCCACGTGGTTTTATCAAGAATCTGTAGAAACACCCTTTCAAAAATGCTTCGACTAGGTGAGTTTAGTTGTTACTGAGCTTCAGAGTCGCGAAGCATTTCTAATAGACTTGGTTTAAGCATCAATCGGCGCATCTTGCCATGAGCGATAATTTCGACTAATTGTTTTTCTTGTATTTTTTGCAGTGAACGAAATGCCTTTACGCGGTGCATATGCGGCTCTCGCGACGTTCATGCTTAATTTGTGCATAGAATAGCTCGGACGAATAAAAGCTAAAACTATTCGCATTAGTTGATCAAAATCTAATTAATCGCTACGCAGCAGGTGAAGGAAAAAATATTCATACAGAGAGTTCCCTTGTGCTTGGCGCCGCTGAAGCTAAAATGATGCAGTCCGAAAAGCTGTTTGCAAATCCCGGAGACACGCTTCGCGACTTTTTCGGCGCAGACGTGTTTATAGCAGGAATAATGCTGCCAATGAACTCAAGCGTGGATATGATGCACATAGTGCCGCCCGGGGTGGTTAGCAGGTAAATCGTTAGAACTATATTAGAAATAGCCCCGGGCAGATTTCCACCTCCGGACTCCGTCCCCGCAAGAGCTGGGCTCTTGGGGCGCCAGAAGCTTTGCTTCTGAGCGCTCGAGGATCCTGAGTGAGTCTCGCTGTCGCTCGAGCTCACAATTCACTTAGCTAACAATTCGCTTTAGATATAATTAGAAATAGCCCCGGGCAGATTTGAACTGCCGTTAATGCCTCCAGAGGGCACTGTACTGGGCCACTATACTACGGGGCTATAATGGTAGAATAGGGGCGGATTCAAGCTTTTTAAAGGTTAGGGTAAATTTTTGCTGATTAAGTATTCTAGCGGCATGGCGCTTAATAGTTGACGTTGGATGCAGAAGGGTTTTTAATCAAAGTCGGTCTTCACTATGTATGACGCCCCAACTCAAACGCAATCTTGGTCTTGCTGCATTGACACTTAGCCTCAGTGCTTGTTGTGGGGATGAATGTAAAGTATCGCCTACCGCTCCGCCGCCGGTAAAACCTGATACAGTAATTGTACGGACATCTGTGCCCTCGCTTACCGAGTGTATGCTGCCACTGACTGCGCTTCAGGGCGATCTTATTCCTGGGCGCGCCTCTGGAACCGCAACGGAGGGAAAGATTCCTGATGTTACAATTTCATACGATGGCACTCCCATAAATGGAAAAGGAACAGTAAGTAGTCAGTTTATAGCAAAGGGCAGCAATTATTCTTGCGCTGCCAGTATTGACGGCGTCGTTGCGAGAGCGGACAAAGGAATTAACGTAACACCGCTAAGCGCAAATATCGCTGCAAGCCCGCAAAGTTTCCAGGTTGGCGGTAATTCAATTGTCACACTTTCGGGTCCAGCTGGCATGGATAGCCTTCAGCTTTACAAAAATGGATCTGCTGCAAAGGACGCTGCAGGTAATCCGCTTAAGGCACTGCCTGGCAGCAACGGTCAGCTAGTATATACTAGAGCAACACCTGGTGTAGATACGCTTAGCGTCAAGGGTTTTAACAACAAGGAAAGTGTTATCGGTAACAATGTCATTGTAACCGCTACTGCAATCCCTCCTCCGCCTGTTACGACGGGAACGGTAGTTATTCAGCCGGTAAGCTATTCTGCAGTTGACACCCTTAAATTGGATAGAATTGTGGGTACAGTAATAATTCGCAACAAGCTAACGGGTGCGGTTTACCAACAGACGAATACTGCAGCGGACAGGCCTGTGGTATTCCGCAACATTCCTGGTGGAACCTATGAAGGATTGCTTAGTTCTGCAGCGCCAAGCGCAGGAGCAATGGCTCCAGGTATTCAAACTCATTGGGACTTCTCAAAGCTGAATCAGAAGCCCGCTGATGATGGCGTATCTACTCGTCGTCCATACTCGCTTGGATTTATGGTTCCTAACGGTGATTCGCTTAGCGGTCAGTGGCGATTTTTCCCAGTAGTTGGCCAGCGCGGCCAGCTTACATACAGGTATAACGAATTGCATAGTAAATCAACGTCGTTAGACGATGACTTCTCAGGCATTGAAGGAGTAACTCCAGAAGTAGTTCTTCTTGACTGTCTCATTCCTGGCGGTACGGTTAATCCTGGATATACAGAGTTCCCAAATCGTGCATCAGCTGACTCCGCAGACGCAATCATAAAGAGAGAAGCTGCCGCGAATGGTATTCTGTATAGGCGAATACAGACATCAAATCCGCAGTTTGTTCGTGGTAGCAAGGTCTTTGGCTATCGTGCAGTGCCAGCAGATGTTCGTTCAATCTGGACACGCAAAACTGATCCATCAGACAGGACAGTGAACTCGTTTACTATGGATCAAGCGGGCATGTACCTATACAATCCAATTGCAAACAACGCTACAGAAAACAATTCAATGCGCGCAGCAGTTCAGAAGTTCCTCGCCTATGGTCAAACTAATGACTCCAGGGTATTTGGAGACCAAGCGCTGCGACCAGCTGTAGCTGAAGATCGTACATTCGTAGCAGGAAGGGAATTCTTCGCACCAATGCTTAAAGGTGTCAAAGCAAATCCCTTGACTTGGCGAGGAGTCGTTAGCTTCAACACCAATCTATCGCCTGTAGGAAGTAGATACGACTGCTCGACAGGAATCTGCCGATAATTATTTTTTTTAATTTTGAATTATTCTTTTAATTAGTCAATTATCAATACTCTATAAATAATGGACTTGCTGATAGCTTATTTGAAAGCAAATAAGTATTTGCTAAGCAATAAATAATTAGAAAAAAATTGAAATAATTTACTTCTTAGTTAATTTTTCGAGCAAAGCCTTGGATTTAGGGTTATTCATAATTACTTTTTCTAGCTGCCTAAGTGAGTCAGGCATTTGCTCGCGCATCTCTACAAGGAATGGGTGCGCTTTTGCAAACACGTACACGTGCTCGCCGTTAGTGTCATTAAACATCTCAGCATCAATTGCGCCGTGGTTTACGAGCGCTGCTGCCATATCCCAGTAGCCCATTAGCATGCGCAGCTTCGCGCTGTCAGGACCTGCAATTACTGCGTGGACGTCTGCCATAGAGTTAGGTTTGAAAGTCCATATCCAATTACGTGCCTCGCGCATTTTTTCTTCGCGGCGAAGTTCGTAAAGTTTCAGAATTAGCTGTGCGCTCTCAGCAGGGGTTGAATGGGTTGTAGTTTGCATAATCGAAGCAATTTTAGGTAGTTTTTATGTGTGCTCCCGGGCTCGGCAGTGCCTTCGGTGCGTTTAAATAGCCGGGCACGCTTCATAAAGTATGCAATCACAGGCTCGCAGTCGTACGGAATCAAAAGGCGCTCGAAAAGGCAAGCCGCGCAAACGAAAGAAGCGCGAAGTACCGCTTGCAAAGCTTAAGGATGGTTGGAAGCAGCACTAAGTCGACTTGTTCAACTGCGTATTTGGTTGTTCGCTGTAGGATCTGTTTCTTGTTATTATACTTGCACTAACTGCGCCTAGTAAAGCAAGGAACATGTCCCATTGTGTGTCCCACACGTCGCCTTGCGTGCCAAGGAACGCGTCTGCCGCTGAACCAGTCGCTTCAGCAACTCCCCACTCAATGAGCTCATAACTAGCGCTGATTGCCATGCAAATGCATACTACAACAAGTGGAAGCCAGCGTTTGTCTGCAAACACTTTTTTTCTTACTAGTAATTCGTGAGCAACTATAGCTGGAATGAATCCTTGCGCGAAGTGTCCGATGCGGTCATAGTGGTTTCGGCTGAGATTGAATGCGTCGCGAATCCAATTGAACAACGGTACTTCTGCGTACGTATAGTGTCCGCCTACCATAAGAATAGTTGCGTGAATGAATATTGCGCAGTATGTTAAAGTGCTCCATTTAAATCGTGTATACGTGATAATTAGAATTGGCACTATTAACAGCACTGGTATGACTTCAAGTAACCAAGTAAATTGGTCTTGCGGATTTATTGCAGACCAGATAAGAATTAGAATTCCTACTGACAAAAGTCCAATGTGAACTGTGCGTGGATGCATGAACGCTTACCCGTAGCAATGTTTTATAAGACTTATTGGAATTATAATCGTATTGCCTGGGCAACAGTTTTCATTACTTGTGTAATTCTAATTTTTACTTCTTCGTTTAGCTCGGTGTTCTTTATGAAAACTGTGAAGCCTTCCAAACGTACTATTCCATCGCCGTCACGACTCATTTCTTCAATTTTAACAGTAAATTCGTTTCCGACTTGCAGCGCTGGCACCTGGTGGTGCTTATCAGAGCCTGAATTCGGAACTTTATGTTCTGATGGGAAAGGCGTTCGTTCCATGCGCTTATGCTCAGTTCCATGATTTTCCATAGGTTTCACCTAGTATATGCATAGCAGTGAGCTTGTATACATACTTTTTGCATAACGCATGCTTGGAGGCCTCGGCTTGGTTTTTGCTAGAATTGAGGCTGGTTTTTTATCTTGAAATCGTAAGTGGCTATCTGCTGCTCCAAATACTCTCATAGCTAGCATGGCTGGTGGCTAAGTGGTATTATTTGAGTCTCCTGTAGAAAAAATATAAAAAAATTCTAAGTGATTAACTCAATAGTTCATTCCCGGCATCATGCCGCCGTTAGGCATTGTATGTGAGCCGGTTTTCCCCATCATTGGGCAATTTGCGCCGCATGCTGTGGCATTATAGTCTGCCGTCAGCATATCTTTCATAAGCTTAATTTCGCTTGTCTGTGACCCAATAATCTCAAGGGAGAGTTTTTTGGTCTCATCGCGGTGTTCAAGCGCTAGTACTTCTGTGGCCATCGTAACTGCCATTTGATGGTGCATTACCATGCCGTTAAGGTACGCAATGTCGCGCGCTTCTCCGTTAACTGCATACAAGTCACCCATCATTGGCTTATATTGAGAGGAAGTCGACTGACTTGGATACCACGTTGAAAGCCATCCCTGCATCATTGCAATCTCTTGTTCTTGCGCCTTTATGATGTTCTGCGCTAGCTCGCGCAGCTGCGGGTTTTTTGTAGTTTCTAGTACTATTCGTGAGGTGTCAACTGCTTCTTGATGGTGAGGAATCATCTCGCGGATGAACACATACTCGCTCGTGACAGGTGTCATTGAATGCATGCCATTCATGCCCTCTTGCATGCCGCCGCCTTGGTTCGTAGGTGATTTGCTATCATAATTGTTTGTTACGCAACCTACTAGTATCAGTGAGCTTAAAGCAATTAATACGAACAGTGAGTTTTTCATATGGGGAATGTCTCCGCGGTCGCAAACCGTAATATTACATAAAGGTGAAATAATATAAGAACCCTGGCTGAAATCGTACCGTTACTTTTAAAAAGCTCCTGTTTTCTATTACACTTATATGAAATCGTCGATTCGTAGCGTTATAATTCCGGGATTAGTCTGCGCAGTATTGCTTCTGTTTCTAATCGCAACATTTACCTACCAGGGAAATAATGCTGAAGGTATTGTTGGTTTTTTTGTTCGCAATAACGTGAGCCTTATGATTGCACTCACACTGTTCAGCCTTGGAACGGGCGCGGCTCTAGTCTTACTCCTAGAGCGGGAAAAGCTGCAGCGGTCCGCCGCCAGCGGTACGGCGCATTTACTAGTATCGTTCTTATCTGCGGATGAACGAACTATAGTTGACCACCTCGCACGGAACGGTGGTACTGCGCTTCAGTCACAACTCTCGTCGCTTACGAGTTTCTCGGCGGTACGCACGCACCGAGTCCTCGGTCGCCTCCAGGCAAAGCGTTTTCTGACGCTTGAGCGCTACGGGAAAACGAATAAAACTATTCTAGCGACTGAGCTATGCTTAGCATTGGCGAAAGCATGATTTGTACTGATTTCCTATTGCGCATTAATTAGGCTTGCTGTGATATGACACTCATTTGATTAATTTTTTAGAAGTAATAGTGCGTTAGAGATGCCTCAATGCTTCGCCTTTGTTTGTTCTGTGTGGACGGGCGCGTTAAGTTATAACTGCTCTAGCACAGCGATAGCTCAAATAAACTGCTGTGTGTGCCTCAGCCTAAATACGATGCTACAGTAACTAGTACAGTGTGCATAGTACTTTCGCTGGCAGTACGCTAACGCAACGCCGCATGTTTGATCCATCCAAATGGGAAACTGACGACCTTTGCTCGCGTTGGGGACATGGTTTAGCGCGGGTAATTGTCAAAGTATTCTGTGAGTATAAGGAGCAAGGAGAAAACCTCGCTTGTGTGGGACACATTCAATCGCTATTTTTCTTCTTTTCGCGATGCGGACAACCAGCCCAGCAGCAGGGTCTCCGCTCGCCTGCTAAGAGTTTTGATTTAGCGACAGCAATTCGCTGCACGCGCGTTTCTGTAAGTTTGCCGGACGTGGTCCAGCAGATAAATTCATTCCGGCATAGTGGGGTACAACGTTCCCATGCGGCGTGAATCTTCGGATTTGCAAGAATCGCTGCGCGCATATCCGCTGGCATGGAATGTACCGTTCCAGGTGATACTTTAGTTGGCATATTCCGTTTCTAGTTTGAAAGTTCTTCAAGGTAACGGATTGTCAGTTTTATGTTCCGGTTGATAAAACATATATACTGCTAATTGAGCTTTAGTATATGGTTTACATCGATGGGTTTGTTCTTCCTGTAAAGAAGACTAAAGTAAAGGAGTACAAAGCGCTTTCAACAAAAATGGGAAAACTCATGGAAAAGTTCGGTGTACTAAAGTATGTTGAATGTGTGGGTGACGACTTGAATAGGAAAGGAGTAGGCATGCCGTTTCCAAAACTTGCAAAGGCAAAGAAGGACGAAGTGGTATTCTTCTCATTTATAGTTTACCAATCAAAAGCACACCGAAAGCAAGTCATGGCAAAACTCATGAAAGATCCGTTCATGACTGATCCAAAGATGACCGCCAAAAGTATGCCCTTTGACATGAAGCGCATGGCTTCCGGTGGCTTCAAAGCAGTGGTTGATTTTTGAATACTGAATTAATTATTTATTTTTAAAATTTAAACACTGTCCTGCTGCGGAGGAATGCGAGAAAGTGTTTTCCTACAGAAAAGCGTAGTATTTTAGACTCCTTGTGTTTCCGCTATGACATGACAGCGGAAATTTGTACTCTCTGTGAGAAACCTATTCCAAAGTACTCGAACGAAATTAATCGAATAGTCATTGATGACAATCACACGGTCATCATCTGTATGGATTGTATGATTAAAATCGGTACTCAGCAACGCGCGGCTCACGCCAAACTATTCCCTACAAAGACTGCTAAGCTATTGCTTTCGCGTAATGGTTCGAACCCTATGGCAAGTCTTCCAAACGGGGCTGCGAGTTCACACAGTAGTGTTTTCGGCCATGGTAAACGGCCAATGAGAAGATACTGATATTTTTACTAAAACGTTAAGCCTTGAGAACTTGGATTGTCTAAATGATCGGGGATGTGCTGCTGGAAAAAAAATGAGCCGTGAGGGATTTGAACCCCCGACCACTAGATTAAGAGTCCAGTGCTCTACCAGGCTGAGCTAACGGCCCCTGGGAATTACTTAAGGCAAGAGAGTTCATTTAAGAAGATTACGGCTTCAAGCGGCAGCGTAAAGCTCTTATAGCAGAACTGGCCGTCTATTTTCATGCAATTAGAGCGAAGTGCGCTTGCGGACATCATCCGAGAACAAGAAGTTCAAACTAGACCTAGGTATGGTGGTCAAAATTATGCTCAGCAAGTGTTTATACAAAATACTTCCTCGTACCGATTTAAACAACCAAAGTTTGTGAGCCTGAACACAAGTACGCACGCAGATAATACGGCGGCGACTTACTTCAGCAACCTGAAGGATCCTCATCTTGAAGACGCTATTCTTGTCACGCCTGGTAATACTGAATCAATCGCTATTGCTCGCACGCCAAACAGTGCGTCGCTTAACACGGATAAAATAGCTACTTTCGCCCTGAACTACAAGCCGGGTCAAATTATGTATCATCAGCATCCAGGAAACCCTGATGCTCAGATTGAATCAGCACTAGCGTCAGGAAACCGGCAATACGCTGCTGCCTTATCTAGGTTGCCGCGTGATCACCCTATCTTCACTACTCTAATGCATGTACCAAGTGATGCGGATATGCGCACAGCGCTATCAGTGCAGGCGCTAGGATACACGAAGCACAATCATACTATTGAGCAGCGAATTGCAGTGATGGAAGACGGCAAGCCAATAAAGGCGCTTGGTTATGGCCTATCTAATCGCGGCCTTGCCACATACAAAACTCTGGTGCAAGAAGCAAATAAGGCGGCGCAAACGTATCAACACAACCAAACTAGAACGAACCATGACGCAATGACCCGTGCTGGTCGAAATTTCGGCAATTATGTGCAAGGCCAGCTTGATGCGTACAAGAAAGAACTAGCAGTGTTCCAAACGCAAATACAAAACTGGCGCCCGTCAGACGGAGAAATGAGTGCCAGTGGCTTCTACTCACGTGTTGCAAAGAACACAGACCTAGAAGTAATTGATCGCGGCCATGTAGGTCCGAAAGTAACAGTTACGCCATACGCGCGCGCAGTGCAAGACATAACAGGCCACGCGCTCACGCAAAATCAGCTATTGCAACTTAGAGTCGCAGCGCGCGCGCAAAGTAAATCCTATGAGGCGCAAATGCGCCCACGATTAATAATGGGTGAAAAGCCAACTGCGCATCCAGGACAATATGCTCCTGCGCGAAGTGCTTATACTCTATTAGTTGCGCCGCAACTGCAATACTAGCACTCGCCTAAAGTAGCATAATTTGCAACTTAATTTATTCTTTCATTGCTTCGCGAATTTCTGCATCTAGACTAATGCGGTTTGTTTTTCCATGCTCTTGCAGAGCCACTATTCCTTTTGCAACAAGCCTTGCAACAACACGGTGCGCTTTTACTTTTGATAATCCATGTGAGCGTGAAAGTTCACTTTGAAGTAGCGTGCCTTGCTTTTCCATAAGTGCTTTTACTACGTGTTGCTCGTCCGGCGACAAAAAACGCAAAATTACGTCGGCGGATTTTTTTGCTGCATGCTGACGAGAATCAACGCGTTGTGACATAAAGTAGAACACGGTCGCGCCCACAGCAATTCCGAGTGCACCTAGTGAAATAATAAAATACACTTGATACTTAATCAGTGGGCTCACGAGCGGGGACATTACTTTTGACTCTAGGGTAGTTTGAAAACTAAATACTACTGCGAAGAGAAAGAAAACAAACGCGCTTAGAATAACAACTGCGATAAGAATTCCTTCCCTTGTACCGCGAAGTGAGCGTTGCATGGAAGTGAAACCAAGGTCACAGGTTAAAATATGTTGTGGAGACCGTTTCAGTTAAGATTTATATATGGTTTCACATAAATGAAACTTAGGGTGGGGCGCAGTAATGCGTTACATCACACACTACAGGTGAATACACAGTGAAAAAAGAACACTCTGCTGCGGAATCATCCGCAAACCCATGGATGTTTGTAAGTCTATTCTTAGGCGCACTTCTAGTTGCGTCATTTGTGACAAACATTTACTTCCTTGACAAAGTTACTTCAGGCGTAGGCGCTGCGGCTCCTAGCGCGCCTAGTGCACCATCAGCTCCTGGCGCTCCTTCTGCTCCTGCAGCACCATCTGCACCAGTAAAAGTGGACGCAACAGGACCTAGCATGGGTAAAGACAACGCTCCGGTTACGATTATTGAATTCAGCGACTTCCAGTGTCCATTCTGTAAGCGCTTCAATGATCAGACCATGGGGCAGCTAAAGACTAACTACATTGATACTGGAAAGGCACGCATTGTGTTCCGGCACTACCCACTACCATTCCACCAGAATGCGCCAAAGGCACACGAAGCATCAATGTGCGCAGACGATCAGGACAAGTTCTGGGAATTCCACGACATCCTTTTCGCAAAGGGTGCTGGTGACGGAACTGGCCTCGCAGTTGCTGATTTGAAGCAATATGCAGCAGACCTAAAGCTTGATACAACCAAGTTCAATAGTTGCTTAGATAGCGGCAAGTATACGAAGTACGTCGCAGATGACATGGCAGCAGGCAGCGCAGCAGGCGTTTCCGGCACACCAAGCTTCGTTATAAACGGACAACTTGTTGTTGGCGCACAGCCATATTCAGTGTTCGCAGCAGCAATTGACGCAGCACTAGCAAAATAATTTTTTAATTTTTTATTTTTTTAATTATTTTAATTTAGTAAAGAAGCCACTGCATAATGCCTCGCGTACAAAAGCCAAAAAAGCATAGCAAGAAGATTGCTCCAACCGACGCTCAGCTGCAGCAAGCGTACGAAGCTATTCCTGAATTAATAGAGCCTGATCGCGCCGCTCGTCGCGCCGCGTTCATATTAGTAATTTTACTAGTTATTGTTGTTGGCGCAGCCGGCGCTGCAATCGAAATTTTCTTAAAGCCACTTTTAGCGCAGCCTTTGCCTCGACCGATAGAGCCCGCTCGCGAACTATCCATGATGGTTACGCCGGAAGGATACGTGCCTTCAGTGATGTCAGTGAGAAGTGGAGAAACCGTAAAGTGGGTAATTAATGCGACTCGCGCAACTGACTGCGGAAACACGCTTATTGTTCCTGATCTTAACATTAACCAACTATTAACTGCAGAAACCATAATTGAATTTACAGCCAGCACGCCTGGAAGAATTCCCTTTAGCTGCGCCAGTACACGAATTCAAGGCTATTTCGAAGTTAAATAATTCTGTACTGCTCGCTCGTTGCTTTGACCAAGGTTAATTATATAACCTCGAGCGATGGTAAAATGTTATGTTTCGACGGCAAAAACCGCAAGATGGAGAACAGGGTACAAATACTGCTCCTGACAAGGCGCTTAAGCGCCGCGAGCGTTTGTACATGTGGCTGCAGCAATTGCCGCGCTGGCAGCAAACGATTATTGCATTTGTATTAGTGCTAGCCATTATAGGTTTGCTCGAAGTATTGTTTTCTCTTGCGCTAATTTTCACTAGTTTACGCACAGATGATTTAGCAATATTTCTAAGTACATCGACGAACCAGCTAACCTTAACAAACGGGCAATCGGGGATTATTACTGCTGAGTTAGGTGTAAAGAATTTATTGCTCTGCTCTGCGCTGTGCGCTTGGAACGCTACCGACCTCGAGAATGGGGCTACTTTGGGGCGAGGAGTGCAGACGCTGTCAAGCGGTGATCAAGTAACATTACCAATTGCCGTTAGCAGCACTCCAAGGGGAGAGCAAAATAGATTGGTTAAAGTTAGCGTTAGTTGTGAGAACGAGCAATCGCGTTTCTGTAAAAGCGTAGGTGAAACTGTGCTCACAAGCTCAGCAGTGCGTGTAGAAACGCGTTTCTCAACAAGTCAGCAGGCGGAGCGTGAGAAGCTACAAACTTCCTTGCAAACTTGGCATGACCGCGCGCGAGAGCTCGACAGTAAACTCGATGCGATTCAAAACGATTACAAAGTGAATTCTACGCGTGCAGCAATGTACGTTCCATCCGCGCAAGTCGATCGGCGCGAATTAGCGCAGCGAGTAATTGCTGTGCAAGCTGCGTTTGATCGTGATGATTTTACGGCAGCGAGCGAATTACTTACCTTATCTTTGCCGCAAACAACACACCTTGCATATTCATCAGACGAGGTAGATGAAAAAGAATTTGTCTTCTTCGCACAGAATTTTACTAACAGAGAACAAGTCGTGCGCGAGCTAGAAGCACTAATGCCTGATTCTGATGTGCTTGTGCTAAATGAGGCAATAAGCAAGTATAACAGCTCGATTACTGAATTTGATGGTGCTGCTTTAACAGACACCCGTCGCAAACTAGGCATTGCAAATCTAATAGTGGATGATTTGGAAAACCGTAGCACAAGCAAAATTAAGAAAGTGCAGTCATTCGCGCAGTCAGTTTATCAGGAGAAATTAGTGTTGTGTGCTGTTGCAAATGTCTCATGCAATGCAACGTTGCCTAATATTACCTTGAGTGCTGCTGCGCGAAGTGCAAGTACAGACTGCGCGTTTGTTTCAAGTAGTAATTTAACTTATAGCAACGCGCGGGCCTATATTCTACAGCGAGCAAAGGAGGAGAACACGTCCATTGCTTTGAATTCGTCTGAATACGAGGTGCTGTCGGCGTACGGAGTGCACAATTTGACTATGGATTCGGAATTTTATTCGAGTGTTGCGCAGACGCGAGCCGCAATAATTAATGCGTCGCAGCAATTGTTGACAATGGCGCAACGCCTTGCATTTCCACTTAACTTAACAGACGTAACTGTAGACGCAGCATCAGCAATCTGTCCACTACGTCAAGCTTCAATCACTATAGCTCGGGCGCCTACGCCTGTGCTGAATTCATCACGCACGGGTACATCGGTGTTGCCGGCGCCGCTTTTGCCTGGTAGAAAGTGCTGCGCCGCAAATGAGTGCGAAGTGTGTCCTGCTGCGCCGCAAACTGCGGTGCTATTTGTACACGGTTTTTCATTTGCTCAGGGAACTTCGCCTGAAACTAACATTAATGTGTTTGGACCATACACCAAGTGGCTTGAGGATCGTAGAAAAATGATTTATCTTGGGCACGTTTTCCCGCAGCAATCACTTGAGCCTTTAGTGTCGATTGCGCAGGATTTACCTGGTCGATATGGAGTCACGACAACATACTATTATGACAGTTATCCTCAAGGTGGTGAAATAACTTTTGTTTCACAAAAGTCCGAGCACATAGAAACTTATGCTATACGACTACAAGAGGCAGTTGCTGTAGCAAAGGCGCGCACCGGATCAGAAAAGGTGATAATTGTGACTCACTCTATGGGCGGTTTAGTAACGAGGCGTTACTTACAACTCTTTGGTGAAAATAATGTTGCTGCGGTTATTATGGTGGGCACTCCAAACAATGGTACAAGTGGACGCACCACTCAATATTGCGCAGTATTCGGTAGTGAGACGGAATGCGAGGATATGGAGTACGGAAGTCTATTTTTGAGTAAACTTAATGCAGGTCCGAAGCCAACAATTCCTGTTTACGCGTTTTACGGTGTGGGATGTGATGGTCGGGCGTGGGATGGCGTAATTGAAGGCAGCAGCGCGGCACTAAGCTTCGCTACAAATACGCAGGTCAATGGTACTTGCGCTGGTACAACGCGATTGTTGCATAGCGATATACTAAACCCTCAGTATCATCCAGAAGTAGCAGACGCGATTGCAGAAATAATTTCGAGGTATTAGTGGTTGTGTCGCGCTGAATAAATCGATATTCATTTAAGGAATCGCTGTAGTAATAATAGAATGGCCAAAAAAACCACTCCCGCTGTTGCGCCGGGCGCAGGCACCGTTACGGATGAGATGAAATCATGGGCTTTCGTCGGCGTACTACTTCCGATCATAGGTTATGTTATCATTCTGCTCGCGAAAAAAGGTGGAGCATATGCTGAATACTACGGTAAGCAAGGCCTAGTACTTGGTATTGTATGTGTTTTGGTAAATGTTATTGGCTGGGTAGTAGGATTTATTCCGTTTATCGGCTGGGCTGTACATATGATGCTTTGGGCTGCTTTGTTTATACTATGGGTAATTGGCATTGTGTACGCATTTAGCGGTGAACGCAGGGAACTTCCGCTTATCGGTGAATTCGCAAATCGATTTTAGAGTAACTGGCCGCATAATAGTTTCAGTGAAAAATGACCTAGTTTCGTCCCTATTTAGCTGGAAAATCCGGAAAGGTTTAAAAAGACCTTAAGAGTCTTCTCCATAGGTACGTTTCTTCGGGTGCTCCTGCATCCCACGAGCACCCCAAAACATGCAATTCACAGACCTTCCCCTAATCGAACCCCTACAGCGTGCGCTCACAGCTGATGGTTACACTACGCCTACTCCAATTCAGGAGCAAGCGATTCCGCTACTACTTCAAGGCAAAGACCTTCTTGGAATTGCGCAGACCGGCACTGGTAAAACAGCAGCATTTGCGCTTCCACTTCTTCAGCGCCTAGCAACTGACAAGCGGGTTGCGGGTCGCGCAAGTCCGCGCGCGCTGATTCTTGCACCTACACGCGAACTCGTCGCACAAATCGGTGATAGCTTCAAATCCTATGGTAAGTTTCTTCGACTAACGCACACTACTATTTTTGGTGGCGTGGGTCAAGGACCTCAAGTTAATGCGCTAAACCGCGGTGTCGATATTGTTGTTGCTACGCCTGGACGTTTGCTTGACTTAGTTAACCAGCGCCGAGTGCGCCTTGACGCAGTTGAAGTATTCGTTCTAGACGAAGCAGACCGCATGCTTGACATGGGCTTTATCATGGATATCAAGAAGATTATCGCGATGTTGCCAAAGCAGCGCCAATCGTTATTCTTCTCAGCAACTATGGTTCCAGAAGTGGACTCGCTCGCGCGTACAATGCTTCACCACCCTGAAAAAATTGCAATAACGCCGCAGGCAACTACTGTAGAGCGTATAGATCAGAGAATATTGTTCGTCGCGAAGCAAGACAAAGATAAGCTTCTGTTGCAGCTTCTTGAAGGAGAGCATCTAGAGCGAGTACTAGTATTCGCGCGTACCAAGCACGGAGCAAACAAGCTAGTTGAATTTTTGTACGACAAAGGCGTACATGCAGATGCAATTCACGGTAACAAGAGTCAAGCAGCACGTCAAAAAGCGCTCAACGACTTCAAGAACGGAAAAGTGCGCGTACTTGTAGCAACTGACATCGCAGCGCGTGGTATCGACGTTGACGGAATTTCACACGTAATCAACTATGAACTACCAAATGAGCCGGAGAGCTACGTGCACCGCATTGGTCGCACTGCGCGCGCTGGTGCAGACGGTACTGCTTACTCGTTCTGCTCGTCCGAAGAGCGTAACTTTTTGCGCGACATTGAGCGCATGACACGCCAGCAGATTCCAGTACTAGAGCACGCGTTCCACGATGAGCGCGCGCGCCTCGCAACTGGCTCCGCTGCAAGCTTACCAAAGCGCGGCAACTTTGGACGTGGTGCTCCTCGTGGTGCTCCTCGTGGCGGCTCATTCAGCAAGTTCGCAGGGAAAGCTCGCGGCGACGGCGGAGACCGACGCGCTGGCTCCCCTCGTGACGGTCCTCGCGATGGTCCAAGACCTTTCCGTACGCAAAGTGCTTCGCGCGACGGAGACAGTCCACGTCCATCACGTGACGGTCCTCGCCCTGCAGGCGGAGATCGGCGTGGTCCTCCACGCGGCGGCCCACGGCAGTAATAACGATACCTTAAGGTTCATGAGCTTTATATTTACGCAGCGCTCAATTAATTAATGGTAGATTTACTGTATATAGCAATAGTATTTTTAGTCATTGCACTAATTGCGTACGTATTAGGCGCGCGAGGAGTATCTTTTTTCGCCGCAGGCATTGGACGATTTCTAATCTGGATATTCCTGATAATCTTCCTAATTTCGATATTACTGAGATTTTTGAGATAGAATTCGATGTATGAAATGAAACTGCCTTGGGAGCAACGTACGTAATAACTCGAATTAATTTTTTTTTAATATAGTTTTTCTATTTTGTTTTCTTTTTCTTGATTTCTGGATTACCTCTTTCTTGTTTTCTCTCTCCTATTCTCTCTATTCTATCTATTGTGTTTACTGTTTTTTACTGATTGGCGCAAGCAAACAACCATTTGCAGCTTTCCATACTTGCGTGCATCAAGGCTTGGCGTCCTTATTATTGATGTAAATTAATTTTAACGCCAATCAATTATTTTTTATGAGTTGGAGCATGCATTATCCGTTCATTTGTATTATAACTTAACTATATTTAGTATACTGATGGAAACATTCACTCGTTGGTCTACTCTCATATTACTTTGTTTTAGTATTGTTACACTTGTCGCTTGCGCTACTACAGTCGCGCCGCCTCCTGCCGTCATCGCTCCTGTTGAGCCTGTTGCTCCCGTCGCTCCAGTGTTGCCGGTCGCGCCTGTTGCTCCCGTCGCCCCTGTAGCGCCAGTCGCGCCTGTTGCACCAGTTGCACCTATTGAACCAGTTGCTGAAGCTCGAACTGTTAACACTGACATTAGCGGTAGTACATTCCCTGACGTTACAATAAGAGCAGGCGACACTGTTACTTGGACAAATCAAGATGAGCGCTCTCACACAGTTACGAGTTCGTCCGGAAGTGAGCTTAGTTCGGGTCGACTTTCAAACGGTCAAACTTACTCGCACACTTTCATGACGCCAGGTGTATATTCGTATTACTGTACCATTTATCCATCCATGGAAGGCAAGGTTACAGTCTCGTAATTTGATGCAGATTCTTATTCTTTTTTTTAAATTTGAATAATTCGCAATAATTTTTATGTGTAATAACTCTGGTACGAACTCAATTCGATAGATTCAAAGCTTGTCGCGCTCGATAGTTACTTCTGCTCTGTTAGAAATACTATGCGGCCATCAGGATCTTTTAGCATGGCGCTTATATTGTTGCCATTGCGCTGAATTGATTGATGTAAATGTTCTTTTCCAACTCTCTCAAGGGCTTTCTCTAGTTCACTCATAGCAAAACCAATTCCGTCTAGCTGTCCCTGAAGATTTTTAGTGCGATAAATTTCCAGGTACACGTCGCCGACTTGCGTTCCATGATGAGTTGGGCCGTGGTCCGTATGCTCGTCAAAATTGACTTCGAGCAGCCTAGAATAAAACGTAACTAATTGTTCAACTTTATTGCTTCTAAGAATAGTTAGATTGTAGCTGCTCATTTTTTTGTAACTTGCTCGAGAAGCGAGCATTGCTTGATAGCCCTGGGCGGATTTGAACCGCCGTTGACGGATTCAAAGTCCGCTGTACTGGGCCACTATACTACAGGGCTGGCCGTTATACCAGTGGGCAGATTCGAGGTTTTTAAAGCTTCAGTTGTTTTTTCCGGTTTTTGCGCGTGAAAGTATATATACGACCAGTCCCTCAAAGCTATCGTGGTTGATACTGTAACTATTCCGAAGAAGGAGTACCAACGCCTTAAGAGGATTGAAAAGGCGCTGCGGGAAGTGGAAATTAAGGATAGCGTTGCGCGGTCTATTGAAGATTTAAGAGCAGGCAGAGTTATTCGTTACGAGTGATGCGTTCAGCGAGTGTTAGGAGCTGTTCTTTTTGTCTAATTAGGTGTTTGATGAATATGGCTTGTTCATTTTTTGTGCTCGCTGAAACAAAGATGGCATTCCCTCCTTGTACAACATAGTAAAGTCGTTTACTTGGTAGTTTAACCTCCCATAGCCATGGAATTACTAAGCATTGTCCTTTGAGATTGCCTTGGCCTATTCGCTGCATGATACTATTGATGGCTCTATTTTGCTCGGGCGAGAGGATGCTTGCTGCATTCTTAAGAAATTCTTTTGTTGCAAGCCTGCTTCGATACATCTTGTTATTATGTTGGCAAGCTTCATATTCGTTCAGAGCGTGATTTCGGAAAAATGCGTGACGTTGCGCAGCATCGACGCTAGTGCATAGAGAGTTAAATTTAAGCCTGGGAGCCTAGCATGTTAAAAACAGAAAGTGTTACCCCTATTGTATGCTCCTGCGCCGCCTCTCGCTTAGAAACGTCCGCTCGTACGAAGAGCTCGACCTCGCCTTTGAAGAAGGAATAACGCTCCTCAGCGGCGATATTGGTTCGGGCAAATCATCCGTGCTGCAAGCAATCGAATTCTCATTGTTTGGAACACAACGCGCGGCGCTTGATGGTGAATCCTTGCTGCGGCATGGCGCAGATGAAGGAATAGTTACATTAACTTTCTCGATTGGGGCAACTGAGTACACGGCAAGCCGCACTTTGAAGCGCGGAGCGCAGGGTGTGAGGCAAACAGACTGTTCGCTAAGTACTGACGGGGCCACTGAATCCCTCAGTGCGCAGGAGCTGAAGGCTAGAGTTCTCACGATTCTCGGCTACCCCGATGCTCTCCTCACAAAGAGCAAAGGGCTTATTTTTCGGCATACAATATATACTCCTCAAGAGGAAATGAAGCAAATTATTTTTCTCCCGATTGAAGAGCGCTTAAACACGCTGAGGGCATTGTTTGGCATCGAGCGCTACAAATTAGTTAAGGAAAACGCAAACCTGGTGCTACGTGAATTACGCGCACAAGAGCGCGCAGATTTGCTTGTGTCGAGCGCGGCGCCCCAGCTCGAGCGTGAAGCTGGCATCGCGAGCGACAACGCTATTGCTGCGCTAACGAACGTTGAAGCTGCAAAGTCGGTGCTCGCTACAACTGCAATTGCGCTGATGCATGCACGGGCAAGTCTATCCGAAAAACGTATTGAGTATGAACTATTGCTTGGCAAAGAACAAGAGCGCGCAGCTCTCTCGAACCGCCTACGTGAGCTTGACCGTGCGCAGCGAAACGCACGCGAGGACTTGGGGAGAATCGAGGAATATTTTGCGGTTCCAATCGAGCCTGTGGAAGACGCAAACGCTGCGCTGGACGTTACGCGCCGCGAGCAACTTACAATTGAGCGAGAGCTTCACGCCCTTGCAGGTCGAACCGCCGAACTAAGTGCTAAGCGAAACATCCATAGTGACCAAGCCCGCAGCATAATTACGCTTGCAACCTGTCCAGTGTGCCGCCAAGGTGTGACTGAGGGCCATAAACATGCAGTCCAAACTGACACAGATGCGGCAGTTCGCGACTTTGAAGTCGCGCTTGATTCGCTTCGCTCGCGTGAGAGGGACTTGAGGGCAACACACCAAGCGGCAGTTCAGCGCTTTACTGGTTTAAGTGAGCAGCAAAGGCGGTATAGCGTATATCAGCGAGATCTTTTAGCGCGCGCTGAGCAGGAGCGGCAGCGACTAAGACTCGAGGAGCGATTAGCAACGCTTATTCAAGATATTTCGGTT
The DNA here is from genome assembly GCA_043771635.1 of Candidatus Woesearchaeota archaeon. Classification (GTDB taxonomy): domain Archaea; phylum Nanobdellota; class Nanobdellia; order Woesearchaeales; family SKIA01; genus JAYVHA01. Next base: position 46,063 of record JAYVHA010000002.1, read on the forward strand.
GCAAGCGAGCGCTTAGCAACTTTTGTGCCGCCAAACCCTGTTGTGCAAGAGTCTTACCGTGCCGCAGAGCAAATTGCGCTCGCGCGTGAGCATGAACGCGATGTAGCGGGGCAAGCTTTAGGGGTTGCGCAGTCACTTGAAAGCAGCGCTCGCTCGCAAGCCGCAGTACTAATCGAGCGCTTAGGAAACGCGCAAGCGGCGGCGGCTCGCGTAGCAAAAACACAGGCTCAGCGGCAGTGGCTTGAAGAGCACTTTCTGGAAACGGTGACTATTGTTGAGCGCCACGTGCTTGCAAGTTTGCACGCAGAGTTTGGCGAATTATTCAGCTCATTCTTCATGCGCTTAGTTGAAGATGATAGTCTTGCGGTAGGCTTAGGTGAGAGTTTCGAGCCTGTTATTGTACAAAATGGTTATGATTCTACTCTTGAGCAACTCTCAGGCGGAGAGAAAACTGCTGTGGCGCTCAGTTATCGCCTTGGCCTCTACAAGGTGGTGTCTGACTTCGTGTCTACAATTAAAACGAAAGATCTGCTTATTCTTGACGAGCCGACCGACGGTTTTTCGACTGAGCAGCTGCACCGTGTCCGAGACGTTTTGCGCGAGCTAGGCTGCCGGCAGATCTTACTAGTTAGCCACGAGCCCCACATGGAAAACGCATGCGACCAAGTAATTCGAATAGCTAAGCGCATGCACCGTAGTACGGCAAGTCTGAGCGCTTGATACCGGAAATAATATAAACGCTCGCGGACGCAGCAATTCGTTACTATTGGTGAGTTACCGTATGCATCGCTCTGTTGCCCAAGCCGTCACTTTCATCATCCTAATTTTAGCCCTGGCGCCGGTTACGTACGCAGCTCAGAATGAAGCGTTCTCAATTTCACTAGATGTTGTCGAGGATGAAATACTCCCAAATGATGCGGCAGAATACGAATTGAAGGTAACCAATTACCAGAATATGTCTGACGCGTTTACTGTATCAACCGATGATATAGGTTGGATTGTAGACAGCGCAGAGCCATTAAGCGATGTGCCTAATGGAAAATCACGTTCAACAACTTTGCAGCTATCAGCTAAAGGGTACGTAACGCCGGGCGCGCGCATTATTCCGATTAAAGTTCGCAGCGCAAACACGCGCACGTTTCTAGTGGAAAATGCTGAAATTACTGTGCTTTCACCGAATGGATCCGGTGGGCAGTATGCGCCAAGTATTTTCTTGTCTGCGCGTGTGCCTGACAGCATTGATCCAAGAGAACCATTTCCCTTGTCTGTGTACTTACGAAACCGTAATGCGCGAGACTACTCTGCGTTAATTGTTGACGTTGCAAGCCCGCTTGTGTCGCAGCGTTATCAAACAACGTTGGGTTCTGTTACTGGCGACGACGGTGAAAAAACAAACCAGCTCTCGCTTACGCCAAACAGTAAAACAGTTCCTGGAACCTACCCACTTACAATTACTATTTCTGTTGATAATATTACTGTTAATAAATTTGAAACTACGTTAACTGTAGCGTCATATAATACTGAGGAGCGAACTAGCAGTACTAGTGGTGCTTGGTTTAAAACAACAACTAGCTACAGCATTACTAATACTGGCAACTCAGTGCAAGCAACTTCTGTTGCGCATCCTACTAACTGGTTCTCGCGCTTGTTCACAACAAGTCCTCAGAAGTATGAAGCTCAGAATAACTCGCTTGAGTTCATGGCTACACTCGAGCCGGGCGCACGCGTAGAATTTTCGGTGACGCGCAATTTTAGACTGCTTGCGATTCTTGCAGCAATTCTAGTTGCTAGCGTAGTTCTTTACTTTGTATTCCGCTCTCCGCTAATTTTGCAAAAAGAAGCGCAAATACGCGGTAGCTCATCAGACGGTGTAAGTGAGCTGCGTATACGTCTGCACGTAAAGAACCGCTCTGCTCGCTCTGTTAACTCACTACACGTAGTTGACAAAGTAACATCAATGGCGGATGTTGTCAAGGAAGCAAGCCTTGGTACGCTGCAGCCGTCAAAGATTGTACGTAAACCAGGTCACGGCACGCTCGTGCGCTGGGATATTGATTCGCTCGACTCGTTTGAGGAGCGTATCATAACTTATACGGTCAAAACTAAGCTAAAGCTTATTGGTGATGTGTACTTGCCGGCTGCGAAAGTAAAGTTCGACCACGCAGGCCGTGAGCGCACTGCTTATTCGAACGAAGTAAATATTGATCGCGAGCAGTAAAAGCTTTAGAAATGTATTTATACTTACTTCTGATTAGATAAAGTATGAAATATACTATTCGCGGCAAGGATATGCCTGTAGTGGATGTTGAATTAAAGAAAGGCGAAGCGCTGTACACAGAATCAGGTGGAATGGCTTGGAAGAGCCCGAACGTGTCCATGACATCATCAATGAAGGGGGGAGTTAGTGGCGCTGTTGGACGAATGTTTTCAGGCGAGTCTTTGTTCCTAGTTACTTATGAGTGTACAGAAGGTATGGGAACAATATCTTTCTGTAGCGAAATGCCAGGTAACATTCTTGATTTAGATATATCTACAGATAACCCAATTATTTGTCAACGCGATGCCTTTATGGCGGCTGAACCATCTGTTGAACTTAAAGTGGAATTTACTAAGCGCCTTGGCGCAGGATTTTTCGGTGGCGAGGGATTCATACTTCAGAAATTAACGGGCAACGGAAAAGTATTTCTAGAATTCTCAGGAGAATTGACCGAGTATACTCTAAAAAAAGATCAGACGCTGCAAATAGATCCTGGTTATATTGGTGCTTTTGAGCATACAGTACAGTACGACTTGCAACGCGTTGAAGGCATAAAAAATATGTTGTTTAGTGGTGAAGGTCTATTTCTCGCCACACTGTCAGGACCTGGAAAAGTTTGGCTACAGAGTATGCCGCTACAAAACTTAGCAGCGAAACTACACAGATACATGCCACGAAAATGAATAATTTATTTAGATTCTTAATTGGTTGCTGCGTTGCACTTTTAGCTCTAGTGATCGTTACAGCAGCAATTGTTGTACTGTCGCCAGCAATCATTGCTGGTTTAGTAATTGGCTGGAGCGTTGTATTAGTATTGTTTGTGCTCTTTGTCATTGCGTCTGTAATCGCACTAATATGGCACCTCTCCCGTGAAGAGCAGCCGAAGGCTAAGTCGACTTCTTATTCAATTAAGCAAGGTAAAGACAAGTCTAACAATTAATGTATATTTTTTTATTTCCATGTATTTCTTGTGTTTATTTTATATCTAAAACAAAAAATAATTTACTGGTTGTTCGTATCTCATAATTCCTACTTAACAAACCGGGAGAGTGTTTCTCCATCCGTGCGCGTAGATTTCTTTTTTGTTATTGTGCTAGCAAGCGAATTAACATATGCTATGTACGCATCCGCATCAAACTTTTTCGCGGCGCTTGCGGTGCTCATAAAACGAACCATTCCAAAAATTGGTCGGTTAAACCATGCGCGGTCGTGCTTGCCGCCAATAGACCACGCAATGCCTGTATATCCATTAGGATCTCGGCCGTCAAGCTCATACGTGTCATTTAGCACAATCGCAGTAGCAATTGCTTCCTCTGGAGTTTCGCTCCACTCGAGAATTTTCTTTGCCCAAAGCATTCGCATATAGTTATGCATATATCCTGTGCGTACCATTTCGAGTTGCGCAGCATTCCATAACTCATCGTGAGTTTCTCCTGCTTCAAGCTGGGCGCGCGTGTACACGTATTCCCTCGGGTCGCTTCGGTGAGTGTCCAACGTTTTCCGTGCCCACTCGGGATAGCCTTCAAATTGGTCGTATTGTGGATTATAATAGGTAAAATTATGGGCGACTTCGCGCCGAACAAAAATTTGCTCAATGAATCCCTGCGCGAGTGCATCGAGCTTAGGATTTGCAGCCGCAGCGGCGCTAACTGCTTGCACTATAGTTATCGGACTTATTTGACCGAAGTGCAAATAGCTAGATAGTTTACTGCACGATTGTTTACTTGGATCGTTGCGTCCTTCGTAACCCTTTAGATTTGCAATAAACGAGCCGAGCGCTTTTAGTGCTGCCATCTCGCCGCCAGTTTGAGCGCGCGCTGCAAGTGTAGGCAAATCAATTGTTAACTTTGGAACTTCATTTACAATTCCTGATTTTGCTTTAGCATATTTTTGTAGTGGCGTTTCACGCAAATATTCTGGTGCGTCTTTCCACAGTTTTGGGCGAATGGTGTAGGCTGCCCATTCTTCTTTTCCGCGAAGCCATACGGGCACAACAAGGTTCGCGTCTACAATGTGGACTGAAACAGGGGATTCAGTTGCGAGTCGCTCGCGCCATTGTCGTGGCACTCGCGTATAGTTTTCATCAGTAATAATAACTGCTGCGTCGAACGATAACGCGAGTTTTACAGGATCGTGCTGCTTGCAAATGAACTCGATGCCGCGCTTTGCAAGCGCCTGCGCAACGCCATGCAGGCCTTCAAGCATGAAATCGTAGTGCGCGCGCTGCGCGCACGGATAGGGCGTTATGCCGAAGCAAACAACGAGCTCTTTACTATGCTTGTTTGCCATTTCTACGGCGTAGGAGAGCGCAGGGTTCTCATGGACGCGCTGCGCCGCTTGCATCCAGTATACTACTTGCTTGCCTGTTTCATGGAACGGCTTGGTGTTCGCTAAGCGGACGCGGCCTGCTGGAATGTTCATATCATTAGGGTGTGCCAGAAGCTTTATAAGAGAATTCCATGTCCTTTGGGGCTGGAGAGTCCTCACGACTATCCCTCCATAGCTCAACGGTAGAGCGTCCCGCTGTAGAAGACTTGTCCGACCTGACCCGCGGTGCGGGTGGAATGACCGACAACCAGCTTGCCGTTACGGGGAGGTTCCCGGTTCGAATCTGGGTGGGGGGACTCTCCAACCTTTCTATTACTGTACTGTCGCTAACCCATCAATGGTCCGGCGACGCATAGTATTACTGCTTGCAATACGACCGTTTTCTCGATGGGGTATGTTGCGGGTTCCTCAGGCCAGGTCACGGCAACGGCAATTATGACCTAATTGGAAGCGCAAGGCTACAATCAGATGGTAGCATGAAGCTATGTCTATGACCAGGTTCCGTGCGGCGCGCACCTCGGCTGCCCTGACGGCGTTTTCACGATTACTCTGGGCAACTAATAATGAGTAAAGTGTTAAACCATGCGCATATTCCCTAAACATGAACTCTCGCGGTTTAAGTGTCGGCGACAGAATTACGATCTTCTTGACAGTTATAGGTCTTATCTTTACAGCTTGGCAAATATATCAAGAAGAAACGCGTGTTGAGTCCGAGCCTCAAGCAGAACTTCATACTACTGGTCAGAGTGGCGGCCAGGCCGTTCTTTTACCTGTTACAAATCAGTCGGATGGCATCAATATAGGTGTAGTAAGTAGTGAGGGTCAAACAGGAGGCCAGACTGCAGGGGTTATTACTAATAATTTTCTTGGATACCCAGAGAGACACCTTAATGCTTCGTTTGAGAGAGTATTGCTTGACTATGTTGTACCTAAATGCCCTAATTCCGTAACTGTGGTTGCAAGTGCGGGCTGTGCTGAATGCACATCTTACGCTAATGAACTGCTTAACTTTTTAGCCCGACATGTCTCTGTCCAGGGCGTTAATGAAGCTATGTACTTTGGACAGAAGCCTTCAATCGATGTTACTCTGAACGTCGATACATGTGAACTTACCGTTTGGGCGCTTACTGAAGTTCAAAAGTAATTTTGAGTGGCTTATAATGCACAGGACATGTTTAATATTGGCTATTACTCTCAAGTTCTATGCAGAGAAAAAACAATCACCAAAGTCGTATTCAGAGCGTACGAACCGCTTCAGACTCAAAATTTAATCTGCGTTTGAATAATACGTACACTATTATCTTAGTGGTAGCAGCCGTACTTGGTATTCTATCTTCTTTATTTCAATTTCATGATAGAATCTGGCCTCCTATTTCTGATAGTCCTGCCATGAGCGGTGCTGTCCGAATGACTTCTCAGGAAGAAAGCAGAGTTCTTGCTTTTTTAGAATATTTTCCCTCCAGGCCTGTGCTTATTAGGTACCTAAATGACAGTGAGGTTAGCAGGCTCCACGCGACAGAGCTTTATCGATTCATTAATGAGCAACAGTATGAAGTAATGCCTCTAGAGCTTTGTGATGGATGTAGTCGCCAGAGTGGTTTAACAAACGAATCCTGGGAATATAATCGTGAAAACGTATCCAAAATTGTTGTACATTTACCGCCTTATTAAGTGTGCACTGGCCACTCCTCCACAACCAATAAATAGGTGCGGCGCCAAAATACAATGATGAAGTGACCTGGTGTGTCATACCGCTCTCCGTAAGATTTATAAACGGCTCTTTTTTCCAATGTTATGAACGTGATGGCGGGCATTCAGAACGGTTTCTAGACAAATCTTAATTGATTTGGGAAACTTATCCTGTGACCGACACCTGTGGAATCGACCAGCAGAGCCACCTCCCAAGATCAACTGCTCTGGTAGTGTAGCCTGGCCTATCACGCTACCCTGTCACGGTAGCAACCCGGGTTCAAATCCCGGCCAGGGCGTCAACCGGGGGCCGGTAGCTCAGCCTGGTAGAGCAGCCGACTTTTAATCGGCTGGCCACGGGTTCAAATCCCGTCCGGCTCATCACGTTGTCCGACCATGGCGAAAAAGACTACTACCCGAAAACCAGTCAAAATTCTGAAAAAGAAAGCTCCAACGAAAGCGCCAAGCAAGAAGAAGGTCGAGGAGCAAAGCACGCCCGAGATCCTTTTTGATGCAAGCGCACACAACCTAGTTCCAAAGCACGAAGTAATGGATCAAGAAGCGGTTGAAGCGCTGTTTGTGCAGTTCAAAGTGAGCCCGCAAAACCTGCCAGTCATTTTCGTAAATGACCCTGCGCTATCAAGACTCGACGCGAAAATGGGAGACATAATCAAGATAACGCGACGCTCACCTACCGCAGGTGTAGCAATTTTCTACCGGAGGGTGGCCTATGAATGAACTCAGTGAAACACTCATCCGCACTTACTTCGAGGAGCACGGTTTCGTCTCCTCGGACATCGAGAGCTTCAACAACTTTGTTGAAGTAGAACTGCAAAAGATCATCGAAGAGAATAAGGACATCGAACCAACGATTATCCCGTCAAACATCGATGAATTCAAGATTCGTCTTGATAAAATCTGGGTAACAAAGCCAGAGATTACAGAAGCCGACGGCTCCCGTCGTAACATCTTCCCAACAGAAGCGCGCCTACGTCAAATTAGCTACGCAGCGCCTATCTACATAGAAATTTCTGCTCACATTAACGGCATCCAACGTGAGAGCTTCAAAACACAGATTGGTTCACTACCAGTTATGATTAAGAGTCGCTCTTGCCACCTGTTCGGACTTAACCGCGACGACTTAATCGCAGCAGGCGAGGATCCAGACGACTTCGGCGGTTACTTCATTGTAAACGGAACCGAAAAGACTCTAATTAAAATTGAAGACTTAGCGCCAAACGTACTTACAGTTGAGAAAGCAACTACGGGCATCAGTCCATACGTAGGAAAGCTTTTCAGTGAAAAGGGAAGCTACAAAATCCCGCACACACTTGAGCGCATGAAGGATGGTATCTACTACCTCACTTTCACTCGCGTAAAGCGTATTCCATTATTCCTTGTAATCAAAGCACTTGGTATGGATAAGGACGAAGAAATCGTTCGCGCAATCGGCCTTGAAGACGACAGCGACATTCTACTAAACCTAATTGAGTTCGTTGATGTAAAGGATCCAGAAGAAGCAATGGACCAAATCGCAAAGCGCATTGGTATAACGCAAACAAAGGACATCCGCCTCTCACGCATCAGCGAAATCCTTGACAAGTACCTATTACCAAGTATCGGCGGTGGAATTGAAGACCGCCACCTCAAGGCAGTTAACCTCTCAAAGATGCTTAGTCGATATGCTCGCGTAGTGTCAGGCAAGGCGCCAGTCAACGACAAGGACCACTACGGCAACAAGCGCCTAAAGATGAGTGGAGACCTTCTTGGCGACTTATTCCGTGTAAACTTGAAAGTACTTATCGGCGACATGCTATATAACTTCCAGCGTATCGTTAAGCGTGGTAAATTCCCTACAATTAAGGTAATTATTCGCGACAAGCTCCTAACGCAACGCATCTACAGTAGCATGGCAACAGGCACTTGGATTGGTGGACGTAAAGGAGTCTCACAGAGAATGGACCGCATGAACGTACTTGCAACACTAAGTCACTTGCAACGCGTAGTAAGCCCACTATCAACAACGCAAGAGAACTTCGACGCACGAAGCTTGCACTCAACACACTTAGGACGTCTTTGTCCAACCGAAACTCCAGAAGGAGCAAACATTGGACTACGAAAGAACCTTGCGCTTCTTGCAAGCGTAACTGGTCCAATTGACCAAGAGGAACTTGTCCGCAAAGTCCGCGCAATGGGCGTGGAGGTACACCGATGAGCGAACTCTATGTTGACCAGAAATTCATCGGCACAGTTAAGAGCTCTGCTGAATTTATTGAACGATTCATTCACGAACGACGCGTCGGAAAGATTCCAATTGAAGCAAACATTGGCTTTGATGAAGGCCTTGATATGGTGTTTGTCGAAACCAGCGCCGGCCGTCTTAGGCGACCTCTACTAATTGTAAAGGAAGGAAAGATCCTAATTAACGAGAGGCACATCCAGCAAATCCAGAAGCGCGAGCTATCCTGGAGTGACCTTGTAAAGCAGGGCATTATCGAATACCTTGACTCAGTAGAAGAAGAACTTGCACTTGTTGCGTTCAGTCAAAGTGAGCTAACAGTCGATCACACCCACCTTGAAGTCGCAGCAATGAGCATTGTTGGACTATGCGCAGGCCTTGTTCCTTTCGGAAGCCACAACCACGGTGTACGTAACGCACAGGGTGCAAAGAACCAGAAGCAGGCAGTAGGACTATACGCAGCAAACTATTCAGTTAGAATGGATATGGACATCTCCATCCTATACTACCCTCAGGTACCACTCGTAAAGACAGTGCTACACGAGCTATCGGGATATGAGAAGCACCCAGCAGGACAGAACTGTACTATCGCAGTTCTTTCATACGAAGGCTACAATATGGAAGACGCGATTGTAATCAATAAGGGTTCAATCGATCGCGGCATGTCAAGATCAACCTACTTCCGTCCAGTGGTCTCAGAGCAGCTTCGCTACTCAGGTGGACTTGCAGACGAAATTGGCGTACCAGATAAGGATGTCAAAGGCTACAAGAGTGAGCACGACTACCGCTTCCTTGAAGATGACGGCATTGTATTCCCAGAAGCCGTTGTGAAGGAAGGCGACGTAATCATCGGAAAGACAAGCCCACCACGCTTCCTCTCAAGCCTTGACGAGTACAACCTTGCAAACAGTGCACGCCGCGAATCAAGCATGAACCTTAAGCACGGCGAAGAAGGTCTTATCGACTTCATAGCACTTACTGAGAACGAGGAAGGCAACAAGCTCGTTCAAGTAAGAATCCGCGACCCGCGCATTCCAGAAATCGGCGACAAGTTCACATCGCGTCACGGACAGAAAGGAGTCATTGGACTTATTATTCCAGAAGCAGACGTACCATTCACTGCTGCAGGCATTAGGCCAGACATTCTGTTCGGTCCGCACGGTCTACCATCTCGTATGACAGTATCGCACCTCATCGAAATGATTGGTGGTAAAGTAGGCGCAATGAGTGGCCGCTTTATCGACTCAACCTTGTTCGACGGAGAAAGTGAAATTGACTTGCGCGAAGAGCTAGCGAAGCACGGCTTCCGCAGTAACGGTCAAGAAACTATGTACAACGCAATTACAGGCGACTCGTACAAGGCCACCATCATGGTTGGCAACATGTACTACCTGCGCCTAAAGCACATGGTAGCAAACAGACTACAGAGCCGAGCACGTGGTCCAATCCAGCTCCTAACGCGCCAGCCAACAGAAGGACGCGCAAAGGAAGGCGGACTGCGACTTGGAGAGATGGAGAAGGACACCTTCATTGCTCACGGTGCATCGATGCTTCTAAAGGAGCGCTTCGACAGCGACAAAACAGTTGTTCCAGTTTGTGAGAACTGCGGGCTCGTCGCAATCCACGACGGTCTAAAGAACCGCAGCTACTGTACCCTGTGCGGAGACGGCGTAGAAGTATCGCTAGTCGAAATAAGTTACGCATTCAAATTGATGCTTGACGAGCTAAAGAGCCTCGGCATCTACCCTAAGCTGCTCCTTGAGAGCAAGTACTAGAGGACTGACCATGGAAGAATACATCCACAAAAAAATGCGCGCAATCATGTTCGGCATCTTGAGCCCAGTCATGATTAAAGACATGGCAGCAGCAAAAGTAGTTACGCCAGAACTCTACGACAAGGAAGGCTACCCAGTAGACGGTGGCCTCATGGACGTACGCCTTGGCGTAATCGACCCAGGTCTACGTTGCAAAACTTGCGGCTCACGCCTAAAGGAATGCATTGGTCACTTTGGTTACATCCAACTAGCGCGACCAGTAATCCACGTAAACTTCGCAGGAGTCATTCTTGACTTACTTCGCTCATGTTGCCGTGAATGTGGTAACCTCCTTATTCCAAAGGACAAGATCGCTGAAGTGCGCACAATTCTTGATGCAGCAGAAAAAGAAGGTGGCCTCACTGGACGTCGCCGTGCAGTAAAGGACGTAATGGCAGAACTCAAGACCATTACTAAGTGTCCACACTGTAATGCAAAGCAGCAAAAGGTAAAGCTAGAGCGCCCAACCACGTATCTTGAAAACGATAAGCGTATTTCACCAATTGAGATTCGCGCACGCCTAGAAAAAATTCCTGACGAAGACCTTGTTATTTTCGGATTGAACCCTAAGCACGTTCGTCCTGAATGGCTTGTGCAGACAATCCTGCCAATTCCACCAGTAACAATGCGTCCGTCAATCACGCTTGAAAGTGGAGAGCGCTCAGAAGACGACTTAACACACAAGCTTGGCGACATTGTTCGTATCAACCAGCGCCTATTCGAGAACATCAACGCTGGCGCGCCAGAAATTATTATCGAAGACTTGTGGGACCTACTTCAGTATCACGCAACAACGTTTTACAACAACGAAGTACCGCAGCTTCCACCAGCACGTCACCGAAGTGGTCAGCCACTCAAGACGTTAACTGCGCGTATCAAGAGTAAGGAAGGACGCATCCGTCACAACCTTGCAGGTAAGCGTACAAACTTCAGCGCACGTACAGTAATAAGTCCGGACCCGAAGATTGAACTTAACGAAGTAGGAGTGCCAGAAGTAATAGCGCGCAAGCTAACAGTGCCTGAGCGTATTACTACTTGGAACATGGAGTACCTAAAGTCTTTCATTAAGAAGGGCGCAAGTGAGTATCCGGGAGCAAACTATATTGTTCGCCCAGACGGCAAGAAGAAGAAGATTACTGACGAAACACGCGAGCAGCTACTTGAAGAAGTGCAGCCGGGCTTCGTAGTTGAGCGTCACCTAATGGATGGCGACGTTGCAATCTTCAACCGTCAGCCATCACTACACAAGATGAGCATGATGTGTCACAAAGTACGTGTACTGCCTGGCAAGACCTTCCGTCTAAACCCAGCAGTATGTTCGCCGTACAACGCAGACTTCGACGGAGACGAGATGAACCTTCACGTTCCTCAGACCGAAGAAGCGCGCGCAGAAGCAGAAATTCTGATGCAGGTACAGACGCAGCTAATCAGCCCACGTTATGGACTATCAGTAATTGGTTGCAACCAAGACAGCATTTCGGGTAACTTCGTACTAACAAAGTATCTAACGTTAACCCGTGAAGAAGCAGTAGACCTACTAATGCGAGTCGGTCACCGAGACTTCGAGCGCCTTCCACGAACAGCGACTGTAAGTGGAAAAGACGTATTCAGTTGCGTTATTCCCGAGGACTTTAACTTCGTTGGAACCACGCGTGATGAAGCAGCAGTAATCATCAAGCAAGGAAAGCTAATGGAAGGCTTCATGGACAAGTCAACACTTGGTGAAGGCCAGGGCTTGCTTCTACGAAACATCGTAAAGCAATATGGCGAAGACCGAGCACTCGAGATTCTTGGAAAGCTGTTCCGACTTGGAACACAAAGCCTTGCCCTCTTCGGCTTCAGCTTCAACTATGATGACGTAGTATTGCGCCCAGAAGTAGACAAGAAAGTTTCAGACGTACTTGCAAAAGCAGACAGTGACGTAAAGCAAATTCTCTCAGATTACGAGAATGACAAGCTTGAGCCATTGCCAGGACGCACAGTGCGCGAAACACTCGAACTACGTATCCTCGACCGACTAAACAAGGCACGAAACCAAGGAGGACGCATCGTAGCAGACAACACCGTAAAAACCAACCCTAGCATGGTGATGGTTGAATCTGGTGGACGTGGAAACCTAATTAACATCGCTCAGATGAGCGCCTGCGTAGGACAACAGTCCTTCCGCGGTGGACGAGTTTCACGCGGCTATCGTGGCCGCACCTTGTCATGCTTTAAGCGCGACGACCTTGGCGCAGACGCGCACGGATTTATCGGACGCGGCTTCAAGCAGGGCATGAAACCATGGGAATTCTTCTTCATGGCAATGACTGGTCGCGACTCGCTAATGGACACGGCGCTTCGAACACCGAAGTCGGGTTACTTGTACCGTCGCCTTGCAAACGCACTTCAAGACGTGCGCGTAGAATACGACGGCACCATGCGTGAAGCGTCAGGCAAGATCATCCAATTCAAGTACGGAGAGGACGGACTTGATGTAGCAAAGACACGCGGCGGCAAACTCGACGTCAAAGCAATCGTTGATTCGATTCAGGAGTAAAACATGACAGACGCATTTGCAACATACGCTACCATGCTCCCGCCGAGCATCATCGAAGAAATCAAGAAGCACGCAGGTAAAGCAAGCGAGAAGCGCCTAACAGCAATTCTAGCAGCAGTCTATGCAGAGTACATCGCAACACAAGCAGAACCTGGCAACTCGATTGGCGTCGTTGCAGCAGAATCAGTTGGTGAACCATCAACGCAGATGACGCTGAACACATTCCACTTCGCAGGAGTATCGGAAATGCAGGTGACCATGGGTCTACCGCGTATTATCGAAATCTTCGACGCACGTAAGGAACCAAAGACGCCAATAATGGAAGTATTCCTTAATGACCCCTACAACAAGGGCGAAGACATCAAGAAGCTAGCCCTCCAAGTAAAGGAAACAACCATGAAGGATTACATCATGAGCATTGCCACTGATGTAACTGTTCCTGAAATCGTGCTTGAACTCTCGAAAGAGCGCCTTGCATGGGTTGGACTTACTGAAGACGCAATTCCTAAGCTAATCGAAAAAGGCATCAAAGGCTACAAGGTAAAGCTTGAGCGTGGCAAGATCCGCATCAACCCTGGTGCAACTGAAGAAACCACGGTTGATATTTACAAAGCGCGAGAAAAAGTGCGCGCACTGTACGTATCAGGTGTGAAGGGAATAACTCACGTACTTCCTGTAAAGCGCGAGGAAGAATTCGTCATTGTTACTGCAGGCTCAAACCTAAAGGACATTATGAAGCTTCCATTTGTCGACCAATCACGAACTCGCTCAAACGACTTGTTTGAAGTGCGCAAGAACCTAGGTATTGAAGCAGCGCGTCAAACTATTATTGATGAGACTATGGCAGTAATCAAGAACCAAGGTCTAAACATTGACGTGCGACACATCATGCTTATTGCAGACACGATGACTATGTCAGGCGAGTTGCAGGGCATTAACCGCACAGGAATTGTTCGAGACAAACAATCCGTCCTTGCACGAGCATCGTTCGAAACGCCACTCAAACACATTATCAACGCATCGCTTGTAGGAGAAGTAGACTATCTCCAGAGCGTTATCGAGAACGTAATGCTGAACCAGCCAGTTCCAGTAGGCACAGGCCTTCCAGGTCTAAAGGCAAAAGCGCGCGTCGCTCAATAAAAATAAAGAGGAACCCTTTCCATGATAACCACAGAACAAATTCGTAAGCTCATTGAAGAGAAGAAAGTAACAATTGGCGCAGACGCAACAGTGCGTGCGCTTCGCTCTGACATGCTAAAGACTGTTATCGTTGCATCAAACGCTTCAGACGAGATCCAAGGCCGCATTACGCGCGCTGCTGAAATGACAAAGATCCCAATTGATGTGCTAACAATTCCAAACGATCAGCTCGGCACCATGTGCAAGAAGCCGTTCGCAATTAGCTTTCTCGGTATAAAGCGATGAGTACAGTTTATGATCAGCAGCTCATCGAGCTTCGTGCACTCTTCGAGCAGAAGACTGGCGCCACAGTTCGAGACCTGTTCAACGACAAGAATGAGAAGCTTACTGTTGTTGTAGAAGACGGCGACCTAGGCAAAGCTCTTGGTAAGGGAAAGACGCACTTGTTTACCCTGCAGGAGCAGCTTGGTCGCAAGATCCGCCTTGTTGAGTTTACTGAAGATCGCACTGAACTAATCAAGCGCTTCATTGCGCCACTTCTTGTTACCTCGGTTGAAGACCAGGGCGAAACCGTAATTTTACACGGCCCAGACCTTCGTACAAACGGACTATTGATTGGTAAGCAAGCACGTAACTTACGCAACCTTGAGTGGATGGTTAACAAGTTCCACGCAGTAAAAGAAATCAAAGTTGTATAATTTTATAGAATTTTTTTCTTCACATCTATACGGTCTTTGTGCAATTGTTTACGGTATAGCAATATGCTGTAATAACTTCTTGTTGCTTATTCTAATTCTCTAGCAATTACATCGAAATAGCTAGGTTTTCGAATGGGCTCTGAACATAAGGCAAACTCTGCCAGCGCATCAAAAGGCTTTGGCATACCTCGCTACGCAGCACTCGTTTACACTCACTATGAACAAAATCAGTTTAACGAATTAGGATTTAGTAGCTGTAATTTTTAAGACTGGCAATAGGTACTTACGGTGTAGAGAATTTTATGCTTCCGAGTCGATTAACAAGAATATTTTCAGATCTTCTGGTTCGGTACATATAGTTTGATTTGCGCAAGTAGAGTTTCTATGTTCTCTATGAGTAGAGAATACTTAAGTTTTTCAAAAGACTGGTGCTTTCCCGGGATCAACCTTACTGTTGCATTACCTTGTTTGTAGTGGGTGGCGCGACTTAAGTCAATACCGGTATCTTTTTTCGCGAATAGCATAGTAATTGGCTTTGTTGATTGTAGTGGAATTGCTTCCAGAAGTTTTCCAATTTGATTCCACTGCGTTGTTCGGTAGACATTTGGGTATGCTCGCTGAACGAACGCAACAATCTCTTTCGGTTTAGGTTCCGTACTGCGTGTACCTTGCGTATTCCAGTCAGTAACAGGGCATAGTAGTATTGCGCCATCCCCTATTGCTCTCAGCGCATTTCCTGCGACTAGAGCACCAAAGCTATTACCAAGTAGTATGATTGGTGCTACTGGAACTGCAAGCACGGTGCTATTGTAGAGCTCAGTAAATGACTCGCCCATCAGGTGTTGTATAGTAAGTATTATATCGTCAGCAGGACTTACGGAAAGAAACTTTCCATTTGATTCATAAGTTCCAGAATGCCGTGGATATATTACTGCGTATCCTGAATCAACAAGCCGTAAACAGAGTGCTTGTTCCTTAGGTGTCCCTGGAAGTCCTGGGCATAATACTATGATTGCATGAGGTGCTGTTCGCGGTAGTCCTATCTCGCAACAAATGTCGCCGACAAACGTACGGTAGAGATGCATGTTATAGAACCAGCTGCAACTTGTTATTAAAGCCTCGGTTCCATGGATCAATACTTACTGCGTAGGTTATTCCGCGAGCATGTTCTCCTCGAATGAGATTTCCTACTGCGAAAAACCGTTCTCCAGGTAGAAGTATTTGCGAATATGCTCCTATGGAAGAGATTATTTTAGTAATATCAATAGTAGAACATCTTGTTTCACTATCAATTATTTGCGTTTTATTAACCTCATAATATGCGGGAGCAAATGCTGCTTCATCTGTGTTGCTTATAATTCCGACAACAGATACAGCTCCCATGTCTGAGTAAATATGTGGATCAACATATGGTTGTTCTCGAAGTGGTTGTATGTTCAAGTGCCTTCCCTTCCACAGGCCTTGAATTTTCCTCCGCTCTTGATAAACAAGAACATTAGCTGGTATTGACGGCATATGGCTAATACGTCGCTGTAGGAGTTTATCTTCGTCTGCTCCCAAATATGGAATGAGTAATTCAGCACATGCTTCCCGTAAGGAATTGGCACAGTCTTTTCCATAGCAGACGAGATCTATATCAGAAGAGTCTGAGTCGAATCCGATTTGCATAGATCCAGTCACGCCGATATTGCCTGTGTTTATTCCTCGTTTTTCCAATTGTTTCATAAATTCAGCTACGGCTATGCGGGCAGTGTTGAAGGGGTTTTCAAGAATGTACTCGATGCTTTCACGTGCATCAAACCACCGGGTAATTCGACTACGCTCACGACCTGTTACTGTGAAACCGAATTGTGTGGAGTGCCTTATAGCGCCTGGAGTTTGCGCTAACTTGTTAAAACTGTCCCGCACATTCGGCGTTGTTTTGTAAGTTGTGCCTTCGAGGACTTTGTTGCCTGTTTCATTAGGTGTGTACTTTACGTAAGCAGTCACGAACTCATTATGGCTATCTCCAACAATTCTGTAAATATTAGCATCGGAGCCAAGAAAATAATTTCGGTCTCGATCAAGAGTGTGCATTGCATGCCTCTTGCTCCGTGCTTGGCATTACTATTGCAAGGGCAGCTAATGCTTGGCCGAATCTAGTTCGAACCTCATTATCTTATCTTCTAGTTTTATCTTTACCAATCAATGTACTTAGTTCAACTATGGTCGACTCTGTTTCTTCTATTGCACGTGTGTAATGCCATTTTCCTAACGCGTCAGCAACGGTCGGGCTTAGAACAGATGGTATGGGTTGGACTACTCTTGCGAGATTAACTACTTTGTTATGCAATCTCGTTCCTGTGCTGAACCGTAATTATGTTACGGTAGTGGTTTAACGAGAGGGGTGCCCTGTGTCCTCGGAGGACACGATGGAATACAGCAAAGAATTCAAGCTA
>JAYVHA010000003.1:0-37553 GCA_043771635.1 Candidatus Woesearchaeota archaeon
TAGCTTGAATTCTTTGCTGTATTCCATCGTGTCCTCCGAGGACACAGGGCACCCCTCTCGTTAAACCACTACCGTAACATAATTACGGTTCAGCACAGGTCGGCATATTCGCCCAAATCTTTATAAATAAAACCCGTTTCCAGCGTCTTATGCCCACCGCGCGAAAGCGCACACTACTGGCTTTTGGCTGGTAGCAGGGTACTACTATGGAAAAAGCGCACGCACTCAAAACGCTACAAGAAGTCAAGACAATTGGCCCTAAGCGGAAATTCGCACAAAGCGTTGACCTAATCATTAATCTTAAGGATCTTGACTTCAAGAAGCCCGAAAATCAAGTGGACTTCTACGTCACGCTTCCGCACGGAAACGGCCGAAAGGTTCGTGTCTGCGCGTTTGCAGGTCCTGAGCTTCGTGATGAAGCCAAAGCAACTTGTGACACCGTCATAACCGTCGAAGACTTTGATCAGTTCAAAGACAAGAAGAAGGTCAAGAAGCTCGCACGCGAGCACGACTTTTTTATCGCTCAAGCGAACATCATGGCGCAGGTCGCAACCGTATTCGGTCGCGTACTCGGTCCAAGAGGAAAAATGCCGAACCCGAAAGCGGGTTGCGTAGTTCCTCCTAAGGCAAACCTAAAGCCGCTTGTTGAAAAGCTTCAGAAGACTGTGCGAGTAATCGCAAAGAAGGATCCAGTAGTTCACCTACTTGTTGGTAAAGAAGACCAGACTGAAGACGTAATTGCGGAGAACATCCTATATTGCTTCACTCAGACACAGAGTCACTTGCCACAGGAAAGCAACAACGTTCGCAACGCAATGATAAAGCTCTCGATGGGCAAGCCGGTGAAACTCGCATGAGTAAACACAGCCACCCAAGCGCAGAAAAAATTGCAACCGCAAAGGAATTCGCTGAGCTTATCGCACAGTACCCTATTGTTGCAGCACTCAACGTCGAGAGTCTTCCAGCTAAGCAGCTACAGACAATGCGAGAGAAGCTTCGTGGTTCATGCGCAATCCGTATGGCAAAGCGCCGCGTAATGCAGCAAGCAATCAAGCAAAGTATGGGCAAGCGCGACGGAATCGAGCAGCTAGCTCCATACCTCCAAGGTATGCCGGCGCTGCTTTTCACAAAGCAGAACCCGTTCGCATTGTTCAAAACTGTAAAGGCGAACAAGTCTAAGGCAGCTGCAAAGGCAGGCCAGAAGGCACCATACGACATTATCGTACCAGCAGGTCCGACACCATTCGCGCCAGGTCCAGTAATTGGAGAACTTGGCTCGCTTGGCGTAAAGACAGGCGTTGAAGGCGGTAAAGTAGCTGTTAAAGTTGACAGCGTAGTTGCAAAGGAAGGCGCTACTATTTCTGCAAAGCTTGCAGGACTATTAACGCGTCTTGGCATTGAACCAATGGAAGTTGGTCTTGCTATCACCGCAGTGTACGAGAACGGGTCAATCATGACTCGCAGTGTACTTGACATCGATGAATCGGTATATCACAATAATATCCGCCTCGCAGTTGCACAAGGCATTGAACTCGCACTCGCAGCTGACTTCCTTGACAAGCAGACTCGTACTCTAGCAGTCGAGCGCGCAATCCGCCAAGGAGTTGCTGTCGCAAGTGGCGCAGGTCTCGACTCGGAAGGTCTCAACCTATCCGAGGCAGAGCTTGCAGTTTTCATTGCAATCACGAGCGGCCCGGCACCGGCCGCACACACTGAGAGTAGCCACGCTGCTCCGGTCGCTGAAAAGAAAGAAGAAAAGAATGAAGAAGACGCTGCCGAAGGACTCGGCAACCTCTTCGGTTAGGAGGAATCACCATGGAATACATCTACGCAGCACTACTTGTCCACAAAGCAGGACACAAGATCACTGAAGAGCACATTACAAAGGTACTTACCGCAGCAGGCAGCAAGCACGACGAAACACGCGTACGCGCACTAGTCGCAGCACTTGACGGTATGGATATCGAAGAAGCTATCCGCAACGCAGCAGTTGCACCAGCAGCAGCAGCTCCGGCAGCAGCAGCTCCGGCAGCAGCAAAGAAGGAAGAGAAGAAGGAAGAGAAGGCAGACGAGAGCGCAGCAGAAGGCCTCGGCAGCCTATTTGGTTAACACCAAACTCATTTCGAATCTCTTTCAATTTTTTAACTCATTTTTTTCATCAATCTTTTTCATTTCAATTCATTCAGGAGCCACTCACAAATGACCGACACTGACACGGGCGCAAAACACGCGCGCAAGGAAGAAATCTACCAGCAGCTACAGGAAACTGGAAAAAAAATTGCTGGTCACATCAACGAACTTAAGGACCGACGGGAAAAGCGCAATGCTCTTACCGCGTCCGCGCAGGAACACAAAACCACGCGCAAGGAGCTCTCTAAAGTCATTAAAGACAAGATAGTTTCTGTTAAGGACTTACGCTCAAAGCTTCCTGACCGCCCAGCTACGCCAGCTCCAGTTCAGCAAAGCCACGGTAACCGTGGTGGCCGTGGTGGCGACCGCGAAGAGCGAATGACTCCTAGCAAGATGAAAGAAGAAATCGCGCGAATCGAGCTTAAACTCGAAACTAGCGCAATGCCATTTACTGAAGAGCAGAAGCTCTCAAAAATCCTCAAGGAAAAGAAGGCGCAGCTTGCAAAGATGGGCGGCGACACTGATCTCGAGCGCGACGTACGCACTCGTTCAAAAGAAATTGACAAGCTTAAGCGTGAGAGCGACGTTGCTCACGAGTCTGTTACTAAGGCAGCAAAAGAGAGTCAGGAGCACCACGAAGTAATTCTAAAGCTCTCGAAGGAAATTGAAGACCTAAAGAAGTTTGAGAACACGCTTCGCGAGGAGTACACAAAACTCAAGACTGAGCTTCAAGGCTCCGCTGAAATGCCTGAACTACCAGGTAAGAAAATTAGCCGCAGCAGGCAGCGCTCAGCGCCACAGCAGCACCAAATGCAGAGTGCTGAGGACAAGCAAGTCATCCAAGAGAAGGCCGCAGAAGTCGAGCAGAAGGTTAAGGACAAGAAGAAACTAACCACTGAAGACCTCCTTGCCTTCCAGGCACATAAGTAACTGAATCATAAACCTTTTAGCTTCAATTCTTTTCTTTCTTCTATTCCAATGTCATTTCTGCTTGTCGGTCTCGGTCCACGCCCTCCAGGGTCTATTCAGCTTGAAGCGCTTGAAGCCCTCAAAGGTGCGGACCTAGTTTACCTAGAAACATATACTAACCTTGGTTACTCAATAAAGAGTTTCAGCGAGTTTCTTGGCCGCCCTGTCATTCCTGCGCCGCGCACAACTGTTGAGAGCGACACACTGCTCGCGCAGGCAAGCTTGCAAACTGTTGCACTCTGCGTTATCGGCGACATATTCACTGCGACGACGCACTCCACAATATACTTAGAGTGTATGGAGCGAAATATTCCTTACAGGCTGTTTCCTAATGCAGGTATCATGAACACCATTGCACTTGCAGGTCTAGAGCTATACCAGTACGGAGAAACAGTGAGCGTTCCGTACCCGCTGGAATCGTTTGTACCAACGCGGTACATTGACAAGATTCAAGCAAACCACGAACGCGGCTTACACACGCTGTGCCTGCTTGACATCAAAGCCGATGAAGGCAGATACATGACTATCCCCGAAGCGCTTAATCTAATTGCTCCGCATTTTGACGTACGTCTCGCAATTGGTGTTGCACGCCTCATGGCGCCGGACATGTTAATCAAAGCGGGCACGCCGTTTGAACTTTCAACCACGGAGTGGGGCTTGCAGCCGCACGCGCTCATTATTCCGGGCAAGCTTAACGCTGTTGAAGAAGAATTTATTGCGCGCTGGAAGAAAGTATGATCTTACGCAGTACTCATATGCACAACCAGCGCGCCGCTGAACTGAAGCGACTTAATGCGCGCATCGCAAACCTCGAAGAAGCACTTGTGCTGCAGCGCCAAGAGCAGTTCAAACTAAAGACGCAATTCAAAAGCACTAATACACAAGTGTAATACATAGATTTAATTAAATAAAACTTAATACGTAAACAGCTCTCTAAACGCTTACTTTAAGTCGCTGCTGCGTTTCAAGTGCGATAGTGCGGGAACCTTCAACAAGCGCCCGTTCACCAACTCGGTAGCGTACTTCTCCGTCGTCAATGACGTGTACTTCAACTCGGCAGCCAAGTTCGTGCAGACGGTTAATTGTTGCGCGCTGCCGCGCGGACAGTTGCTCGCGTCCGCGCTTGCATTCAACAAACACGATGTCTTGTTTGCCGGACGGTAATTGCCTACAGCAAACGTAGTCTGGCATGCCATGCGCGTCTTGCGCGAGTGTAATAAGTTCAGGAAGTATTCCAGGGTATACCGTATCCAGCACATACGACAATTCCTCGTATGCTGCAACGACGGCTGGGCGATCCGCTTTAATTTTTGCACCAATCATGCCGCCGCGCCACACTCTCCAACCAGCGCGAACAAGTGCGCGCCGCACAACGCGCTCAGACAAGCCGCGCTCCTCTCCTGTAACGCGCGCAGGCCGTCGATGTACAACGACGCGCACGCGCTTCACATATTCAGTAAGTGTTGTTTGTCCTGCAATAAGCCTGCGCACGTCACGCACAGAAACGTTGCCCGCATACGCAAGTTCAGAGAGCGCTTTCACAAACAGTCGCATGTATCGCTCAGTGTCGATGCGCGTTTTACCAACAGTATATTCGTCTGCAAGTACAACGCCGCGCTCCGTCCATACGTACTTGAACGATTGTCCCGGCAGCGGCTCAAGTCCACTAGCGCGCGTACCTGCAACTATGCTGCGCTGCGCGCCAGCACGGTCATAATATATTTTAGATAATTTTAGTCTGCAAGCAATAGTTTCAGCCGGCATTGTTCCGAGCGCAGCAATCAGTGCGCGTGCCTTAGCAGCGAAACCCGGAATAAGTTTAGCAATCGCCTCCCTAGTCAAACACGTCGCCATAGCGTCCAGGCATTGCTGTTGAAACTGCGCAACTACGCGCGGAGTTGAGCGCATTCGTAATAGAATGCCGCGCGCTTTTACTTCGCCCGAGCGGAACGCGCCATAGTATCGCGTCGGCACTGGCTTTGCTGAATCTCGAACACTTGGCAAAAACACAACCCAACGAAAAATACCGTCGGAAACAATCGGGATTTGAGTGGCGTCTTCAATCTCGCGACATAACTCAGCAATTTCAACATCAGTTACGCCAGGCTTCTGTAAATACAGCGCATCAATAATTCCGTGAAGCACAGTAAACCCGTTTGCGCGTGCATGCTCGGCGCCCGCAACTAATATTTCGCGTGCATATGCGCCAATTGCCATGTGGCTACTCGGCACTCCCAGTTTAAACTCGCGAAATCGAAGATAGCCGTAACTAGTAACAAGCACCCATTTGAGTCCTGCGGCTTTCTCCTTGTTGATTGCGCTAGGGTTTGCCTTGTAGTACATGCGCCGCTCAAGGAATGGTTTGATTGCTTGCGGCACAAGTCCATCAACTCCAGCTGCAATTCCAATTGTAGTGCCGGGTGCAAGAACCTTGCCGCTGCGTTCAGGAATAATTGTTTCCGCGCTAATATTACATGTAGTAATAAGATGTGGGTACATACTGCAGAAATCGATTGCTGCAACGTCCGTGTGAAACCCGATTTTAGCGTCGAACGTGTGGCCTGCGCGGTCCGCGTTAAGTAGCTCAAGCATAGAGAGTGGCCGCTCTAAAGGTTTCTGTTTGTACGGCACGAGAAAACCTCGCGATATAATTGTTCGCACAAGCGCCGCTTGAAACGCGGCGCCATAGCTGCGAGAGGCTACGTGCTGCGGCATGACGCCCGAGAGTTGAGTAAGTTCAACAAGTGGTGCGAGCCCTGCTTCACCAACGACGGTGCTCGCATCAATAAGCAGTCGTCCGTGTAACCGAACAGAGTGGTCTTGATAGCGCACAGAACCATAACTAAAATAACTTTTACCGCCACGGTAAGTTATTGCTGTCTCATCCCAGCGGTGAAATGGACACACTAAACTATGCTCTCGCAGACGCCGCGCAAGATATGGTAGTCTTGAGAATGCGTGCTCCATACAAATAATATCAGGGTCTGCAGCGATGAACAGTTTAACAAACGTGCGCAGCATCCGCTTCTCGTCGCCGACAAGCAGTTTGCCAGCAATAGTTATTGCTTTAATTGGGTGCGCGTGGCTACGCCGAATGTCGTCAGAGGGAATTACGCGCAGCGACAGTTCCGAGAGCGCGGGCGCATCACTCGCGTTAATTGTAGTAAAATGTTCGCCGCGCTCTTGAACTCTTGTAAGAGGGCGTAAGTCATGCGCAATTAAGTATTGCAATTCAGGCGCAATGTTCGCGTCGAACATATCGACGCGAAAGCGAGTGCGCTGCTCAAGATCGGTAACAATTTGTTCGTATGCACTTAAATTGTTTACAGGGACTCGAACAAGTGGTATTACTTCGCCGAGTGGTGTTGTGCCTGTTGTTAGCGTGACTGGTGCGAGCTTAGTAACTTCGCGCGCCTCCGGGCAGTCGCGCAGCGCAACCGCTACGCTATGCTCTCGCAATTCTCTACGTGAGCCTTCAGGCGTCTTGAGCCAGAGCGCAATCTTCCCGTTCATTCGGTACGCGTCGACGAGCCACAGCATCTTCCAACCTCAGTATTCGTAGTTCTTGTCGTTCAATAATAGTTAGTAATGAAAACGCCCACGCGTCGCGACTGTTTGCATACGAGATGCTGCCTGCATGTTGCAGTGGAATGCGTAGTAGTTCGCGCAAACGCTCTTGCTGGCCTTGAGGAAGTGTTCTCGCGTATCTACTAAGTGCGCTAATTACTTCTTCGGTTGTTGTACGCTGGCTTGCAACGGTGTGTCCCATAGATTCCTCAAATTCCTGAACAGTTACTAGCTGCGCTTGGACGCGCCGTGCGCACCGCACTTGCGCCGGTGTGTCCGCTACTGCTACAATATCTCTTGTTAATGCGTGCTCTGCTAAGAGTTCCCACGCGTGCGTTAGCACTTCGACGTTCTCACTCTCGTCACCGTAGTGAAACAAGTGTTTGGCGCTAGTTACCACTACTGTGCTTACGTTTGGCGCGAGCGTGTCAAGCGCTTTGACTGCGTCACGAAATTTGTATAGGAGCTCGAGTTCAATTACCGAAACAGCAGCATAATCCGTATCAGGATATACTGCGTTCCAGCGGTGAAAGTCTGCAATGTTCGCGCAATCAATTACAAGACTTGGCGTTCTCGTAAGTGCGTAACGCATAACTACAATACTTGCCTGTTTTCGTGCCCCAACGACGGCGCGTAGCGCCATAATAAAAGAAAGATACTTGCGTTCTTAAGCTTCACGCGCGTCTGACCAGTGAGGTTCAGGATTTCTTAAATAGAAGAATTGCAGTGTTGCGCTTGCACATTCAGTGCTTGCGGTGCTGCACTTTCACAATTGCTACTGGCGTAGCTTTGGGTTTAAAGTGCGCAACTGGTTTCACATGTCGCACAAGCATGAGTGTAACAGAATATGCTAATAGTAGTGTGCCGCTAAGAAACAGTTCGCGAAACGAATCAGTGTCTAGCGCAGCAAAACCTGATATAAGTAGTGCGAGTAAAATGCCTATGCCGCCTAGCACCAGTACTGCGCCGAAACTCGGGAAATGCTCAAGTGGATAGCCGAGCCGCAGAAGCAGCGCGATTACGAGTGGAATAATGAATGCGATGAACATCAGTATCCACAGCGTTGGTCCTGTAAAGTCTATTGGCGTGCGTGTTAGTGGGTCGGACCAGTACCTGCCAATGTATGCCCAAAGCATAAACAATGCGGCTGCGCCAAGAAAACCTTTAGCAAAGCGCTCCCGCCGGTGCTGCAGCGCGTCATTGATTATCACCATCTTCTCAGTATTTACGAAGCGCGAATTTAAAAAAGCAGCGTCTCAACTAGCTAATAATGGCTGATTACCTCACTCAAATAGCGGATATTGAGGCGGAAATCGCTAAAACCAAGTACAATAAGGCGACGCAGCACCACGTAGGCCTCCTCAAAGCCAAAGTTGCAAAGCTTAAGGAAAAGCAGACGAGCCGCGGTGGCGGTGGCGCTGGAGAGGGCTTCACAGTCCGTAGAACGGGCGATGGTACAGTTATTTTACTAGGTTTCCCGAGCGCAGGTAAGTCTACGCTTCTTAACGCAATAACTAATACTAAGTCTGAAGTTGCAGCGTACGCATTCACAACGCTCACCTGTATTCCAGGCCTACTTAACTACAAGCACGCACAAATACAGGTGCTAGACGTTCCAGGAATTGTTTCGGGCGCAGCATCCGGTCGTGGTCGTGGCAAAGAAGTACTTGCAGCGATGCGAAACGCAGACCTTGCAATAGTTTTACTTGACTCGCTAAGAATTAACGAGCTACCAATAATTCTAAGTGAAGCGCGTGACGCGCACATACGATTAAATGAGCGACCGCCTGACGTTAAGATTGTAAAGACATCCAAAGGCGGAATAGACATTGGTCGCACGGTACTCACGCCTGAACTAGACAACGAAACTATCAAAGGTATATGCGCCGAGTTCCGATATCACAATTGTCAAATTGTAATTCGCACTCCAATCAACGCAGATCAATTTATTGACGCGCTCGAAGCAAACAAAAAATATATGCCTATGCTCCTTGTTGTTAACAAAGCAGATTTACTGACGGAAGAAGGTCGTAAACAAGTACAAAAAGAAGTTAATCCTGATTTATTCATCAGCGCACACTACAAGCTTGGCATTCCAGAACTTAAAGACGGCATTTATGATAAACTTGACTTTATCCGCATCTACATGAAGGAGCCTGGCAAACAGGCCGACATGAATGTGCCGATGATCATGCAGCGCGGAGATAATATACGGCGGCTTTGTGAAAAGTTGCACAAAGACTTTATTGCGAATTTTAAGTTCTCGCGCGTAACTGGACCGAGCAGTAAATTCGCCGGTCAGAAATTAATGCTAAACCACGTCATGAAAGACGGCGACATAATTGAATTACACATTAGATAGGATTAGAATTTACACTTGCTCGCGTTCTTCCCCAAGCCGGAAACTATAAAACTAGCCTGATCTACAATAGTTTATGTCGATGAATGATATAAAAAGCATTGATTGGAAACATTTTGATTTCAAGGCGCTTCCAAGCTACATTGTAGTGTGCATGGGTGTTGCGTTTGTCGGTTTCTTACTAATTATGATTGGTCTACTTTTGTAGTGGTTGTATTTGCGCGCAGTGAATACTCGAATGTTTTCACTGTATGTTACTCAATATTGATTTCTCCGTCGGAAAATACTAAATTAGTATATGAATGAATTCAATTGTATTCACTTGTATACTTATGTCACTTGACGATTAAGACACATATGAACGTGCCGCATTCATAAATTAACAGTTTAAAATAAACTGCAAACGATTATATACATCATCGTTTCATCAAGATGTATATGGGGCAACAAGAGGTCTACGATTTTTTAATGAAAAACCCGGACAGTTGGTACACGAGCAAGGAAATCAGCGAACAACTTGTCGTGTCAATTGGATCCGTGACAATGTCACTCAAGAAGCTGCGGAAAACTAATATCATAAAGTACCGCAATACAGGTAAGCGAAACACCTTCCAGTATATGGTGCAGAGCGAGCCAGCAAAACTTCAAGAGCGAAAATCGATGGTGCTCGAGCAAATGCCGACGCAGTCATTCGAACAAAAAGTTCGAGTGAAGATCAAGCCAAAGATTGTGCATCAACACACATATTTGTCTGGTCAGACGTTTTACGGCGTCATCCGTCCGAAGGAAGAAGTTGAACAGATTGAGCGGCATCGCATTGAGCAAGCTGCGACCCTTGCAGCAAAAGTTTCTGCTAAGCAGCGACCGCGTATCATGGAAGCACCAAAGAAGCGTATTACTCGCGCAAGCAGTGTACGCAAGCAGGTAAAGCCTACAGTGCGCAAGAAGCTCAAGACTCGCTCAACCGCTCGCACTGTCGGTCGCTCAATTGTTGCGGCTGCCAAAGCTAAAGTTAAGGCAAAAACAACAAAGCGGAAGGCAAAGAAGTAAATGGCGCGTAATGATGTGGCTCGCATGGTGAACAACTAATGGTCGGACCTAAAGTAAAGTACAGCTTTGGTTTCGTTCGCGAACTAAACTTACATCGCTCTAAAGAGCAGCTCGAGCGAGAGTTCGCAAAGCTCGAAGAGCGTACAAGTGAGTTCACCGAGTTCGTTAGTCGCTTCCACAAAGATGTGACGAAGTACTTGGTAAAGTTCGGAGGCGTTCGCGCCGCGGACGTGCCAGAGGAATTGTATGTAGTGACGCGCGAGCGCGGCCTCTCATTCCCGGACCCGATGACAGTAGTCTCGGACGAGAACCAGAAGCTGATGTTCGTGCGCTACGTCTACCTACTTGCGTTACGTCTTTTCGACAAGAGCGACCAAGCGATGCTGCTCACACGCGCTGTGTGTGGAAAGCTACCGATTCCCTTCGAGCGCGAGCTTAAGGACGTCGAGCATGATTTGAACATAATCGTGCTGCTGCCATACGACTTGAATGAAAAACCGCTACGCAAGTGGCTTAAGTAAAATTTTTTTAATTTATTTTGAATTGAGACTATGATGTTGGCAGTTGCAAAGTTGCTAAGCTGGACTGTAGGACTTTTCTTAGTTTTACTCAGTTTATTATTTCTATTTATAGCTCCAATTGCCATTGTATCCTTAGTATTAGGATTGGTCTTACTGCCGCCTATTCAACGTTTGGTGCATAAGAGACTATCCTGGGAATACTCGCCAGGAATAAAGTGGTTAATAGGTGGAAGTGCCATAATTGTACTACTAATTGCAGTAGTAAATGCGGATTCTCCGCCGGCTAAGTCGCTCGAATCTACGAGCGTTTCGAAAATAATTGCTCCTGCCCAGTTACTTCTCCCCGATCGAAAGGATGTAGATTCCGAATTTAAAACAGGTTTGGCGAAAAATCTTACTCCAAAGGATATTCCAGGATATGAAGAAGGTGCTACAATGGAGTATAGCAAAGTTGCTGGCTCCACCGGAATAGTTACTATTGACTTTACCGTAATGAAATTTCAAGATACGTCCTCTGCAAATGCATACCATGAATCTGAAATAAGTTTATTGAAACAAAAAGGCGGATATGAAGAAATTTCTGAAGGGGGCAGGTCTTGTTTTTCCTTCAAAGAAGACTATGGAATTTTAAGCGGCGTATTCGCAACAAGCAATTGCGTTCACGGTAATATTGCGTACCAGGTGGCAGTTAGCTCTGTAAATACTTTCAAGTCCCCGCGCTCTAGTTTGAGAAGTGCGCTAGATGCGATTGAGAATAAAATTAAGTGAAAACTCTCTAAACAGTTTTATAAGTATCTGGAGGTTTTACTCCTTATGACAACCATCCGCGTCCATGTTGCAGGCCACGATCACGAAGTACCGTCTGGCAGCACAAGTTTTGACCTTCTAAAAAACGCATTAAAGGAGCACGCTGACATCAAGAAAGTCCTTGCAGCAGTTTGGAATGGTAAAACTATTGATCTCAGTAAAAAGCTAGAAGAAAACGGAACCATTAGTTTTCTAACGTTTGACGACGCTGAAGGCAAACAAGTGTTTTGGCACAGCACAAGTCACATTCTTGCGCAAGCAATTAAGCGCATCTATCCTGACGCGCTCCCAACGCTTGGGCCGCCAATTGAAGAAGGATTCTACTATGACTTTGACAACTTGCAAGTAACCGAAGCAGACCTTGAAAAGATCGAAAAAGAGATGCAGAAAATTGTAAGCGAGAACTTTAAGTGCGAGCGGCACGAGTACAATAACAAAACCGATGCACTAGTACACTTCGGCAGCAATCAGTACAAGAAAGAAATTATTGAAGGTTCAACCGAAGCGCTTAGCGGCTACAGTCAAGGCGAGTTCCTTGATTTGTGCCGCGGTCCACACGTGCCGAGTACCAAGTATCCGCAAGCAATCAAACTTACAAGAATTGCGGGTGCATACTGGCGCGGCGACAGCAAGAACAAACAGCTAACAAGAATATATGGAATAAGTTATCCTAGTAAAGATGGTTTGAAAGAATACGAAACGCTTCGCGCGGAAGCAGAGAAGCGCGACCACCGCCGCATCGGCAAAGATCTTGATTTGTTCGGCTTTGAAGAAGTGAGTCCTGGCAGTCCATTCTTCTATCCTAAGGGCGCAATAATCTACAATGAGCTTCTTGTTTGGCTTCGCGAATTGTATGTTAAGCACGGCTATCAAGAAGTAATCACTCCACTCCTGTACGAAAAAAGTCTTTGGGAAACTAGCGGCCACTGGGCGCACTATCAAGAGAACATGTTCATACTCAAAGACGGCGAGCAACAGTATGGCCTTAAGCCTATGAATTGCCCGAGTCACTGCCTCGTCTTTAATCGAATGGGACACAGTTACCGCGACTTACCAGTGCGCATTGCGGACTTTGCGGCGCTGCACCGTAACGAAGCGCGCGGAGCGCTCGGCGGCCTCACCAGAGTAAGAAAATTCAGTCAAGACGACGCACACATTTTCTGCCGCGCAGATCAAATTGAAGACGAGATTGCAAGCCTAATGATGCTGGCAAAGCACATCTATGAATACGTACTCGGCATGCAATTCGCAAAAGTTGTACTGTCAACGCGTCCAGAGCAGTTCCTTGGATCGATAGAAACCTGGAATGAAGCTGAGCAACAGCTTAAGGACGCCCTACTGCGCGCAGGCATTGCATACGAAATCAACGCAGGTGACGGCGCGTTCTATGGTCCAAAAATTGACGCACAAATTAAAGACGCGCTCGGTAGATATTGGCAAACGACTACTGTACAGCTAGACTATCAGCTGCCACAGCGCTTCGAGTGCGCATACGTTGGCGACGACTCTAAAAAACATCCTGTAGTCATGCTTCACCGCGCGCTGCTCGGCAGCCTTGAGCGCTTCATAGCAGTAATTACCGAGCACTTTGCAGGTCGCTTCCCGTTATGGCTTGCGCCAGAGCAAGTAGCAGTACTTCCAATTACGGACGGTCAGCGTGAAGACGCGATTACATTAGTTGCTGAGCTAAAATCGGAAGGCATTCGCGCGGTGCTCGAAGCTGGCGCAGATACTTTGAACAAGCGCATACGCGACTGCCAACTTCGCCAGGTGCCTGCAATTATTATCCTCGGCGACAAAGAAGTAGCTGCCGACACTGTCGCACTGCGAACACTTGACGGCAACACGCAGTACGGCTTGCACCGCAAGGACTTTGTTGAGCGCGTAATAATCGCGAAGAAAACAAGGACGCTAACGTTCTAAACTTGCAACCTAGCGCGACTACGTTTGACTAGCTTGGGCTGCTCGACTAGTGCAACATTCAAGTCCCATAGTCGCTGTACGAGTGGGCTTTTCCGATTCAGTTTGTACATGTCGGCTTTACCCACAATTCTGGTCTTTACAATAATGCCTCGTGCAATCATTAATTGCCAAACAGGTCTTAGCGTGTTATAGCTTATTCCTTCGTCGCGCACAAGGTCTGCCATACTATAATCGAAAACGCTGTTGTCAAGAAAGTAGTCGATTATGCGTGCTAGCGGACTGCTACCAAAGAGTTCTCGAAATACAGTAAGTGTCATTATATTGATAGTTCAACTGTACTTGTATATAATATTATTGTATTGCATCAGTTTCGCCTATTTCGAAATATTTTCGAAATTTATGACTGTACATAGATTAAGCAGTATTCATTCTGTTAATTATGGACGATGTCTAAAAACACATAATTCGTAAACTGTACTTTAGAAAGTGCATCGGCGGGAAGCATACCGCTATTGAGCGCTGCCTTGGCGGAATTCCGCGAGATAAGCGCAAGGAAGGTAGTATTGCAGTGCGTGAGCTTGTTCACTCGGGAATTATAATCGTGAAACCGACAAGCTATGGTGTTCAAGTTAGCCTGAATCCCGCTCGCGGTGATGCAATTAAGTTAGCTTTGCAAGATTAAATTATGGCGCCGCAACTGCGCCTGCAGTTGAGATTCCACCGAATGCCCATGCTGCGACTTGTGGTACGAAGTGCGCAATAACGCTGCCGATTACCATCATGATGCAGAAGTCGAAGAAGAGTGCTTCCCACTTCCCTCCGTCAATGATCTTAATTACGTAGCTGCTGGCAAGTGCGTGTACAATCACCATGATGCCAATGTACATGCCAACCACGTTAATATCTACTGGCGGAATTTGTGGAAGAATATTTGCAAACAATTGTTGCGCGCTACCGCCGTCTTCACCAGTAAGCACGCCGCCAAAAAGTTTGGACAACATATCCGTAATTGTTGCCGCCATGTATACAGTCACGACAAAGCCAACTAAGCCGCCGTACAGCGCGCCGCGCATAGACGAAGCGAGTTGCAACCGTAATTTGCGCAGGTTTAGGAGTTTTACGAAATTGTCAGAAATAAGGCGGCCGATTTTCTCGCCGTTGCCTCCTAAGTAAATTGATTCAGTAAATATTCTTGTAAAGTGAAAGATAAGTGCGGACCCCGTCTCTGCGGAAAAATACAGCCAGCTTTTACCTTTCTCGGTTCCGAGTCTTAAGCGGCGATAAAGGTTTGTCATCATTGGCTGCAATACGCCGAAATCGTGCACTTGCAGCGCGCCGAGCGCCGAGACTACGCCGCCGCCGCGAACATAAATTGTACCGCCGACGGCGCGAATGAACGGCGGATACGCTTTATCGCGATTAAGAATAGTGGTTTCTTCTTGCATCGCTATGACGCCTACTGCAAACAAGGGTAGGCTTGCAATAGTGCAGCCATAAAGCAAGGTCATATCAAAGACAAACATTGTAAGGAATAGTAACACTACTGAGACTGGAGCGAGGTAGTAGAACCAGCGGCGCACTCGCTTCGAGCCTTCGTCCATAATGCCGACGTCAACCCATAGTGGATCAGCGGGAATGAACATCTTAATCATTAGAATTAATAGTAGATCCATGAAAAACATGGCAAGCAAACCATACTGAACAACGGTAACTATTGATATGCCCATTAGTAGCGGCAGTAAGAGTGCAGACGCCATCGCGAACGCAATTGCAATCGTCAAAGAAATAAACATGTCTTGAAGCATTTTAATATTCTCAAGGCTTTGCTTGTACGAGTTCGCGTAGTCTGCCATAAGCGCGTCTTGTTCCTCGGAGAGAAATACTTCAAGGTCTTCACCGAAATCAAGCACCGCAGCCAAGCGATCTAGAAAGTCTGCAAAGATTGGGCTTGGAGTGTACTTTGCAAGGCGTCTACAAGTTTGTGCAAACCCCATGTTCCACTCTTTTGCAAGGTAGAGGATGCGCTCGCAGGTGTCGGAAATCTCTCCGTATTGGCGCTGCTCAGCAACTTTACGGAAAAATTGTGCACGGTTTACGTTCAGAGTTGAAATAGTGCCTGCGTATGTAATGAACAGGTGGATGTTTTCTTGAATGTTGACTTTCTTCTTCTCGAATTGTCCGTATGGATACGCGAAAATAAACCCTATTCCGAAAAGTAAAAATACATATGGAACCCACCAGGGCGTTGTGAAAAACACAAGTACAATGAAAAATGCGGCAAAGCATGCGCCGAGAACTGGAATAGCAAACCGCAGGCCGAAGTCCCTTAGATTCTCGTAGCCTATCGCTTGAACCCAGCGCTCCATAATTATAGTCCTCGCGCGCGCACTAGGACCATTTCGTTACGCGCGCATAGAATCATACTGCGAATGGCAACCCGCGCAGCCCTTCCTCGTGGAATCGCTTGAGTATGTTCCAAACTGCGAAGTAGTCGAACACTTTGTTCTCAATTAGCTTGTCAATAATGCGTGTGCGTAATTCTAGCTCTTTGTAAATTTCACGTGTGTCTTCATAGCCGCGGATCATTGCGATTTTCTTTTCAAGAATGTAGCTATTATACAATCCTCTAAACCTATGTACGTCGTTAACTGGATCCCACGCAAAAACTTCTCGCGTAATAACTTTCTTCTCAGCGTCATAATATCTTTCAATTTCTGTAATTGAGAGTACGCGACGCACGAAGTGGCCGCCTTGGCTAACTGCCTGCTGAATTAACACGACGTTTAAGTTGTCTATGGACGCAATTGGTACATTAATTGGGTGGCCGGTCAAACGCTGGATCATTGTGTGCGGGTTACCTGCGTGGAACGTGGACATTACGGGGTGTCCCGTTTGCATTGCTTGGAACGCGACGTTTCCTTCGGCTCCACGGATTTCTCCGACTATAATGTAGTTTGGACGTGAACGCAGGGCGGCAATAAGAAGATCAAAAATCGTGACGTCTGTCGCTTTGCCGGCTTCACGCGTTACTAGGTGTTGCCACGTTTCGTGCGGGAGCGTTACTTCCGGGGTGTTCTCGACTGAATATATTTTGTCGTCTGGCTTAATGAAAGTCGCAGTTGCGTTCAGTGTAGTAGTTTTTCCCGAAGCTGTTTCTCCACACACGAATATGTTCATTCCGTTCTCGAGGCACAGCCACAAATACGCAGCTACTTCGCTACTCATAGTTTTCCAGTTAACGATTTGAGTAATTGATACTGGAACTTCTGAGAACTTACGAATGGTGAATGAGGAGCCTTCAAGCGAGAGCTCTCGCCCATAAATAAAGTTTACACGTGACCCGTCCGGCATGATTGCGTCAACTACTGAGTGCGCGTCGGATACAGGACGCTCGACGCGCTCCGACGCGTCAAGGATATACTTGTTGAGTTCAATATCGTCAGTGAATTCAATATTACTGTAAACCATCTCGAAGATTTTGTGAATAGTCTTGACTTTGCCGAGACCCGTACAGTGAATATCTTCAAGGTACGGGTCGTAGAAGAGCGGTTCTAGCTTTCCATAGCCGACGCGGTTGCGATAAATGAAGTACCAGATTTCTTCGTACTGATCAGCTGTGAGTCTAATTCGGCTACTTCCGAAATTACTGATGCTCGCTGAATCGCCGACAACTACGACTTCTTCGAAGATTTTTCTAATTATATCGCCTGCTTCTTCAATCTTTGGCGGCACTGGGTAGCGGTGCGCGTGTTCAACCATGCGGTCGACTATTTGATTGTGCAGGCGCTCTAGTTCTGGCGTGAGCTTAGGCTCGATAACGGTGTACTGTGTGTGCTCGCCCTCTTTGCGGTAAACGTGAATAAAAATAGGGTCGCCGACTGGGTACAATACGTTTGGCGCTTTTCCTTTCATGCTACGATCAAGTGCAGTCACCCATGTAGGCTCCCCGACAATAAGCGTAATGTCTTGCAGGTACTGCGCAAGATGCGGAAAGCGCGCTACAGCTTCGGCTTGATCCATTGTTTTTGTTGGTTTTGCGCGGCGTGCCATATTTTTAGTGTGAGCTTTTGTCCCCTCTAGCTAAAGCTCGCGATTTCAATCACTAAGCCTTTGCCTGGTTCTACGCGGAACGGGATGCTGTTTAATACATCTGAGCCGCTGCGCTTAAAACGCTTTACGTTGATGATGCGGATGAGTGCGCCGGCGAAAACGCGCATCTCAAGGTCCAAAATAACGTCGCACACGCTCTTTAGAAGCGTTAGGAACTTTTGATTTAGGTGCTCTGGATCGATGCACACCAGTATTGTTTTCTCAATAGTTGTTAGTTGCTTTAGAAAGCTGATGAATGCGAGGCAATCGTCTTGAGTAATGTTATCATTAATTAGGAGGAATGAGAGTGTATCGAATACTATAACGTCTGAATCGAAGAGGCGCTTGCAGCGCACAAGCTTTTGGAGTTGATCGCTGCCTAGTTGACTCTGGCCATAATATGGGAACATTGGAATGAAAAGTAGCTTGTCGTCAAGCATGTCGTACTTAATGTCGTAGTCGAGCGAGGACATTTGCTCAATGAAGCCTTGCGTGTTAAGTTCGCTACTGATGTACGTAACTGTGCGCTCTCCGCGCACGAGGCCGTACGCTAGGCGCTGCGAAACAATTGATTTACCTGCGCCGTCAGGGCCTGCGAGTAAAATTAGACTCGAAACTGGAAGGCCGCCGCCGAGTGAGCGCTCAAGTTCGTCGCGGCGTAGTTTTACTGAGAGAAGTTTCTGCTTCATCTTAGCTCACCGTTCCTGCGGCGGTTGCGTCGGCATTTGCAATTGATACTGGCTGCGGCGTAGTTAGGGTTCCAAATACAATAAGCGCCATGCTTTGACCTGGCAACCATAGTATTTGGTCTGTCATGCCTGTGCGGTCGAGCGTGCGGCGCGTTAAATTGCGTGGCACGCGCACGCCGGAAACATACGCATCAGTAGCGTTTAGCACGAGCTTTTGGACGCCGCTGTTGGTTGCGTTAATTGTAAGTACACCAACGTTGCGCACAACGCTGATACTTACGGCCTGAAGCTCAGGCGTTACCGCTGTGTTGTTGGTGTCGAGCAGCGCCTGATATTGAAAATATCGCGCGTTATTCAGCACAGTGTCGTTTAAGCTCGAGCCGCTTGTAGTGTAGAAAGTGCTCGCACTTCCGTCGGGGCCGGTAAAAGTTGATGCGCTGAGCGCGAGAAGCGACGCGCCTGAGCGCATTTGGAAACTCACTGAGGTGAGTGCAGGTTCAATTGAAGTCCATGATATTGTTGTATAGTTTGTTCCGGCAAAGCCAGAGTCGATCGGTTGGCTTGTATATGTGCCGTCAACTGCGTATACAGGGCCGACTAATGATACTGTTCCAGGGCTAACGATGGTGGTGCTCGCGAGCGTGCCTGTGAAGTCTGCGTAGGCGTCGTCAGTCCACGCAACGGCTGGAGCGTAGGAGTATTCTAGATCTGTAATTGAGAGCTGCATGCCTGCTTGCGCGCGGTTAAGTGCTGCGGCTTTTCCCTCCTGCTGCGTCGCGGAAGTAATTTGTTTTGTTGCTTGAATAGCGAATGTAGCCATGCCTGCAAAAATAAATAGAAACACAATTGCACCGACGATAGACGAGAATCCCATTAGTTAGCGGTCACCATTAGCTTGAGAATACGCTTTCAGCGCTTACTCCGTTTGGCGCATGTACTGAGATTGTGTGGCTTGCAGGAATACTGTAAGTCTTGATTATTGTGAACTCGAGTTCTTCGCCGCCGTCCCACGTGCCGATGCTACTTAGGTCGGTGTCGCTTGTGACGTTTACAGTGCGGTTGTTATTGCTGCGTGGAATGCGTAGACCATCTACATATACGTCCATGTCCCCAGGGTCAAAGCTCGCTGTACCTGTGTTCTTCACATAGGCAATAATTGTGCCTGAAGTATATGTTACGCTAGGAATACTGAAATCGGTCGCCATCACGCTGACGGTGCGTTGCTTGTCCTGTGATGCTGCGTTCGCAGTTTCGTCGAGCATGGTTTTGAATATCGCAACAACTGCTGCGGCCATTCCCATGACGGAAATGAATAGAATTAGGTTCGCTATTATCGTACTTTCGCCGCGCCTTGAAGAAGAGAGGGGTCGCAACATGAGCCAGGCTTCGTTCCAGGATGCCGGGGCTCACTCGGGTACTGGTATACGAATTAGGTGTATTATCGGGCTGTTTGTTTATATACCTTCGGTTTTTCCGCGAAAGCGAAAAGCTCGGATAATATAATTATTGTGCGTTTTAGTACGTAATTCTAATCGTTTTCGCCATCATGAAGAACAATGCGCTTGCGCATGTCTTGTGGCGTCCATGCTTGCCGCATTAGGTTTGCAAGTTCTGGCATAGCTATTGCGTTCTCAACCCAAGTTGCAAAGTCGTTACGGCCTTGCATAACGTGCTTGTTGAATAAATCAACAGGCATGGTTTCGAGAGCGTCGCGCAAATCCTTTAGGTCGCGCAGTACGTGTCCGTCTGCTAGTCTAAAATATAGTTCTGGAGAAATCGCTTTAATGTCGTCGCGCACCGAGCCCATTTGTTTTTGGAGTGCTGCTAATTCTTCTTCAAGCGCGTTTCGCTCTAGAGCGTTTCGCTCGCGGCCCTCACGCGCTTGCACGAGAGCTTGCAATTCTGCGAGCGCTTGGTTTACTTCGCGATCTTCATGTTGTACGGCTTCAATTTCGTCGCGGAGCGCGTCGCGAATTTCGTTTTGTAATCGTCCTTCAAGTGAGCCGAAACGCTCATGCAATTGTGCTTGCAGCGCTGCATCGAGTTGCTGTGTCAAGCGAGATTCAAAGCCCGCAAGCATAGCATGCAGTTCGGTGGTTAATGCAACTGGTACTTGCTCGACTGGTGAGAGTACGTTCGCTACTGGCGCCGCGGCATGCGATTTTTGTAAGTCGGCAAGAAGTTCTTCGACTCGCTTAAAGCGCGCCTGCGCTGCAACTGAATCTTCATGTTTAATGGTGACTGTCGCGCTCTCGTGCGTTAAACTGTCCTCAACTGCAAACTGCGCAGGAGCTATTTGCGGAGCGGGTGGCTGTGCAGGAGTTGGTTGTGGTACGGGCGTCTGTGCAGGAGGTGGCTGTTGCTGCGAAGTTGGCGGTGCACTGGGCAGTGCCGGCGAAGCTGATTGTGGTTTTAGATTTGGCTGTGGCTCTGCAGGCCGCTGAATTTGTGCACTCTGTTGCCATGTAGAGTTTGAATGGTTGGGTTCTGCTTGCACGGCTGCTACTTCTTGCACTGGCGACGTAGGTTGAGTGGATATTGGTGCTGGAATAAGTTGCTGAACTTGGGGCATTACGAGTGGAGACCTTGTCTGTTGTGGAAATGGCCCTGGTCCGCCGCCGCCTGCGAACGGATTATATTGATTAGTGATTAATTCATACAATCCCATGAATTTTTCGAGGCGACTGTCAATGCCGTTCATTTTTTGAAAGAGCTCTTCGTGCTTATCCTTGAACGATTCTAAACTTTTTTCGAGTTGCATGACTTTTGCGTCTGCGTCTCGCTGCTTTTTATTTTGCTCCGAAATAACTGTTGTAATTTCTTGCAGCTGTACCATGACGAGCGCTAGGGTGCGCTCTTCTTGCAACCGAACACCTGGATCTTTGCGCTCTACATAACGTTTTTTGTCATCAATGGATGCGTCTTTAAGTTGCTGAATCTCAGCGTCCATTCGTGACACTGCTCGAACTGGCTGCGGCGCAGACGGCGATTGCGCTGCTTGCGCGCCTTGAGCAGTGCTTGGCGCGCTTGCGCCGACACTAACAACAGTAACTGGCGTTTGTTGCACAGTTTCCACGCTAATACTTTGCTGTGGTTTA
This sequence comes from Candidatus Woesearchaeota archaeon, assembly GCA_043771635.1. Classification (GTDB taxonomy): domain Archaea; phylum Nanobdellota; class Nanobdellia; order Woesearchaeales; family SKIA01; genus JAYVHA01. The sequence goes on from JAYVHA010000003.1 coordinate 21,203, forward strand.
CCTTGCGCTTGAAGCGCAGCTAGGCGCTGCCGCAATTCTTCGGCCTTGGGATCGGCGCTGTTAACCTTCAGAATCTTCTCGATCACCATGCTTTTTCGGGCTGCCCGGGTTTTTCATTCCCAGAAGCTAATTGTTTAAAAGCGGTTCCGTTGCTTAAATATGTTGCCTAAAGGATGCGCGCTGTGGCTTAAGTTGAAGACAAATAAGCGTGCATACAGGTAAAAAAGCTGGCGGCGCTTTATCTCTAGCACAACAGGTTTATATAATTTGAAAGGTATCGTATAACCGATATGACTTCAATTACAACTTCTATGGACTGGCGCTACGCCACCAAACAATTCGATCCAGCACAGAAACTCTCGGATGCTGCGGTTCAGACGCTACTTGCTGACGCAACACTTTCCGCTAGCAGCTATGGCTTGCAACCTTATGAATTTGTTATTGTGTCGAACCCTGCAATACGTGAGAAACTTAAGGCAGCTGCTTGGAACCAAAGCCAAGTTACGGACGCAAGCCACTTAATAGTTATTGCTGCGCGCATCGACCTTGATGATAAATTCGTTAATACGTATATTGAAACTGTCGCCTCGACTCGGGGTATTCCTGTAACGTCGCTTGACGGTTACAAGGGTATGATGCTGGGCTTCGTAACAGGACATAATGCTGCTGAAAAAATTATTTGGGCGCAGAAGCAAGCCTACATTGCGCTTGGCACGTTACTTGTAAGCGCAGCAGTTCACAAGATAGACGCTTGTCCAATGGAAGGCTTCGATCCAAAAGCGTATGATGACATTCTAGGGCTTAATGCCATGCATCTAACTGCAACGCTAGTTGTGCCCGTTGGGCACCGCCACGCGGACGACAAAAGTGCACATTACAAGAAAGTACGTTGGCCATCGTCACGCATGGTGCACACAATTAACTGAACTTGCGCAATACTTTTTTTTTATTTTTTAATAATATGTCACTTCTAGGAATTCTATTGGAATATCCGAAAATAGCATTGAGACATTAAAAAATATTAAAAAAATTAATTAATCTCTATTTTTGCGGGCACTCGCCGGCAACGTGGCTGATAACGTCTTTGTCGCCACACGCGCCGCAACCGTTACCATAAGTTGCTGTGCTGCCGTTAGACTTCTGTCCACAGACTGGATTGTAGTCCATGGTGCACATTTCGGGACGTGGCTCGTTACATACGGTTGCTTGGAGTTTAGGAGTGGTGCTTGGCGCAACGACTGGCGCGCACTCGCCTTCAGTGTAGCTAATTACTGCATTGTTTGCGCAAGCAGTGCATTTGTTGCCTGCTGTGATGCTGCTGCCGTCAGACTTCTGTCCGCACACTGGCATGTACTCGCGAGTACAAGCTTGCGTTCGTGGCTCTGTGCAATCAATTGCTAGTTTCTTCGGTGGAGTGCTTGGCGGCGCTGACCCTGGCGCGGGACACTCGCCAGGCGTTGTGTATGCTACGGTTTGAACGAGCGACGCAAGGCACAAGTTAGGGTAAGTTGAAGCGCAGGGGTAAGCAATGCATTGTATGCTTGCGTTCGACCAGCCACATACTTTTTCTTCTTCATTACTGCATGTTGTTAGAATTGCGTTGTTGTGATTGCGTACGCAGCCACAACCTGTATCGTCGCCGAAAAATTCGTCGCCGTCGCAAGTGAACTTCATGCGCATGCACATGTTTGCATCGGTGCTCTTGTATTCGCGGAAAGTGGTTCCAGGCACAAATTCAGGCATTTCAGGAATTACTTCGGACGGAGTTGGGCTTGCGTTCACTGCTGGCTTTGGGCATGCTGCAAATTCGCAGTTTGGTCCTTGCCTGCCAACTGCGCTGCCGTCAGGACAGATTTTAGCATCAAGTGTGCAGGCGATTTGCGCCGGCGGCGTAGCTTTGGATCCGCATGCAGTCAAGAGTAAACTTGCGACTGCGAGCGCTAGGAGTAGTGTTGCGTAGGGGAATTTCATACAACTGTATGACTGCTGTTTGTATTTAAATGCGCTATACGCTTCAACTAGACTTGAAGTTCACTCTGTATGCAGTTTCCTTAGAGCGAGGTTCTTTTTTGCCTGCTTCATACGGTACATGTGCTGATCCGCCTCGGAGCGCCAGTGGTCATATTTTGCGTGAAACTCGCTTGGACGCAAGCCTTCAGTCGAGAAAAGTGTGAAGCCGTACGATCCACTAAGTTGCGTCGGAGGGTGGCGCAGTGATGCTTGTTCGCCACGACGTAGATCGCGGTGTTCGACTCCGACGCCTTGGTCTGGTTGCGCGAGAATTGCTGTTGTGCGGTCAACAATGCCCTGTAGTTCCTGAGCCGTCGCGTATCGAACAATAACTTGAAATTCGTCGCCGCCGACGCGTCCAACCATAGCGCGCCCGGCATCTTGGACTACGTCTTGCGTTGCCTGCTCGAGTACATTTGCGAAATACTTGAGTGCATCATCTCCTGCCGCGTGGCCGTGGGTGTCATTAAGTGCCTTGAAACCATTTAAGTCCGCAACCATCACGCCGACAATAGCGGGGACTGTTTGATTCCTTGTGCCGTTGCGGAACGCGTGATACTCGAGGAAGTCCGTGAGGGCCGCGCGGTTCGGCAGACCTGTAAGGTCATTGTCGCGCGCGCCATGTCGTAATCCGCCGAATGTAGAATTCAGCATGCTCCAGTTTGCACGGTATGCTTGTGTTATGTCATTTGCTACCTTTGCTGGAATAGGTGAAGTGGTGTGGATGCTTACTTGCAACGGGTTTATGGGGTTGCCCTTGCCAGGCATGAGCACAATTGTTTCGTGCGGGAACTCGTAAGTGTCTATGCTGTCGATTCGTTGATCTGGTTTGAAGTAAGCGTGTGTTAGCGACCGATTAGAAGGTAAATTAGGAAGACTAAGTTCGAGGCCCATTTCCCCTGCGGCGGATGGTTGTAAATCTGAAAATTGCTGCAAATATTCTGCTGTGTGGCGAACGGTTTCGACAAGAATTGCGCGCGGCAGGCCTCCAGCAGCAGCTGCGCTTTCCGTAATTCGCTGCGTCAGGTCGCGGACCTCAGTTTTCATAAACTATTGAATGGTTTAGACTAATATAAACCTATCGAATGTTTAGTCATTCTAGAGTAGTAATAGCCTTTATTTTGAGGTTTATGCGTGCCGTGCACCTTCTTTCTGCGCTGCTTGTCGACTTAGGCGCTTGTCAAGTGCCATTATTGGCAGTACAGAGGCTGCAACAAGCGCGCTCCAACCCCATTCTGCAAGCGTGAGTGGCGCAGCTTTGAACAGCGTTGCGAGGGCTGGAACGTACATATACGCTGCTTGCAGGCCAAGTAAGCCGACAATTCCATAGTATATTATTGGGTTTGAAAACACGCCGATGGTGAAAATGCTGTCAGTGAGCGAGCGGCAGTTAAGCAAGTAGAAGACTTGCATTAATATTACTGTGGTGACGGCCATAGTTTGAGCTTGCGCAAGCGCTAGTGCGGCTGGAACGCCGTTAGCGAGTGCTTCATTGTGTGCCCAAAGGAACAGGCCTATGGCGCCAATCGCCATAAGCACTGCAACAATAATAGTGCGACGTACTACTAGTTTGGAGAGTAGTGGCGCTTTTGGATTGCGCGGTGGGCGCTTCATTAGGTTTGGTTCCATTGCTTCAAACGCTAGTGGTAGGGCGAGTGCGACAGTAGCAACCAGGTTAATCCAAAGTATTTGTACTGGCTCGATAGGCATTAGCGCAACTCCATTAACTACAGGGAAGAAGAGTACTGCAATAAGGATAATTAGTGCCTCGCCGAGGTTGGTTGGAAGCACGAACGCCAGGCTTTTCACGAGATTGTCGAAAACGCGCCTACCTTCTTCAACTGCTGCGGTAATTGACGCGAAATTGTCGTCTACAAGTATTATTGCAGCGGCCTCCTTGGATACTGCGGTGCCGGTGATGCCCATTGCTACGCCGATGTTTGCTTGCTTAAGAGCAGGGGCGTCATTTACTCCGTCTCCTGTCATTGCGACTACTTCACCTTGGCGTTGTAGTGCTTGAACGATACGCAGCTTTTGCTCTGGCGCGACTCGCGCGAATACGTGCGTTACATGCACCACGCGCTCAAGTTCTGTGTCGGTTAGCTCTGCAAGGGACGCTCCTGTCATAGCGTGCTCGTTCTCTTTGATTAAGCCTAGATCGCGTCCGATGGCTTCAGCCGTGCCTTTGTGGTCGCCTGTAATCATCTTCACTACTATTCCTGCTGCGTGGCTGCGGTTAACAGCGTCAATTGCTTCTGGACGCGGCGGGTCAATCATTCCTTGCAAACCTAAGAAGATGCAGTCGCTCTTGAGATCGGTTTCATTAATCTCCTTTGTTCCATCTGGGAAGTGCTTCATTGCAAACGCTAGTACGCGCATACCTTCACTTGCCATTCTATCTAGTTCTGCAAGGGCTGCTTTCCCGGCAGTCTTAGTATTCTCTGCGCCGTCGCAACGTGCAAGCACTACTTCGGGCGCACCCTTAATGTATGCAATAATTCCGTCTCCACTTTGGTGCAGTGTTGCCATCCATTGGCGGTCGCTCTCAAACGGGATTGCATCTATGCGAAAGTGTGATGCGCGCGTCTGTTCTTGCGCAATGCCTGCTTTAGTGGCGGAAACGACTAGCGCAGCTTCTGTCGGGTCGCCAGTAATTACGACCTGGGCGCCGTGCGCTTCAGTTACTGTGGCGTCGTTGCATAGAATGCCTGCAAGGAGTAAGTCGCGCACTGGCAGCGGAATGTCATGAAGTGGAGTGCCTTCCTGCTCAACTGCTCCCTCTGAGCTGTAGCCAACGCCTGATACTGTATAGTCTTTACCGCCGACCCATAGCGCCTGTACTGTCATTTCGTTCTTTGTGAGGGTGCCTGTTTTGTCAGAGCAAATTACGGTGGTGCTTCCGAGTGTTTCAACGGCGGGAAGTTGGCGAACAATAGCTTTGCGTGACGCCATGCGCCGAACGCCTATTGCTAGTGCAATAGTAATTATTGCGGGTAATCCTTCTGGAATCGCGGCTACTGCAAGCGTAATTGCAGCGAGAATTGCGTCGATTAAAGTGTAGCCTTTATTTAGGCTGACTGCAAAGAGAATGACTGCGACTGAAACAATGCCAACAGTAAGCCACTTCGCAACTACTTCAAGCGACTTGGTTAATGGCGTTTCAATGCGCACAGTGGAGCTTAGGAGAGAGGAGATTTTACCGAGTTCTGTGCGCATGCCTGTCGCAACTACAATAGCGGTGGCGGTACCATACGTAACGAGAGTCCCGTTGTAGCCCATACAAGTACGGTCACCAAGTACTGCAGCTTGTGCAACGGATGCAATCGATTTTTCTGTAGGGACGCTCTCGCCAGTGAGCGCTGCTTCTTCAATCGAGAGGTTCTTAATGGTAAGAAAACGTACGTCTGCAGGTACTTTGTCGCCACTTTGTAAAAATACTATGTCGCCCGGCACTAGTTCGGACGAAGGTACGGTTAAGTGCTTGCCGTCGCGAAGTACAGTCGCACTCTCAGGCACCATAGTCATTAGCGACTCGATTGCTTTTCCAGCTCTATACTCTTGAACAAAACCAATTAAGGTGTTAACAAAAACAACTCCTAGTACTACTGCGCCGTCTACTGCTTTTCCAAGCGCCACTGCCAAAATTCCTGATGCTAAAAGCACCCAAATTAGTGGAGTGTTAATCTGGCGCCAGATCATAGTCCAAACGCTTTCACCTTTGCCTTTTGGCAGCTCATTGCGGCCATAACTTTGAATGCGCTTTGCTGCGTCGCTGCTGGTTAGGCCTTGCTCCGTTGCGCCCCAGTGCTCAAGCACTTGCGCAGGGGTATGCGAGTGATACGGCATCGTTGGTTCGTGACTCGTCGCTTCGTAAGTATTTGCTCCCATAACTATCGTGAATGCATGCTTAATTTATGCCTTATAAATTCTCTCCTGTACTATGCTCCATGCAGCAATAGCGCTATGAAATCGAGAATTTACCGCGTCGAAGCCATGATACTGTAAGAAACACGTTTGCAACCGCGCCTATAGTTAACACAACTGTTGTTACGGCCATAGGCGTCCCGAGTGTTGCGAGCACAACCGTACCGAAGCCGCAGAACGCTATTGCTTTACTTAGTATTGTTGAGGCTGCAGTACTAGTCTCTCGGTAATGAGCGAGCGACGGAAGTGCTCTAAACGCGACACTAACCAAATACAGAGCAACTGGAATTAGTGCGACGCGCTCCGCTCCAACTAGCATTGCGAGCGCTACAACCATAAACGCAGCATCTACAATAGGGTCGAAGGCTGCACCGAACTTTGACACGCCACCAAACCGCCTTGCAATATGTCCGTCAATGTCCGTAATGAGTGCGGCGAGGTACACTAGTGTTGCTGGGCCAAAAGCGCCGTGCCAGAGCAGCCAAGCATAAACTGGAAGTAGGCAAAGTCGTAAACTAGTCAGCATGTTTGGCAATCGTCGCAGCCACAATTTAGTGTTAGTACTACTGGCGCAAGTACAAGAGTTTGCAGCGCTGCAATTACATGAAGGCAAGGAAGAAGAGGGCGACATAGGCGAAGAAGAAACTTGGCACGAAAGGGATGCCTAGCTTTACGGTGACTATTGCTTTCGGCGCGCCCCTTTGCGCCTGCATTATTTGTTCCGCACTCACAGAAACTGTGCCTTTACCAATCAACCATTTTTTCCCAACTTTAAGCCCTCCAACCACCCAGTCTCCCTCAACTAAATGTTTTGGAGTGACTCGCTTACGCATAAGCGTTGTTTCTACAGTTTGCACTGCAAGTGAGAGTGCAGCTGCAAAAACAATCAGCGCGGCAAGTCCGAGAACCGGAGCGGCTAGTAGTGGTCCATTTCGCACCCAGACAAACGCACCTGCGGCAAGTAGCGCAATTACAACGCCGAGAAGTGTATACCGCTGCCAGCGTAATCGCTTTACTGCAGCGCGAAACGGAGGCCAAAATTGTTTTGGTTTTAATGCAATTAATGCTAGCATCCAAATAACTCCATAAACTGCGCCACAAACTAGTACAAGCACTAAGAAGAATAGGAATGCGGGCAAGTCCCAAACTGATCCGGAGCCAATTGCAGTAATGATTCGCTGCACATTAAGTCCGAGAATTGCACCTGTTCCCATGAGGAGTTTTGCGTCGCCGCCGCCCCACTGTCCTGTGTAGTAGAGGATTGCGCCGAGACCGAGGCCGACTGCGGCGCCAAGAACGCTCCAAACTATAGTCCACTCTTGCGCAAGAAACGCAAGGTCGTTATTCCACAGTAAAATAGTCCGGGTCGCAGCGAACGCAATACCTAGCGCGGTAAGGCTGTACGAGAGCCAGTCAGGGACTTCATGTGTGCGGATGTCTATCCAGCTAGTTATTATGAAGTAAAGTCCAAGAATGAGAAACGGAATATCGACAGGGCTTATTGAAAGCGCTGTACCGAACATTAATGAAGACGTACACTTCGCATTTATGAAAGCTCCGGATTTAATTTGGCCGGCATCAATAAATAGTGAGCAAAGGTTCACTGCATATGACGCAGGTTTCAGTACTAGGTGCTTTCGGACAATATAAAGAGAATTCTCTGGAAGGGATGATTCGGTTTAACCCTTCATCATTGGAGTTATCAGGTAGAGTTGGCATTTCAACCGTTGGAATAGTGCGCAGTGCACGCATCAGATCGGATTCAAAAGTTGTATCATTTGGAGGTCACGTTGTATCGGGAAAGCATCCTCGCATAATACTCGGGCTTCAATATTCGAAACCTGGCAAGCTAATACTAGGAGAAATTGCGCCAAGGCAGGGTACTGATTACATTTCAAAGGGTCTTATTGAAGGTACATTTTACGGTTCATTATTTGTTAACAATCCGCAGATTGCTAGGCCTAACGTTTCTAATTTATCACTGAGCTACATGCAAGATATGCTTGCGGATGTTCGCAGTAAAGGATACGAAGGCGAGAATTTTGCTCTTGAATTCAGCCCGTTTTACACAGGTCGTTAAGAGGCATGGCGTCTTTACCTGGCCAACAACCTTATAAACAAATCATTATTCTTACCTCATGTAAGCACCTAATGAATCCAGTAAAACTGGGTGAAGGCGTATCTACGTTCTCATTACGGTTGCGGAGACACCAAAACCATGGACAAAATCCTAGAAGCAGTTGAACTTGCACGAAGTACTGGCAAGATTAAGAAAGGCGCAAACGAAGTTACTAAGGCAGTCGAGAAGGGCAAGGCTCGTCATGTAGTTATTGCTACCGACGCAAACCCTAAGGAAATCGTAATGCACATCCCACTACTCTGCAAAGAAAAGGGCATTCACTGTCACATCGCAGGCACAAAGGAAGAGCTCGGCGCAGCCGCGGGCCTCAAGGTTGGTACCGTTGCTGTCGCAATCCTCGTTGAAGGCGAAGCTAAAGGTCTCCTTGGGGACAAGGCATGAGTAAGAAGGAAGAAGCTCAAAAGGACGCTGCCCAAGCAGCCGCAGAAGCAAAGAATAGCAAAGCTGACAAGCCAAGTTCTGAAAAGAAGAGCGAGCCAAAAGCTGAAGGAAAAGGTAACCAAGCTCCTCGTCAAGACGCAGTTCCAGCAGAAGTGCAGGAAATCGTTGGACGCACTGGCAGCCGCGGTGAAGCTATTCAAGTACGATGCAAGGTCCTTGAAGGACGCGACCAAAACCGCGTTCTACGCCGCAACGTTCGTGGTCCAGTGCAGATCGGAGATATCCTAATGCTGCGAGAGACTGAAATCGAAGCGCGTCCTCTTAACAAGGGCGGCCGCTCGAGTTAGGTGATGGGAAAATGGCAGTAATCCAAAAATGCTCGTTCTCCGGCGCAGCAATTGCGCAAGGCACCGGTACGATGTACATTAGAAAGGACGGAAGGATTCTGTACTTCGAGAACATGAAGTCACAGAAGAACTTCTTCAAGCTCGGTCGCAAGCCACGTGAAACACGTTGGACTGAAGACTACAAAGTAGAGAAGAAGAGCCGTATGGCTGCTGCTGCACACTCAGCTGCGCACAAGGACGACGTTGCAGTTGAGCACGTGTCACGCACAAAGCTTAAGGCAGCTGCAAAAGCAGCTCTCCCTCAAAAGGCAGCAGTAACAAAAGTTGCACCGAAGAAGGCGAAATAAATGAGTGGAATTGAACGCACGTTAGTATTGCTCAAGCCTGACGCAGTTCAGCGCGCAGTAGTTGGAGAAATCCTGTCTCGCTTTGAGCGAGTAGGCCTAACCATTGTGGGCATGAAGCTAGTGCATATCAACGCTGAATTCAGTCGCAAGCACTACTCAGACCTAGTTGACAAGCCTTTTTACAAAGGCCTTGAAACAATGATAACAGAAGGTCCTGTTGTTGCGCTTGTGCTTGAAGGCATAGAATCAGTTGCGCTAGTACGTAAGATGGTTGGCGCAACGGAACCAAAGGGTTCGGCTCCAGGCACCATACGCGGCGACTACGCGCACGTGTCGTACGGCTACGCAGATGCTAAAGGAATTGCGATGAAAAACCTCATCCACGCCTCAGGCAACGTTGCAGACGCAGCAAAAGAAGTTCCACTCTGGTTCGCGCCAGCTGAACTTCACAGCTACAAAACCGCACACCACAAGCACGTCCAATAAATATTTTTAATTTTTTTTTTTTAATAATGGCTTCTACGTATTCATATTCGATTTGTATTTTTTGTCCTAGTCGTATTTTTGCCCATTAATTTTTCGGACTAGCTCGACCTTCATAATTTTACTTTGGAATACCTCTTCTAGAGGTGAGTAGTCAAGAATACAATTAGTCGGAGGTAGCTTCAAGGTAGTAAAACGAGGCCAGACAAATGCTTGCAATGGCGCGGCATTAAAAGATCCAGTCGCATAGGATTGAGTGGCGGCTGCAACTATTGCCCGCGGTGATGCGATTTCAAACATATTGCGCGGGACAATTAAAAGACTTGATGTGGAGTACGCCCTGTGCACACTGTGCTCAATATTTAGAATTGATTCTTCGCGCTCAGAGAGGCGCCAGTCGCGGTATTCTCGATTAATTATTCGTAATTTCATATGCAAATTTCCTAGAATCGCTGAATCTTATCAATATTCAAGTCCACAAGTCGCGAGTACATTGCGCGCGTGATTTCCAAGTCTTTGATTAGGTAAGCTTCAAGCTTTGCGTGCTCGCCGCTGCGCCACAAGCCTTCAACGTCGCTGCCGTCAACATCAAGAATCGGCAAACCAATCATTGTTGCAAGTTCCTTAAGTTTACCGCGCTGCTCGCCGTATGCGTACGCGCGTAGCTTATCTCGAATATCAATTAAGTCGCGCACGCTAAACGGATGAATCGGCACGCCCAGAATGAATGAGCGCGTGACAAGAAACGGAATGTCGAACGACGTATGATTGAAGCCAACAATTGGTGCGCCGGGATTACTTAATCGAAATGCTTTCCACGCAGCCCATGTTTCGCGCAGAATTTTAGCTTCATCTTCGTGCATGAACGCGCGCGATCCTGATGCGTCCATCATTCCAACTGCAACAACGCGGCTGTCAATAGGATTAATTTTCTTCCTGCGCTCTTCGTCCTGCATATCGTGTGGCGTTGGTATGACTGGCGCAGTTTCAATATCGATGACTAGGAAGTCGGTTGGCATTGCTAGGAGTGTATTCGCCAGCTATTAATACGTGCCGGAACCCGCTCAAATGATACTAGTATGAATTGAACAAGTTCTACTTAGGAATCAGGATTATTTCCTTGGGAGTGTTGAAATATCTCCGAAGCGGCCTTGTACGGTGAAGCTAAAACTGGAACTACATATTTTTTTATTCCATTATTTATTTTTGATGATAGAAGTTCCATGCTTGGTTGAACGATTACCATTGCAGACATCCATGTAGATGTTGCGACTAGTGCTGCCGTCGCGCCCACAGTAAATCCAGGTAGTGTAGTGTGCTGTCCTAGATAATAACTAACTGCTATCAGAGGGGGTGAAGCAAAAATAGGGTCTGATACGTAGTCTGCTGCCATAAAGTGCCCAACATGCTTCGCATATGCGCGACTAATTAGTCCTTCAGGGTACAAGGATTTGTTTCTCAAATAGTGTGTGGTGAAGTATGTAGGATATGCGACGAGATATCCTGCGTATGGAGCCATAGTTTCCCATATTTTGCCTGCATCGCTGCTACTAGCATACTGAGTGGCCAGCCCTGCCACTGTCATATTAGCTACAGTCGCAGGTGCAATGTCTTTTGCGAAATTAATCCACTTAGAGCGGTAGTTGCGTGCATGTTCGCGTCGATTACTCCATAAATCGCTTGCTGCGGCTTTCATTATCTTTATGCGGCTGTTACGTGGCGTTGCCTCCATTAAGGCTTCAAGGCCTTTTTCTTGATTAGGTACGTCACTCATAGTAACTAGGAAGTAGTTATAATATATATTTGTATCCGACCATTTCTGTCGTCGAATTCAAACAAAACTTCTAAACTTATCCTCCCGCAATCTTTAAAAACACCTCGTCGGTTCGTTTAATCTAATACTACTAACAGGTAACCCCTCATATGGCAAAGATGACAGACCGCGTGCTTGGACTCGCGAGTAATCCGCAGCAAATCCGTAACATCGCGATTTGTGCACACATCGACCACGGTAAGACTACGTTCTCGGACAACCTTCTCTCCGGCGCAGGCATGATGAGCGAAGAGCTTGCAGGTCAAGCTCGTCAACTCGACTTCCACGACGACGAAGCGCAGCGCGGTATCACTATCGACTCCGCGGCAGTATCCATGGTACACGCTGTTAAGGGCAAAGAATTCCTTGTAAACCTAATTGACACGCCAGGTCACGTAGACTTCGGTGGCGACGTGTCGCGTGCAATGCGCGCAGTTGACGGTTGCATCGTTCTTGTAGACTCGGTCGAAGGAATAATGCCGCAGACTGAAACAGTACTTCGTCAAGCGCTTAAAGAGCGCGTAAAGCCTATTCTATTCATCAACAAGGCAGACCGCCTTGTTAAGGAGCTTAAGCTCAACCCTGCGCAGATCCAGGAGCGACTTACTAAGATTATTATCAACGTAAACCGTAAAATTAAGGACATCGCAGAAGAGCGCTTCGCTGAAAAGTGGTGTGTAGACTTTATGGACGGCTCCGTTTGTATTGGTTCCGCAATTCACAACTGGGCTCTCAGCGCAGACTTCATGAAAGAGCGAGGAGTCAACTTCAAAAACATCATCGACGCATACGAGAGTGGCGAGTACAAGCCGCTTGCAAAGCTTGCTCCACTTCACGAAGTAGTTCTTAACGCAGTAGTCAAGCACCACCCAACTCCGCTTGAAGCTGCGCCATACAAGGTTCCAAAAATCTGGCCTGGTGACATGGAAAGTCCAGTAGGAAAGAGTCTTGCAACTTGTGATCCAAAGGGTCCAGTAGTATTCATTATCACAAAGATGGTTATCGACCCACAGGCAGGAGAAATCTGTTACGGTCGCCTCTTCAGCGGCACCATCAAGAAGGGCGACCAAATCCGCCTTATCCGCGCAAAGCAGGACGCACGTGTTCAGCAAGTGTTCGTTCCTAACGGCGCTAAGCGCGACATTGTAGACGCAATTCCTGCTGGTAACATTTGCGTAATCAGCGGAATGCGAGGCGCGTACCCTGGTGAAACTGTAACCAACGAGCCTGACATGGAGCCGTTCATTGAACTGCTACAGATGTTTGACCCAGTAATTACTAAAGCAATCGAAGCAGCAAGGCCAAGCGACTTACCTCGCCTAGTAGAAGTGCTAGTACAAGTAACTAAGGAAGACCCGTCCATCAAGATCCAGATTAACCAGGAAACTGGTGAACACCTAATGAGTGGAATGGGTGAATTACACCTTGAAATTATTGAGAACCGCATCAAGACTGAGAAGCACCTTGAGATTAAGACCTCGGCGCCAGTAGTAGTATACCGTGAGAGCATCATGGGTAAGAGTACTGACGACGCTGAAGGAAAGTCGCCAAACAAGCACAACCGTTTGTACTTCCGCTCTGAAGTACTTAAGCCAAGTATTGTTGCAGCATTCAAAGAAGGCGCCATCCCAATTGGTCGCGTTAAGAAGAAGACAGAGCAAGACCTATGGGCAGTACTCGAAGAGGCTGGCATGGAATCGAAGATGACGCGTCAAGTGCGCCACGTCTTTAACGGTAACATCCTAATCGACGCAACACGCGGTATCGTTCAAATCGGAGAAATCCAGGAACTCGTAAACGACATGTTTGAAGACGTTATGATGAAAGGACCAGTCGCTGGCGAGCCATGTCAGAACGTACTAGTTATCTTGACTGATGCAAAGCTTCACGAAGACAGCATCCACCGCGGTCCAGCACAGATGTACCCGGCAGTACGAGAAGGTATCCGCGCAGCTATGAAGACGGCGCGTCCATTCCTCTTGGAACCAGTGCAGACGCTTCTATTCGAAGCGCCTGAAGAATTCATGGGAGAAATCAGCAAGCTCGTTTCAAACAAGCGTGGACAGCTTCTCGACATGCAGCAGGAAGGCACCATTATTCAGGTAAAAGCGCGCATGCCAGTAGGAGAGATGTTCGGACTCTCAAACCAGTTGCGTTCCGCAACCGGTGGCCGTGGTTCGTCCTCGGTAGTAGACCAGAACTATGAGCGCCTCCCAGAAGAACTTCAAGCGAAGATAACAAACCAAATCCGCTCGCGTAAGGGACTTAAGGAAGACGTTCCAAGCGAAGATTAAATATTTTTTTAGATTTTTTTAACTTACTTATTTTGTGCGATTCCTTTCTTTACTGCTTTTCCAATTCGCTCTACGTCAGCTTCTTCCAATTCGCTATTTGCAAGCAGTTGATCCATACGTTCGAGTTTACTGGTGTGCGCGCGCAGCGCCTCCCTAACTACTTCACTCCACTTGACATTCTTGTGCTTCGCCATTCTATTGCGAAGATCTTCCGGAATGGCTAGAGTCATATTGACCACGTAAAATAAGTAATATAAGTAGAATAAGTATTTTATGGTATTATTGCTTTTAGGTGCTAGATCTTGAGTGACGGCTAGGTCGTGTTCTAGAATACCTGAACCTTTTCTGTGTTTCCGAATGACCTCCCGACACCTATATAAGCAATAAAGCTACTAATATACAAAAAACACTACTAATGTAGGCGTTCGAGTTAGCTCGGCAGCCGACAACACTGAAACAAACCATGAACAAACCAATTACCCAAACGGAAAGGAGAACACCATGTACAACCGCGACCCACAATTCGCACTCACCCAGGTCTTCCTGCTGTGCGCCTATGTGTATGCTGGTTCGTTCATTCTCTTCGAATGGCTCTTCGGTATGTGGCCTTAGCGACTAACGCTTATTTAACTTCATACGAGGCCTGGATTTTGTTGCTCTTGAAGATGGCTTGGGTGAAAAGAAAGAGTTGTCCTCTTCTCCGCTGTTAAGTTGTTGCATAGTTCGGGAGATAACTCCTACTACGGCGGTGCCCAGGCTGAGAAGTGCGATGTAGCCAATTATGAGTACTTGTCGCTCACTCGGCCCTGTGTTTCCGCAGCCTCCAAAGCAGAGTGCTGTAATCCAAAAGTACCCTGTAACTAAAAATACGACACAGCTGATCCATAGAAGAAGGAGCGGAAAGGGTTTACTCGACTTTTTTGCAGTCATTACTGCTAAATCTGCGGTGCTGCTAAATATTACTTTCGATTCAGGTGCGTTGTGGCCAGAGTGCGCGTATCGCAGGCATTTCTATGCCGACGATAACATACCTTACTACGCCCCCGGAATCTATATAAAGCGTCTTTAGTTCCGAGAGCTATCACACTCCAACGAGTGCACCCAAGTACGAGGTTTCCCTATGGCAAAGAACAAGCCCCACATTAACCTGGTGTTCATCGGGCACGTCGACCACGGTAAAAGCACCACGGTCGGTCGTCTCCTCTTTGACGCCGGCAACGTAACAGAGCAGCAAATGCGCAAGCTCAAGGAAAAAGCAGCCGAACTCGGTAAGGCAGGTTTCGAATTCGCATACGTAATGGACTCGCTCAAAGAAGAACAAGAGCGCGGCGTAACAATCGACCTATCGCACAAGAAGTTCGAAACTGACAAGTATTACTTCACAATTATCGACGCACCAGGACACAAGGACTTCATCAAGAACATGATTACTGGCGCATCGCAAGCAGATGCAGGCGTACTAGTAGTAGCAGCAAACGACGGCGTAAACAGCCAGACTAAGGAACACGTGTTCCTGTCACGTACTCTCGGCGTAACGCAGATGATCATCGCAATCAACAAGATGGACATGCAGCAGTACAGCGAGAAGCGCTTTGGCGAAGTAAAGGAAGAAGTAGGCAAGCTCCTTAAGAGCGTAGGCTACAAGCTCGACACCATCCAGTTCCTTCCAATCGCATCCTTCCCAGGCGACAACGTCGTCAAGAAGAGCGACAAGATGCCATGGTGGACAGGACCAACTCTCCTTGAGGCTATTAACAAGCTTAACGAACCTGAGAAGCCAACACAGCTTCCGCTACGCATGCCAATTCAGGACGTGTACAACATCACCGGTATCGGTGTAGTTCCTGTAGGACGCATTGAAACAGGTATCCTCAAGGTTAACGACAAGGTCGTAGCAGTTCCAGGCCGTGAAGGTAAGGGAGTGCGCGGCGAAGTTAAGACCATCGAGATGCACCACGAACAGATGCTAACAGCTGAGCCAGGCGACAACGTCGGTCTCTCAGTACGAGGCTTCGGTAAGAAGGACATTGCACGCGGCGACGTAATGGGTCACGAATCAAACATCCCAACCGTTGCGCAGGAATTCATTGCGCGCATCGTAGTACTAAACCACCCATCCGTTGTAACCGTTGGCTACACTCCAGTTTTCCACATCCACACCGCGCAAGTGGCGTGCCAGTTTATGGAAATCCAGAAGAAGCTAAACCCAGCAACCGGTGAAGTAGTGGCTGAGAACCCAGACTTCATTAAGAACGGGGACGCAGCAATCGTACGCCTTCGCCCAGTCCAGCCTCTAGTAATCGAGACCCAAGCTACCATCCCTCAGATGAGCCGATTCGCAATCCGCGACTCAGGCGCAACTGTAGCAGCTGGCATGGCAATCGAAATTACGCCAAAGAAGCTCCTGTAAATTTTTATCTATCTTTTTATTTATTTTCAGATCTCTTTTATTTTCAGTTCTCTTGTTCCTGAGTTAATTTTGAAGTAAAAATAACTTGTTGTTTTAGTAAAATACTGACCTAAACCGCATTAATGTTACTTTTGTACCTCTCGAGTGGTACCTTGTATCCTATTCCTTGATGTAGGCGTTCTTCGTTATAAAATGTTAGGAA
>JAYVHA010000004.1:0-130764 GCA_043771635.1 Candidatus Woesearchaeota archaeon
AGGTACGACAAGACTTCCAGTGCGATGGTACAAATAGCCGCCGATTGCCCCGAACAACGCGACATAGCATAGTTGCGGAATAGTCCCTACTAGTGCGCCACTTAGTTCACCCCCGAAGAAATTGAAGTAAGCAGGAAACGCAAGGTGAAAAAGCAATTCGAAGCCCGACGCAATGAATACCGCAAACGGCACCTGCCAGTGCATAACTGAGAGTGATCTCGTAGTAAACCGCGAATAAAATCTTTGGATAACTCCGCGGAATAGCAATTCTTCAAAGAGTGCTGGAAGCAGCGCAACAGTTACGATTCCGCCGACAATACCAAATACTGTTGCAGGCGGTACTGTAAATGACGCCGGCAACGCTACGTCAATTGCGTACATTACAAGCCCGCTAACGAAACCAATTGCCGCAGCAAGACCCATGTATTCGCGCGACCAACGCAGTCCGTAAGTTGCTAAAGGCACTAAGGTGACTCGCAAGTAAAATAGAGTGAAGCCGAGAAAGGCAGCGTAAGTTATTCCTGTACCTATCCAGCGGTTCGCCCCGAAGAATGTGGCAAAGGCTGGCGCTCCGAATAAGCGTGCTGCATCCAACACGTAGTCCGTCAAGAAATGTGAAAGAAACGGCAATATTAGAATAATTGACAAATAGAAAAGTGTCTTACTACGTAATTCGCCAGGCTCAAGTGGAGACTCAAGCTCAACAGACGCCTTCGCATTGCTTCGCGACTTCATGAAAATGTACCTACACAGCTGTATAAAAAGCGAACGGCAGACATAACCGGAGAACATAACAGCACAGGTCAGAGCGCCAATAGGCTTATGAACTTTACTCAGTAGTCAGCATTATGCCTCGCGTTCAGAGCCCTAGTTCGATTAATACATTCAAACTATGCCCGCGTAAATACTATTATTTGTACATTGAAAAGCGCAAAACAAAACCGAGTATACACTTAACGCGCGGCACAGTAGTGCACGAAAATCTTGAGCAGTTCTTCCTACGACCAATTCAGCACACTACAGGTTTACTTGAAACTGACTTGGCTTTTCACGCACTCACAATTCTCAAAGAACGCTGGCTAGCAAATGACGAGGAAGTGCAGTCACTAGGTCTTACCGCAGCGGAAATTACTAGTTACAAAGAAGAAACAACAATGATGGTTTTGAATTGGGTGCGACACTTGCACAAAACCCTAACGCAAGAGATGCAGGAAGGGCGCACCCTTGAAAAAGCGTTTGCACGCCACACGCCACGCATGGAAGAGCAGTATATCAGCCAAGAACTTAATGTTCGCGGCTACATTGACGCAATTCACGAACGCGACGGCGAAGTACATATACGCGACTACAAAACCAGCAAGCACCCGATAATAAGTGAGGAATACAAGACGCAACTAGGAATATATGCACTTCTCTACCAACGCACTCACGGCATAGTTCCAGACACAGTCGGCATTTTCTTCCTTAAACATGGCGAGCAACTGCTCCAAGTAAACGATGCACTTCTTGCTGCAGCGGACACGGACATTCGCTGGGTGCACGAGCGCACACAGACAAATGAAAAGCAAGACTATCCAAAACGTCTCAACCCATTATGTAGATTCTGTGACTTCAACGATGAATGTTGGAACCAAAAAGAAATTACTGATTATCCTTGATTAGTTTTCGAGTAGCGCAATTATTTCTGGTAATAATTCAGGGTTTAAACTAACTTGCAAGCCATAGGACGTGGGCTTCGATCGCACATATCCTGCTGCTACAAGAGCTGGAAGTGCGGCAGCAATGGCTTTATGCTCGTGCCTTGGTGCACCCATAAACATATGTTCAATAGTAGTATGCTTTCCGCCGATGCAACGTCGACGGTACAAACGACTTAAAATATGTAGTGCCGATTGGTTCACGAAAAGTGCGGTGCACGCGCAATCATATACTTTTCAAAGAAAAAACCGGAATATTTTCGAAAACACAATAGAAACATTCAAATAATTAAAAGTTTATTAAGTTTGATGACACTTAGCGAGTTCAGTAGACTTTTTGGAAATACGCCTATGACACGCGTTCTGGACTATTTTCTTGATAATCAATATCTTGCATTCGGGCAAGCCGACGTGTTAAGAGGAGCAAACATTAGCTACAATACGGCTCGGCCAGTGTGGGAGCGGCTAATTGCAGCTAATGCTCTAATCCCGGACGGAAAGACTAGAAAAACACAGTTATATCGGTTAAATAAAAAAAACTTATTTATTCAGCAGCTAATCACATTAGACCATACAATAAGTCACGAATTCAGTAAATAAATTCCAAATGCCTAACGCTTCTTCGATTTCTTCTTAACGACCTTACTAGGTTTTCGTTTCACGGAAACGGTCTTTTGAATTGCCTTCGCGCCCTCGCTGTCTTGGAGGTAAGGCGTGTCAACTGGTTTCTCAAACACTTCTTGAACATCAATCGGCTTAGGACTGAAGATCAAGTATAGTAATACGTGAATTGCAAATGAAAGCACCGCGCCAATAATTAGTGTGGCAAATACTTTAGCTGCGAACAACACACCGTCTGTAGCGAGTAAATTCCACTCAGCCGCAATACGCATGACTGTGAAAATAAGCGCCAAAAGAATTACTGTTGACCAGCGGTCACGCGTTGCGGAATTTACGATTTTTGCGGCTTTGGTAATCATTGTTCTTTCTCCAGAATTAATACTTTACATTTAGCATGTTTCTTGAATGTTTCGGCATCATCCTGAACACCGATTATTGCACCCCAATGCATTGGTATTGCGACATCCGGCTCGATTAAGTTTGCAGCGTTTGCTGCTTCTTCAGCGTTCATCACGTAAGTTCCGGACACCGGAAGAAGCGCAATATTGCATTTGATTTTCTTCATTTCAGGGATTAAATCTGTGTCGCCTGTGTGATAAATAACTACTTTGTCGACTGTTAGAAGGTATCCGAGCCAGCCATTTTCTCGAGGGTGAAACGGTTTATTTTCGTTGTACGCAGGAACACCCTGAACATGTACGAACTCATCCGAATAAACGCTGCCAGGCTCCAAAATATGCAGCTTCCCCATGCGGAACTTCTGCAGCTTACTTGCGCAGTCAGGAGGACAAATTACTGTTGTGTTTGTTGTTACAAGTGGCTCGATGTCCGGCACGCTTAGGTGATCATAATGACTATGCGTGATCAATAGGTAATCCGCTGCCGGCTTGTCGCGCGGGTTAATTTGGTAAGGATCG
Source organism: Candidatus Woesearchaeota archaeon (assembly GCA_043771635.1). Classification (GTDB taxonomy): domain Archaea; phylum Nanobdellota; class Nanobdellia; order Woesearchaeales; family SKIA01; genus JAYVHA01. The sequence goes on from JAYVHA010000004.1 coordinate 3,236, forward strand.
AGGTAAATATGCTTTCCAGCTCCCGTTACTAGAAATCCATCGTGGCCAAGCCACTGCAGCTTCACCTCACCATATTGTATCGCCATGACTGCATTTCGGGCACCCTAGTTTAAAATCCTTTTTGAAATATAGCTGAAATGACACTAGTTTAGGCATTTAAACCGCTAAGGCAGTGTCTGAATATTTTTAAACTCCTGTGAATGCCTCTCACACATGGTAGCGAAAAGCCCCAAAACAGCAATCATTCTAGCTCGAGGCTATGCAGCACTTCAGCTTCTTGTTGGCGCGCTCCTACTTTACACTGCTTTAACCAGCGGCCAAGCAACAGTCCAACTCGCCCAAGTTTCGGGAGGACTGCCCTCTGACGACATCGCAAGCGTTGGACAGCGCAGCGTTCTAGTGCTCGGCGTCGCGTTCCAGGCGCTGATTGCTTTAATTGTATTCGCGGCAGCTGTAACGCTCCTGTTCCTTGCGAGCGGCATGTGGCGTTACAGAGAATGGGCTCGCCACGCAACGCTAGTACTTGCAATAGTTAGCGTTCCAGTACTGTGCCTCGCGCCAATTATGAACTGGGTACTCTCCACTGCCTCCGCCCACTCAACTGAGCTAGTTGACATGTTTCCTATTCCTGCTGTTATTTTAGGCATCATTCTCTGCATTTCAACTGTGTACATATTTGCTTACCGCACTGAAGTTATTGCCCTCTACACTCCAAGACCTAACCTCGTACGTGGCAAAGGCAGCACATACGTTTATGCGCCAACTCCGCTACCAATACTGCGTAAGAAGTAATTTATTAGAAATATAACTAAAAATTCGTATAAATGTAAACTAAAATTATTTCGGGCTAACGAATTGCTTTGTTAAATATTCGTACGCGCTGTTCGCCGCCTGACTTCCTTCGGACGCCGAAACAATCGCTTGCTTCCAACCTGTGTCAGTACAGTCGCCTGCTGCAAAGAATCCCGGCACGTTCGTCTTTGACTCGCGATCAATGCAAATTTCTTTTTTGGCGTTCATTGTAACGCCAAGCGGCACTGCAATTTCATTTTGAGGTAAATGTCCAATTTCAATAAACACTCCCTGAACCTCAAGATGCGTTGAACCATTGTATTCGTTCTTCAAAGTCACGCCAGTAACTGACTTTCCGTCACCAAGAATTTCAACAACTTCGTTCGGTGCTATAATGTCAACTTTTTCGTTATTGTCAATGCGGCGCAAGTTAATAGGTTCTGCGCGCAATGTGGAGCGCGCCGCAACCCAAACGTGTGAGCCGTATGTCGACAATAGAAGCGCCTCTTTGGCAGCGCTGTCGCCGCCACCGACAACGAGTAAGGGCTTTTTTTTGAACAGCGCGCCGTCGCAAGTTGCACAATATGAAACGCCCTTATTGCGATACATTTCCTCACCTGGTGCGCCAAGTTCGCGGTGCTTGGTACCTGTCGCAAACACAACGGACTTTGCTGTTAGAATTTTACCGTTCGCATCAAGTTCAAACGTGTGACTGCAACTACCATCAGCGCAGCGCTCGACTCGGCGTATCGCAGTAACTTCTCCTTCGCGCAATTCGACTTCAAGTTGCTCCATTTGCTTCAGAAAAATGTTCATCATGTCCCAGCCAGACATAGGAAGAATGCCTGGATAATTTTCTACGATATGCGTCGTCGTAATTAACCCGCCAAGTTCTTTCGCGATAACAAGCGTTTTGAGCTGATAGCGTTTCGCGTACAGCGCAGCAGCAAGGCCTGCGCAGCCGCCACCAATAATAATTATATCATACAGTTCGGATTCGACATTAATATTATCGGACATACGATAAGTGAATTATTACTTCTTGATAAATGTTTTGTAGAATGGCAAACCTAGCAATTATTTTGCTGCAAGAAGGCGATCAAGTTCGCCCTTTAGTTCGAGCGAACCGAGTGCTTCAAAATTACCAATTGCGCGCCCGTTAATTACAATTTGCGGCGCAATAGAATTACCAGTGACAATAAGCATTTCATCCGCGTAGTGAGATACGTCGCGCGTCTCAAATGTTACTTCTTTCATACGTAATAAAGTACACGCGCGCACAGAGTACGGATCGGCTGCTTTGACATAAACGATAACTTCTTTCATTGACATGACCTAACTTAAAATCAACATAACCTAAATTACCAGTACTCCTACTTTTTCTTCTCTGCTAGCCAGGCGCGCTCTTCTTCCTCAAGGAATGGCGCAGTTTTTAGTACGCCACGCAAAATTCTAAATTCACGTCGCGCGGCTTTCTTTGCAATGTGCTGCTGCGCTGCCAGTTTTGCTACTATTGAGTCGCGCACTGCGCTCTTAGTTTTCCAAACAGACAACAGCCGCTGCGTGCGCTCTACTTGTAAGAATCCATCATACTTCTCACTTTTACTAATTGCTATGCCTGGTCCAATTAAGTCATAACAGTACACTAGGAAACGCCAGTGCTGCCAGCGCCTTATTCGTCCGCGAAATACGTCGGCTTGCGCGAGCGCTTTGTACGCGCGGTCCAAGTCTTCCGGATTGCGATATTCTTTTGGCAGGTTCTCATCCATCCAAAGTATTATTTCATCGATGTCTTCTTGTAAATTGTCAAGCATTGCGCGCGCCGTTGCTGGATCACGCGTTTTCAGCACCACGCGCACTGCATCTACAATATTACCTTGAACGTCACGCTGTGAAACTGTTTCAACGTGGGCGGCGTCGACTATAACGCCGAGCGTTTGCAAGTCAGTAATTGCTGCTCTGATGTCGCCACCTGCACGGCGAGCCAAAACAAGTAGCGCATCGTCAGAATAATCTAACTTCTCTGCATCGGCAATTCGACGCAGTACTGGAACAATCGAAGGATAAGCAAGGCCTTTAACAGAGATAAGCACGCTTTGCTTTCGTAGCGCCGCAAACTTTGAGTCCCATGGGTCGTTTGCAGTTGCGACGATTGGATACGATGTCTCTTTTGCAAGTGAGAGAAGTGCGCCAAGCCCTCCTCTGTCTCCGTGGCCCGACAAACCATCAACTTCATCAAAAAGAATTAATTTACCGCGGCCGAAGAGCGAGCGGTTTACAAGTGCAGGACCAATTGTTTCTTTTAGTGACGATTCGTTTCTCACGTCACTTGCATTTACTTCTAGAATCTCAAGATTTAATTCGCGTGCAAGCGCATGCGCCATCGTGGTTTTTCCACTGCCTTGCGGACCATAGAGTAACGCGATAGAACCGGGCTTGCGGGCGCCCACATAACTTCTAAGCTGCTCAAGCGCCGCACGCTGCGCAGGCATTTCTGCAGGAATTTGAGGTGCGTATTTTACCGTCCACGGCAAGTCGGTGCGCCCTTCATACTTTCCAACCGTTGGCTGCGTCATAACACAGTGTCAATTTGCAGTCTTCTTATGCTTTCCGACGCGTTAGTTCACTAATTAGCAAGCATAATTTGCTGATAGAGAAGTAGATTACCGCCGAGAAACTATTTAAACGGTTAAAGTCACAAATCGAATGAAAAAGAGTATGAAGACACTCAGTCTCATAGTGGTGTTATCGGTTGGTGTGCTGGCTATAGTGCTCGCTCTAGTGCCTCTTGGCATCACCACAACAGTATCTTTATACCCTGACCGTGGCGAAACCACACTTGGAAATTTACGAATTGGAGAAGTAACCGTGCGTAATGATGGCGTATTCACACGCGCAGTTTCCTTGCCACAACTTGTTGCCTGCGCCGGCGCACAAGAAATTATTATAGACGCATACCTCGGCGCTGCGGGTACAGTTGTACGCGGCTCAGGTCAGTTACCATACGTGTCAGTGCAACCGAGTGAAACCGGCACAGTTTATCTTGTAACTCGTGAAAGCGGACTATACGAAACTATAAGCATATACAACGACCGAAGCGGCTTTTCTTGCCTCACAGCATCCAATCCTCTCGCTACAACTTAAAGATATAGAGTTAAGATATTCTAAAAGTAGTTTTACGCTAAAAATAACGCATAATCAACGGGAAAACTCCAGCTACTTAAAGCTACTTGCCGAATTTTGTCGTCGGAAACGGAATATTTAAGAGCGAGACAGTCGTCGCGGTTGTATGTTGAGCGATGCAATACAATCTAAGATTTTAGCTGTTCTCTCTGATACTGTCCTCTCGACGAGTATGATTGCGCGCCGCGCCAAGCTCTCACGCATTACTGTTGCAAAATACCTAAGTTCAATGGAAAGCCGCGGCGTTGTAGAAGTTGCGCGCGTAGGTAAAGCGCTAGCTTGGCGCCGCGTAGAGCGTAAACCAGTAATTGCCATTATTGCCAAAACTGGAACTGCGCGAGTCGTGCAACTAGCTCTTGGCGACGAGTTTGAAGGAATGCTCGCAACATCTGCAACGCAGATTGGCGACGCCTTCTGCATCGTAACTGATCAGCCCCGTATCGCACGCACCTATGACGGTGATGTCATCCTCATTGGCGACACAGAGGAGAATGCCTTTTGCATTCCTGAGCTTTTTGAAATCAGCGAACTTACTGCGCTTTTACGCAAGCTACACCTAGAACAACAGATCATTGAAGTACCTGCAAGCTCATGTATTGCAATTGAGCACATAGAGGAGTGCGAGGACGTATTCGGGTTTCAGGGCGCAGAAGAGTTAATCAGAATTACTCAGCGACTTCTTGATCAACACAACATACCGTATACGCAGGTAGAGCGCACATACTTCCTAGTCGATGGCCCTATTCCTGAAGCAGTACTTGGCGACATAGAGCAAATGTTTCATACAGTATTAGCCCACTTTTATGGCGAAATGGTGAATCCAGGCGAAGAAATGGAGTATGACGGCATTACACATGTCGTTCCATGCTTAACTATTACGCTAGCTACTCCCACAAACCCAGACCTAGTAAAGCATACTGCTGAGGAAAAGCATTAAAACTGAGCCTTGGAAAAGTAGCGTATGGACGACTTGGCCCACGTATTGTGGAGCGTAGCTATTTTCTATCACCACGCTTGGTGGATTGCTGTACTATTCGGCATATTACCCGACCTCTTGGTTTTCGTGCCATTCTTCATTCGCAAGCTAATGTCCGGCACAGTACGTTCGGTAGCTGATTTGAACCCTAAAAAAGACGTTAAGTTTTTCGCTAAATGGGTGCTTCCTTTGTACTCTATTACGCATAGCCTTATTTTCGTGTGCGGCATAGTGCTTGTTAGTAGCTTACTATTTGGCTACCATATCGAATACTGGGCAATGCTGGTGCATGTGCTAGTAGACGTACCAAGCCATAAGCGCTCATGGTTTGGAACTAAGCTATTTTGGCCGTTTCACAATTGGCAATTCAATGGCGGAGACTGGGCGGCGCGCGACTTTATGCTTGCAAACTACACTGCGCTCGCACTAGTATATGCTATACTGCTTCTTGGACTATAATGGCTTGGACACTTATTTGCGGAACATGGAAAAATCGTGACGAAACTGTACTAAGAGAAGTTCGTCAAACTGTGCGTGATGAACTCGCTGCAGGTAACAGTATTCTTACAGGCGGAGCGCTCGGCGTAGACTTAACCGCAGCAGAAGAAGCATTGCGTCGATTTCCAGATGGCTCACGCCTTAGAATAATGGTGCCCGCGCCGTTTCGCGCATACTGCGAACATTATCGCTTACTAGCGGAAGAAGGAATTATCAGCGACCTACAAGCCGAAGAATTAGTTAATGTACTTGAAGCCCTAAGAAAAGTAGCGCCAGATAATCTGTACGAACTTACTTACAGCCCAATTGATGATGCTGCGTTCCTCGCGTGCAACACTGAAGTTGTTGGCATGGCAGACTCTGTTATTGCGTTCTCAATCGCGAATAGTTCAGGAACTGCAGATATGCTTGCAAAAGCTGCGACACGTAATATTCCAATTGTAAAGCGCGAGTATGCAGCTAAGTAATAAGTCAAAAAAATACTATTGTTGATAATTGCCTGCTACCCAAACTATACAACTTGCAGTATAGTTTAATCCTACCCGTAATTAATATCAGCCAGGTAAATTGTTTTGCACACTGTCTGAATAAATTTAAACTCAACTTAAATGTCGAACATTATTCCCAATCCGAAAAAGCTAAGTCGATGAAACAACAAAAGTAATCCGACTATTATTAGCAGTACACCCAATATTATGCTTACCCATCGCGTATACTTGTATGTACTCTTAAGGTATGGCGAGACTGTGGAATAAAGTGTTCCTACAATTAAGAACGGTATTGCAAGCCCTAGCGCATATGCAAACATTAAGAGAAATGCTATTTGTGGTTGGCTCGCGCTTAATGTGAATATTCCGCCTAGTACTGCGCCGACACATGGCGTCCACCCTATTGCGAATGCGACTCCGAACAGGAAGCTAGTAAAATAGCCTGCACGGCGGCGAATGTTAGGTGCGTGTGCCCGATCAAGATACGGAATTTTTAGTATGCCTATCAAGAATAATCCAAACGTAATTATTATGATTCCGCCGAGACGCGAGAGCCAAGTACGCGCAGCAATACTAATGTGTTGCAAAGTAGTTGTAAGTACAAAGCCAAGCACAGTAAACACAACGGTGAAGCCTACCACATAACATAAAGTATTCAAGAATAATAGCTTATTGAATCCTTTTTTCTCCTGTAACTGTTGACTATCCAGTCCAGCTAAATATGCGAGAAATCCTGGTAACAGTGGAAGTACACACGGCGAGAAGAAACTAAGCACGCCTGCTAAAAATGCCAGCCCCGTAGAAATAACCACCATTATCCTACAGCCCCGTTAATTTCCACCAAAGAATTCTTAGTCCCATGCTTATTGAGCGTCCTGGATGTTGTCCTTCCTCGTGATAAATAATTGTTACAGGCACTTCAGTCATCCGTAATCTTAATTTGCGAATTTCATCTAAAATTTCGCTCGCATGCTCCATTCGGTTGAAGTGAATATTAATTCCTTTTGCAGCAGTACGACTAAAGCATCTAAATCCATTGTGCGTGTCCGTCACAGGAACACGGCTAACAAGCCTAGTAAACCAAATTGCTAGGCGAAGCACTACACGCTTACGCCTAGTTAAGTTTACAGTGCGGCCCGTGAAACGACTGCCTAGAACAACATCAACCTCGCCTGCGAGTACGGGCGCCGCGACTGAATCAATTTCCTTCGGCAAGAATTGACCGTCAGCGTCGTAAGTAACTACAGCCACAGCACTTGCAGCCACTGCCGCTTTAATGCCGCGGCGCAGCGCAGCACCTTGCCCTTGGTTTGATTCTTGTAAAATTACTTTGGCGCCGGCAGCTTTTGCTATGGCTACAGTCTTATCGCGGCTGCCGTCATCGACAACAATAACCCATGGCCAGCCCGCAGCAATAACGCCGCGAACCGTTTTACCGACGCGAGCTTCTTCGTTATAGGCAGCAATTACAACAGCCACTTTCGCTCGTTTGTCGCGACCTACTTTCATGCATTTGTGCAAATAACTTCTTTTATATGCGTTCTGGACGACGGTTAGAGCATAAGCCCTTAAATTGCGCTTCGCTTCTAATGGTATGAAACTTGAGGATCTGGAAGCTCCAATTCAAGCGTATGCGAGGCGTTTTGCATCAGATCCTGATTCCATTGAAGATTTACAACAAATTGGCCGCATTGCTGTTTGGAATCTGCTCCAGAAGAATCCTGAAGCAACCGTACCATTTGCAATGGTGGAAATAAAATCGCGCATGATAGATGAGTTACGTAACGCGAACGCTCAGAAAAGGAAGCCTGCTGGCGGACTTGTTCGGTTAACTGGAGGAGAGGACGATGATTCATCACTTGAAGAAATCATTGGAAAAGAAGACAGTGTACGCGTTACGGGCGATTCGTTGCTTGAAGGGTTACGTAACAAGTTTGGTAGGTTTTATCTGGAGGGAATCAAGTCAGGAACCCAGCCAAGAGTTGCAGCTCGGGGGATCGTGCGCGCTATTGTTGAGGATATAGGCGGTATCTCACCAAAGGATGCACCACAAGCAGTAACCTACAATCTATTCGTAGAGACAGGATTTCAACCATTCCTTTGGGCTTTTTATGATAATAGTCCGTACGCAGCTGTAATGGATGCGTACAAGAATCAAGTTACTCCTTGGGATTTTCGTGTTAAACCGAACGGCTTCTGGAGAGGCCATAACAAAAAGCGCCATATTCGTGCAGCGCTTGAATGGTTTGCTTCAAAACATAAACTAGACAAACAAAGCGATTTAAGTGTAGTGACAAGAACTCAATTCGAAGAAGCTGGTCTTACATATTTATTAAACACTATATTCAACGGCTCGCCATTTCTAGCATTGAAACAAATTTTTCCCGGCTTGAAGCCATGGGAACGCCAAGTGCCTGCCAATTATTATGCAAGCCCATCAAATCGAAAGGAAGCTATTGACGCATTTCTGATTCAAGCAGGAATCGTAAACATGGACTCCATGAACTCTGAAGAAGCTTATGAAGCAGGTATACGGCTAGTTGTGTCAAAACAAACCTTGTGTGATTTTGGATTACGGGGATTGCTTGTACCCTATAAAGGAAGTCCGTATCGACTCTTCGCAGATTTTTTTCCTAAACAAATTCTTCCCTGGACTATTCACGGGAGCAAAGAAGTTTGGCGCGAAAACCCTAAAGAAACGGCAGCGCAGGCGGTGCGTTGGCTTTTTGATAAATATCTGCGTATTCCCTCAGCTGAATTACCTGAGTACGCAACAAATCGACTGTTTTGGAATGTAGGATTCTCTGGCATTCTCACTAATCGAAGTATAGGATTTAACTCTTCAACGTACGAAGCCATAAACAATGCATATCCGCAGGTCTATAGTCGAAGTGACTTTTCACGAAACCGTCCAACAAGTGTTGTAACAACAAAATCTATGAAACGCAGTCGTTAGTAGGATTAACTTTTCTTCGTGCGCTTCACTGCAGGTTTTGCAGTCTTCACATCAACGGCCGCTTTTTTCTTAGCAAATGCTGTTCCTGCAAGCGTGATGTTGGGCTCAGATGGTTTGACACTGAGCGCACGCGCCAAAAACTGTCCCGTGTGGCTTGCTTTTACTTTTGCCACTTGCTCAGGCGTGCCTTGCGCAACGATAAAGCCGCCTTTGTCGCCGCCTTCGGGGCCGAGATCGATTACCCAGTCTGCGGTCTTAATCACGTCAAGGTTGTGCTCAATTGTCAAAACCGTGTTGCCCTTCTCAACCAACCTATCAAGCACAGCGAGTAAACGCTTTACGTCATGGAAGTGCAGTCCAGTTGTCGGCTCGTCAAGGACGTACAATATGTGTCCTTCTTTTCGTTTTGCAAGCTCGCGAGTTATTTTAATACGCTGCGATTCTCCGCCAGACAACGTAGTGCTCGATTGTCCGAGTTTAATGTACGTTAATCCAACGTCAGCCAGCATTTGCAGTTTACGCTCGAGCAGCGGCACGTCGCGGAACGCTTCGAGCGCTTCGTCGACTGTCATGTTGAGCACGTCAGCAATTGTCTTGCCTTTGTACAGTACTTGTAGCGTTTCATAGTTGTAGCGCTTGCCTTTGCACTCTTCGCATTCTATGTAGACGTCTGGCAAGAAGTTCATTTCAATCTTTAGTACGCCGTCTCCAGAACAGGTTTCGCAGCGTCCGCCCGGTACGTTAAACGAGAAGCGACCTTCCTTGTAACCGCGAGTTTTAGATTCCTTGGTTGCGGCAAATAATTTTCTAATCTCATCGAACAGCTTAGTGTAAGTCGCAGGATTTGAGCGCGGCGTGCGGCCAATCGGGTCTTGGTCTATAACAATAACATCCTCGAGTGTCTTCGGTATAATTATGTCCTTGTGCTTACCGGGTTTCGCGCTGCTCTTGTAGAACTTCTTCATGAGCGCAGGGTGCAAAATATCGCTAATGAGTGTTGATTTACCTGAGCCTGACACGCCAGTAATCGCAACGAAAACGCCGAGCGGAATACGCACGTCAATGTTCTGTAAATTGTGTTCGCTTGCGCCGAGAATTGCAAGCTCACTTGTTGACACGCGTCGCTTTGCCGGCATTGCAATTGATTCTTTACCTGAAAGGTAGCGGCCTGTTAGGCTGTCAGGGTTCGCCATAACTTGTTCAGGCGTGCCTTCCGCAACGATTGCGCCGCCGAAGATTCCTGCGCCAGGTCCAATGTCAACTACATAGTCTGCTGCGCGGATCGTGTCTTCGTCATGCTCAACTACAATCAGAGTATTGCCAAGGTTTCGCAAATGCATTAGAGTTTTGATTAGGCGCTCATTATCGCGCTGATGCAAACCAATTGACGGCTCGTCAAGCACGTACATTACGCCTGTTAAGTTCGAGCCGATTTGAGTAGCTAACCGAATACGCTGCGCTTCGCCGCCGGACAATGTGTCTGCGCTGCGAGAGAGTGTTAAGTAACCAAGGCCGACGTCGAACAAGAATTGGAGTCGCTCGTTAATTTCTTTGAGTACTAGGCGCGCGATCTGCATGTCTTTTGCGGACAAGTTAATGCTCAGGAAAAACTTCTGGCTGTCGCGCACAGCAAGGTCTGTTAGTTCAACAATATTTTTGTCAGCAATTTTAACCGCGAGTACTTTTGGCTTGAGACGTTTACCGTGGCAACCTGGGCAGTCTGCGTGTCGCATAAATTTCTCAAGATCCTCGCGTCGGCCTTCGCTCTCTGTTTGCTTATACAAACGTTGCAGTTGTGGAATGACTCCTTCCCACTCACCTTGGCTTGCAAATGATCCAGTACCGTCGCGGCTCGTGAACTTGAACTTGATCTGCTCCTTAGTTCCGTACAGCACAATCGAAAGATGTTTTTTACTGAGACTACTAATCGGCGCGAACATGTCAAAGCCCGCGACCTTTGCAACAGCGCCAACTTGCTGGATGCGCCAGCCGTCGCCGTATCCACCATAAGCCGCTATTCCGCCGTCAGCTAAGCTCTTAGATTTATCAGGAATAATAAGGTCTTCATCGAATTCTTGCTTGAAGCCAAGCCCGTGACAGTCCTCGCAAGCGCCGAACGGACTGTTAAATGAAAATAGACGCGGCTGCAGCTCTTCGAAGTTGAGCCCGCACTTAGGACACGCAGCGTGGCTAGAAAACAAGAATGACTCTTCTTTTGCACTAGCTTTTCCTTTGCCTGCGTCGACTTCGATTAGTACGCGGCAAAATCCTTCCGCGCGCTTAAGACACTGCTCAACTGCGTCTTGCAAGCGCTGCCTATCATCGAGCGCAACTCTGTCTACAACAATATCGATGTCGTGCTTCTCATACTTCTCAAGCACGATTTTATCGTCTGTGCTGTACGTTTTGCCATCGATTCGAATGCGCGCGAACCCGTCTTTTTTAGCGTCTTCAACTAGCTTCTCATAGGTGCCTTTCTTTTGCTGCACGACTGGCGCACATATTTGCGCGCGCATACCTTTGTACTTTGTTAAGAGTTGGTTTGTTATTTGATCAGCTGTTTGAGGCTCTATGCGTGTGCCGTCGTTAGGACAATACGGTACTCCAATGCGAGCAAACAAGAGACGCAAATAATCATAGACTTCTGTTACTGTGCCAACTGTAGAACGCGGATTTCTACTAGTTGTTTTTTGCTGAATTGCAATCGCCGGACTCAGGCCTTCAATTGAGTCTACGTCTGGCTTGTGCATTTGACCGAGGAATTGCCTCGCGTATGCGCTCAACGATTCGACGTAGCGCCGCTGGCCTTCCGCGTATAGAGTGTCGAACGCTAATGTTGACTTACCGGAGCCGGAGAGCCCAGTTATCACAATAAGCTTGTCGCGCGGCAGCTCAAGCGTTATGTTCTTGAGATTGTGCTCGCGAGCGCCACGGATGATGATTTTGTCGTGCATAACAAATAGCGGCACGGAGGGGTTTATATCCCCTATGCAGGTTTGACCTGTGCTTATTAACCATATAGAAAATATATAAATTGTTAATAGTAGTTAGAGTGTAAAGCTAATATAGTGGGTATGCGAAGAAGTGAGTATGCAATTCAGTTTACGCATAGCAGCCGCAGCACTTGCACTCATATTAGTAAGCACAATTATCCTATACACTCTCGCTCCAACCATTCTAGGTTTTGTTGCTAAAGCCTCAGGCCGCACAACCGACTTCGGACTCAGCGTCGCAATTGCGCCAGAGGGTCCAGTTACGCCTAATACGCAAGTAAAACTTTCAGTGAGCGCAGCCGATCGCCTCGTCGCAATGAAACTTACCGCTATTAACGGCGAGTGCGAAGCCAACCTTAAAATTGATGAGCGCAAACCATTCTCCGCAACTTTTACACCAAATGAAACAGAATGCGGCGAGGGCGCATACACTATCCGTGTGCGCGGAATTGGAGTTGCAGGAAACCAGCAAATAATAGCGCGCACCTTGACAGTGTCTTCACTTCCGCCGCCGCAGCCGACTACTTATTCCGGCGACATGCGGGTTTCGTCAAGTAATGCGTATCCACCAGCACCAGGCTCGAGCCCGGAGCAGATCGTAATTGTTGCTCCAATCGGTCCCACCAGTAAGGCAGACGAGCGTTACAAAATAACTGGCAAACTCGCCATGATTAAGGAAAGTCGCGGCACCTTCGACGGGGAATATCGCTTAGTCCGCTCTGACGGCACAGTTCTATTAACGAGAACAGTTACTGATCCGACAACACTCACAAGCGACTCGTTTGAAACAACCCTCGAAGTACCTGGCGCCGGCAGTTCCGACACAGTGCGACTCGAATTCCGCGCAACACAACAGTTTAGTGCGGTTCGCGTCGATTCCTGGAGTTTAACAATAGTACGCGAATAAAAGTAGACGCGACCGAATGGGTTTTTATATGGCTGTCAGCTCCGCAGTCAATGGGTCTCGTGCCTAGGCCAATTCTCGATTCGTGCGTGAGCACACTGCGTTATGCAATTATAGATACAAACGCACTGTATCCTCTCGCGTATAGTACGGAACGATGCTGGCACGAACTTATTGGTTCTGAGGTGTCTGAGCGCCTGAGCACCGTAGGCGTATCTGATGAGTTCATTAATGTTGCAGAGGAGCATCTAACATTGTTCGAAAACTATGCTAAAACAGTAGTCGCGAAACGAACACTGCGTCTCGTGCCAAAGCAACGGCTGGAACTCGGGAGTCTCGCGCATAATACCATAAATAATTTAGAAATGCTTCCCACTAAGCAACAAACTCGCATGCATCACTTATACACCCGTAAAGCCGCCATGCTCAGTATGCTAAGCTCAAAGGCCCCAGCAACAGACTCTATTGATAATTCAATTGCATACACCGTGCAACTTGCTCTCTCGTGGCAAGATGAAGACGTACAGAGTAGCAATAGGGAGATAGATACTAAACGTAAGCGACCAAGTGCAACCGATGTTGAACTCGCAAATAAATATCTAGAACTGAGTTCTGGGCGAAGCAATTGGAAACAAACAGGAATAGTAACTCGCGATTACCGCCTTAAACAGCTCATACAGACGGCCTTTGAAGCTCACCACCAAATTAATTCAACGCAGTCAAAAGCTCGGGTTTGGGATTCGCACTATGGATATAATCAGTATCACGTACTGTCCAAGCAGAATACTGAGTTTCCAAAGCTAACAATCTAATCAGCTAAATTAGTAATACGCCGCGCGCAGCAATACTGCTATTACAGCTAATCATTACTTTGTGATTCAATCCCATACTCATTCTCAAGCGACTTAATTCTATCCCGCAGCGCAATCGCTTCTTCGAATTCCAGGTTCGCTGCGGCTTTATCCATGGCAGTCTGAAGTTCAATTAGCAAATTCGGAACATCGCTCTTTGGCAGATGTTTAGTTGACTTGATGTCGACTTGCTTGTCGGCAACAGCTTTGATAATTGTCGCCGGCACAATGCCTTTTTCCAAGTTATATTTTTCCTGCGCCGCGCGACGTGCGTGAGTTATTGTTATTGCGCGCGTCATAGAATCAGTCATACGGTCAGCGTAAAAAATTACCTTGCCCTCAGAGTTTCTTGCCGCACGACCTATGGTTTGTAAAAGACTTGTATCATTGCGTAAGAATCCTTCTTTGTCCGCATCCAATATGCACACAAGCGCCGTCTCAGGAATGTCAAGACCTTCGCGTAGTAAGTTAATCCCGACAAGCACGTCAAACTTTCCAAGTCTTAGTTCACGAATTATTTCGGTGCGCTCCAAAGTATCTATGTCGCTGTGTAAATAGCGCACCTTGATTCTCTCCTTACCTAAATAATCAGTTAGGTCTTCAGCCATTTTCTTAGTGAGCGTTGTGACGATTGTGCGCCAACCTAACGCGACCATCTTTGCAACTTCTTTCATAACGTCTTGCACTTGACCTTTGCTTGGCCGAACTTCAACAAGCGGATCGAGTAACCCGGTTGGACGAATTATCATCTCCACAATTTGTCCTGATGTCGTGCGCTCATATTGTGCCGGCGTTGCGCTCACGAATACGACATTCTTGAAGAATCGCTCAGACTCTTCAAACTTTAGTGGACGGTTATCATATGCGCACGGCAACCGAAAACCATGCTCCACAAGATTTGCTTTGCGCGCACGGTCGCCGTTGTACATCGCGTGCATTTGCGGAATCGTCTGGTGACTCTCGTCAATAAAAAACAGGAAGTCGTCAGGAAAGTAGTCTAGAAGCGTGAACGGCGGCTCGCCAGGCTTACGCCCATCGAAGTGCCTGCTATAATTTTCTATTCCGTTGCAATAGCCGAGTTCCTTTATCATCGACAAGTCATAGCGTGTGCGCTTCTCAAGGCGCGTGCTCTCTAATAGACCTAGGCCTGGCAGCGATTGCTCGAGTTCGTCTTCGATTGCGGCAAGCGCTTTTTCTTGCTTTGCTGGGTCACTTACGTAGTGCTTCGCAGGGAATATTGTTACTTCCTTAAGTTCTTGAATTGGTGAGAGATCAAGCCGGTTCATTTCAATAATGCGCTCGATCTCGTCCCCGTACAGCTCAATACGAACAATGCGCTCATTGTCATATGCAGGCGCAATATCAATGACGTCACCGCGCACGCGAAGTTTGCCTGGCTCTAACACTTGGTCGTTGCGCTCGTATTGCATGTCAACAAATTTTCTAATTAATACGTCGCGAGGGAGGTTGTCACCGACGCGCAAGTCAACTGAGAGGTTCCAATAGTCTTCTGGATTACCAAGTCCGTAAATGCAAGACACGCTACTCACAATTATTACGTCGTCGCGGCTGAATAATGAGGCAGTCGCTTGCAGGCGCATGCGGTCGAGCGCAGGGTTTATTGCTGAATCTTTTTCGATGTATGTGTCGCTTGATGGTAAGTAGCTCTCTGGTTGATAGTAGTCGTAGTAGGAGACGAAGTATTCAACGCGGTTTTTTGGAAATAGCTCTTTCATCTCCGCGTACAATTGTCCTGCAAGCGTTTTGTTATGTGCAAGAATAAGCGCAGGCTTTCCTAGCTGCGCGATTATATTCGCCATCACAAATCCTTTCCCGCTGCCCGTTATTCCAAGCAGTGTTTGCCTCTCGTGCTTGCCGTAGCCTTTGACGAGCTTTGCAATGGCGTCAGGCTGGCCGCCTGCAGGTTTCTTGTCGCTAACAAGTTCAAAGGGACTTTTAGATTTCTTGATGACACTGCCATCTCCCTTTCTTGGAACGCGAACCATAAAGTTAGGCGCTGCCCTTACTTCTTATGCTTACCGAGCGCTCGTCCAGTGCTAAATATTAATTCAAAGCATATTATTTTCTATATAGTAAACTATTATTTTCATAAATGCCGACACGCTTTAAAACGCACCACTAATTCGTATGTGTATGAACCCGCGCTCGATTATGTGGACCTACCGTAACATTGGTGTGTTGATTGCTTTCTGTTTTGTCTTAGTACTCGGCGCCTTCTGGTTTACCCTCTCACAAGTTCACTTAACGAACGCGGAAGCCGGAGCGCTAACTAACGTAACTATGAACGGCGCAATTGTCAACGCTACGTTCACATTCACAAATGACGGCCTCTTCGCAGTCGAAGTAGAGCGCGTCGAATACACCGCGCGCCTTGCTGACATGACCATGCCACTCTCGCAAGGCAGCGTTGACGGAATACTAGTACGCACCGACATGCCGACGCGCGTGCCTGTGAGTTTACCAATAACTTGGGAGCCGACCGCGCAACTAGCAGCACGCTTACTCGCTGGCGGCAACACAACTATTACAATTTCAGGCGTTGCAACGGTTGGCGCGGGACCATTCACGAACGACGTGCCGTTTGAAACACAAATCGATGCGCGCAGTTACCTACAACAGTTCGTCCCTAAAACTGCCGATGAACTTCTCGGCGCAGTGCTCGGATTGTTTGGCTGAGAATCGTTAAATAGCAGTAACTACTCCCTAAGAGTATGACTGAACCCGTGCCACCATCTGTAACCGCAATATCCCGACTCCGTCTCATCGAAAATGCAGAAGACATAATTGGCGCGCTCACTCCATATCATTGGGTTGGCAACTGGATTACACCTGCTTATGGAGGTGCCGCGATTCTTGATACTCGGTACTCGGAGTTGGGGATAGGCCAACTTATTACTGAGGAAGCGCAAAACGGCAACCACGTTAGACAGATGGGACAATTTAACGGAAGAGATTCAATTGAATTAGTTATTAGAGTTACAAAAGAAAATGATTATAGGACTTTTTTTGGTAATACAGATATTACGTCCAGTCGGGGAATTTTGCGTCCCGTCCACCAGCGTAAGGGTTCAGACGTTTGGCAAGATGACTTGCACGAGGGTCCTCTCTATAAAGGCACGTTGGTAAACATGAATCGGAGCTGGCCTAATTCACAGCATACAAACATAAAACTACAGCCAGCTTTTGTTGATGGAAAACTCGCGCTCAAAGACAAAATGCAAGAAGCACTAGTTGAATTGTATTTGACGGCAGGATTCAAAGATTGTAAAGATCGTATGCTCATCGACTCTTCACTTTATCCACTTGAAAATACCTAAAGATAGAATAAATTTCTGCGTGTTTACATCTCATCAAGCGCAGTAATACCAAGTAGTGACAAAGCGTCTTTAATTACGATTGACACTGCGCGTAGTAGCGCGAGGCGCGCTGAACGTAATTTGACTTCATCAACTAATATTTGCGTGTCGTGATAATAACTGTTCGCAATTTGCGCAAGGTCTAAAACGTACGTTGCGACGTGGTAGGGCTCGTACTTGTCTGCCGCAGTTGCAACAACTTCTTCGTAGCGCAGCAGCGCATTCAATATTTGTTTCTCGCGAGGCTCGACTAAAAATAATACGTCAAGCTCGCATGCCTCCATCACCGACGCTTTTCTAAATATCGACTGGATGCGCGCGTACGTGTACTGTACGTACGGTCCAGTCTCGCCAGCAAAAGAGATAGATTCTGCCGGATCATACACGAAGTCGCGCGCAGGATCGTACTTTAGAATGTAGAAGCGCAGCGCGCCCATGCCAATTGCTTCCGCGCGGCGTGCAACTTCCTCTTCAGCAAGTTCGGGCGTGCGCTTCGTTATCTCCTCAGCTGCAAGCGCGATCATTTCACGACGCAAGTCATCAGCATCTACAACGGTGCCTTCGCGCGACTTCATGCGCCCCGTTGGCAGCGACACGTAACCGTAACTCATGTGCTTGCACTGCGGCGCAAATGAAAAGCCGAGCTGCTCAAAAATAGAAAACAAAACTTGGAAGTGGTGGTTTTGTTCATTACCAACAACGTAGAGCATGCGGTCCATTTGGTACGTGTCAAAGCGCTTTTTCGCGAGCGCAATGTCTTGAGTAATGTAGATTGCAGAGCCGTCGGCGCGCAGGAGCACTTTGTTCCCGAGTCCTTTAGCCGTCAAGTCTGCATATACTGCGCCAGTTCGATACTCTGTGTTCCCCTTGAGGGTTTTTCCGTCTGACAACTCACCAGCATCAGTTTTGAAAACGCCACGCTTCGCAGCATCGAGAATTAGATCTTTTCCATCTAGGTATATTTCACTCTCGTAGTACGTTTTCTCGATTTCCACGCCGAAGTTCTTGTACGACTCCGCAAAGCCAGCTAGGCACCACTCACGCATCTGCGACCACAGCGCACGTACATCAGGATTATTTTCTTCCCATGCAATAAGCATTGCTTGTGCTTCCTTCTCGAGTTCAGGATTGTCCTTCTCAGCTCTGCTGTACTCAACATAGTACTTGCCAACAAAGTGGTCGCCCTTCATGCCAGTGGAAGAAGGCGTTGCGCCATGACCAACCATATTGTACGCGAGCATGCTCTTGCAAATATGTACACCACGGTCATTAACAAGGTCAAGCGCGTGTACTTTGTGGCCGCGGCGCGCAAGTAACGTACGTACCGCAACGCCAAGAAGCATGTTGCGTACGTGTCCTAAGTGTAAAGGTTTGTTTGTGTTTGGCGCTGGACTTTCAATGCAAATGGTTTGGCAATCGGAGGTAGGCAACGCGCTGGTACGAGAGGTATTAAGCGCAGCCTTGGCTATTTCTGCAGTCTTTATTGTAATGTTTACGTACGCGCCCGCAACCGCAACATGTTCGATCCAGTCAGCGGAGAGTTTAGCAGCGATTTCAGCAGCAATTACTGGCGGCGATTTCCTAAGCGTCTTAGCGAGAGTGAAGCAGGGGAAAGCGTAGTCGCCAAGCGAGGGGTTCGGAGGAACTTCTAAGAGCGCGAGTACTTGCTCTGCCGGCAACCCTGATGCTCCAGCCAAAAGTTCTGCCACACGGTTCTGCAACGTCATTCGTAGCAAATATACTAAGTTCCTTATAAATCGTACTCCAAAAATTGATAAATGTTCTAAGTAATTAGCTCCTATGAACTTCCATCATCGCTACGCCGTCACTACAATTCGCATACTTCTTGGTCTAGCCTTTCTAGCGCTGGGACTAATGGGACTGTTCGCTGCGCCACCAGAGCAAGCGCTAACCGGAACTGCGAAGATAGTGTTTGATGGCATCGTAGCTGCAAAATTCATCTTCTTAGCGCAAAGTGTGTTCCTTGGAATTGCAGGAGCACTTTTACTAATTAACCGCGCAACACCGTTCAGCCTAATTATTGCCGCGCCATTTGTTGTGGGCTGGATTCTGTATCATGCGTTTGTTATGGCCGCCGGTTGGCAAGGTGGAGCAATTGCTGGAGCACTTATGGCGTACCTCGCGTCTGCATGGTGGAGCGCGTACAAGCCGCTTTTCAGCAGCGTATCAAACGCCCAGGAGAAGCGCACTAAGTAAGTTCCAGTAGCAATTAAAGAAGCTAAAACGCTCGTTTGTAGCATTCGCCAAAATGGTCGTTTACAACTCCCATTGCTTGTAAATACCCGTACACAATTGTCGACCCAACAAAATTCATCCCTCGTTTTTTTAAATCTTTACTGATTGCGTCGGAGAGCGGGGTTGTCGCAGGCAATTTTTCACCAAGCCTGTACTGAGCTATAATAGGTTTGTTGTTCACGTACGCCCACAAATATTTGTCAAATGAACCGAATTCATATTGAATTTCAAGAAATACTTTCGCATTGCGAATTGCGGACGCTATTTTCAGTCGATTACGAACAATGCCTTCGTCGGCTAACAATCGCGCTACGTCCTTGTCGGTGAACGCGGCAACCTGAACCGGATCAAACTCTGCAAACGCTGTGCGATAATTCTCGCGCTTTCTAAGAATAGTAAGCCAAGACAAACCTGCCTGCGCGCCTTCCAAAATAATAAACTCGAAGAGCTTTCGGTCGTCGTGACACGGCACGCCCCACTCATCGTCGTGGTAGCGCTCATATAGCGGGTCTGACGTACACCAAAAGCAGCGTTGCATTAGGCAACATAGCGCTCGCCATTGATAAGTATTTCTTGAACTAATAGGTCCTGAACTAACAGGCTTGTAAATCATTCAATAAAATTGAGAGCACAGCTATTAGTTCGCGCTTACTATCCAGCTTGCCATCGAAGTGTACGTGTTCGTGGTAACGCCTGATGGTACGTCTAGGTACACATACAAGGTTTCATTCGAACCGTAGCCTGCGTTTAAGCTTAAGTCTGCAATTTGAACTATTGTGTTGTTAATTAGTATCTGTCCTGGACCGTTTGAAGCAGTAACGCATGAGGAGCGTTGCTGCGTATAATACCATAATAATCGGCGCTGGCGTTTCTGGAACTGGACTCGATTCAGTATATGGCTTGAACGCAATTAAGGACGAGCCCAGGATACCCTAGTAATTTGCCAACAAGTGCTGATTAATGATAATCTAAAAATCAAACCTTCAGTTAGGCTTAGACAAAGAATTAAAATAAAAAAATAAAAATATGCGTCCCGCTTTACCTAGCAGTCTTAAACGAAGCTGTTGCGCTCGCAACTTCGTTTGCACTGCTGGTTGCAGTTACTGTGTAACTGTATGTCGTTCGAGCTGATAAACCAGTAAGCGTGACCGTTGTTATACCGAGCGGCACTGATACTTGCTGCTGTGCACCCGTTCTACCTTTTACAAGCGGGGCATAACTCACAATAGCTGCCGCAGGCCTGGTTGGAGACCACGTAATAACAGCAGAAGTCTTTGTGATACTGCTGGCTGTTAGGGACGATACGCTCATAGGCGCAACAGGAATAGTAACGCTGACAGGCGAACTCTCGCCTGACGGGTTGTTTGACAAATCCACGGCATCAACTGCGTAAGTGTATGAGCTAGCAGCTGCTACTGAATTATCAGCATATGACGGACTGCTTGCGGTTCCTACCTGAGCACCGTTACGGTACACGCGGTATGAACCTACAGCAACATTGTCCGAGGATGCAGTCCAGATCAAGTTTACTGATGAGGCAGTTGCAGTTCCCTGGAGACCTGTTGGCGTTGACGGAGCAACTGTGTCTGGCGGTGGCGGAGTAGCGCCGTTCAAATTGTATAATAATAGGTTTGGCGTAGCACTAGGAACACTAGTAACTGCGCCAGGCGTTGCGTCTGCCATAAGCGCTTGCGCTACTGCAGCAGGCGTAGCACCAGGGTTCTGCGAGAGATAGAGTGCTGCTACACCGGAAACGTGGGGCGCGGCCATGGATGTGCCTGATAGGGACGCATAGGCTGCGTCATCTGAACCGTATGCGGAGTAAATTCCCGAACCTGGCGCAATAATGTCTACGCAGCCGCCGTAGTTTGAGTAACCTGCAAAGTTGTCGCCTGATTCTGATGCGCCTACAGTGATGGCTTCAGGGGTGCTTGCTGGGGACGTACCACAAGCATCAGCTGCCGAGTTACCTGCTGCTACTACCATTGTGACTCCTGCTTTGTGTGCGTTTAAAACTGCAAGGTTGACAGCACTTGAGAAACCGCCACCGAGCGACAAGCTTGCAACAGCAGGACGTGGTCCACTCTTTGCAACCCAATCGATGCCAGCTATAACACCGCTCCAAGATCCGGAACCTGCACAGTCAAGCACACGCACAGCATAGATGTTTGCGTTCTTTGCAACGCCTACTGTGGAACCACCAATAGTTCCTGCGACGTGTGTACCGTGTCCGTTACAGTCGTTAGTACCTTGGCCGTCTGCAATAGCAGTAAAACCCGAACGTCCACGATTGCCGAATTCACTGTGTGTAATGCGGACACCTGTGTCTATTATGTAGACATTAACCCCAGTTCCATCTAAACTGTAAGAATAGGAAGAGTCAAGAGGCATCGCGCGTTGGTCGACACGATCAAGGCCCCATGATGGAGGAACTTGCGTGCCTGCTGCTACAGTTACAACTGTATCAGGCTCGATGCTCTCAACGTGTGGATTTCTCAAAAGTGCCTCGCGCGCCTGAGGAGGTAGGTTTTTGATAGCGAAACCGCTAATCACATTGTCATATGTATAGAATAGTTCACCGCCGCTCTCGGACGCGAGCTTCTTTGCAAGACCAGGGATACGCTTTGAGCCTTCCTTAAACGTAATAATGTACTGATCAGGAATAATGTCGCCTGCTTTTTTTTCGCGAGACAATTGCTGAACTGGCGCTTCAACAGCATTACCAGCCACAGTTTCACTGTCTGATAGCATAAAACTCGCACTTCGAGTATTTGCCAAAGTTACTATAGCGACTATGGCAACAAGAGCAACAATGGAAATTAATATAGTAGACGATTTGTCAGATATTACAGGCATAGCAATTTATGCACTAAGTCCAATATATATCTAACTATTACAATCAAAGTTCTAGTTCTAACAATTAATTCAACTGAGCTACAGTTAGTTTCGCAACACAGGTCAAATGCCAACGCGTATAAATGACCGGCAGCCAAAATGGTGCATGGCAATAAAAAGAACTACTCTTCGATCAAGCACCGGCACCAAACTATACGCAGTTCGCAATGCTGACGGCAGCTTCAAAGATATTCAAACTTTCAAACGCGCGCACAGTGCAGACCTCCGAAAAACAGGAACTGCCAGCGACTCAAAGAAGAAACCGGCGGCAAAAAAAACTGTGAAGAAAGCAATCAAGAAGGTTGTGAAGAAAGTTGCAAAAGCAGTTAAGAAAGTAGTTAAGAAAACGACAAAGCCTGCAAAGAAGGCAGTCAAAAAGATAGTAAAGAAAGCTATCAAGAAACCAGCTGCAAAGAAGAAGTAAACAGCAGCCCAGTATCTTTTTCTCTATTTATTCTAACATCCGCTTTGCACGCTTCTGCTTTTGGTACGAAAGAACAAAATTGTGCGTGCTATCACGAATACGTTGCAATAGCTTAAGCGCAGGGTTTGATCGCGGGAGTCTTAGCGGTACAGACAGATACGGCAAGTAAATTTCCTCCTCTTTCTTCGCTAGAGAAATAATAGGCACCGATACTCCAGCCTGCGTCAGCGCCGCGCGAGCAAACGCTAACTGCTGCTTTCCACCATCTATAACTACAAGGTCTGGCAAAGGCGAATTCTCAAGTTTTAGCCTGCTATATCGTCGCCCAACAGCTTCAAACATTGACCTGAAATCGTCTTGCCCAAATACTGTCTTAATTTCATACTTTCTATACTCGGAAGTATCTGGCTTCCCATCACTGTATCTTACCGACGCTGCAACGACGTCTGTCGCTCCTAGATGTGAAATATCAAAGCATTCAATGATGCGCGGCAGAGAAGGTAATTTGAGTACGCGCGCAAGCTCGGCAAGTTCTGGATGATCTTCCTGGAAATCAACTGCAGCGTTTTGCCGCGCCATATCGAGTAGTGCTTTCCGCTCGCCGCGCTCTGGCACAACGATTTCAATTGCCTTGCCTGATTGCGCGCTGAAAAACTCCATAAGGGCAGCAGCGTCCTCCACCGCGACGTCCAAAATAATTTCTTTAGGGATTGCGTGTGAAACATAATAGGCGCGCAAAAAATCAGAGACTGGCGATTCACCTACAGCCTCTATAGAATATCGCTCGCGCTTTGCAATAACTCCGCGCTGAATCTGAAATACCACAACCTTCAAGCGCGCGTCATCTCGAAATGTAGCAATAACGTCTTGATCGAAGGCGCGCTGCGTTTCTACTTTCTGCCTCTCTCCAACTTGACCGATTAAAATAAGTTGATCACGCCGCTCGCGCGCTTTCTCGAAATCCTTTGCTGCGGCGAACCGTTTCATGTCTGCGCGCAGTTCAAGACTGAGCTCTTCTGTTTTGCCGTCAAGAAGTTTCATAGCACGACGCACATTTGACGCATACTCTTCTTTTGTAATTCCACCAATGCACGGCGCGTCACACTTGCCTAAGTGTAATTGCAGACAAGGCTTCTTTGGTAGCGTGCGGCAAATGCGCAGTTTGTAGACATCAATAACAAGTTTAATTAGTTGTACGCGAAGCCAGCCGTCAGTGTAAGGACCCCAGACTTTTCCTTTAACTTTACGTGAGCGCACAGTATAAATTCGTGGCCACGTCTCATCAGTTATGACAATGTACGCGTAGCGAACATTTGCTTTAAGATCGATATTGTAGGGCGGCTGATGCTGCTTAATGAGGTTGTTTTCAAGAATCAGTGCTTCAACTTCAGTGTCAGTTACTATGAACTCCGCGTCAGCTATTTTTGAAACTAATACTTGGGTTTTTGGAGATTGGTCTTTACCAATAAAATATGATGATACGCGGCTGCGCAAATTTTTGGCTTTGCCTATGTACAATATTTTTCCAGCAACGTCTTTGAAAATGTAGCACCCTGGCAAGGATGGGAGCTTCGGTTTCAAACCTTCAAAGACTGACATACCATTCTAAGCACTGCGTAACACAAAAAGCTATTTATTTACTATATAGAATTATTTGATTATTTGCGAGAATAAACCACAGAGCATATATTCGCCTTTGAACACATTCATGCTGTGATTCCCACAGAATACCGATACCGAGCTCGCGACATCAAAGTCTACGAAGAGCGCCGCGTTCCATACGCAGAGCTGTTTGTCGGAGTTATTGGCATCGGGCTTATAACGATGTTATCACCAAGCCATACCGACGCGAGCTCTACTCGCAACAAGTCCTCAGTGTCAAATTATCGCTTCGAGTTATTTCAAAACATACAAGACCCTATTATTAATGCGTGTAGCAGCATCGAACAAATCGCACAAGCATATTGCTTTACGACTAAGATCTAATCCAGGCTGAAAAGTCTCCCTTATCCGCAGAATAGGATCTGACTTTTGCCGACACATCATACCGTTCTCTAATTTGATCAAGCGGCAAGTCCGTGTCGATTAGCCCTATTTCGTACGCTAGTTCGTCGCTGTAGCCAGGCATTAAAACACGGTAACTCCATCGCGGCACACGCCCTGGAACGACGGAATTCACACGATCCACGACTTCCGTAGTACAAGTCCGAGTAACCGTATTGTAAAACTCCGGAGACACTGCAAGCTCGTTTGCTCTAAGTGCAACGTCTCGGAACAACGCTTGCGCGCGCTCAGGAGTCGTATTAATTGGATAGACATATACGCTATGGTTTCGTTGCACTGCTCTCAGTCCAATAATATCTTCCTCTGTAGCAAAAATGTATCCCAGCTCCATCGTACGCATAATTCCACGAACAAAGCCATACTTTTCACCTACAGTCTTGCGAGCCTCAACCGACAACACCAGATGCTCACCACTAAAATCGAAACTATACAATGTATGCGCGACTCCACTCTTAGTCTCGCTGAGCGGCTCCACAACAAAGTCAACACCGCGAAGCTCGGACATATTATAGGTGCGCGGCGCCCAGGCGATGTCGTAATCCTCAGTTGTCCGGTAGCGGGCGTCCCGCACGTGACTAATAGTAACGAAATCTCCGTCAAAACTAATAGTGGCCTGATGCGCCTGATCGGGGCGCCACTCCCTGTCAAGCCGCGGCTGCCGTAATTGCAGTAGCGCCGAGGCTAGTAGAACTATAAGGAAAAAAGCAACGGAAAGTCGGAATAAACGCGAATTTCTTAGACTTTGCCAGTCAAACATTGATCCTGCCATGAGCACACCATTATATCACTTATCATTGCCATTGAAACTTCATTCATCCAGCCCATATTTTCCTTTATACCAGCTGAGCGCATTATCCGCAGACTTGAAAGCGTGAAAACTACCAAGATATTCGCGAGACAACTCAACTCTTCGATCAACCCATTTTTGCCTACTACTTATGTTGTAATTCAGAAGTTGTATGAAATTAGCCGCCCCCTCATATTCACCACTTTTGATTCGATAAAAAAATCGCTTTGTCACGTTAGCCAGTCTAGTACGTAAAGGAGGCAATAAGTACAAAATTAGGTCTGCCTGGTCGTAGACTTCTTTTGTCTGTTCATGATAAGAGCCGTCAACAATCCACGAAGAACAGCCTAAAAGCGATGAAAGTGAGTCTTGAAACTCTTTTTCAGAGCGTTTATGATTGAACCTGTTCTTCTTCGCAAAATCGAACCGAAATGAATCTAACTAGGTAAAGGGGACTCCTGTCAGGCTTGACAGTTGCTCACCCAGATAAGTTTTACCTGCGCCGCTAGGCCCCGCTATCCTTATTTTGCTAGGATTAATCGTTTTCAACGCGTGGCGCGAGGATGAAGTCCAAAGCGAGCTTGTCAACAACGCGGAACGTAATCTTCAAAGGGTAGTCCTTGGAAAAAGCAATAGTTACGGTTGGAGAGAGTT
Organism: Candidatus Woesearchaeota archaeon; assembly: GCA_043771635.1. GTDB lineage: Archaea > Nanobdellota > Nanobdellia > Woesearchaeales > SKIA01 > JAYVHA01. The sequence continues at coordinate 29,334 of JAYVHA010000004.1, forward strand.
TAGCCGCCTGGATCATTTTCTTCAGGTACTCAATTGAGTAGCGGGCGCGCACTTTCTGGCCTTCCTTGATTACAATCTTCGTATGGCTGTCAGCGACAATCTCAATCAAAGCTCGGCTAAGGTCACCCTCCGCGTTAATCTGCAAAGTATTCTCCTCTGCGATAAAGGCAAGGCTTTCCGCGACAATATCCGCGTCATCAATTGCCATCTGCAAACCCATCGCTTCAGTTGTGATGGTTGCGTTAAAAGTAAGGTCAGGCACCTTCTGCTCGCGGTCTTCAAGGTCTAGAAGCGGCAAGTGGAAGGTACGGGTTGAAGAGCCACGAATTACCACTTTCAGCTTGTTCTCAACTGATTCAAGAACAAGAGTGTCTCCAGCGCCAGCGCGGCGCAAGATCTGCTTCAGGTTCTGCAAGTTAATCGCAAAACTTGGCGTTGCTCCAGTTTCAAACTCTGAAAAACTAGATGCGAGTAGCTTAAAGTGAACCATGGCAACGTTTGCCGGATCCATCGCAGTAAGCTCCAAACCGTCCTTTCGGACAGTAAAGCGCGCTTCGTTTACGAGCTCTGAAATTATCGAGACACTGTCCTTTAGATACTTCGGTTCTGCAAGTACGAGCTTCATGGTTTCCCTGATAAGGGAATACTAGCGCCCGTTATTAAAGATGATGCTCGCCAAAGCGGTAAGCTTTCGGGTGCCACTCAACAGGCCCGTCAACGAAATCATAATCAGCCGTTTCAACCGGAGATTGAATGGGTTTGCGAGGCTTGCGCGAAGTAATCATACGGTATGCGGTGTGCCCAAGCAAACCCCAACCTATAATTGGAAGCGCGCCGTCAACACCATAATGATAGGTGGCGTGCGCGGCAGGGTCAGACATACCAACACATTCTAGTCCACGTATAGTAGAGTTCTCAATACCAGCTAACTTTTGCTCGAGAGTCGTAGTAGAAATAGCTCCTGTACCTACAATTACTTTTGCACCCAGAGCAATCGTACCATGGCCAGGACACAACATATGCTGCATAGCTAGCGAACCAAAACCACCAACACATTTAGCGGCAACCGAATTTTTATTAACTTCTTTCATATTTGTTGATAATTAGCCTGAAATTTAAACCTTACTATTTTCCGTAAAGAATGTTAATAACCTCGCCCTAACAATCGTATGTCCATCATCAGCATATCCCTGCCCGACCCAGCGCTCGCAGAACTCGATCAACTCCAAAAAGCAACTAAACTAGGAAGATCGGAACTTATCCGCGCAGCACTTAATGCATACGGGAAAGATAACGCAAGAACCAACCTGGAAAATAACAGTCACTACACAGGGTCCTTGACCATAGTAGTTGCCGAAACTCAAAAGCGAGCAGTGCATGATGCAATTCACCAAGCGCAATCCCTAGTTCGAACGCAAAGTCACCTTTGCGTGGATGCAGACAGATGCATGGAACTACTAGGAATCCACGGCGCAGGTTCAGACATTATTTCATTTCTCGAAACCATCGATGGAATCCCTAAAGTATCCAAAATCTCCCTTATTGCCGAACTGTGCTCGAATCATAAACATTAACTCAGCAATTTGAATCCTAAGCAAAACAAGTCAAGAACTCGAATAAATTCTAGGGCAAAATAATTCTATGAACCATAAACTAAGTATGAAAAAAGATAAATAAATTAGGCACTAGTTCAATGGCACCTAGTAACCGAATTCAAGCGCCGCAAGACTTCCTGAGAGTCTCGAATTCAGGCGCTTGACGCGATTCACTTCTTGAACACTTTACCAGTTGATGGCTTACGTTCAGGCTGGTCAAGCGGCCCTTTTGTAGGAGTAGCCGGCTTGTCACCAATTACTGCTGGACCTTTTGCTGGAGCTGGAGCGCGTGGCGCGCGAGGAACCTGCGTCTTCTCGCCTGGGCCTGCTTCACTACCCGGACCACCCGGTGCGCGCGGACCACTTCGGCCACGACCACCGCGGCGTCCGCGCTTGCGGCGTACTTCGCGCGGCTTGTCAGTCATTGGCTCTTCAGGAGTCTCAGCTGAAAGCGAAGGGAAGGGGTGCTTAGGTTTGATGCCTGGCACAGTGATGCGGTCGCCTTCTCTTAATGAGAAGATGTGGTCGTTTGCAAAGCCCTGTTCTTGTGCTAGCTCAGCATATGCCTTAGTCATAATAGGGTCGCCGTGGCTCGGAATCACGTAAGTAGGCTGTACTGCATCTAGGAATTCCCGAAGGTCTTCTCGACTTGCGTGACCCGAAACGTGCACGTCTACAAACACACGCAGGTGCGCCTTCTTGAGTTTTTCTTCAAGCGCCTTACGGTTGGCTTGAATCATTGGTACTGGAATTATGTTGCAACTGAATACTACAATGTCTTCAGGCTGGAACTTGAACAGTTCCTCATCCAAAATACGCGAGAGCATTGCGCGAGGCTCGCCTTGGTGTCCCGTTGTTATCAGAACATATTGTTCAGGGTTCTCAAGAGTCTTTAGGAAGCGGCGCGCCTGGCTACCGTGCTTTACAATAATTGCGTCCTTGGTTAGATCAACAAGATTTGCTTCTTTTGCAGCAAAAATGTACTTAGCAAGGCTTCGGCCAAGAAATACAGGTTTGCGATCTAGCGCGTGGGCCACTTCAACTATACTCTTCAGACGCGCGATGTGCGAACTGAAGGTGGTCACGAAAACCGCTTTTTTGCTGGTTTTGGTTTCGAGCAGTACTTCGCGAAGCATTTCTCTTGCGACCGATTCGCTTGGCGTTTTGGTTGCGTGCGGAGCGTTAAGGCACTCGGAGACTAGCGCAACAACAGAACCTTGAAGGTTCCTAATTGGCTGTAAGTCAAGTGGTTGACCTAGAGTTGGGTGGTTGTCTAGTTTGAAGTCGTTAGCGTAAAGAACGCTTCCTTCCGCAGTGTGAATGGCCACAATTGTACTGTCTGGCGTACTGTGCGTAATTGGAATAAGTTCCAGCTCAATACCTGCCGTAATCTTCAGGCGCTGACCCGGCTTAACTATTCGTAGCGGTTGCTGAGGAACAAGGTCCCTGTCCAGAAGAAGCTGGCGAAGTAGCGCAATTGTGAACGCGCTGCCGTAAATTGGAACTGTCTTGAAGCGATTAACCAGGAAAGGTACTGCTCCGATGTGGTCTAGGTGCGCGTGGCTCAGGACTATTGCCTTAACGTTCGCTTCAGATTCCTTTAGGACTCGAAGGTCAGGAATCGCACCTACACGCATTAGAATCTCGGGGTCGCCGCCTGCGACATCTCCTTCTTCGTCTTCCGTGTATTTGATGTAATGGTCGAGGTGCAAACCTAGGTCGATGAGCACGATTGAGCCGTCTACGTCGACGGCGGTGCAGTTTCGGCCTACTTCGCCGAAACCGCCTACTGCAGTTATGTTAATGGTCATTGTGAATGTAAACTCCGTGCAGGCGCTTGTGCGCCGATATTGCAGAACCGATTTAATTCGGATAATATCCGGAAATAGCCATTTTGGCCAATTTTCGAACACTTATGCCTTTCGCGATAAATCGCAGATACCTTGCACTGGTTGATAAGTAAATAGAATCACCTCCCCCATATTAACCTTGCGTATGCAAGCCGTTCTTAAGCGAACGAACTAGCTATTTTTCGTAAAAATACTGCGATTTGAGCACAATTACACCAGTTTCTCAATCAAATACTGTATATTTTAGAACAAAGTAGTTATTTTTCGATTTAAAAAATCACGAAATAAGTATCGTAAAAATTCTAATCAGCATTTTTTACTTCAAATGTTCGCGTAACTCACTAAACTTACGCTCCAACTCCAAAAATATGTCCTGTTTAGCTTTTTCGAGTTCAACCAGGTTATCCTGAGGTGCTTTTTTGACATCATCATTTTTCGATGGAACGTTCAGATAATCCCTAATATCTGTTTCGAATTTCTGCTTTTCAAGCGACTCCAACTTCTCTCTAATGGCATCGCGTATGAATTCCGATCGCGTTGTGTAGTTATGCTTCTTCATTCCGTCGTCCATTCGCATAACTATTGTATCGGCAATTTTGATGCTTAGCGTCATCATAATATTACTTAATCATACTTAGCACTATTTAAACATATTTATTGTATAAATTACAGTAATACTTAAGATTACTTATAAACAATTATGTAATCGTTTTAAACGTTCTATAACGTTCGAATTCTAAAAGTAAAGGAGCTATAAAGCATCAAAAATTACCTACATTTTTAGTGCGGATAACATGAGAATTAACGATACTTACAAGCTATACGGGCGTAATAAGATATTATCGCAATTCCTTATTTTATTTATATATGGCGTCTGATTTCAATAAAAATGAGTTAAAAAGTAGTAGTATTACTGTGAAAAAATAAATTCAATGATATATTGAATAAAACTAAGCACATTATAAATCATGAATTCATCAATTATAGAAGACCTAAGCTTATAGTATATAAATACTATATTGTATATATATAGTACCGATATATCTAGCTAATTATAGTGATTCAAGGCACAATAATTTATTATATAAACTAATTATAAACGATTAAATTAAGTTATTATAATTCACTATATAGTAAATATATAAAACATATAATGAAAGTTAAAGTAAAAAATAAGAAAAACTCTAATTAAAAATAGTTACCCGAATATTAGGCCTAAAAAATGACACATAATACAACTACCAAAAAAGCTCTCAGAATAGGAAGAATCAAAAAATAGGGTACCCAGACAACAACTATTAGAGAATTGATGAATAAACATAATCTTACGCGAATATTAGGATGAAAAATGTATAGGTGAGAAATTTAAAGCCTAGAACCCAGTCAAAAATGATAGTAAAACAGTATACTCCAATAACAAAAAACTAAGGATTGAACCCAAAGAACTCTAAATTTAAGAGAAGTTTGGATAAATAGCTACTTCGCAAGATCTCAGTCAGACCTAATCTAGCCAATTACCGTCCACATACTGCAGTTTAGCGCTAAATCGATAGAGACAATATTGGATGCAAACAAGAAACAATCGTTATGCGAAGAATATATAGTAAAATAACTAGTTATCCGAAGATTAAAAGCCTTGAATAATACAAAAATCGTACGATTTAGACGATTATCCAAATTAATTAATGAAGGAGAAGGGATTCGAACCCCTGTAAGCACTAAGCTAGCAGATCTTGAGTCTGCCCCGTTTGACCGCTCCGGCACTCCCTCATAAAGTAGAAAAGTATTCAGGTTATATAAAATCAGAGCGTTTTCATCCTATCTTCAATCTCTGCAAGGGTAGCAGCTATTGTATCAATTCTGTGATCTAATGCCTTCTTTTTAGCTACTGGAAGCACAGCAGGAGTGTCCTTTATCTCGCGAGCAGGCAGAATCATCTGTAGCTTCGAGAGATCGTCGCGCAGTTCCTTGAGAGTTTTCGCGAGCTCACTGCGAACAGCAAACTTCTGCTCCTGAAGCAAATGAATTCTCTCAGCAATGCGGGCTGAAGCTACGGCACTCTTAGCTGCTTCAAGCAAAGGTCTACGAACTGCGGCAGGATCCCGAAGACCCACGTAAGTATCCGCTTTTTGATCGTCAGCCTTCATTGTTTCAGATTCGTCTCGATCGCTGCCAGCCTGGAACGTACGTCTTCAAGGCTTTCAGCCCATGTAGCCACTTCCTTGTCTTCTTGCGCTTTGAAGTCTTTGAGCTTAGTAAGTTGGTCTTGCGCGTCCTTTAGCTTGCGCTTGACTGATTCGATTGTCGTGAGAACGTCTTCATACTCTTGAATACGGACAAACACGGGAGCAGATCCTTCCATTTAGTTCACCTTGAATAGCTTCTCATCAATTGAGAGCAGTGTTGATTGAATGTTGTCGCATGCTGCGATAAGCGCGTCAGTCGCGGCCTTTGCCTGTGTTTCTATACTGCCGAGTTTTTCGTTGCCGGCTTGGACGATCGCAGCAGAAGCATGTATACCCCTAATATGAAGGACAGATTCGTCAAACTGAGCGGCCGGTACAAATGCGTGGCGCGGTCCAGCAGGTTTTACTTCGGCCGGCGAAATTACTTTTGGAGCAACTTTCTCAATCAGCGGCTTGACTTCGTCAGTTGCAGAAAAGTCAAGAGGAATGTCGCGTAGCTCTGCAATAACCTTTCGGAGCTCCTGCACAGGTATTTGGTTTGAAGCGCCACGCGTTGGCGATGCTGTTGTTATCGGCGCAGGCGTAGAAATTATTGGAGTTACCTGAGGCATAGGAATGCGTGCGGCCGACATAGATACGGCAGTCACTGGTGTGGCAGCAGGTTTCGCAGGCATCGGAGGCATTACAAACGGCTTCTCCGACATCACCATAGGGCTGGATTTAACCTGTGATGGAGACGGCGGGAGCGGAGGCAGAGCAGGCATGACCGGCCTCGACGGCAACGCGTGCATGGGCGCCGGAGCTAATGAAGACATTGAAGGCAGGTTAGGTAATGGCGGAAGTTGCGCTACAATCGGCTGACTGGAAACTGGCATAGCCATAGGAGTCAACTTAGGCATGACCGGCGCCGGCATAGAAATCGAAGGAGCTCGCATAGGCGCACTCAGAGGAGCTAACGGCATGCTCGCTTGCATAGTCGGAAGCGCAGGCAGACCCAGCGTTTGCACTGGCGTCGCTGTTCGTGGCAGCGATGGAGGCGGCAACAGTGGCGGCTTTGAGGAGTCCATGGGCGCACTCATCATAGGCGCCAGCTTAGGCGGTGTGAGAGACGCGAGCTTCTCATCACTACGTGTTATTGGCGAAACGCCCGCCGGTACTGACGGTGGCGCTATCGCGTCTGAGTCATGCTTCTTTAAGAAATCGAATACGCCCAAGCGTTACACCCCTTTTTCAATCCGTTTTTATGGACAAACATATATAAAAGTTGTGCCGGGCTAATTGTTATGAAGCACGAAGCAGAAGCGAAAAAACGCATAAAAGAAGGTTGGCTCCACGTTCTAATTACATTAGAAGTTATTGGCAAACCACAAGAACACGTAGATAGCACAATTGTAGAGTTGTGTGACGCCGTAGCAAAAGAGAAGGATAAGGTCATGGTGCTTGAGCGGCACATAGAGCCATCCAACGCAACCGAAGACAATTTCTTCAGCACGTTTGCTGAAGTAGATATGATAGTTAAGAATGTAGAAACTCTAACTTGGATCGCGGCAAACTTCACCCCCGCATCCATCGAAGTCATTGAGCCTCTTAACTTTTCGTTTAGTGCAGGCGACCTGCAAATGTGGTATAACGACATTCTCCATACTATGCACTCCATCGGTTTTGCGCATAAAACGCAAAATGCGGAACTCGCACACTACAAGGAGCAACTTGTAAAACTTGTTGAGAACTGCATCATTCTAAGCTTGGCAAGAAGTCCAAAAACGCCCACACAACTCGGCAAAGATGCTGCGCTTGAAACAGAAGCAGTAACCAGCACACTTAAGCGACTACTCACAGCCAAGAAGGTCAAAAAGAAAGGAGAGGTATATTCGCTCGCATGAAAGTGACGGTTGAAGCGGTGCTCTTCGTTGCGGGCAAGTTTATTGAAGAAGACTATATTGCTAAAGTCCTAGCTGCTGATAAAAAAGCAGTAAAAAAAGCACTTTCTGAATTACGCGAAGACTATGATAAGCGTGAAGGTTGCGCGCTTCGCGTCGCAAATGAAGGCACGCAGTGGAAACTCACCGTTCGCGATGAGTATCTGAGCATAGCCAGTAAGCTCGTGTCCGACACAGAGATCCAAGGAACAGTTCTAGAAACACTCGCCGTTATTGCTTGGAAGAACCCTATAATGCAAAGTGAGCTCATAAAAATACGTGGCCCAGCCGCATATGAACACATTGCTGAACTCGCTGAGCGCGGCTTTGTAACTAAAGTTGCTGCCGGTCGCTCATTCAAATTAACGTTACTAGAGAAGTTCTTTGATTACTTTGACGTAGAAGGTCGCGAAGACTTACACAAACTATTCGGCCCTATTGCAGAGCAAGCTAGCGCCGCTCAAGCAGAGATCAACACTAAACAAGCAGGTTATGACGCACAAGTTCGCGCTGCCCAGGACGCCATGCAAGGCAATAATACGGGCATTCCAGCCCAAATACAGAGCCCTCAACCTAGTGCCCAAGAAGTCAAGACAGACCTGCTTGCAGAAATTAAAGCCGCAGCAGATAAGCTAACCAGACTGCCGGACTTGCCAGAAACAGAGATCGAAGCGGAACCCCAAGCCACTCCTCTCCAAGAAACAAAGTCAGAACTACACGAACCTGCGCCAGCGGCAAAACTTGAAAGTCAACCGGCGCGAATTGCCGGAAACAGCGAAATGGCTCAAGAATTGGTTGAAGCCGAAAAAGCAGTGAACGAGTTTGGCAACGAACTAGTAAAGCTTCACAAAGAGGTTGAGGCGCAAGCACAAATTGAGCCTGAACATAATGCGGAAAAGCGCGTCAAAAAAGAAGTAAAGCATCACGTTAAGCACCCGGCCGATAAGGAACACGAACCAAATACCAAATAATCTCTTAGCTATAACACTCGAATTCTTAAATATGGAAGGCTATAAAATTTACAATATAGAAAATAATTAAAAATATTCTTGGTAAAAAATAGCACTGGCCACGCGCCGCAATCACTTATAAGCAATAAACTAAAAGTAAAGCAAATGGTCGGAGCAAAGAAAAAAGGAAGCGCAGCAGAGCGAGAGCTTCTCGACACTTTATTCGGTGATGGTTTTGCAGTTATCCGCGCGGCAGGATCAGGAAGTACGCAGCACGATGCGTGCGACTTAATAGCTGGCCGCACCGGCAAAAGCTACGCAATTGAAGTCAAAGCCTGTGTCAATAGTAAGCAGTATATTTCTGCTGAACAAATGGCAGAACTGTTCGCATTCTCCAAAGCGTTCGGCGCGCAAGCAATTGTAGCCGTCAAGTGGACTCGTAAGGGCTGGAGCATTTGCCCCGCCGAGCAGCTCAAAAGCACTGGAAAGGATGGTACCGGCAAACATTTCGGAATAACGCAAGCTGAAATGGAACCACTCAAAGAGTGGCTTGCCCACCAAAGATTAGGGTTTGAGCTGCATTAACGAACGAGCGGAACAGGCTCAAACACAAATGAAGTAATTGAATCAAAATATCCGCAGCGGAATTGATCCAGAGGAATACCCGTACGAGCAGACAACATCGTTGCGTAGGTATTGAGTTGTGTTGCCGCCCACTTCTCTTTTGCAGCGCCAGGCTTGTAGTCCCAGATCCAAACCTTGCCGTTCTCTATTCTAAGAACGTCGATATGCCCCGTTAACGGCTGATCAGTTTCAAACACTGTTTCGAAATGCGGATGCTCGTGAGCGTCAAGCCACAATGGAATCTCAACAGAAATGGTTTTTGCGTCACCCTGAATAAGCCCGACCTCGACCGTAGTATGTGCGGTGCGCGTCGTACCATGTACAAGCGCAATCGAAGCAAGAGTACATAACTCATGACCTGGAATTTCAGTCATAATTACAGGTACTGAAAAGCGCAGCTTGCTGCCGCGCGGACCTGACAAGAATTTATCATGAGGACACTCAGCCTTCATGGTTGCCAGATACTGCTGCAAACTAGGGAAGTCAGTTAACAGTGTTTGCGAGCGCGGAACGTGAAGCCGATAATGGTAGAACCAGCCATGTTTGAAACTAGCGTGCTCAATCATAGGCAAAAAGCGCTACTCAGGACTTAAAAGCTTACTTCTTCTTCTTCTTTGCAGCCTTCTTAGGAGGTGCGCGGCGAGCAGGAGCAGCGCGAGCGACTGCGCGCGGAGCGCGGCGAAGCATCGCTTCAATCTTCTGCTCTTCAGTAAGTTCTTTCTTTTCATCCTTAAGGATGTTGAGTGCCATAAGCTCGATGTGCTTATCGATTCGACCAATGCGTCGCTCTAGAAGAACTAGAATACGCAGGCTGTATACGATAGCTGCGAGCGTGCCGATAACGATTGCGAGTGTTACTGTCAGAACAGCGTCTGTTGCCATATCAATACAAAACCAGCAATCAGCATTTATAAATTTTCTTAAGTTCTCCGACGGAGAAGTTTTCATTTTCAAGTGAGAACTAAACAGCTAAGCAATACAAAACTAGAACTCACCAATGAATAAATTGCAGCCACAACCTTTAAATACTGTCTCTCTTGAAGAAGAAGAACAGAGGATTTGACTATGCTAAAGATGAAGCGCCTTACGGAATGTTACGACATGCGCGTATTTACCGACGACGGTGACTACTTCGGAGATATCGAAGAAGTCCTTCTCTCAAGCAATAAGGTCGCCGGCTGGCGCGTTCGCGCAAGCAAAGGCAGTTACCTCCAAAAAGTTCTTGGAAGTGCAAAGGGCGTTGTTGTTCCACACAACATGGTTAAGGCAACAGGCGACATCATGCTAATTAGCAAGCAAGCGGTTCCTGCATACTCTGGCGAAGAAGAGTAAACAGAGGATGTGGCCATTCACGCTCAAAGTTGACGTTGAATTACTTGTTAGTACAATATCTCAATATACTGCTGCAAAAAGTTCAGGACAAGTCCCTGAAGATTTTTCCGTGGCAATACTAGAAATTAAAAATAATTACAAGAATATTGAAGACGCAGTTCGGAAGTCTATCAAAGATCCGAAAAACTTTCCACCGTTTGACACGTATAGAGCCATTGTAAGAGATACAAACCACACCTCTGACGAATTAAAATCATTTGAACCAATCATTAATGTTCTTACCGAGTTTTCAAAAATACTAAGTAAAAAATAAACGCCTAAATCGTGGGCACGGTTTGAAACATTGTTGTTAGGCCTGCTTTTAGATTGGTTTTATCAGCGACGGCGGCATGCACGCTCGGCTTAATAATCCATTTTTCATTGGTTGTTGGATTAGCAAATATTATTGTTAAATCGTCTTTTGCTGTAAACTTAGAAAATTCCTTTACTAGAACATCAAAGTTTGCCTCGGTTTGAGTAGTTACAAGAAGGACATTCCCGCGCACAGAGGCTGCAGCAATAGTTAATTTCTCCTCGCCGACAACTTTGAGTTCGCGCTTCTTGTAGGTTACAACCAAACCAGGTTCTGCGCGCTCCAAAGAAACTAGTTGACGCTCAAACGAGTCGCGCGCTTTCAAGTAGTGCTCGGCCCAAGTTATTAGATCAAGCGGCATGTGACCACCACAAATAGCTGTAGTATAAAGCAAATACGCCCGAGAACACTACACTAAGAACAATGCTGAATTCACCAACAGCAAGCGCCGTAAAAACCACAGTTAATGCTGCCGTAAACAGAACAAGCGAATGCCTATGAGGCTCAAGTCTAGATATTTCATTACCTAGATGGCCAAAGAGCACTCCCCAAACAACGCCAAGAACTCCTGCAATCGAAATTGACAATGCATTAGGCAGTTGCGATAGAAATGGAAACAAGAACCAAGCGATAGCGACATTCGCAACAGCCAGTATGAACATAGACAGCCAATAAATGCCCTCTTCGAACATGCGATCCTTAAGAGACCTATTCTTGTGGGCTATTTTCATATGACTAAGTGCGTGATCGATTTCTGCTTGGCTCCAGCCTTTTGCGTGTAAGCGTTCCGCGAGTCCCATGAGTCAGATTGCAAGACGTGCCTTGCTCAAAACGCTATCGACGCTGACGATATTTAAAACTGACGCCCTATTCTTGAGGAACTACAGCGGCAGAAACTAGCCTGTCGCCCTCACGCAAGCGCATAACTCGCACGCCCTGCGTCGCACGGCCTTGGATGCTTATGTCTCCAACAGTCGTGCGCAGAACCGTGCCGTCTTTACTCATAGTAATTAAACCATCTGTGTCAGTCACCATCGCTGCAACAACAATCGGTCCTGCAGCGCCAGTATTCATAGTAATGACTCCTTTTCCGCCGCGACCGATTAATCGGTATTCTGAGAGCGGCGTGCGCTTGCCGAAGCCGTTCGCTGTAATTGTTAACACACTCTTGCGCTCGTCTGCTGGCAAGAGCGCCACAACTTTATCATCTTTGTCGAGCGAGATGCCTCGCACTCCCGTAGCTGCGCGACCCATTGCGCGAACATCTTCTTCAGAACAGCGCACAGCCATGCCTTCTTTTGACACTAACAGAATTTCGTCCGACCCGGCAGTCTTCACAACGTTCACGAGTGCGTCTCCCTCATCCAAGTTAATGGCGCGAATTCCCCCCTTCATCGGGCGACTAAAGTCTTCAAGTGACGTTTTCTTCACCGTACCATTGCGTGTGCCGAAGAACAGGAATCCCTTGGAATAATCACGAACGGGAACCAAGGCTTGCACAACTTCACCTTGCGCTAATGCGACAAGGTTAGCGAGGTGCTTACCCTTCGCTGTGCGACCTTGCTCGGGTAATTCGTAAACTTTGACCCAGTGCACTTTGCCACTTGAAGTAAACAATAGCAAAGTGTCGTGCGTCTGCGCTAGGAGTACTCGCTCAACCCAGTCTTCCTCTTTAGTAGTTGCGCCTATTACTCCAACACCACCGCGGCGCTGCTGCTTATAATCGTCGAGTGGCTGGCGCTTTACATAGCCTGCGTGGCTAACAGTAATTACGGTCGGCTCGTCCGCAATCAAGTCTTCCGTCATGAAACTTGAGTCCGCTGCGTCTTCAATTACAGTTCGGCGATCATCCCCATACAGTGTGCGCACCGCAAGCGTCTCCTTTCTTACTATAGCGTCGATTAGTTTTTGATCCGCAAGTATACCGCGGTACTCTGCAATCGCTTTTGCAAGAGTGTGGTGTTCATCGCGAATACTCTGCTGCTCAAGTCCGGTAAGTCGCTGTAACTTCAGATCAAGAATTGCCTGTGCTTGGATTTCGCTCAGCGAATAAACACTCATTAGCGCGACGCGTGCTTCTTTGCCTTCTTTCGACTTCTTAATTAATGCAATTACTGGATCGAGGTGCTCGAGCGCAACGAGCAGTCCTTCGAGCACGTGCTGACGGTCCTCAGCCTTCTTTAGTTCGAACGCAGTGCGCTTACGAACGACTACGCGTCTGTGATCGATAAACACGTCAATAAGCTCTCGAAGCGTTAATACCCGAGGGCGATTATCTACAAGCGCGAGCAGAATTACTCCGAATGTTTGCTGAAGCTTGGTGTGCTGGTATAGGTTGCGCTCAACGATGCCCGGCTCTGCGTCTCGCTTAAGGTCAATAACTACGCGCATACCATCTTTGTTTGACTCGTCACGAATGTCGCTTATTCCTTCAAGGGTTTTTTCACGCACTGAATCCGCAATTTGTTCAATTAGTACTGCTTTGTTAGTTTGGTATGGAATCGCTGTAAGAATTAGGCGATTGCGCTCTTTGACTGTTTCAACTTCAACTGTGCCTCGCACAGTAAGCTTGCCGCGACCAGTTTTGTACGCTTCGACAATGCCGCCGCGTCCGACGATACGACCAAAAGTTGGAAAGTCTGGTCCGCGAACTAGTTCCAGTAGCTTCGTGAAGTTCATTGTAGGATCATCAAGCACTGCAATAATCGCGTCGCAAATTTCTCCCATGTTGTGCGGCGGTATGTTAGTCGCCATGCCAACTGCGATGCCGGTTGAGCCATTCACCAGAAGATTTGGAAATCCACCAGGCATAACTGTAGGTTCTTGCACTGACGCGTCGAAATTGTCGATGAATGGTACGGTATCCTTATCGATGTCTGCGATAAGTTCACTTGCAATACGCGTCATGCGCGCTTCTGTGTAACGCATAGCTGCTGCCGAGTCTCCGTCTACAGAACCCCAATTTCCTTGACCATCGACTAGCGGATAACGAAGACTGAAGTCTTGCGCCATTCGCACCATCGTGTCATAAACTGCGGTGTCGCCGTGCGGGTGGTACTTACCAAGCACGTCACCCACTACTCGCGCACTCTTACGGTGCTGCTTGTTGTACGCGAGTCCGAGCTCATGCATTGCGAATAATACTCGCCGGTGAACCGGCTTGAGACCGTCACGCGCGTCAGGCAGAGCGCGCCCGACAATAACTGACATAGTATAGTCAAGATACGCTGCCTTCATCTCATCTTCAATCGGGCGCGGTAGAATATTGTTCATCGTTTCAGGTGAATACGCTGCAGCAGTTTGCAGCCATTAATCATAGGCTATGAATCAATACTGAATTTAAAAAGCTACTGTTTCCAAGCCTTTCTGGAATGCGTTTATAGGCCGCATAAGTGCCGAATTCGAAGGTTTGAGGATACGTCAATTATTTACAGGAATATGCGAAGTGTCACGTATTCTAGACTCTCTACCAGGCGTATGAATTTTGAAGGATTTGCCACAATACACGCATCTTTTAACGGCAGATAATACGGACTTCGGCGCCGTTTTCATAAGTTGACGACACGCAGGGCACTGGACTGTCAAAGGCATTGTTCCAAAGTAATTATTGTACTTATAATCTCTGCGCGCAGTTGTCCAGTGGCAAAGACCGAAGCAATTAAGAGCTATGAACTCGTCCAGATAGTGCGCAATGATGACGTGAACACCCGGTGAGCCGGACAACGGCTATGAGCGACGGATGTAACTACTGAGCGCAACTTTTTCTAATTACTAATTTAGTATTGAACCCTTATTGCAACCCGTTCTGCAGCAATTCTATCGCTTCTCGAGCGCAATATCCAGGCAGTAACGATATATTCGCGGCTTATGGTTGCCTGCTTTGACTGCTTTGAGTAAGTGCGCACGCCAACCGGCTGCGGCGAAACGCTCATGCAGTTCACGCTCAATAATAGGCAGTTCATGCTCAGCAGCAAAACAATATGTGTGCATGACTGCTTTAGGTGAAAGCACTGCAAGCGCGGCAAGTTCAAACGGCTTTGGGGACGCAGGAATTGGGATTACAACGCGATCAAACGGCAATTCAAGCGGCGCGAGCCAAGATAAATCTTGCCCGTCGCCTTCATACGCGACTGCATTCGTGCAACGATTTCGCTTAATATTTTCGAGCGCGTACTTGTGCCCGGCAGGATTCTTCTCAATACCAACTACTCGGCCCGCAATACTTTTTTTGGAGAACACAACGGTGTACGGGCCTGCGCCAGCACCGAGAATAAGCACGCGCTCACCAGGACGCATGAGAGTTGCTATTCGAAGTCGCTCTGTTGACAAACGCACCGAGTAATAAACCTCCTCAACGTCAACTAAAAAGGCGCAGCCACTCTCAATGACGCGGGTTTCACGCGTATCAATACCAGCAACACAGCGGTACGCTTGCGTTCTGTATTCGCCACCATGCACGCCCTCCTTTGCAAGTACTGTCAGTACTGACGGATGTGACTCGAGTACTGCGGCCGCAATTTGTTCTTCGTACTGCGCAAGTGCAAGCGGGACTTCAATGAGCGCAATTGTACCGACAATATCATAGCCTCCAACAATATCATCGATTTGCTCGTCAGGAATTATTCCTAAAAGCGCTTCCTTAAGCGTGCGCGGCATAACGCGCCGATTAACGTCGTGATGCTCCTCATAATCGAACCCTGGTATCGCATCACGCACTGGAAACAAAATAAAACCTTCCTCCTTGCGCACAGATACTAGAACATCCAGTACTCCTGCTGCTATAAGTGCACTTTTTACTTCTTGAGCTTGCGCAACTGGCGCTTTTGCGAAGAACATACCTTAAGCCAGTTCTATGCTTTATTTATGGGTTTGGTTTGCGATAACAAAAAAAAACTAATAGAGCTAGAAGAACTCGCCAAGTCCTTGCTGCCGCTCGCCAAGTTTATCGAGCACAGTTAAACGCTCTGTTGAGAAGCCTCGACTGCGCAAGAATTGCTCTACTGCGGGACGGTCAAGTCTACCCCACCGCGGCTGCACTGGCGCGTGTGTTGGCATATTTCTAAGCAAGTCGAACACGTCTTGCCAAGGAACAGCTTGATGCGCATCCCATTCGGCGGCTGCGAACACTGCTGCAGGACTATCGTGCTCGCGAACTAATTTTAGCGCTTTCTTCGGGCCGATGCCTTTGATTCCGCCTGGATTAAAGTCAGTTCCGACAAGCATACCTAGCACAATCAACTGATCTTGAGTAAACCTCAAGTCGGAAAGTAATTTGTCAAGCGACACGAGTTCAGGCTCAATTGTAATGAAAAGTGGCGTGCCTGGTTTCTTACGACGACCCGTTATTGATAAATTTCGAATCATTCGTGGTGCGCCAAACAGTAAACAGTCCGCATCCTGGCTAACTACTGCGTAAGCAAAACCTTCACGCACATAGCGCGCAGCCTGCGCTTCTGCTTCGCTTGCCGCCTGAACTATGGGCACACCAAGTCCTGTTAGTAGCTCTTTGGCCTCTGCGACCATTTCTTGAGTGAGGGATACAGTTCGTGCAGAAAACTTCTTCATCGCCTCAGTGTCTTCTGCCGCAACTGCGTCAGCATACTGCTGCGCCGCCTCATCTTTACGCGCCTGTCTACGCTCTATTTCGCTTGCTTTTAGCACAGGTTTAGGACCGTCAAACACAAACACAAGGCGAACACCTGCTGCAAGTAAGTTACTAGTTCTACTGAAGAGCCCCACTAGATGACTTGTGATACGACCGTGTTCGTCGCGAAGCGGTGTGCCGTCCGGAGTTCTGATTGTAGTCAGAAACTGATACAGAATATTATATGCGTCAACAACAAGAATCCGACCGGCAAGTTGCTCAATTGATACAGGCTCCTTAGTGATAAGGGGAGTTATTGCGACGCCCATTAGTTTACTCCCATTAGTTTACTCCCATTAGATAACTCCCAATAGATAACTCCCAATAGATAGCACCCATTAGTAATTCTCCGCTTCTTGGCTTGCGAACGGCTTAGCCACTACTGCGCCTTTGAGTGTTGGTAATGCCTCCTGTGATTTTTTTGATAGCGTTCCTGCAGCTAAGTAAAGCAAAGGCAATCCTCGACTCTGCGCTTCTAGAAAAGCAGATGCTAAGTCGCCATCAGTTGTTATTTTCTTTGTTTTAGCTTTGCAAAAGTAGCGCATCTCACCGATGGCACTGGGTACTCTCACGAGGGCAGTCATCTCTATTTTTGTACTCCCCAAATCCTCATCTAGCTTAATGTTACGAACACCAAAGTAATCAGCTATGCCTTGCGAGAAGTCTGACGGGGCAGCGGGCGCGCGTTTAGTTTTGGTTGAACTCGCTACTTTTGGCTTCTTAGTCTCAAGCGCCGTATCTGCTGTTCTTTTTTCCAGCTTCGACGCTTTTCTAGTTTTTTGTTTAGTAATTGGAGCAGCGGTTACAGCCACGGGGGCCGCCTCCACCGTCGGAGCTGTAGCGAGTGCACTTACAGGCTCAGGCGCAACTATAACTTTAGTTTGAGGCGGTTCAATGGCTTGAGGGGTTTGTTCTGGTGACTTGGATTCTTTTTTCTGCACGTGAGACGGAAACCAACGTGCAACAATCATGTCGAACGCTTCATCCTCAGAGACAAGGTAATATCTCCAAAAACGCTCTTCTCCCGTCGGAGTTTCAACAGGAAGCACGCGGGAGAAATCCGCAATAACAGCTATTGCGGCGCGATTAAGAGCGGAAAGTTCGCTGTGTCGCACAACTCGCTGCTCCTTAAGTAGTTCGAATGCTCTCCGGTCCTTTTCACCAAGATGAACACCAAGAGCCTCAAGCAGTTCAGGGTGCTTTGGATCATAGTAAAACTTACTAGTGCCGTGCGTTAAGCGCGTGAGTGCAAGTTTTCCACTCCCTGCAAGCTCACTGAGCACAGCTCCGACGACAAAATTGTCTTGCGCCGCAAGCGCTTGCCGAATTTGATTCGGTACGGCTGGTCCATGCTGCGCAATATAAGCAATTACTGCGTCGGGAGTTAATGACATAGTATGGCGACGGATGTCCTAAATAAAAACGTTGAGTATGAAGCCAAAATAGACTATTTACAGATCGAGTAGGGAGCTCAAGGCCGCATCCAACCAACTTCATAGAACAGAACGCCACCTTCATCGTCGACAATTGCAAGCACTAAGTGCTTTCTCGTGGCATGCGCGACACGATTTTTAGCTACAAATTCCCTCCAACCAAAGGCGGCACGCTCGTGAACAGGATAAACAATCCATTTACTGTGGTCATGACCTGGCTTAACACCGCGCTCGTACACTCTGAAATCTGCACCATACTTTAGCGCAGTCTTTATCACATAGCCTCGCGAGCGAAAATCAGAGTAAACAACAAGTCGAAGCCAGAACTCAGGATCGCTCTTTGATGCGCGACGAGCAATTTGCGACTCTGTTAGTGGAGTTCCGCGCGCATCAGTTAAACAAATTGTTTCGCGCTCGTGCAAATAAGCTGCTTCAAGAGCAGAGAGAGCAAGCGCTCCGTGTGCCCGAGCGGTGCCGTAGCCGCTTGCAATAAGTGAATCTGCCGTCGGAGAATGCAGTACAACCACTCTCTCACTCCAAATAATTTTTGGCGCTTCGTTTTGACGACGTGTGCTCATGTTAGTTACGCTTGCGAATCAAGTATTTCTGTGTTTTCATTTCAAAACAATCATTATTGCTGTAGAAATGTCCGCTAGCAGCTAAAATATATCTAAAAACTACCCTTTGACAACCAAAAAATATCCATTGACAAATATAAAATAACAATTGTCAAATGAAACATATACAAATTTTTGAAAAATCATCTCAACTTTACTATGATGAGCAAAAATATTTTAGCAAATATTTTTTTGTATGTCATAATTTATTTTTTTAGAATAAAATTTTTTTACAAAACTGCGCATAAACAGTAAATTTATATACAACCAATATAGAGAGTAGTAGTGGACGAACACATGTGCATGTTCTGCGAGGCCGCATTGAGTACAGATGATCAATACTGTCCTGAATGTGGCTTGTGGCTCGTCCAAGAGACCACAATCAACCACTAGCGGGGTGACTCAATACCATGGCAGCAAAGAAGAAGGCAGCAAAGAAGAAGAAGTAAGTTAACACTTGCTTTTAATCTACTGGTCGCGCAAGCAACCTAACTTTTTTTAATCATTCTATTAAAATTATATACTAAAATGTTAATTACTTAGAAATTAGTGTTCTTACTGATTAAACCATAATCCTGTAATGCGCTTAAAGCATATTTACCGACGGAACCATCGTTTTTCGATCGGAACCACTCGGCACTTAGAGACGTTCTAAGCGCCGTTGGTTTTTCTACTAGATTCTCTAGATTGGCTGGTTCGCCACTAGTTTGAACGTCGATTGGACTTAATACTGCTAGATATACTAACTCGATCCCTTTTTTTACAGGACGCTCACCACCAGATGTAATACTAATTAGAAACCTGTTTTTTGACTCGGCAATAGTATTTGCTACGTCCCAAGGTGACGAATCGCATGAAAATGGTATGCGAGAGATTCCAATAGGGATATATGAACCGTCTGCGGATGCGGATACCAAACCAAATACTCTACTTACCGGCAATTTATAATCAATAGTTGATTGTGCGTCGTTTGTCATAATAAATGGAGCCTAGTACCATTTATCTGTCTTCGCTGACAGGTTTATATTGTCGAACGCCACTCTTATAGGATGGAGCTCGTATTTCTAGGAACTGGCAGCATGGTCCCGACAAAGGATCGTAACGTGACCGCTCACTTACTAGAATACAAAGGAGAATTTATTCTCATAGACTGTGGCGAAGGAACACAACGCCAGATGAACCTAGCAGGTTATCCAAGGACAAAAGTCACTAAAATTCTAATTACGCACTGGCACGGAGACCATGTGGCTGGCCTTATAGGCCTTATTCAAACACTGTCTGCAGTGCCCCAGCCAGGAACGGTATCACTAATTGGTCCCGTTGGAACTAAAACCTACCTTGGCCACCTACTCCGAAGCATGGCGTTCGATTTACGAATCACTCTCGATGTACATGAAATCGAGCCAACAAACGGTACGGTGCGTTTCTTCGAAAACGAAGACTACGCTCTTGAAGCTGCAGCAATGGATCATGGCATACCATGCCTCGGTTATAGCTTTATCGAGCTTGATAAGAGACGCATGGACCTTGATACTTGCAAAGCACATGGAATTTTACCCGGACCACTTATGGGACGACTACAGCAAGGCGAAAAAATTGAACTTAATGGTACAACAGTTACGCCTGAGATGGTTTCTCGCGTGCAACCTGGCAAAAAAATTACTTTTATCCTTGATACACAACTAAATGAAAATTGTATCCCCCTAGCACAGAATTCCGACCTACTTGTGTGTGAATCAACCTATAAGGAAGATTTAGCTGAGAAAGGAGCCAGTCATAAGCACCTGACAACGCGTGATGCCTGCCAAATTGCAGCAAATTCAAACGTCAAGAGACTGATCATCACTCACTTCTCACAGCGATACAAAACCACGCACGAGCTGGTTGTTGACGCACGCCAATACTTCCCTAATGTCGACGCTGCCTATGATTTTATGAAAGTAAAGCTGTAGAATTCAAACATTTTTTCTCAAACTCGGTATAAATCCAAAGCTACGCTCATTATACTCTTTCGTTTCATATGCTGCAATTCCTTCAGGATGCCAAAGCACAAATTTGTATATTTTAGCATCCAGTGCGTCTTTACTGCAAATAGTACAATAAGGCTCTCCTGCATGCAGGGGTTCTCCACTCTCACCTAGCCGGATGAAATAAAGCGTCGCATTTACCAAGTCCAATGGTTGGTTCTTGTATGCATCACGAATTGCGCGCTGCTCGGCATGGAGACAACAAGTTTTGTCACTTTTGAAATCTTGCGGAAGAAGATCCTTCAAACAACGCTCCAGCGTACAATTTTGAGGAGGGCTATTATAACCAGAACCAATAACTATGCTGTCTTGGGAAACTATAACGCTACCACATTGTGATCGAAAACATGTTGAATTTTTAGCTACATTTGCAGCCAGAAAAAGCTGCTTTTGTGCGAATATTTTGTCGAGGCCTGTAAGGTATTCCATTAGTGAAAGCCCGCTCAGCAGTTACATCCGTCAGTCATAGCCGTTGTACAGCTCCTCAGGGGTTAACCTCATCATTGCGGATTTAATAGGAAAGCATATCGCCCTCATAAAGCCTCCGGGAGCCTTTTGAGACCTAATCTACCTGCGAAAGTAGAGTGAATCCTTAGCTAAGGTACTTGATGGAACTACAGAGTCCACAACGATTGTCTCCGAGCGCGCCGCTGGTTTGTACATGCTTGCGTCAGGCGCTTTGCTATACTGGTAAACTCCGATTGCTAAGGTTGCACTTAAAATTCCTACACCGGCGAGTAACACCGAATTTTGACGCGAGCTAGGAGTTTCGTTGCGCCGATACGATTCAGAAGGAGTAGTCATAGTATGAGGAATTATATTTTTTTATTAAACGTATGGGAACCTAATGGAAAAATTAACCGTACATACTTAGATATTCGCGGCCTTCCATTGCTTCAAGGCGCTTGACTTTCTGCACAGCTTGAGTAAAGTCAATCTGCTTGATAGTATATCTTTTGTCCCGCATTGCAAAGTACCCGGCTTCCGTGCATACGGCCTTGATTTCTGCGCCTGAAAAGCCCTCCATGGAATCTAGGATGCTATCCACTTTTACATTTACAAGCTTCATATTCTTAGAGTGGATTGCAAAGATCGCCGCGCGGCCAGCTTTGTCAGCTGGCGGCACGAAAATAATGCGGTCAAAGCGGCCAGGTCTTAAAATTGCGGGGTCAAGGACGTCTTTACGGTTTGTAGCAGCAATCAAGCGAACATTTCCGAGTGGCTTAAAACCATCAATTTCAGCAAGGAGCTGCATAAACGTGCGTTGAACTTCGCGCTCACCGCTTGTTCCTAAGTCAACGCGCTTAGCAGCAAGACTGTCTAGCTCATCAATGAAAATTATGCAAGGCGCTTGCTTGCGCGCCAAAGCGAAGATTTCGTTGATGAGTTTCGCTCCTTCTCCGATGAACTTCTGGACTAATTCGCTTCCGACAACCTGAATAAAAGACGCCCCTGTTTCGGCGGCTACTGCTTTTGCTAGTAGAGTTTTTCCCGTTCCAGGCGGACCATCGAGGAGTACACCACGAGGAGGGTGAATCCCAACTTTCTCAAACAAGTCAGGTCTCAAAAGAGGCAGTTCGATTACTTCCTTAATTTCTGCAATTTGCTCAGTTAGACCACCAATATCAGCCCAACGGACCGTTGGTTTTTCCATGATTACGTATTTATCAACATTAAATTGACGGCTTTCATCAATTTTACGAATAACTGTGAGATTTTTTTGATCTGTGAGAACGGTGTCCCCGCCTTGAACCTTTAGTTCACCCTCGGGAAGCGGCGTAAAAAACTTATTTCCATTCGCTATCTTAATTACTATACCGTCACTGTAAACGTCAGTAACTTCTGCAACCATCAATGGAGGTGTGCGAAAACGATCTAGTTCTGCTCGAAGCTGCTCCACAGTTTGCCTCAGCAAGTGGTTTTCTTCTTCAAGCGCGGCTATATTTACAGTAAAATCGTAGATGGCACTCTTTTTTTCGTTTCCAGCATCCGCTGGTTGCGCAGTCATAGGGCGGCAAGACACTGAAGATATATAAGATTTCGCGCAAAGTTGTACGGATAATATTGCGAATTACTCCAGTTTCGCTATTTTATATTATAATATAACTGTAATTTGTGAATTAAACTGTTCCAACCATACTTATGAGAAGGAAAAAGTGAATTAGAAATAGAACCATGATTAGCGTGAAAAAATTAGCAAAACTCCACCATACAGTTCGCTGAGTATGATCATATAGAAAGCCAATACCGAATCCAACCACCAAATGAACACATAATAAAGACAAGAAAACAGTACCGTACACCACTAAAACTGGACTTGCCACTATTGCGCCTGGCGCAACATCTCGAACCAAGGCAATAGCTTGCATAACTATCAATTCGAAAATATTCGGTATTGCCTCGGTGAGTGCGTCCCACGTCGCGTGCAGAAAAGGTAAATTTACTAGCGCACCAATTAGTAATAAGCTATCAGTAATGAATAGTACAATAGCATTCTGATAAGCCCTGGACAGCTCATTCCACCAAACAACTATGCGCATGCAACACTACTCTGCGCGAATGATTGTGTAAGCTGCCGTGACGCTAGCCGCAAGCAACGAGAGTGCACCGACGACAAAAAAACCGAGTGCAACTGACATCGCAACCGCACCATTTGAAAAAAGTCTAGCTAACAATATAGTGAATGTGGCTGCAGTTAATAGTAGAAGCGAAGCACGGTATGTTTCTAGACCTGTTTCAAAATTTTCTCGCCAAGACATACAGCTTTTTTATGGTCGACACTATAAAAACCTTGTGCAACTTTGAGTACCGCGCAGCACTAACACAGTAACGCTAATTGCGCGTAGTAGTTTGCTCGTGAGCGTGAAAGTGCGCAGTGAGCGTGACAGACAACATACCAAACACAATCATACCTGACTGAATTAAAACATTGCCTGCAACTCCATACAATGCTTGCGCAATCCAAGACATGCAAAATAAAGCGAAGAAAGTTGCGAGTCGACTAATTGTTTGAGCAGGCGCAATATTTCTTGCAGACATAACGCGCTGGAGTAACGGCGCTTCATGCATTACTCGACGAACAAGTATGACTGCATAAACAAAAAGTGCTCCTACGCAAAGAAATAGTCCTCCGAATGAGTTTAGAAACTGCTCAGCAACTCCGAAATCATTAGGATTTGTGAAAAGCCAGATACCACCAATGAATACTAGTAATGGCGCTAAAAGCAATACAAAAACGTGAAATCGCTCACGTATTTCAAACTCGTTCGGCGTTATAGGACTGACTAAATGAGAAGGTAATACTCGAGCCATAACTAGTCCTTATTTTTCTTTCCGCCAAATGCTTTGAATGCCTCCATTACTTCAATAGGGAGCGCAAGCACAACGGTGTTCGATGCAGTTGGACCGAGGCCATCTAATGTTTGCAGCGTTCTTAGCTGCATGGAACCAGGGATTTCACTCATTATTTTTGCTGCAGCCGCCAAATTCTTTGCAGCATCACGGTCGCCTTCGCTCTTTATTATGTTAGCGCGCTTTTCGCGCTCTGCTGCTGCCTGTCGACTCATAATTCGCTTCAAATCATCAGGCACTTCTATGTCTTGCAGCTTGATAACTTGAATATCAACACCCCACTGATCGGTTTCTTTATCTACAATTAAACGAATTTCATCGCCGATTTTTTGGCGCTCCGTAAGCACAGTATCGAGCGACATACCACCAATTACATCGCGAAGCGCCGTTTGAGCGTATTGACTAACCGCATATTCGTATTGTTGGACTTTGATAATCGCATCTTCAGGCTTATGAACTTTAAAAAATACAACACCATTAGCGTGTACTGGCACGTTGTCCTTAGTCATAACCTGCTGCTTCTCAATATCAAGAGTGCGCACGCGCATGTCGACACGAGTCATTTGCTGAAAGACTGGAACAATGAAGCGAAGTCCGGGTTCGCGAATACCGGTGTAGCGACCAAGCGAGAGCACAACTCCCCGTTCATATTGGTTAACAACACGAAGCCCTGTCGCAATAATTAACACAGCAAAAACAAGGACAATAATAGGTAATAATACCAGTATCATAAGGTAATTTGAAGACTAAGAGTACAAAAATGTTCCTGTATGGATAACAAGTATAATCGCGTCGAAAACAAGTTTCCAACCGTCCAATTCTGATGCTGCACCACTACAACACCCATAAGATTTAAATAGCTGGACTAGCAGAGTGGTGACATGGCACCTGCTCCTACTCCTCAACCGCGCGGCATGCCTGCTGCGGGCTCACGTGACGAAGACAAAAAGTTTTCGAAACAACTCATCGGAAAAACTGTTGTATCAAAGACAGGTAAGCGCTTCGGCGAAGTTGGCGACATCGTGTTTGAAACAACTTCAGGCGAATTAATTCACCTAGTTCTAGCAAACCCGACTGCCTATACTGAGAAGCTCGACCTTGAGCGTTCAAAAGAAGGGAACCTTCTAATTCCCTTTTCCGCAGTTATGGCCATGGGCGACTTCATGGTCATTGCGGAAGAAGACATCGTATAGATGGGATTTGCGCGTAAAACGCTATTTTTTATTATTTCTCTTCCGTTAGCTGTGCTAACAATTTACATTCTTGTTCAGGTATGGCCGCGAGGCTGTAACGCTCCCATAACGTGCGAGACAGACGTAAATTGCGGCGGAGCTGTCGAAATTAAACGCGTATGCAATGGCGACAAAGTTTTCGCAGAAGGCCAACGAAATAGTTGCATGGATCCAGGCTCGTGTCAGGCTTCTTGTCAAACGTCGTACGAGCCTTGGCTTATTGAAGAGTGCAAGAACGGTTGCGAGGCAGGCACCTGCTTGCAATGAGTAGATTGAATTCGCCAAACCCGATTAACAAATATTCTCGCGAAACGCAAACCGTGCCAGCTTTACTACCTGAGTGGTATTCACACCCACACCTATTCAGAGAAGCGATTAAGCCCGTTAGCAACTACCTTCTTGCAGCATCAACTTACTCGGACACCGCACCCCCATTTCTCGAGCTTGCAATCGCCCTTAGAATGGGACTTGGTAATGTACCACTACAACCACTAACTCAACTTGCGCGATTCACAAATCAAAGTCCACTACTTGCAAAAACTGTTGAAGAAGCAGCCAATATGCTTGAGCGTCTAAGCGCAGGCGCACGATTACCTTTAGAACATAGGTGCCTCACTAATATCATGAAAGACATTGGCGCAAGTATAGATGCCTCAATACGTGATGAAGCTTTAGCGCGGTCGAAGACATGCGTATACAGCCCACTGTAAAGCTAAATAATAATTTCTGAACTATTGCTGAACTCAGCGGGCATTAATTCTATCTAAATAAGTAGAAAAGTGCCGCTCTACGTCACCTGCTTCGCTTGTTGCGTGCTCAAGTTGTGCTCTCAGTGTTGGCTGATGACGCTCTCTCACCTTGATAGCTTCAAGCGCAGTATGAAGTTCTTCTTTGGCGGCACGCAAGTTCTTCAGGTCTGCCCAAAACGCATCGGTTTCGGTCAAGCTCGGCCGATCAGGGTGACGCGAGTGCCACTCGACAAGGCGCTTGTGCAAAAGCGTTCCTATTGTTTCAACGCGCGCCAGAAGTCCAAATACTCGCTCAGGCTCGCGAAATGACTCGGTTGCACTAAGCGCTTCGCGCTCGTGCGTGAGCACGTTTGTAGTTCTTGCTAGGTGTTCCGCAACGGCCGACAGTTTATGCTCGGAAATACTAGTGTGCTCAGTCACTATTGCTTGTGTTTGAATTCATTCAAAAAGGTATGTCACCGTGCAAGGTGACGCCAGACAAAAACTTACTGAGACTGCGCGCATTATTTACTTCACTAGGATGACTAAGCAAGTATGATTTCTCGGCCGGATTCATTTGAGCTACTAGTAAACGCTCGTGATGCGATACGAAAGCCAGAGCTTGGCCTCCGAGAAGGTATTTGCCTTGCGCGCGCTCGGGTTGCCAGTGAACTCGATTAAGCGAGACTTCTAATTTTAGACCTTTACTCCCGAATGCGGGCAGCACCATTCCCCCGACACTGCTTGCAGTCGTACGAGTTCCGAAAATATGAAGCGCGTCTTGTTCGACTGTTAGAAATGGCATCGGGAAAAAATATTCTCTGTACCCGAAGCAAGGCCCGGATAAACCTGCCGACCAATTTCCATGGACTAGTAATAGCTCGCGTCCGCTGAATTTATCCTGTATATACTCATTTACTACGCGTAATGCATTTTTAGGTTGAGGTTCCGACGGAAATATTCCCAAATACATGTTTTCAATTACTCCTCAACCAACATCAATCGAGAAAGAATGACTGCCTTAAATACCTTCAGGGGACGGAAGCATTTTAAACGTGGCATGGGTCGCAGTAGCTATGAGCTACGACCACGCACTCTGGACTGAAAAGTACCGCCCGAAGCGCTTTGACGAAGTATTTGGCCAGACCGACATAGTTGCAAAAGTACGCGCGTTTGTCGCTGCAAAAAATCTTCCGCACCTTTTGTTCGTTGGACCAGCAGGCGTCGGCAAAACAACCCTCGCACTTGTCGTAGCTAAAGAGCTGTATGGCGAGGGCTGGCGCGAGAATGTACTTGAGCTTAACGCTTCAGACGAGCGAGGCATCGACGTAGTTCGCACTAAAATCAAAGACTTCGCAAGAACTCGCTCTATTGGCGACGTTCCATTCAAATTAATATATCTTGATGAGTGTGACGCACTCACCAAAGAAGCGCAGCAGGCACTACGTCGCACTATGGAGAACTACACGCAGACATGTCGATTCGTTCTCTCATGCAATTATGCGTCAAAGATAATTGACCCTATCCAAAGTCGCTGCGCTGTATTCAAATTTAAGCCGCTCAGCGATAGCGAAGTTCTGTCCATAGTCAAGCGTATTGCAACAACCGAAGGCCTGACAGTTGATGCAGCCGCAATAGAAGCCGTTATCCGCGTGAGTGAGGGCGATGTTCGCCGATTACAGAACGTACTACAAGCTTGCGCGTCAATTGCCACCACAATTACTAAAGAAGCAGTCTATCAAATGGCGTCTGTCGCAGAGCCGAAAGAAATCAAAGATGCGCTCATGCTCGCAGCGAACGGCCGGTTTCTAGACGCGCGTGCAAAGCTCTTGCAAACCATGCTCGAATACGGCATGGCAGGAGTCGATGTTATCAAGCAAGTTTCGAAGGAAGTTTGGGCGCTTGACATTCCTGACCAGCGCAAATTACAATTTCTTATCGCGTGCGGTGAATGCGAATTTCATATTGTTGAAGGCGCAGATGAATTTATTCAACTTGAATCATTACTCGCCAGTCTTGCTGTCGGCGGAATTAGTAAGTAGTATCTGCATCATTTTTGATACATTCAATTCGTAGTTCACGCTGAATTTGATAGTCAATACGTTGCGATAGCATAGCACATTGTTGCTCTTGTGAGCCGTAATAATTGTCGAAATGCCAAGGCACCGCAAGTAAATATTTTTGTTTATTTTTACGAATACTTAGCATTAGAAAACGACTGTGAATTTGCAGCATTACTTCACTATTTGCAAATCTCTCTTCAATCCTTGATTTTCCCGATATATTTCTGCCACTGACAACAATTGGACCTGTTTCATGACAAATAATTTGCTGCTTCACATACTCTCCGCAAACTAATTGTTCAAGAGCGCTCCAAACAGCTTCAGTCATAAAACTAGAGATAAATAGAAGGTGAAAAAGGTTTCTGAAAAATTAATTATCAAAAATTATATAATTTTAGTTGAGTCCGGCGCTGACGTCGCGCACAAGAACTGGCGTTTGAACAAACTGGTAATACATGTAGTCAAGGTCGACTCTTAGATTATCAGTGTATGCCTGGGTGCCGATTCCCTGCGGTACTTCCATGGTACACTGCACGATTGCAGGCGCACCCGCAAATAGCGTTACTAGGCCTTCGCTTGTGTCGCCAAGGCGGTTACAGCGGATAAGTGCATTTGAACTGTCATCGTTTAGGCGTACGCGAACATACACTTTGTTACGGTTAGGGTTGTTAATCTGAGTTGGGTCGCACGGACTTGCTCCGAAAATTGTGTTTACGTTTGACGTCATGAATTCGCTTGGTGCGAAGATGAGCCCAGTTCCTACGTTCTCAACTGTGAACTGAATCTGTATTTTCTGACGACCAAGAGGGTACTGTGAAAGGCTGGTGATATGTACTGGCGAACCTGAGTTCTTAGGGTCGCGCGGACCTGAAAGAGTACAGATCGCATTGTCTTGCACTGTTTCGAGTGTGCTTGATTTCATACATACTTGGGTGTTAGTAAACGTTGTGTAGTCATAACAAATGTTTGCGCGAAGGCGTACTTCTTGGTTGCCGACGATGTCTGGAGTAAAGCGGAAGCCGTCAAAGAGCATTACGTCTGGCGCACCTGCGACTTGCGTACCGTCGAAGTTCTTGCGCATACGCGTTAGGGTGATGCTCTCATCAGCAAGTGACTTTGACATTTGAGGACTACCGAATTGAAGCGGATTTACGCCCGTAATTTCGATATATGCAACGCGGTTGTCGTTTGGAACAATTGGGTCTGCGCCAACGTCAGATTCACCAAGGTTGTTTAGCTGCAGGCCGATTGCGAACGATGAGTCACCGTTGTCATAAATTTCACGTGGTGGCGTGCCTTCTTGGAAACTCATTGTGATGCCTTCAACACCACCAATGAAAGGATCAGTAAGTCCTTGTTGTGGTGTTCCCTGGGTACAACCAACTACGAGCATCGAAATCGCGAACAACGCGAGCACAAGAGGCGAGGCCTTCATACTTAAATCCTTGAAAAGGTGATTTATAAAGTTATTCTCGTGCGCACACTTAGAATTAGAAACTAAAATGCCTTTGTAAGTAAGGCTTAGAGTCAGAATTAAGAAATTAAAAAAAAATTAGTACCAGCTATTTCGAGCGTAGCTGTATCTGCTGCCCTGAGCGTATCTGTAAGCGCCACCGTAGCTGCTTGCTCCGTAGCCAGTAGACCAGCCTCCCGAGCCCACATAGGGAATGCCTAATGGATACGCGCCCCACGCATTGTTGTGACCTGAATAATACGGATCCGCCGCGATACGGCCATTTCCAACTACGAACGAACCATATCCACCCATGCCATAGCCGTCAGCGTAAGAACCGCGAAATCCACGCGAGTTCACACCGAATGACGTTAAGCCACCCTGATTGCCATTACCATAGTCTCCGTCAACATCCGTGCGGTATCCGAAGCCGCCTGAACTTCCGCGAGTAGACCAGCCACCACGAACCCCTTCAGGCGTTTGAATAAAGCCGTAATTACCAACACCTTGTTCGTAAACGCTTACTGAATTGTAGTCGCCCCAACCTGTTGCGGCAGCCATCATTGAGTCGCCGCCACCCATACTCGAGTAGCGGAAAGTCGTTGTTGCACTCACTGCAGGAACTATTACAGCAATAGATAGGCAAAACACTGCAACAGCTAGTAGTTGCACATGGTTTAGAGAGCGATTCATGTAGTAACTATGTAGTAGTACCTATATAATTGTTGCGACTTTGGAATAACTTACTATATAGAAATATAATCATTTTAGAGATCAAAAATAACAAAACGACTCAATAATACTTGGCCGCGGCAGCGCAATAGTGTGTCACGACAACACGACAGCGTACAACAACACCATGCTCTAATAACATACACGTGCTCAAATAACATACAATAGGCACTACCGAAAAACTAGGTTCGGTGAATTACTACATCTTGAGTAATAACGTTTTGATACAAGTATCCGAACTCAAGCGTAAGCGCGGACAAGTATGCTTGCCTCGACTGCAGCACATTGCCACTCAGAGGATAGAAGCAGCTAAGTCGTCCGACGCCATTCTGAAACCGAATTATTGTAGAACCAGCAGCATCACTTGGAGTGCAACGCAAGCCTTGCAAGTCTCCGGCGATACGCGCCGACAAGAGTTGTACCGCGTCGCGGCGCGACGGGTCAGGTCTACCTGGACTGTACGGACCGCACTGCGCAAGGGAGTCTGGCTTCCAGAACTGTCCATTTCCAACGTGCCGAAGGTCAATGTTGAACATTGTGCCGCCCGCAACGCTTTGGCCTTGAATACGCGTAACAGAAATAGGTGCGCCCTGCGAGCCCTTCCATACTAGCGGCGCTGCTGCGTCACACGGATCGTTGCGCCGCGAGCTAGGATCGGGATCCACACATACAGTCGGAGTAATAGTCGTAGTATAATAATAGCAAGCCGTAATCTGTATTCGTTGCTTGAGCTCGTTCAGAAGCGTCGGCCACTTGTCGCGATTTACTAAAATTTGGTAGTTGACATAAAACGCGTCGCCGTTCGGATACTCTGGTGAGACGCCAGCCAGTACTTGACCTGAGGCGAAACGAGGAGGAAACACGCGGCAACCATTCTTACAGTTACGAATATCGTCTGCGAACATGTTGAGTAGAAGGTAGCCGTATAGCGCGCGATTATTGTCGCCGCCAACTGCGCCGAATCCAATGCGACACGCTTCGCCACCATCACGGAACGTACAATCAACGCGCGCATTGTCAAACAAGCCACTGCGCGTTATCCAACCCGCATTCTCACCAGTAATTTGCTCCACCGCAGATCGTAAATATTGTCCGAGTGGCAAATTACCCACAGTAATTGTTGTGGATTCGCCGTTCGCGCCACTCGTGGTTCTGCCACCAATAGATATACCATCACGCTTCTGACAGAATACAGTAACGTCGTACTTACCGTCAGTGGAGATAATAACATCTTTTACGCAAGTGTTCTCATCTACCGCATCGTTAATCTGATCTTCCCCTGGCGGCGAGCGAACAGTGATAAGGTTAGGATCATAACCGGAAACAAACAATCCACCGGCAGTTGCCGCGCCGCCACGGTTTTGTACAAGTAAGTTAATCTCGCCAACCATGACAGTGCCTGAACCCTGTACATCGCCCGACTGCGCGTTTCCTAGGTTTTGTGCCGCACCATTGTACGGCAAATATAGATCATTCAAGTCCACAGCATTTTGTAATGATAACAGTAACGCTTGATTGCCCGAAATTTGTCGACCTATTGTCGGCTCCCGGGATGAATTTGAACAGCCAACTAATCCTAGTGAAACAATAAGTAGCAACACTAACATGTATTGTGACTTACTCACTGCTTCACCACTTCAAGCTGAACCGTTGTTGTCTGGATATAAAAGTAGCGTACCTGCAAAATTAGTGGAGCAGCATAGTTTGAACCGCTCTCGAAACCGGGCGGCATGTCTTTAGCGTCAAGTCGACAGATTATAGTTGCGCTTTTCTTGTCGAAGCGCGCAATGCCCCTGTCATCAGTTCCACAGCGAAGCAGCGTTGCAGTAACTTGACCTGTGACTACAGCTCGTCCATAATATTCGCGCTTAAGCTGCGACAAATCACATGTATCAACTGAGCTTAATGTTTCACCCGGCCAGATCACTAAACCATCCTTTACATTTTCAAGGGTTATTTCGTATCGTGCTTGCACGCCACCATCAACGCGAGTATACCGCGGCGTAACAGAGCGTACTGCAATCGGCGCGCCTTGCGGCTGTGCGTTAATAGTAGCAGCATTGCAGCCACCGCCACTGCCGCCGTTTAGAATGTCGCGATCCACGCAAATGTCCGCAATAAAAGTAGTAGTGTACGGATAGCAAGCTTGCAAAGTAAGCGGAGTAGTTGCGCGCTGCCGGTTGTCAACTTGTTTTTTCGCGTCAAACGTAAATTCAACGAACGCTATGTCGCCAACAGGCATATCACGATTGCGTCCACGCGCAGTAAACGGCGCGCGCGCATAACCCGAAGTTACGCCAGCTGGTCCTGCGGACGGAATTGTACCTTTCACCAATTGGTTCACGATGTCAAACGCACGGTCTAATGTTGAGGGCGCCACTCCAGTTGCCGTTGCGCTCGCAATACTAGTTGCAGCGTCAGACGAGCTACTAGTAAACTGCGTTGAACTAGTTCTTACTTCGCGCGCGTTTATTACGGAACTGTCAAACGCAGCGGTAAGAATACCTGGCTTTTCACGACTTAAATCCGCTGTGCCGTCATTAAGTAAACGCACAGACACCGAAAATAGATCTCCTTGATACTGGGTCAGCGCATTTGTTTTCGGAAGCGACACGATAATACCTTCAGAGCCGCTGTATAGTGGCCTTGTTGGTAGGTCTTTATTTGAACCGCTGCAACCCGAGAGAAGTATTGAAGCACAGAGTGCTACCGCGAATAAAGCAAAAAAATTATTTGTCAAAGGCGAGCATCTCATGGTGGTGTTGCGCACTTAGTGCCGGATGTAGATTCAGCACAATCATAAGCTCCCGTATCAGGGTTTGAAGTACACAACACATAATTGCAGTTTGCGGGATTGGTTGCAGGCCAGAAATATTTATATTGTTTACCATTTACATATCGACTGCAGGAACAAGCACCGGCAGCCAGGCATCTCGTTGCTGAATCACAATCTGCAGGAATACTTGTGACGCTACACGCCTTACTAGCAAACTTAGTTAATACATCATCTTCAGGACGGTCCCAAGTACACGCACGAAGCGAATCTGGCGCTGTTGTTGCTGTTTTTAGAGGCGAGTAATAGCATGCGCATTTCGATGTTGAACCTTTCTTGTCGCATAGCGCTGCAACACTGTTACATCTAGACTCGTCCACTGCTACATCTAGATTTGGTCCACCGCCAAGTATAATAGTATTAGATGGCTTCGGCTTAACCATTAGCGTTACAGGCACTTTGCTGTCAACAGAGAAAGTATAATTAGCTTGCACTAATATTGTGTATATTGAAGTGCCCGTTGGTCCGAGCACATTATTCTTCATGCCATCCCTAATTCTCATTGCGCAGCGGATTGTTATGAATTGACCGTAATCACGATTATCGTTTAGTATGTTCGTAATAGAGTAACCTTGATACGCAGGTCCCATAACGTCAGTTGTAGTTTCATCTACTTTGACACCGGTGCTGACTTTAGTAACTGGATCTACCTCTCCCGCCGGCGAGCATTTGTCCTTGTCAATTTCAAATTGCCTCGGCACGAAGACTTCTACGCTGTTAAACTTCTGAATGCCACCACGATTAGTTTGCGTTGAGCTGAATGTGAGCCCCAAAGGAGGAATACTTGGCGCCCGAATATCGTCGTACGGGATTGGCAAAGATTCGGCAGGCATGCCGATAGACACTGGACCAGGAGTGTACTTTGCAATTTGTCGTCCGCCCGGAAGACCCATTTCTGTTGCAGGATTTTTATTACTTTGACGTAAACTTTCAAATAGAGTACGATCCATGAACGCATAAGTTACGTAACCGCTCGTGCTGAAATTAAAAGTTGAGTTCATTGTTATATCGCCTGTAATTGTGCTCGAAGGATAACCATTTTTTATTAATTCGGAATTTTTCACTGTGCACTCGACTGTTGATACGTCCTGCACTTCTCCAGAATACGTTAAGACTGTGAACCGAGGAGTCACCTCTCCAGGCGATGTAAGCATACGTTTTGTTCTAAAGGAAGACAAGTCCTGAGTTTGGAATGTACATTTGGTGTCTATGTAGGATTCGGTTTCGCTTAAAGTGCGAGTACGTAACTCGGTTGTTGTGGATACTGAGTCGCCAAGGTCTACTCGAAACTTATCCAGCAGAGCCTTGCCATTCGCATGATACACGCCGAGCGGCGGACCTTGATTTTTATCGACCTGACCTACGAACAATTCGGGTGCAAGTTCTTTTCCCTTACCTTTTACAGTTTCATTGACGCCTTTAATAATTGCTACAGGCAGTTTTTTAATCGGAGTAAATATTGCTTGCCACACATGCACTACTTGCGCTCGTAATTCTCCTGGAGCAAGTACTATCGCAGTTACTTGAGGCGCGCCATCGCTGACGAGCGGCAGTATTACCCCCATTAATATGTACAACGTAAGGCCGATAAAATATATTGCGGCAAGCCAGCGAGTAATAATGCTGCCGCCAGGATTTGAAAAAATGTACAGTACGAATAGTGGCGTCCAAATTATGAATATAGCAGCAATTTCGCGCGGAATCCAACCCGCGTCGCGTGAATAAGCCACTAGTACCGGAAGCAAATAAGTAGCAATACCAAGTAAAACAAATTTGAAAGCACTGGCAAACATACCTGCGCCGTCTTCACTGCGATATACTACGAAACCCGCCAGAAGTCCACACATAATAAAACCGGCAAGTATGGCGCTCGAAGCTGACGAGAATGTTGTAGCGACTCCCTGCGTAATGTTCGCTGTATGTAGCGCTATTACGAAAATTAGTAGAATCCAAGTGAAGCCATTACCCATAAGCGAAAAAATTCCGCGCACGCCTCTTGCACCCATGTAAGCGACTCCACCCACAACACCAATACCCATCCCAATACCGGCAGCCGCGGCTGTACCGCCGCCGCTTAACGCGGAGCCAGCAGCACTTTTACCTTTAGAGAAAATCCCGCCTGCTCGTTTCCAAAAGCCAGGCTTTTTGTCGTCGTCTGCTGGCATCTTATCCGCGCAGAACCTCGAAGCGCACGATCTCGAATGGGTCGCCTATTGCCTCGAAGCTCACTGTGTTCGCGCCGGGGCGAAGCGCAGTCGTGATTGGCATGCCGTATGTCGAGCCACCTGAAATAGGAAGACGATTATCATTTACGGTGATGTAGCCTTCTTTAGTAGATGCATCCGAGTAATAGACGCGAAGAAGTACTGGACGTCCCGCGACTTTAGCAGGGTCGATTTGGAACGTAAAGACTTTGTTGTCCTGCTTTTTACTCTCAAGAGTCACGCGACCAAGGTCTATAAGAATGTCTGCTGTCTTAGTCGACCAGCGCAGTATGTTTTCGCCTTCCTTGAGTCTAGTTGGAGCAAGCTCGAGCGTATTTCGATTTTCGCAGTCAGGCGTTCCTTCGTACAATGAAGCGTCGTTTAACGTTAGCGTCACTGGACCTGGACGTGCGCAGATAGGCACAAACTCGAGTTGCGCTTTCTTTACATCGCGCAAGTCTTCAGCGCTTAAAATGAATCGTTGCGAGCCTGCTGCGTTTGACAAATCTGTAACGTCGCCGGTAACTTTGAGATCGCTAACAGTTACAACATTTGTGCGCCAAAATGCGAAGCCCACATTTGTAGTCGTAATTTCTAACTCGTTCGATTCTTGCAAGTTAGTAAGCGCAAGCGCAGGGAATGCCCTCGAAGT
The DNA here is from genome assembly GCA_043771635.1 of Candidatus Woesearchaeota archaeon. Taxonomy (GTDB): domain Archaea; phylum Nanobdellota; class Nanobdellia; order Woesearchaeales; family SKIA01; genus JAYVHA01. The sequence continues at coordinate 65,111 of JAYVHA010000004.1, forward strand.
AACCGGACGGTTGTATATTTCTTGGCCGTTCAGGTAGATTACTAAGTTTCCACCGGAAACGCTGCGAATTGTCATTGATAAATATGCATTGCGCGTAAGGCTTGGGTTAGCAGTAAAATTGATTTTGGTGCTCTGTTTCTCAAACACATTGTTTGATGCGAGCGCAGTAGTTCTACTTGCAATTACTCCCCCTTGCTCAACTGAACGAATTACTACTGACGACAAATCATCACTAGTAATAGGCGTCAGAGGCGCAACCACTCGCCCGACCGGACTCGAGTACACTATATCTGCTGCAGGAGTAGTTACTCCACCAGGACCTGTTCCCGGCGTTCCTTCACCAAGAAGCGCCGCGCGTTCCGCTGGCGGTAAGAATAGTATGTAGAGTATAATCAGCGCAGCAATAAGCGCAATTAGGATAGCAGCGCCACCCTGCCCTCTTCTCGACGGTAGCATTATTTACAAACCCACGAGGAGCATATTTAAATGTTTTCAGTGGGTTCGAAGTGGCATGCAAGTGCTATCACTCGATGCAAAACGTACTAGCGCGCGGGTTCGCCCTCGAAGCAGTCAAGACTTATGGCGCCTAGCTGAGCTAATTGAAGCCGGCGACACCGTGACTGCGCGAACGGAGCGCAAGATTCGCCTAGCAGATGACGCGGTAACGCGTAAAATAATGACGCTTAAAATAGTTGTAGAGCGAACAGAACTTCAAGGTGAGCTTTTACGCATTTCAGGAATAGTTGCGGAAGGAACAGACGACGTACCAAAAGGCGCACACCACTCATTTACGATTGCAGCGCATGATGAACTTACTATTGACAAGGACTGGGCTAGCTGGCAAATTGAAAAATTACAAGAGGAAGACAGCACAACCATTTTAGTACTATTAATGGATCGCGAAGAAGCAGTTTTCGCAGTACTGCGCCGCGAACCGGAAATTCTCGGCACGATTAGGGGAGCAGTGCAGAAGAAAGGGATGGACGGAGGGAGTCCTTATTGGGAAGAGTTAGCTCAACACCTTGTAGAATATGCTCAGCGACTGAGCCCCAAATACATCGTTGTTGCGAGCCCCGCATTTTTCAAAGAATATGTGATGGCTCTATTGCCCCCTGAAATCGCAAAAAAAACTGTAGGGGCGACAATTAGCGCAACAGGCGAGGCAGCTATGGCAGAACTTGTTCGCAGACCGGAGCTCAAGCAAGTCTTGGAACAAGAACGGTTCTCGCGCGAATCACTATTAATGGACAAGCTGCTTAGTGCGATTAGAAGTGACAAGGCAGCATACGGTGTGCGAGAAGTATTAGACCTTGCACACACAGGAGTACTAGAAACCGCGCTCGTGTCGACTTCGCTACTCCAATCATCACGAGAAAGCGGCACTTATTCATCGCTTAGAGAGGCTCTAACAGCAATTGAGCGCACGAAAGGAACAGTTCATGTGCTTGATACTAGTGCCGCGGACCAGCTCAATAAACTTGGCGGCGTCGGCGGAGTTAAGCGCTGGTAGCAAATACAATAACATAGAAACACAATAACATAGAAACGTACAAGAATAGAAGCAAAACACTACATCCATGGCAAGCGGAAAAGACAGTATGCGACGGAACGCAAGGTCAAAGGCTAAGGCGCAAAAAGCGCGACTTAAGCACGGTCCGGGCAAGCGCGCACATCTGCCACCACCAGTAGCGAGCATTAATCCTGCAATTGTGCCTGATTCAGTCATCGCAGACATTCTCGCTAAGCGAGACTTACTTGTTCACCCTGATCTCGCGCGCACAGTCGCAGCGCGCTACCTCGGCAAGCATCCTGAGCTTATGGAAAAACTGAGTAGCCCGGACATTCTTCGCCTTGCAGCATACGAGCCTTTACGCAAATGGGTTCGCCAAGAACTTCGCGTACTCGTAGGCATGTTCGTGGTTGAAACCGATCCTAGCAGACTTATAGAAGCGCCAAGCGAAATAATTCTCAGCGCACACCGCTCCACCTTAGAGCGCCAGCCTCACTATTCAAACCTATATCAAGCGCTGTTCAAGGGAAAAAACCCGGAGTCCATTCTTGATCTGTGCGCTGGCCTAAACGGGTGCAGCTATGAGTTTCTTGGTTGCAAACCAAAGTATACAGCAATAGACGTGTCTCCACAACTTATGGACTTTACTCAAGCATGGTTTACACGCAATAAAATTAACGGAACTGCCTACGCTGCAGACGTTACAGCGATGTCAGAGTTTCCGCCAGCAGATACTGTCTTCCTATTCAAAGCAACAGACGTTCTAGAGCGAGTTCGATACGGCTTCGGCTATGAACTTCTTGACAAACTCGTCGTGGCTGAAAACCGCCGCGTTATTGTTTCATTTGCTACCGCAACAATTTCAGGCACGCGCGAAATCAAACTCAGCAAGCGCGCGTGGGTTGAGCGCTGGGCTGAGAAGAATGGTCGCAGTTGCCACGTGTACGACACAGTTGGAGAGCGATACTACATTATTGAGTAAGCTATTGTAAGCATAATCACAGGAAGCTTTTTCTACTCGCAATAGTGTAAATGCGTATGTCTGAGCGAAATAACATTCCAATTAACTCAATCCCGAATAAAAGCGCGTTCGATAAGTTCCGCAAAGATGCAACGCCAGCGGAGCTTAAAGGAACTTTGCTTACGGTGCCACGTGGAACAGATTACAATACTATGCCTAATACTCCTAAAGGCACTTATGACAAATCACCACAAGACCCTCCCCCAGGTTCAAGTGGAGTAGTAGCGCCAAAGCCACTAACACAATCATATGCTGCGCCGGAACTTCGGCGAACAACACTCGACCCACATCAGCAACAACACCCCCGCCATCCGATGTATCGCAATGCTACTCTTGCTTTGTCGCTTGCAACCGCAGTCATGGGCCTTTTTTTGGTATTAAGTAGTTCTGGCACCCTAACTGGCGCAGTTATTGGTGCACCAGAAACTACGAACATTTGGGGAATTACGTTTCTAATTTCCGGCGTCGCAGTTCTTACAGCACGCACTTGGTCGCACGATTAAGTCGTAGAACAAATTGTCAAGTACAATCACTTAACACACGTAGTTATTCACGTACACTGCGTACTGCGACTATTCACGAGAGTAAAGTATTATTGTTAGAATTAACAAGCAATATGTTTCGTCATTGCAGAATCTCTAATATTCAAGAATTCACGCTTTTCGGCAATTCCGAAAAAGTCGTCCCGCGCGTGTAACACAGCACTATTCGCGCATGGTGAAGAAAAGGAACATATTTATAGTGGTAGCAGCGCTGTAACTATGAAAAGGGGTGAATGCTCTTCCGCATTGGAAGAGTGCAACGGCAATGATAATAAAAGAAGAATTCCTGAGTAAGCTCCGGCGCTACTTCAACTTGAACTTATACGAAGTCAAGATTTGGACGGCGCTACTTAGCCGCGGCGTTTCTACCGCCGGCGAGCTATCCGACATCGCTAACGTTCCACGTTCACGATCTTACGACGTTCTAGAAGCACTTGAAAAGAAGGGTTTCGTCATCATGAAGCTTGGCAAGCCTATCAAGTACATCGCAGTACCACCAAAGGAAGTACTTGAGCGCGTAAAGAAGAACGTTAAAACTGACGCCGACGAAGCAGTCAAACGTCTTGAAGAACTTAAGACCACAGATATAGTAACCGAGCTTAACAGCCTGCACACACAGGGTGTTGAACTAATCGAACCGAGTGACTTGTCTGGCTCGCTACGCGGTCGTCACAACCTATACAACCACCTTGAGCTTACAATCCGTAATGCTGAAGAAACTGTAACTATTTCGTCAACAACCTCGGGCTTCATCCGCAAGGCTGAAGGTCTGCGGCCCGTGTTTGAGCAACTTAAGAAGAGAGGCGTTAAAATCCGCATCGCAGCTCCAATCACTAAGGATGCAGAAGCTGCAGTTAAGGAACTTGAAGGAATTTGTGAAATTCGCAATACCACAACCAAGGCGCGCTTCGTGATTGTTGACAGTAAAGAAATTATCTTCATGATAATGGATGACGAGCAAGTTCACCCAAGTTACGACGTAGGTATTTGGATTAACACGCCATTCTTCGCTTCGGCGCTCGAAGAATATTTCGAGCTTGCCTGGTCGCAAATGAAGGAAGTTAAGATAAAAGCAAGCAAGTAAAATTTTTATCTATTTTTTTGATTTCTAACCCACAAGCTTTTATTCTCCTGCGCTAGCGCAGTAGTATGAGTTCCAAAGAACAAGTTACAGCGCTGCTTACACTTGCAGACATACAAATCGGCGACACACGGCCATGGGACATTCAAGTCCACAATGAAAAGTTTTACGATCGCGTTATGGCAGACGCGAACTTAGGCGCTGGCGAAGCGTATATGGATGAATGGTGGGACTGCCAGAAACTGGATCAGTTCTTTGAGCGACTAATCTTAGCTAAAATTCAAGATAAGATCAATCCGGCAAAATTTATTCCCCACATTATCAAAGGAAAAATCCTCAATATGCAAACCAAGCACTTGTCTAAGCAAGTAGCACAGGAGCATTACGACGTTGGCAACACCCTGTACTCCAAAATGCTTGGCAAACATATGCAGTATACCTGCGGATATTATGAGAAAACTAAGAAACTTGATGACGCACAGCTCGCTAAACTCGATTTAGTAGCTAAGAAGCTTATGCTTAAGCCAGGAATGAAAATACTCGAGCTAGGCTCGGGCTTTGGAGGCCTTGCATACCACCTTGCAAAAAAATACAAGTGCGAAGTTACTAGCTATAACATTTCTAAGGAACAAGTAGCCTACGGCAGGGAATGGTGCAAGGGTTTGCCTGTTACCTTTATGGAAACTGACTATCGCGATGCCATAAAACTTTCTGCCAAGTCTTTTGACAGAGTAGTCTCGGTTGGCCTTTTAGAGCACATTGGACACAAGAATTACCGCTCTTTTCTGGAACTAGCATTTACAATGATGAAGGACGACGGTATTTTCGTACTTCACTCAATAGGCGGCAACAAGAGTAAGTGGTCAACAGATCCGTGGATTGACAAATATATTTTCCCACATGGCCATCTGCCTAGTATTACACAGCTTGGCGACGCCATCGACAACCTTTGGGTGGTGGAAGATTGGCAAAACTTCGGTCCAGACTATGACAATACACTTATGGCATGGCATGCAAACATAGAGAAGTCTTGGAAAGACTTACCGCAGTATGATGAACGCTTTAGACGAATGTGGCGATACTACCTACTTAGCTGTGCTGGCGGTTTTCGAGCGCGAGGAATGCAACTGTGGCAGCTCGTACTTACAAAACCTGGAAGGCCTGGCAGCTACCGAAGACCGGTTTTGAAATAATTGATGGAATCAAGAATGCCAAGCAAGTTAGAAACTCGAGCCGGCGTATACGAACAAAAAAAAGCTCGAATAGTGGCAGATTTTAATGCGATGCGCTTGGCTGATCAGCCGATTGCACTTAGTAAAAGTACTAGCAACATTTTCCGTGGCAACGCACGGCAACATGCTAAGCTCGATGTAAAAGCACTCAACCAAGTTATCGCAATAGACGTTAAGGCGCGAACCGTTGACGTAGAGGGCATGACAAGCTACGAAACCCTTGTTGATGCAGTGCTACCACTCGGCCTCGCTCCCGCCGTAGTACCTGAGCTCAAAACTATAACAGTAGGTGGAGTGTACGCAGGTATTGGAGTTGAAACTGCTTCAGGCAAGTATGGATTTATGCATGAGACTGTGCTGGAAGCAGAAATTCTTACTGCAGACGGTAGAGTTTTGCTGTGCTCTCCAACTAAAAATAAAGATTTATTCTATGGCTTTCCAAATAGCTATGGCTCCCTCGGCTACGCACTTCGAATCAAGTTGCAGCTTTTTCCTGTTAAACCATATGTCAAACTGGCGCGCACGACCTTTCGCGGCGCTCCTGAGTTCATTCGCGCACTTAGCATAGCAGGCAAACAAGCGCGCGCAGTTAATGGCGTTGATTTTGTAGAAGGCACAGTGCTGTCACATGACACTCGCGTAGTAACTGTAGGTACTTTTGTAGATTCGGCGCCATGGACACGCGACATTTACAAAACACCGTTTTACAAATCCATAGCAACGCAAAAGACAGATTATCTTACAACGCGCGACTATTTCTTCCGATATGATCCTGATTGGTTCTGGTGCTCGCGACATTTCGGTCTTGAAAACCCACTAATGCGCGCGCTTATGCCAAAGTCGAAAATGCGCTCAGACGTTTATTATCGGTTCGCAGGCTGGACTGCGCGCCAACCCCTGATTAAACAATTGCGTAAACTGGGATGGCGACGAGAATCATTAATTCAAGACGTTGAAGCGCCAACCGCTCAGGCAGCAGAATTCGTAACCTGGTTCGACCGTGAAATTGGAATGGTGCCGTACCTTGTGGCGCCTGTCCAGCAATACAAAAATGTAAAATATCCTCTTTCACCGATAACGCCGGGCAAGCAGTTCATGAACATTGGTTTTTATGCGCCACAAAAGACAAAGATGACTGACGCATTGCACTACACAAAATTAATCGACCGGAAGGTACTTTCCATGAAAGTTCGTAAGATGTTGTACTCAGTAACTACACTATCCAGCAAAGAATTTTGGTCGTTGTTTTCTAAGCGCGACTATGATAAACTTAAGAAAAAATATGACCCGCACGCGCGTTTAACAGGATTGTACGAGAAGGTTTCGCGCGTACGCTAACTCTGCAATCACATGACAATTATTGGAATTAAAAGTTCTATTGACCCGGCGCAGCTTACCGAGAAACTTAACGTTCAGCCGTTTCCTGCACTAATCGAACTTCATTTAACTCGTCACGACACAAATGCAGAAGTGCGCGGCACAATTGAGCGGTTACGCCGCTCGCATCCACAGCTGCAATTTATGCTGCATAGCCCCGTAACACCACTCGGCAAAATTGCACTAGCAATAGACTCTCCAGACTACGCAGCATTGCTTCGCTTTGCTAAACTTTGCGCGTCACATCCTCACATTATCGGCGGCGTCATGCACACACAAACTGTAGGCATGCCATTTCTTGGGATGCGTGTGGCTCGAAACCTTGAAGCACTTCGTGAAGCAGTGCCGGAGCTTGACTCGCTGTGGTACTTTGAGAATCTACCAGGAGAAACAGGTAAAGAAAAAGGCTTCCGCGAATTCCAGGCGCGTTTTGCAATTAAACAAATCACGCTTAATATGTCGCACTGGCTTGCAGAAAATTCCCTAGCGTCTCTTGAAGCATATTTGATGGAGCGCACTGAAATGGAATTACCAACATATGTACACATCAGCGATCATACTGAACTAAACAACAATCCTAGCTCGGAGCATATTGGAAAAGGATCCGTTGCGTGGGAAACAATGACCCCGCTTATTGACTTCGGCATAATCGAAACAGAAAGTGAACCTGAGCAGCTCGGCAGAGAAATGAAACTCGACTATCGTAAATTTATGGATTTTAAAACTGGCGTTCGGCAGCGAAGTCTATTCTAACACTATTTTTCCTTTAATATAAATTTCTGAACTACACCTAGCGCTGTATAGTTTTTTTTCAAACTGGATGTTAATTTCTTGAATCCGCCGATGACTTTGCGACACGGATGTCCACCGCAGTGGCAGTGAAAATCACACTCGGTGTACTTATCCATGGAAGTGCTATAGTCCCAGCGTATTTCCTCGCCAGAGCGTATTGATTTAATTGCAACATACGCAAGCTTAGGGTGCGAAGTCAAACCAGTATTCGGAGAACAAGAATGATTGAATCGGATGCATTGGCCACGCCAATCCAAGTAACGACGTGAACTAATCTGTAGCGGGTTGTCTGTAATTCGCTTTTTGAGTAATTCCTGATATGAAATAAGTGAAAACTTCTCGCAAGGAATTTCTAAAATTACTTCACCAGCGTCGATGTGCCTTGCTGCAAATGCGCCAAGTCCATGAGGGGACTCGCGTACAATAAATGATTTCATGACCTTCTGCTGAAATACGTGCCTTTAAAGCCTTCTCCTTACGTTCTATGCTGTAAATAGTATTGGAACGTCCATATAGAAACATATTAATACTCCGAGGACCATATTTTTATACAAGCCGCTTTTGGGCAGCTTAGGTAGGGGTTTTCGAGTATGCACATCGAGTATGACAGTTTGCATCCACTTGAGCGAAAGCTCCTCTCGCATCTTCGCAATGGCGCTGATGTTGAGGAATTAGCACATTCAAGCGGCATGGCAGAAGTTGAAGTCATGCGCGCCCTTCAATGGCTCGCCGCAAAAGGCGCGTTAACAATTTCTGAGCGTGCTCATCACGTCATTACTACGGGCTCCAACTGTAAATCAGCATTAACTAATGGACTGCCTGAATATAGGTTCCTAAAGCTACTCGATACAAAACAAACAGTGCCTGAAATCCAACAATATTTCACAATTGATGAATTCAACGCAGCGCTCGGCATTCTCAAGAAGCGCGATGCAATTGTATTCAATGCAGGTAAAGTGCAAAAGCTTCCTGAGGCCGCAGTAATGCTTCGCGAAGAGCAAGACATTATCAAATTCTTAACAAGTCTAGTTGACACCCCATATGATAAGTTAAACAAGACATATGTTGAACAATTCCGTGCGCGCAAAGATTTTCTAAGTGTACATGAGCGCACGGAGCGCACAATCCAACTTACCGCGGGCTTTCGCCCGCAAGACATCAAGCATGAAGATTTGCTTGAGCAGGTTACGCCAGAAGTCATGCGCGACAAAACTTGGCAAACAACACGTTTCCGACGCTACGATATCGAAGCTTTTGTACCGCAGCACCCGCATGGTAAAGCGCATTTCGTAAATGAAGCAATTGAAGCAGTTCGAAGAATTTGGTTATCTATGGGCTTCACAGAAATGGAAGGCCCTATGATCCAAACCGCATTCTGGGATCTCGATGCGTTGTTCGTGCCGCAAGACCACCCGGCACGCGAGATGCAAGATACTCTGTACGTTAAAGGCGTTGGCAAATTACCAAAGGAGCTTCTTGCAAACGTAAAGCAAGCACACGAAACTGGTGTTGCAGGCTCAACCGGCTGGGGTTACCAATACAGCGAACAAGAAGCGAAGCGCCTTCTGCTCCGCACTCACTGTACTGTTCTTACAGCGCAGACTCTTGCTCAGTTACGGCCTGAAGACTTACCTGCAAAGCGTTTTGCAATAGGAAAAGTATTCCGAAACGAAACTATCGACTGGAAGCATCTTGCCGAATTCCATAATGTAGAAGGCATAGTAGTAGGAAACGTCACCATGCAAGACTTAATCGGATTACAGCAGGCGTTTTATGCAAAGCTCGGCTTTCCACGTGTGCGCTTCCGTCCTGCATACTTCCCATATACTGAACCTAGCTGCGAAGTAGAAGTGTGGCACACTGAGCGCAGCGAGTGGGTTGAAATCGGAGGCATGGGCATGCTTCGACCAGAAGTCGTGGCTCCATTAATGGGCAACGGTAAACTGCCAAAGGGCGTACGCGTACTAGCATGGGGACTTGGCCTCGAGCGCCTCATTGCAATGCGCTACGGCATCAAAGACATTCGTAACCTGTACACGCACGATATCAAAATGCTCAAGCAAACGGAGGTCTGGCGCTAATGCCTACCGTCACATTCGACAAACAAGCCTTCCTTAAGGCAATAGGCAAGCGCTTACCAGATCAATTACTAGCAGAAAAAATTGCTATGCTCGGCACTGATGTCCAAGCCGTAACCGAAACTGAAGTATCAGTTGAAGTGTTTCCTGATCGCCCAGACCTACTAAGCATGTACGGCTTCGCGCGCGCAATGCGTTCATTCCTCGGCGTAAAAACCGGTCTCTCTTCCTACCCTGTTATCAAGGGCAAGAACGTAGTTACCATCGATCCTGCGCTCAAAACCATAAGGCCCGTAACCGCGTGTGCAATAGTGCGCAAGCTTAAGCTCGACGACGTGCGCATCAAACAGATTATCGACATGCAAGAAAAACTACACGGCACATATGGCCGTAAACGCAAGCGCATGTCGATGGGCATCTATCCATTAAATGCTATTTCATTCCCGGTGCGTTTCGAGGCGCGGCAGCCAAACGAGATAGTGTTTACTCCGCTTGAAGGCACAAAGCCACTGCCTGCGCTGCAGATTCTCAAAGAGCATCCAAAGGGTAAAGACTACGCAGGCCTATTGTTCAACGCACGCGCGTTCCCTGTGTTCGTTGACAATGATGAGCGGATCATGAGCCTGGTTCCAATTATTAACAGCGAACTGACCGGCCGCGTGAACGTTGAAACCAAAGAAGTATTCGTTGAAGTTTCTGGCTTCGACTATGACGTGTGCCACAAAGCGCTGCTGATGGTGTGCGCCGCTTTCGCCGACATGGGTGGCGCGCTTGAATCAGTTGAACTGCGATACGGTCCTAAAAAACTTCGCTCGCCTGACTTCACTCCAAGAAGCATGATATTAACTGCCGCTGCAGTAAACGAACAACTTGGCACATCACTAACGCAAAAAGAGGTTTGCGATAACTTACAGAAAATGGGTTATGACGCACGTGCAACAACAGTAAAGGTGCCTGCGTACCGCGCCGACATTTTGCATGAAGTTGACCTAATTGAAGACGTCGCAATTGGTTACGGTTATGATAATTTGAAACCAACCACACCACTAATGGCGACTATTGGAGCGGAAACGAACACAGCGCGCACCGAGCGCATAATACGCCAACTACTAGTGAGCCTTGGCTATACTGAGCTCAAGAGTTTCTGCCTCTCGAGCGTTGAAACGCAAGTAACCAAAGTTGGACAAATGCGCCGACCACTCGAAATGGAAAATCCATTGACTGCTGATTATAGTGTTCTGCGTCAACAGCTCATTCCCGGTCTGCTTGATGCGCTCTCGCACAATCGCTCAAATGAATACCCGCAACTACTGTTTGAAATCGGCCCTGTATGGACGCCTGAAGAAGAGCAACGAGTATCGTTTGTAGTATGTGGCGAGCGTGCCGGCTTCACCGAAGCAAAAGCAACTATTGAAGCGACGCTTCGATTAATTGGTAAGCAATTGCAACTGAAGCCGTATGAAGATAAATTATTCATCAGCGGTAGAGCAGCAGTGTTACCGGGCGGCTTCTTCGGTGAAATTCATCCTCAGGTCTTGTCACGCTTTGAAATACCCTGCGCAGTGTCTGCCGGCGAATTAAGAATTAAAGAAATTCTTGATTAAGGTTTGATATCTGATTTAGAATTAACTCCGGTGTCTGATTGAACTAACCGTACGCGACTGGACAACCCGCATCAATAAGTTGCTTTGACGTGAAGCTGCCTGCGCGCCACGCGCTGAACATTGTCTTGAGTGCGTCCGTGCGTACAACGCACTGCGCGCGCGCCGGCATCGCTGCCGCCGCGGCTTGGTTCGCTTCAGCTTCGAGTAAATCAACTTGCCCTGAATTTAATCCAAGACTTTGCAACTCGTCTGCGTATTCTTGATAGAATGTGATGCGCTGATATGCGTATGTAAGCCATATTGTGCAGCCACCTTCGACTTGGCCGCCGAGCGTAATCGCAATAGAGGAGTTTATAGACAGGTTTTCAACGTCAAACGCAGCATTAACCAAGTACTGCCTTGGCGTGCACGCGTCAACTGCAGAAATTAAGCAATCATAGTTTGGACAATATGGCGCCGCAGGTTGCGCACTTACTGCCGTCTGTACTGGACGCAGCGGCCAACCAATTCGCGCAGGAATAGACGGTAAAGAACTGGGATTTATTGGCCCTGCAAGTATCACAGGCGCAGGAGTTACAGGAAGTGGAGCAGGAATATTTTTCTCGGGCCTGGAACCAAGTTCTGGAGCATCAAAAGCTGTAGGATTACTTTCGCGCAGCCATAGAAGTGAACTGGCTGCAACAAGTACAAACACTAGTACGCCAGCAATTAGAAGAAAACGTTCAGAATTTGGCAGAGTTGGCTCTGGTTTGAAGGGCGTCGGCGTGTCTTCAAGCACGCTATCGACTTCCGGCATCGTGTATCCTGCTTCTAGCAGTCTCTCACGAACGCGCTGTTTTGCGTACCCAAGAGCGAGGCATCTCGCTACATAGAGCCTCAGCGGGTCATCTTCCACTGAATTTAGCCGCTCAAGGCTATTATATAGTTTCCGAGGAAATCTGGAAAGCTACGAAATACTACAAAACTAGCTATTCCGCAAATAAGCGCTCTAAATTTAATTCATCACGCAGCACTATTATGGTTGTCGCGACCAGCAAACTCGCAACTAAAATAGTAACTGTGACGACAGCGAACAGGGAATCGTGGAATAATAGAAGTAATACAAACTGCAATAGCGTAAACCATGGTATAATCCACGCAAGCGTAAAGCGTTTACGCGCGAGTTGATACACTGATAGTATGTTGACTATTGCGAGTAAGCCCATTGCAAAACTGTAAACGCCAAGGTATCGTCCGAAGGAGTATTCTGGACCGAAAAGTCCGCGAAAAATTGCGTTAGCAAAGAACATGTTAACAAAGGCTGAGCCAATAACAATTATTACCATCCACTTCAGACTTCGCCGTAGTAGGTGTGACGTTGGTAAACCGTCAACATGCAACTTGGTTACACGCGGAAAGAGAATAGTTGCGATGGTCCAACTGATTAGAAACGGTATCTTCGCTACAAAGCTTGCAGCCGCGTAAATACCCGCCTCGCCCGGTGGAAAATAGTGCTTTACTAAAATAAGGTCCAGGTTTAGTAGAATTGCGACCGAGGCAGTTACAATAAATGCAGGAATTGCATAGCTCCAAATTTCTTGCATGTTCGGCTTTACCATTTGTCGACTTTGTAGCGTGCGTATTCCAACATAAGTTGAAGATAGTGCAACAAACGTGCCGAGCCCGAGCGCGAAGACCATGGCGGTGAGTCCGAACGCGAGATATGCGAGAAGCATTCCTATAACCCAGCGACTTCCGTTCTCCACTACGCGCATACGCCCCATGCTGTGCATGTCTTCAAGGCCTTTGAATGCTGCCTCGTATACGGGTACCAGTAGCTGAAGCCAAATTGCAAAGCCTAGTGCGACTACTGGCTTAATGTCGTCGAGTTTGAAGAAGAGAGCAATCTGTTGACTGCATACTAGAAATATTAGAAATATCAAAAATCCAGCGGCAAAAAAATACTTTAGGCCATGAGTAACTAAGTAATTAATTTCTTCAAACTGGCTGCGGCTATGATGATAGGTGACGAAACGCGTGAGAATAAAATAGAATGAACCTGATATGTAAATAGCAGTTATTAGTACGCTCATGAATGTACCAATAACAGAATATTCGGTTGGACCCAGATAACGCGCCATTAAAAAGTGGAAAAGAAATAGAAAACCGAAAGAGAGCGCACTATACCCCCCTAGCACTGCCACGCTTTCGAATAAATCCTTCTGCGCAGAAAACGAAGTTTTTGCATCACGCAAACGAGAAGAGCGGGCAGGATCCACAGTCACACAATATTTAGGTGCGATATAAAGGTTGAGCAGCGCGCCGTTAAAAAGATAAATTGCTTTAGAGAATAATTTAAGCGCTGAGTGCAGCTTGAATTGCCTTACTGTCAGCGTGCTTCTTTAGGTCTACATGCTGGCCTGTTGGCTCGATGTGCTTAATGTTTACCTTACGAGCACGGGTCTGACCGTCAATCTTTACGAAGTTAGCATCGATGCGCTCAGTAATAACGCAAAGCTTACCTGCGTCTCGACCTGCAAGCTTCATGCATACAGTTCCAACGGAAAGAATGCTTGTACTTGCGTTTTCAGGCGCAACAAAAGACTCTTGTACTCGACCAAGCATTACTTGACGCATTGCAGGGCTTGAAAGTACGCCGCCGAATGGGCGACTTGGGCGACGCTGCGTCGTAGTTAGCTTACCAACTTCAATCTTGGTGCCGCGAGCAGTACCCGGAAGAGCTCGACCTGTAGGACAAGTTGCTGGACCTGGGCGTGCGCGTCGGTACTCGATAACGGTTTTACCGCCTGGTTTGCGAGATGATACTCGCTTCATCGATCGACTTCGCTTTGCGCCTTCTACCATACTCCGATGGATTTGGACTTACTTTATAAGCCTTTGGGGATTGAAGGCTTTGTTGAATAATTCACTTAATTACTGAACAGGCTCGGGCTATTTCTGAACAGGACGTGAAATCTGGCGTTATTGCGCGTTCTTGTGACTCCTGGGCGAGGACGCATAGGTTGTGGCATAGGATTTTGGTTAGCATTTCGTTTTTGTTCGCAATGAAGTTTCTGGAGGATAGCTTTTCACCGAATCTTATTTTCAGCATGTGAAACGCTGTTTCTATGTTGCTTCTTTGGTGGTATTGTTTATCGAATTCTTCGCGGTCGTTGTGGTACATATCGAATGCTGTTTTCCATGTGCCATTTGAGCCTGAGCCGCGATTGATTCTTCGAGCGTTGCTTCTGAATGGAATAAATGGCGTCATTCCTAGTTCTTTGATTGCTCCTAGGATTGTGCGTGCGCTGTATGCTTTGTCGGCTACGAATTGGTTGAAGTCGAAGGCTGTTAATTTCGGACTTATTGTTTTAGGGAATGCTCCTGCGTCGTTGCTGTTATTTTCTGTTATGTATGTTGTTAGGAATACGTTTGTTGTGCACCCGACTGTTGCGTGTAACTTTCGCCACAGGTGTTCTTTTCCTTGCAGTTTTCCCCATTTGTACTCGTTCCAATTCTGAAACTTACGCGTGCCGAATCCTGTGCTATCAATTGCTACTGTTGTTTCTATGCTTGCGACTGGTAGTGCTGCTAGAAATATCAAGTCCTCAAGCAAGGTAGTTATTGCTTCTTCGTTGTAGAAGTTGCATATGCTTGAGTAGCTCGGCGCTTGTGGAATGACATTGTACTCCACCATTGTTCTGAGGATGCTTGTCGTCTTTCGTAAGTCGCTTTTGTAGTACTGTTTGGTTGCAAGGAAGAATATTTTCTCGGCTTTGCTATATCCCTTCCTCCCAACTCCAGGTTTCAACTCTACTTTTATCGTAGAGATTAGCTCGATTAAGAGCTTACGAAACACTTGGTCTTCAGTCGTCTTCGCAATGTCGTACGCTTTCCAGTTTTGCGGGTAGCTAGCCATAGGCGCACCACTCGCAACAGTTCGGCGGTTTTGTACCTTCGAGGCAGCCAATCGCTTGTTCGAATACGCTTCTCGCATATGCTGCCTCGACATCAAGCTTGATTGCAACAACATGGAAGGACACTTGGTCATATTTGCTCAGTCCTCTTGGATAATAGAACAGCAAGTATGTGTGTTTGCTTGTTTTGTAGCCTAGTTGCTCCAGTATGTAGGTGTACACGCTCATTTGCAAGCGATACCGCTCAACAGTGTCGTCTTTGAGCGGAAAGCCGCGCGTTTTGTAGTCAAGAACGACGACCTTGCCGTTTTCCATGACTAGATTATCTACTGTGCCTTTGAGCGTGTGACCTTTCTTGTTCGTTAGGCGTAGGCATTTCCAGTTGTTCTGCCAGTCTTTCAACAGTTCAGGTTTAGGAAACCCTTGAACCTTCAAGCCAGTTTCAGCAAGCCGTTTTGGATTTCCGTAAAATGCTTTAAGCACTCCGTCCATGCCTGCGGGGAGTGTAGGGAATGCTCCACTTGGTCTTCGTTTCTTTTCGTTGAATTGCATCCAGAAGCATCGTGGGCACTCTTGGAACAAGTTAAGGTTACTTGCGCTAATTTCGTATGTCATTTTGTCTCCAATCACTACTTTACAAGAGTGTAGTATATACTACATATATAATGCTTAGTATTTACTACAAGTAGTATTAAATACAAGTTCAACGGAGAGAGCGCATGGCAAGCCAAGTAACGAGTCTGCGCGTAGACACAGACCTTTGGAAAGACGCAAAGAAACGAGCAATCGACCGAAACAGTACAATCGGCGAATACATTGACAATCTCATCCGCGCAGACCTTGCTCGAAAAAAATAGATTTGGTATAGTTTGCATACAATCAGTATGCTAATAGTCCCATGATGGATTATGCCGCGTTCAATCCAGAATACTTACCACTTACGTATCATTTTTTGCGTTCGTTCTGAGCAACTCGCAAAAATCGCGCGACTTCAGCGCCTGCCGGAGTTAGGCCGTAATAGCGCCCTTTCGTTACATCAGGATTTTGACATACTGCAAGGCCTTTGTCAACAAGTTGGCCTAGCGCTCGACTCACATGACTTAGTTTGATATCTAATTTTTGCTCGAGGTCAGTAGGCGTTGATGTGAGACTATGCAGTTCCATCAAAATGCGAGAACGGATTTGACTAGCTCTGGCAAAGGAGCGCAGACGTAAGAACTCCTCGCCAGGTTTCATCTATATAAAGCCCAGAAGTGGATATAACCAGATTATTCCCAGATACATACCACCTTTATAAACCGGAAAACTTCCACTTCTTCCTGGTTAGGTAGCTACTATGGGTCGAATCGCACTAACGATAATTAGCATAAGTCTAATCGTCTACGGCATCATTGGCGCACTCGCGTGCTTGATTGCACTTCCAATAGTCAACTCCTACAACGCAATTGACGTAACATACGGGATGTATGAGCCACTGCACGCACAGTTTGAGCAAGTAGGCAAAACAGCCAAGGACGCAGCTCAAACAGCACACCAAGCAGCAAACAGCATCAGAGACGCTCAACCAAGCCTTAACGCAGCGGGAGACGCACTTCAAAGAACTGCTACATCTCTTGGTTATCTGGGCACGGTATTCGGCTATGTGCCATTCGCTAGCAGCGCAGAGCAATACTTCTACTCAATGCAGCAAGACACAACAACCACAGCACAGAGTCTGAAGAAAACAGCAGATAACCTCGGCGGCAACGCAAACAGCCTTGATGGGATGGGCTACGATTTCGATGCAATGGGAGACAATATGCAAGTAATATCTCAAAAATTCGAAGAGGTAAACAACGCCGCGCCAGTGCACAAAATAAAGTTGATAATCAGCCTAGTGCTCGGATTTCTGGCATTGATGCATATGGCGTTTGTTGCAATTGGAGCGGGTTTGCTTTCCCTTAGAAAAACGCACTTTTAGGTTGAAGCATGTACCGGTGGAAGGAGGCAAATTCATGCTAAATGCCTGTAAATGCTGTTTTTCTGTATCTAGAATGCACAATATTATGTACTGCCAGGAAGACGTAACCACCTAGGAACTCCTTCTAGTGCAAACTAGAAACGAAAGTTCCAGACGCTAAACGACTCAAAATGACCCTAAAAAACACTCGACTGGCTAGAGCTGAAGACTT
Source organism: Candidatus Woesearchaeota archaeon (assembly GCA_043771635.1). GTDB lineage: Archaea > Nanobdellota > Nanobdellia > Woesearchaeales > SKIA01 > JAYVHA01. The sequence goes on from JAYVHA010000004.1 coordinate 82,415, forward strand.
AACGGCTGAACTTAGAGCAACACGCGGTCTACCGGACACTGGTCTGGTTATAATCGAAAGCCATAACACGAATCTCCACGAGAAAATCGTGTCAGCTGAGAGCGGAATTAGAAATTATCTTCTCTCGCTTGGCGATTTCAAGAAGGGAAAGCTTCCCGAATAAAGGTTCCCATTGATTACCGTAATTCCTGCATTTTCGGTATTACGGGCGGTTCTGGATATTTACGATACGAATCCCGCTAATGAAATTCAAGAGCAAGCATTCTCGTTTGCTACCGACCTTCAAAGCCGTTCGGATGTGCATGTTCTTCTTGATGGGTCTATGTACAGAAAATTTGATGGACGACTTCAGCAGGAACACAAAGTATTCATGGAAAAAACGTACAGAATCGATGATTCAGTAACAGGACTAACAGGATATGACCACACCACTTCGCTCAGATGGATTGCGAGTTCAGAATCAAAATCACGAAGAGTGATAATCTTAACTGAAAACCCCACAGATTTCAGCAACATAGTGTGTGATAAACTAAAGGCTGTAACGGCAGAGATGTTCATTCAACAAGTAAAGAAAGCCCAGCTAGAATTTAACACAAGAAAATTCTCAACTATTGAGGATGCATTAACCGCAGCGTTCTTCCCGAACTAAAATTTCTGTGTTTTAACTGCTCTCAATTCTACATTTCTGAACAACAGTAGTCTATTTTTGAACAAAAACGCATTATTCAACAAAGCCGGGATTGAACACAGACATAAATTCTCTATATGCAATACAGAATATGTTCTATATAGCTATAAATTTAGTTTAAAAATAAGCCAACATCTATAATTAGAATGCAACAGCAAAAAGCGCTACATATGCTGAATAAAAAATGCGTACCGAATGTTTCTGCGCAGACGCTGGAATCCCTCGCAACAGCACGAATAGCTATTGACGAAGCCATAACAACAAGGTTTGATGGAGACCCGAAGAAACTTGTTCGATATGGGCTGATGCCGAGCGACCATGAACTAGCGCTACACTGCAAACTAGCTATGCATACAAGCGGCAAGCGTGTGCGTGGCTGGCTCCTGCAAGCCTGGTATAAAGCGCAAGGCGGGGAAGACTTAGAAGCGGCACAAGACGCAGCCGTAATTATTGAAGCGCTGCACATGGCAACACTTGTTATTGACGACGTGCAAGATAATAGCAGTTTACGGCGAGGACAACCCACACTTTTTGCTGAGCGCGGCACCGCAGTCGCCATTTCTACAGGACTATCATTATTATACGGCGCGACTGAAGCATCAAGGCACCTGCCGAATGGCGAACGCATACAACCATTAATTGTAGAGTATGTTACGCAACTCGCGCACGGCCAAGCCAAAGACGTTATTTGGCATCGCGATGGTTCTTTGTCTGTTACGCAACACGCATATGAGCGTATGTGCAGCGAGAAAACCGCCAAGCTCTTTATTCTCTCAACTCGCATGGCTGAAGCCATGGCAGGCCCAAGCATACAAACGCGCGCTATGGCGAAGCTGCGCGAGCGCGCGCCAGTTGTGGAAAGATACTTTCCAAATAACAGCAAACGCGTCGCCGAAGCACTCGACTTAGTTGGAGTCGCGTATCAACTAGCAGACGACATTGCAAACATCACGACAGACATAGGAAAAGACTCATGTGAAGACATCCGCGAGCGTAAAATAACTGCGCTTGTTGTTCAATTACAACATCATGGCCCGGCGCCGGCTCGTAAAGCACTGCAACAATTCTACCGTAAGCGCGGCGTGTCTGAAACAGACATTAAAGCAGTAGCGCAATTGTTTCGCGACAGTGGAACAATCGAAGCAGTTGATAAGCGAATTACCGAACTAACTTCGCGAATCGCAGTATTAATTGAAGAAGCGCGCCTTGAAGAGAGTTCGCGAGAACTCATGCAGACACTACTTGCAATTTCTGTTAAGCGATAATTATAACAGTACATAAAAACCCGTGCAGGCGCCCAGTTGAATGAAAAGCGCCAATGAAGGTCAAAAAATTCAGGCAGCAACAGGTAAAACATACTATACAGCTACGTTGCTGCTGCCGGAGCGCGTCAGGAATCATATTTTTGCATTATACGGCTATGTAAGAACAGCGGACAACTTCGTTGATGAATCAAACGCGCCAGGTCACGAGCAACGCAGAGCTGTTGAAGAATACCGTCGACAAACTATCGCGGCAATCAGAGACCCAGACTCAACCAAAGACAAAGTCCTAAAGAACTTTGCAAATACTGTGCAGGAATGCAGAATTCCGGAACTCGAAATTCACGCGTTTCTTGATGCGATGGCGGCCGACGCGTCAAAGAAAACTTACAAAGATATGCATGAACTGCAGCATTACATGCGCGGCTCTGCAACGGCTGTCGGTAACATGATGCTTCCTATTATGGGTTTTAGCGGCGAAAAAGAAGAAGTCAAGCGCCAAGCGAGAGCTCTCGCAGAAGCATTCCAAATGACTAATTTTATGCGCGACGTTAATGAGGATTACAAGCAGCGCGGAAGAATTTACCTGCCACAAACAACCCTGGCTAAACATGGCGTTACCGAAGCCGACATTGCGAAAGGCAAAATGACGCCAGGCCTAACAAAAGCTATGGCAGAACTGTCAATTTGGACTCGCAACCAATACCACGACGGTGTTGCTGGGATCAAACACCTTAAGCCTGACTGCCGCTACGGAGTACTCGTGGCAGCAATATTATACCTTCGCGTACATGAAAAAATCGAAAAAGCAGATTACAATATTTTCAAACGCAATCCACGATTAACAAAAACTGAAAAATCACTAATACTCGCTAAAACCTGGATGCGCTATAAAGTTCTAAAACAAAGCGAGCTGCGCTGCGCAGGATTAACCGTTCACTAACTAATTAGTGCAAAAAGTGCATCCAAAGAAAAGCGCGCTATTATTACGTACCAAAATACCAGGAATCCAATTACGCCTGTAAATATCGGGAACCACCAATAGACTTTATCGATACGCGCGACGCTACTTCCAACGAGCGCAAGCGGCACTGCAACATAAACAAATGCAGGCGCGAACAGCCAGCCTGCCGAAGTTCTAGTTACCACTATTACAGCGAATACAAGCCAAAGCGTGCTACACGCAAGTAAGCTACGTTTTTGACCTAGCATAGTTGCGGTCGTGCTTAATTTGGCACGCTTGTCTGCAGCAATATCTGGAATCGCACTAAACAAGTGCATCGCCGCCGTCCAACAGGCAAACGCAACAATCAGTTCAAACGCTGGCAACGCGCGAGCAAACATAGCGTAACCGACAAGCCCCGGCACAACATAAAGTACGTTTGACGCGCTATCAAGCAAAGGCCTCGCCTTAAACCGCACTGGGGCCGCACTATAACCTGCAGCGAGCGCAAGAAACAGCAATACAAGCAAAGATGGAAGCCACGCGCCCTGCCAAGCAAAAGCGAACGCAACTCCGGCTGAAATAAATGCAGTGAGCCAAACCCAGCCGCTCAGTGCGCGCCGCTCGCGTTGCAGTAACTTGTGCTCTTTAGTGCCTTTCTTTGCGTTATGCGCGTCTGTGTCCGCGTCTGCAAGATCATTGATACCATACAAAAATAAATTTGCAGGTAACAAAAAATAAACTAGCATTAGCGCAACAGTTGCGCTGGATAGCGCTGCCAAACTCGGTGCCGCGCACGCAGCCCCAAGTAAAAAAGTTCCTCCTAGATATAACCAAAAGCGTGGTCGACTTATGCGAAGCAGCGTTCGCAAATCCATTAACCCGCCCTCTTCAGCTCGTTATTCACCATGTCGGCGCACACTGTTCCACTAATTATACACATCGGTACGCCGACACCGGGTGTTGTGAACTGACCTGAGTAGAACAAACCTTGAACTTTCTTAGAGCGTGGCGCAGGTCTGAAAATAGCGCTCTGGAAAAGCGTGTGCGCAAGGCCTAGCGCAGTGCCTTTGTAGGCGTTATACAGTTGCGTAAAATCCCGGTGTGAAAATGCGCGCTTTACAACTATGTTAGGCCTTATGCTCTCACCGATTGTTTTTTCTAAGTGCGTAATAATTTTTTCAGTATATTCCTCGCGTATTGCGTCGTCGTCGCTGAGCCCTGCTGCCACCGGCACTAGAATGAATAGGTTCTCCATTCCTCGTGGTGCGACTCCTGAGTCTGTCTTAGATGGCGTACACACATAATAATGTGGCTCGCTCGGCCACTGTGGTTTGTCGAAGACTTCATCAAAGTGTTTCTCCCAGTCGTTCTCGAATACTAACGTGTGGTGTTTTAAGTTTGCTATTCGCTTCGACACGCCAAGGTATATTACAAAACCACTAGGTGCAATAACGCGCTTCTCCCAGTACCTTTGTTTGTAGGTTTGATACTCTGGCGCAAGAAGGTTCATTTCAGCCCACGCGTAGTCTGCGTTCACTACAACCGCGTCTGCAGTAATGGTTCCGGCAGAAGTATGCACACCAACTGCGCGGCCGTTTTCAACAAGTATTTTTTCGGCGCGCGTGTTAAAAATTGTTTTCACACCTGCTTTTTCACCGAGGCTGTGCATTGCTTTAGCGACCGCGTGCATTCCACCGTGAGGGTACCAAACACCTAAATTATAATCAGCGTGAGCAAGTAAACTGTACAGTGCCGGTGTCTTCTTTGGATTACCACCTAGAAACACAACTGGATACTCGAGAATTTGGCGCAAACGCTTACTTTTGAAAAACCGCTTTGCATACTTATCAAAACTCTCAAACACGTGTAGCTTTCGGCCTTCCGAGAGCATACGTTTACTTAAAAAATCCTTGTAGGAGCGATATTCTTTGTACAAGAATTCCTCGAGTGAAACGTCATACTTGTATTTTGCTTCGGCGAGATATGCTTTGAATTTCTCTGCACTTCCTTCTTCTACGGATTCAAAGTACGCTAAGTTCTTCTGCAAATCAGCGCTGATGTCAACAGTGTCCTTCGGACCAAACATAATTCGATAACTAGGATCAAGCCGCGAGAGCTTATAGTGCTGGCCGGGCGTTGAGCCCATGCTACCAAACCAGCGATCGAACACCTCAGGTTGCAAATACCATGAAGGCCCCATGTCAAACGCGAAACCTTGCTCTTGATAGAGCATAGCGCGCCCGCCCGGCATCGCGTTCTGCTCTACAACAGTTACTCGGTAACCCTGCTTTGCAAGTAAACCAGCAGCCGACAATCCGCCATAGCCAGCGCCAATTACAATTACGTGTTTGCGCATATCGCCTGGCGACTTCGCACCTATGGCAGTGTTCGCTGCTCCGCGCACTCGCTTTAGCTCAATGTTAAGACTCACAGCGCGCGAAGCTTGTCGCGTCGCACTTGGAATTAACGGCTTCGGCGTGTTGCGAATTGGATTTGTGCGTACCATGTTGTTATAGCGTCCTGAATAGAGTATTGAAGCTTTCGTTTTTCAACAATAAATTTGTTTCCCATAAACTCCACTCACTTAGAGGCTCGCCACCTGGAAGCGCGTGAGCCGCCTTATAGGTCTGCGCTGAAGAAAAGCGATTGCGATAAGCGTCAAAGCTCGTAGCGCCTGTTGGTACGCTTGTAAGGTGCGGAAGTAGCGCTGCTGCGACGCCAGTATACTCGTTCCAAGGAATCCACCGCGTAGCATGTACTTCAAGTGGATTGATTGTTGGCTCGCAGTCAAGCCGCCCCGCATATACAGGACAGAATTCACGCTCGACGACTCCTTCCCGTTCAACATAGTATTTGAAGTTCGGCAGAATTACTTGTAAATTACGCACCGCGCTACGCGGCACGCCTAGTTCGAAAGAAAGTCTGCGATATACACTGTCTTCAGTTACCTCGCCCGGCGCCGGGTGTCCGCAGCAAGAGTTAGACCATATTCCTGGCCAAGTCTTTTTTGTAAGGGCGCGCTGCTGCAGCAGTAGCTCTCCTTTGGAATTAAATAAAAAACATGAAAATGCTCTGTGCACAGGAGTTTTATCGGAGTGTACTGTCGCCTTTAGCGCCGTACCTGTAGGATTGTTTTGACTGTCTGTCAGGACAACGTATTCGTCAACCATGAATTATTCCTGCAATTAACACTTTAGTAAATCTTTAGGATCTTACGTGAGCCAATCGACAGCACGATTGACAGCGTAATGTAAACTGCAAGCCAGCCAGGGTACCATCCAAACAGGTTGAAGCCGTTTCCAAGCGGATGGATCTTAGGATAGTCTACACTAATTGTTTCGATAGGTCCTTTACCTGGAAACGCTTGCTGCTTTGGATTCTCACCAATGCTAATTACGCCTGTGTTTCCACTGTACGAGTTGCCCTCGTAAGTCACTGTAAAATTATGTACACCAGCAAGGCCTTGCACCGCAAACGCAGCGCCTTGTCCTTCGTCGCCGTCCGGCACAATTGGCGCAGTAACGGAACTTGTAGTAAGTGTTGGCGCAGTTAAAACTAGTGAGCCTGCAAAGCCGTCACGCACTGTTGCGCGCACTGTGAGTGCGTCAGACAAATCGACTGGCGCATAAGTAAAGTTGGCACTCATCCAGCCAATAACGAGAATTACAGGAATAAAGGTGAAGAGCATCGGTTTTAGCGAGCGAGTCATGTACTTCATGTTCACTTGCATCATTTCGTTGTTCGCCTTCATCATTTTTTTAGGATTATCACGACTCTCCTTAACTTGCTTTTTGAGCGTCTCAATACTTTCTTTGAGCTGCTTCATCTCCTTCTGGTCGGTTGCCCATTTGTAGATGAGGTTACTGATTATTGTAACAATAATTGATAGAATTAGAATCGCAATAAACGGATGAAGTGCCAACGTCCAGTTTAGAACAGGGTCAAGGAAGGCCATTAGTTCTTACCTAGGAACTTACGAACCATTGGATTCATGTCGTACATCTGCTCACGAGCAATTGTTTCGTATAGCTGGTAGATTATCATTACTGCTAGTAGTAATCCTGTTCCGCTCGAGAGTGTTCCCATCAAATCTGCGCCAGCGGCAAGTAGACCGATTGTTAGACCACCCATAATGGTTAACGGCATAATGTAGCGACCAAGTATACTTTCAAGTACGCGGGGATCGTTTCGGAAGCCTGGAACCTGTAGACCGCTCTGCATTATTTTCTTTGCTTGACTGCGCGCGTCAAGACCGACAGTCTGTACCCAGAAGAATGAGAACATTACCGAACCCAAAACTAGGAATGTAGTGTAAATTAATGCTGCCGCGAGCACATGCCAAGTGAAACCGCCCGTGAGCGTAATTTCAAGTAAGCGTGGCGCTTGTAAGTAATATGCTAGTCCACTTGTTGCGCTTTGCGCACCCTGTGGGAACACACCCATCCAATCCCAACCGAATCGTCCGCTTAGCAGGCGTGAGAGAAGTTGTACGTTTGCGAGTAGTGCAGCCATCAGGATTACGGGCATGTTGCTCGTGTACAAGAACTGCAGCGGCCAGCGCATACCGTGTCCACGAACTCGACCGAACGAGAGCGGGATTTCAACTTTCATTGCTTGCACATATACTACGACTAAGAATACAACTAGCGTTGCAATAATTGCGCTTGCTGCAAGTAGTGCGCCTGTTGTATTTCCAATTGATAGTGAGCGGAATAGCTCCCACACTGCTCCAATATAACCTTCGCCGCCGTTTGCGTGTAGAGGGCTGAAAGCTCGAATGAAAATTTCCTTGGAAACGCCTGCGGCGATGAATAGCGAAATTCCTGAACCAAATCCCCACTTCGAAATAATTTCATCCATGAACATAATTGCTAATGCACCAAGGATTAATTGGACGACAATAGCGAATTGCATTTGCGCAAAGTTTGCAGCGCCGCGCTCTGCTGAAATTACGCCAAAAACTGTGAAAATGATTGCTTCAAACAGGATGAAGAATAGAGTCACTAACTTTTGTGCGGTAGCAAATTCTTTTCTGCCGCTGTCGCTTGCTGTGTCGAACTTTAGGAAGCCCGCGCCGTTCAGTAGCTGGAGCACGATAGATGCTGTAACAATAGGACCAATGCCTAGTGTGATGATTGAACCGATACTTGCACCTAATAGCAATTCTAGTTGCGCGAACGCAGTGTCCGAACTAGAAGAGACTCCCCATACTGGAATAACACTCAGTACGAAGAATATTAGTAGAATGCCGAGTGTCCAACCAATGCGAGTCTTGAACGGAAGTTTACCGCTTGGTTTCTTGACTTCGGGGAGAAATTGCCCTATTGCTTTGAGGAAGCCCATCTTAACAGTGTGAACAGTGAATGATTTATAAATGTGAATGGTAACTCCGGCAAAAATAGACTTTAATTCTTTACTATATAGAAAATACACATAGAAAACTGTAAAAAGTAACGAACCAAAAACAAGTCATGACGACGGTAACTATGACCAAACGCAACAGCATAATTGTACCTCGGAATTTAATTGAAGAGGCGGGCCTTCGACCACCGCAAAAAGTAGACATACGATATATTGGCGGAATCATCACCGTCAGCCAAGCAGCCAATAAGAAAAAATAATTCTAACTACATTTCAATTTCACAGGGCATGAAGCTAAATATACAATGATTTTATTGATTACTTACCATATAGTCCGAAAAAATTCCGACTTTAATTCCGACAAGCAAATAAAGGATAGCCCACACTGTAATTCGTGGATAATCCCCTTGTAAGCGCCAAAGGAGAAGTAGTCATTCCAAAAAGATTTCGCGATGCCGCAGGCATACGACCGCGCTCACGCGTAAGTTTCAGCATCAACAACGGTAAGCTCATGCTCGAGCCACTGCGAGAAAACATTGTTGACAAATGGGAACGCGAGCTCAATACTATTGGACTTGATCTTAGCAACGTCGACTTTGATGCGGCTATCGAGCAAGAACAAAGTGAGGAACTGCACATTGTACGTCGACACTAATGTTTTTCTCCTTGCGAAGTTCGACATCACTGCGAGAGGCGCAGCGGCGCGAAAAATACTGCGTAGCGTACAAAAAACAAACAATGGAATTACATCTACTTTTACAATATACGAAGCAATGGGTAATGTGCGAAAATTTTCACAAGCTCACGTTCGAGATGTTGTCGAAGAATTTTATTTAATGCGCGGTCTACGCGTTGTTACCATGTCCGTTGACGCACCGAAGCGCGCACTTGAACACATGGAACTCCATAATCTCAAACCTGCAGACGCGTTGCACCTCGCCATAATGGAGGATCTTGGCGAAACAGTAATTGTTTCAGATGATAAAGACTTTGACGGGATTGCAGGCATTACGCGCGTGCCGCTATAACGCACAAACTCAACACACGGTTTATTCGCAAACGATTTGTCGCCAGTAAGAAACGGTACGCCAAGTTGCTGCGCTAACGACAAGTCAACATAGTGAGCGTAGCTTAGGCTTTCGTTCCTGTACTCATAACGAAGTTGTGCAGCGAGTACATGCGTTTGCCACGAAACAGAGGTTCACAGAGAAACGTAAAGTGCAAACAGTCTAATAGCTCTGGCACGCCACAATGACGCAAGCAATAGTAAAGCTCTAGAAGCACAATTAGCGCACGCTAAGTCGAGAGTGAGTTCTGTATAATTTGAGAAATATAGATTCCAAAGAAAAAAAAATAGATAAAAATTTACTTATTCGTCAGCTGCTTTAGCAGCCTTCGCAGGCTTAGCTTCCTTTGCAGGCTTTTCAGCCTTCGGAGCTTTTGCAACTTTTTCAGTCATTGCAGTTGCGCTCTTAGCTGACTTGATTGCGTTCTTTTCAGCCAAAGTCTTGTTCTTTGTGCGGACAAGGTGCTTTGGTGTTGGAGGCACGTCAACTGAGCCACCAGCTTCAGTGATCTTCTCAATTGCACCTGGGGTTGCTGCGGTAACAAGTACCTTTGCCTTTACTGCAAAGCTACCAGTTCCAAGAACCTTACCGTAGCCAAGCGATTTCAAGTCTACTGTATAGACTCCGCCTGAAACGGTAACTTTCTTCTCTGCTGCCCACTGCGGAAGCGATTGCGCAAGAACACGAAGTGTTATCGTGTTGACATCGCTGCGCTTGTTCATGCCGAAGCCGTACTTACCGAAGTAGTCTTGGCCACGCTTCTGTCCTGCTTTCATTGGACGTGCTGCATTCCAATAACCTGGCTTCTTCTGGTCGCCACGCTTTCCGCTTCCTGCGTTTCCGCGTCCACCACGGTTACCTGCGCCACGGTGCTTCTTCTTTGAGCCCCAGCCGTGAGTCTTTCCTGCACGCTGGCGTGTTACCTTCTTTCGCTTCATGGTAACATCTTCTCCACAATCTTGTCCATTGATTCTCGGCGACCAAGCGCGCCACCTTGCGTGAACTGCTGCTTGATGCCTTTGCGCTCAAAGCCGCCACGTGGTGGGTGCATGTGAGCGACTCCATCCTTCATGATAGCCTGAAGCTTTGCTGCAACTTCTGGTGAAATCGGTCCATACGTGATTCGGTCTTTGACCTTGTCAAGCATGCCTACTTGTGTTACACTTGTCTCGTCAATCATGATTGCCGTGTGCTTATTACGGAGCTTCAACATGAAGAGTGTGTCGCGAACGTCTCCACGTACGTGGATGTCGCCTCGAATTAGGATTGCGGCGTACATATGCCCTCCTGGTACTTGACTGCGCCCTTAACGCTGTCACTCACGCGCATTTGCGTGAGCTTGCGTAGCGCGTCTTCGGTTGCCTTGATCAAGTTTACTTTGTTGCGTTGCTGTCCGCTCGATGTGCTCCAGACGTCCTGGATGCCTGCGAAGCGTAGGATTTTTGCTACTTCCTTCTCACATACTAGGCCTTTACCTTTTGGTGCTGGCATTAGTGTGATGCGAACGGAGCCGCAGCGACCCGATACCTTGAAGGGGATGGTGTGCGCTTCGCTCGTGGTTGATTCCCAGCTTCCCGATCCGCGGGAGATGCTGAAGATGCTGAGCTTTGCGCGGCGAAGTGCTTTCTCGCGTGCTGGTACGGTTTCCTTACTCTTGCCGTAGCCTAGGCCAACGATTCCGTCGCGGTTACCGATTACGCAGAAGGTTGAGAACTTAGGTTTGTTACCTTCGCTGGTCTTCTTCTGTGTACTTCGGAACACTCTTCGTGAACCGCCGCCGAACTTACCCTTGGACTGACCGATTAGGAGCAGGTCGTGCTCCATGCCTGGTAGTAGGGTGTCGACAATCTGGCTTTCCAGGATTGCACTGCCTGCTGCAAATATGTCAGCGATGTTTGTGATTTCGCCTGCCTTGACTTGACGTCCAAGCTCAGTTTTAGGGTTCCAAACTAGTGGAACTTGGTCGCCGGCTGGGCGTTGTTGGTCACGAGGTGGTCTGCGATCGCGCTTCATAGGTTTCATAGGGACCTCGCCTTCTCTTTATAGGCCTTGAGGTCTATCGTTACGGTGCGGTGAGCAGTAATGTGCTTGCCTTCGATGCGATCGTTTGATGGCAAGAAGTCCTCGCCAACTGGGATTTCCATGCCTGCGTCGATTGCGCCTTTGAGCGCAGCGTACAAGCGGTTTCCCTTTGTTGAAGTCTGCATGCCGAGGTCAGCAATTGCGCCAGTTACGCCTGCCTTCTTTGCCCGAAGACCTGCGATGTAGCCCGTCATGTAGGCAGCAGGGATGCTCTTTCCACTTGTGTGGGTGCAGCCTGCCTTGCGTACGTCAACTGCTGTTGCTTGCGCAAGAACAACGTCGCCTGCTGGCTCGTAGTCAACGAACTGTACTGTCATACCGGTGTTTGAGCGGCGAATAACAATTCGTGTTTGGTGACCTGAGATTAGCTTGAGTCTCTTGTGGTAGTTTGTTTTGCCTTCGCGGCGCCTGCGGTATTTTAGGGAGATAGTCATTGTATCCTCACTGCTCCGCCTGGGCGAATTCTTCTACAGTTAGCTTGATGTGGCGACGGCTTCTGAAGTAGTTGCCTTTTGCCTTGCCATAAAGCTCTTTGAATTGGTCTTGGGTGATCTTGCCGGTTTCACGCATCTCCTTTAGGAGGTTACGCTGCGCGCGGATCTTTGCCATCCAGCGGTCCTTCGAGGGAAGGCGCGCAGTTGCGCGACCCTTACGGGTACCTGCGCCTTGCTGCTGACCCTTTCGGCGCTGAACAATGCGCTTGTTTGCGCGAACGCGTGAAACGCCTTTGATCTGCTCTTTACCGACAACGCCTGCCTTAACAAGGCCACGCATGTCAGCTTTAGTGATGGCTTCCTTGATGCGTGCTCCTGCGGCTTCGTTGAAGATAACGCGGTTGACGCCGCACTTGAGTACGGATGCTGCAATTTTCTTTTGAGTGGATAGGTCCATGGGATGTTATGACGGGAGCTTACTGCCCCTTTGTCAGTACCTCCTCTTTGATTTTATCTTCTGCGTCGCGCTTTTCAGCGTCGGTGCGAGTGTCGGCTGCAGGCTTTGTAGGCTTTGCCTTCTTGCTCTGCGTAGCAGCCTTTGCTGCGGCTGCGTCGCGTGCCGTCTTGCGGTCCGCTGCTGCTGCCTTGAAGCGAGTAGTTAATTCTTTGGTTCTCTCTTCACTGTTGTGGTTGAGAACGCGGATGCCTGCGTCCTTTGCTGCTGCAAGGAGCTCAAGCTGGCGCTTTGCGCCGACCGCTGAAATAACTATGCCGTGAGTTTCCTTGTTTACGCCGTCAAGCTGCTTTGCGTTTGCTACGTGAACAATACTTAGGCCGCTGATGTGCATACCGCGCACTTCTACTGGAGTGCGGTATCCGCCGGAAACCCAAGCGTTGCAACCGCGCTTGCGGTCCTTTAGCTTGTTGTGAAGACCACGTGGTTTCTTCCAGCGCTCGTCTAGGCTGGCTTTACGGTCTGGTCGGTGCCTGGTGAATACAGGGCGCGTGCGACGCAATTGTCTTTTAACAGACAAGAGCTGTGCACGACTACTTTTCTTCTTGCCCGCGTTCGCGCTGCTCGAGCTCTTTTTACTCGGAGCCGGTTTCGCCGGGGCCTTCGCGGGGGTTTTAGTTGCTGCCATGGTGTGTAGTGTGTGTTAGCGTATCAGTGTTTATACGGCCTTGCCGCATTTGTGTGTAATGTAAATGCCGTCTTGGAAGATACGGCGGTCGAAGCCCGAGCGGCGAGTTAGCTGCTCGATGCGGGCTGCCATCTGGCCAGCCTCCTCGACGTTAAGTCCTTCAACAGTAATTGTGGTACCATCGATTTCGACTTTGGTGTTCTTGTTAAGCTTTAGGGTGCGAGGAACTGCTTCTCCGATGAAGTTCTTTACTTCAAGCATATCGCCTTTTACTGCGACAGTCATAGGGAAGTGGCCTGAACAAATCTTTAGCTTGTACTCGTGACCGGAGGTTACTCCTTCGATCATGTTGCGTACGTGCGCAGCGTAGGTGAAGATCATCTTCTTCTCGCGCTTGGTGACGTCATGTGCTGTAATAATGCACTCGTCGCCAGTTACTGCTGCAGTAATACTCTTGTGGTACAGTCTGCGGGTTAATTCTCCCTTAGGTCCCTTTACTACATATACGCCTGCCTTTTCGTGTACAGTTACGCCAGACGGGATGGTTATGCTGCAATCGAGTTTTTCTTGGTACATTGCGAGTCTCCTTAGTAGCAGTAAGCAAGTAGCTTACCGCCGGTGTTTCGGCTCTTCGCTTCGGTGTGAGTCATGATGCCCTGTGGCGTGGATACGATGAGAACACCGAATCCCTGTGCTGGCAAGTAGCGCTTCTCGAACTTAGTGAAGCCGTCTGCTTGTACTGCGAAGCGTGGCTTGATTGCGCCAACGCGGTTTACTGCCTTCTTTAGGTCGATAGTTAGTTCGCCGCCCTTACCGTCGTTTGCGACAGTATAGCCTGCTACATAACCCTCAGCCTTGAGAACATCAAGGACGCGAGCGACTACTGTGCTCGTTCGCTGACCGACCGAGTTTGGCTTTCCAATGCGATCTGCGTTGTCGATTGCGGAAAGCACGTTTGCGAGGTTGTCGTTGTTCATGTTAGTCTCAGTTATACTTCTTGAAGCCCAGAACCTGGGCGTAGTCGCGGAAGCACTTGCGGCATAGGTTTAGACCGTACTTCCCATTGATTGCTCGGAAGCTGCCACAGTTGCTGCACGAGATTGTCGTGCGGCCACATGGGCGCATCTTCTTTTCATTGTGTTTAATGTACTTTGCCTTGATTACAGGCTTAGCGTTTAGCTGAGTAAACATCTTGGTCCAATTGCTGGTTGTCATGATTACTCCTCCTCGAAGACTGCGTTAAAGCGAGTCCCCATGAATGCTGCCGCGTCATCGTGTGACACGCGGTGGCGGATGTTAATGCGAGCCTTTCGTAACTTGCGATCACGTACTCGGTAGCCTGGGCGTACGAGAGTGAGTGAGCATTCAAGTCCGATGATACCGATTGCTGGATCGTAGCGCACGCCTGGAATATCGATGTATTCCTTTAGGCCGAAGCTTACGTTTCCGTTGCGATCGACGTTGCTACTGCGAAGCTTAAAGTCGCGCGCGGTTAGCAGGCGGCGACAGATGTCTTCCGCTGCAGGTCCACGAATAGTGACTTTTGCACCTACTGGTAGACCTGGTCTTAGGCTCCATGTAGGGATGCGCTTCTGCGTAATTGTTTTGATTGGCTCGATACCTGTGATCATGCGCAGAAGGATTACGCCCTTGTCGAGCTGTTTCTGATCCTTTCCTGCGCCGAAGTTCAAGGTTAGCTTGTCAATGCGCACTTGGCGCATTGGGTTGCTTGCCATGTCTTTTGCGACATTTGCATCTTTCGCGACCTTTGCGGTCTTCGGAGCTACTTGACCGCTCATTGTACGCCTCCTGCGACGCCCTTTGCAAGCACATAGGCGAATGCTGCCTTAGTGTTGACTGGACCGGTTGGAGTTGTAACAGTTACAGAGTCGCCATCAAGCGAGTCGATAGTGCCGCGCTTACCACGGTGCTTACCGCTTGTAAGAATTACGTGCGCCTTGAGTGCTACTGGGTGTACGCTTGCAATTGTTCCCTTTGGAACGTGTACTGCAACAGTTGTACCCTGCGTGTACTGCTTAGCCTCCTTTAGAGTAACTATAAGCGTGCGTCCATCTGTTAGGCTGAGCTGCTGCTTGCCGCCGGTAACTGTTGAGATACCGCGGACCTGTGCAAGCTTAGTGCCTGCCAGGGTTTCAGTTGTGCTCTCAACAATGAGGCGTCCTTGCGAGTCAAGGCTCACGACTGCAAACTGCTTTGCTTCTGGGATTGAAATTGTGTCCATGAAACCAACGCCAAAGCGAAGATCCCATCGGCGAGCGCCATTAACTAGTACTGGCGACGCGCGGAGAATGAAGTTAAGTTCCTTCTTAGTAGAGCCAACACCCATCGAGCGAAGCACGAGGGCGAGCGGAAGTGTAAGTTCAAGGCGTTGTGAGCCAGGATTAGGTCTAGTAGTAAATGCACGTTCCTTGCGTGCGATATTCCAGGTGCGCGGTGCTGCGCGCGCTTTCATGTGATTTTTAGTCATGCCTTCACCTTTGCCTTTGCTGCTTGAGCTGGGGCGGGTTTCGTTGTTTTTACTGCCTTGGCAGCCATTTCCTTCTTTACTGGAGCAGGGCTTTTCACTGCTTTAATAGGCTTTGCACTCTCAGCTACTGGGAAACGGCGTTTTTCATCAACTAGCTTCACAATCATTAGGTTGCTTGGCTGAATTGGGTACAAACGGCGGGATCCGTCGCGCTTTGGCTGGTCCATGCCAGTTACAAAGACGCGAGTGTGGATTGTGTCAACACGCTCAACTTTGCCTGAGCGTCCTGCATACATTCCGCGCATTGCCTTAACTTCGTCACCGACGCGGACGCGGATTGCGCGAACAGCGTGCTTAGCGCGCAGGTCCTTTGCGAGGTGTGCGTGAAGGAACGTGCCGCGGATGTGTAGAGGCGCATTCGCGCGGAACTTGCGCTGCTTACGTGGCTGCGTGCTCGACTTCCATTGTGTGCTGAACTTCGTCTTCATGTTGAACCTATACGATTATACTTGCGACGTTTGCAACGCCGGGCCAACGCTCGGTTGCTTCCTTTGCGATTGCGCCTTTAAGGAACGTGCCTTTAGGATTGCCTTTTTCATCTTTACAGACTACGCAGGCGTTATCTTCGAACTTAATGCGCATACCGTCTGCTCGGCGGTATTCTTTCTTTTGGCGTACTATGATTGCCTGGACCACTTGCTTTCGCATGTCTGGTCGTCCGCGCTTGACTGCAACGATGCACATGTCACCGACGCCAGCTGCCTGACGACGACCCTTAACGGTCTTGTGACCTAGGACGCTGATGATTTCAACTAGCTTTGCGCCTGAGTTGTCACAGGTTGGAACTTCGGAACCTACTGGGAGGCCTCGCGTAACGCCACTGCCGATCGCTTTCATTTAGTAACCTCTGCGCGCGTGACCACTTCAACAACGACAAAGTTCTTTGTCTTTGAGAGTGGACGCGATTCCTTAATGCGTACGGTGTCGCCGAGGCGAGCGCCGAGCTGTGCTGGATTGTGTGCGTAAACGCGGCTGTATCGCTTTTCGTAGCGCTCGAATTTCTTTACGAGGCGACGGCGTTCCCATTCGACGGTTACGGTCTTGTCAGCTTTGTCGCTAATGACTGTGCCAACAAATTCCTTGCCGTGAAGGCGGATGCCTGCAAGCTTAGGGTCGCCTAGCGCTCCTAGCTGTGCTGCGGTGAACACAGTGCCTGCGGCTTCTGCGTGTACGATCAGTGCTTTTACCTTAGGCGTAGCTGCAGCTTTCGCTACAACGGGCGTCTTCGGCTTTGCCGGAGCGGCAGGTGCCGATTCTTTCTTGGCTGTCTTGGTTGCGGCCATGGTGTTTTGGTGTGTGGTTTGTTTAATCGTTGACTTATCGCTTGTGTCGTGCGGCAAGAGTGCCGCGCAGCGCCGCACCGTCATAGATGCGACCCTCGATTTCGAGCGTAAGTGTGTGCTTGACGAGGAGTTTTTCCCCGTCGCTCGTCCGAAGACGAATTGTGTCGCGCCCGTCGGCAACGATTTCCCCTGTGAGCCCGATAAGCTCAGGGTTTGTCGAAGCGACGATTGCAGCACGCTTTCCGAGCAGGATCATGTCCTGCTCAGCGGCGTTTCCCCGTGCCTTGGCGCGGGGGCCTGATCGCGGATTTTTCGTCGAGTTCAATCGTTTCCAGGGCGAACCCTTGGGTCACGAGGAAGTCGCGAGCATCCTTGAGGTGGCTGCCTTGAACTTCGATGACATTGCCTTTGACAGTGCCACCGCATGCGAGCTTGTTTTTGAGGCCTTTTGCGAGTTCCTTAATGTCGATCTCGCCGCCATCAATACCGCTTATTACCGTGTATTCCTTACGGAACTTCTTTCGGTCGATTTTGATGCTGATGCGTTGGCTTTCCTTTGCGATTGCTTCACAAACGCAAAGGTCTTTTGGTAAACCGCAGGTGTTGCAGATTTCACTCATTGCGAAGGGTTAGGATCCTCGCTATGGTTCTGCGGGCTGTTCGAATACCTGCTGATTTCTTTGGAGCGGTACCTGCTGCCACCTGTGCTCGGTCTTTCATGAGCTGGATATTTATTTCGGATAGGCGTGCTTCACGCTGCTCCTTCGTTAGCTTACGGAGTTCTTTGATGAGCTTACTCATTCTTGCGCCTCCTTTTTGGTTGTTTTCTTAGCTGCTTTCTTAGCAGGGGACTTGCGAGCTGGCTTTGCAGCTTCGCTCTTTTCCGCCTGTGCGGTTGCGCTGTCTTCAGCGTCCTCTGCAATCATTTCCGAAGCTGAGATCTTCTCAACCTTGCCGCTGTTCTCGTCAACAATTTCAGCAACAATTTCCTTCAAGACTTTTACGTGGTCTGGAAGGATTACTGTCGAAGGTAGGATGCGTACTTGTACGCCTACTGCGCCAGTCTTTAGTACTGCTGCACGCTTTCCAACCTTAACGCCTTCAACTGCGATGTCTCCACACTTCTTTAGGTAGCCCATGTAAAAGCGCCAGCTCTTTGCTCTTGTACTTGGAATCTTGCCTGAGATCTTGATTTCTACGCCAAGTGCTGCCTTGGTGTTCATGACGTCTGCCATTGCTTTGTGACCAACGCCCTTGAAACGTGCGCTGCCGAATCGCTCAAGTGAGTTAATGATGCGCTCTGCAATGATGTTTGGATCGATTTCTGGAATTGCTACTTCTTCGATTTCAACTTGAGGGTTCTCAAGGTTGAAGCCTTCACGTAGTTCACGAGTTAGGCGTCCAATGTTGGAACCGCCACGGCCAACTACTAGGCCTGGGCGACTTGCGAATAGTACTACGCGGTCACCGAGTGGGGTCTTGCGGAGCTTTACGCCAGCAAGGCCAACGCGACCGAGGCTCTTGTCAACGTGCTGCGCGATACGGAACTCCTTAAGGTTCTGTTTGATGAACTTTCGCTCGATTGCCATTAGTTAGTTTCCTCGTCTGCGCTTTCAGTTGCGACTTTTGCTGCCTTTGCCTTTGCAGGAGCCGCCTTTGGTGATTCAGCCTTTACATGAGCTGCATTTTCTGCGTGCGCTGCTGAATGTGCTGCGTGCGCTACAACTGGCTGTGCTGTTTTTGCACTTGCTGCATTACGCTCGGTCTTGGTTGTTTTCTTTCCAGTACCGCGGCGACGCTGCTTGTTTGCAACAGTTTCTGACATTGGCGCGTTTGTAAGCACGATTTCTACGTGTGCCTTCTTTGCCTTGTGACGGCCGGATGGTCGGTTTCGCCAGTTGCGCGAGCCTTGCTGCGCAATAACGAATTCAATCCATACGTCCTTGCCAAGACCCTTGTCTTCTGCGTTTGCAATTGCGCTCGACAGAAGCATAATGAAAAGCTTTGCAGCTTTTTCTGGGTAGCGGCCGGGTCCGAGGCTACCAGGACGGTGGCCTACGCTGTCGCTGAACTTCGTATAAGGAACAGCTTGTCTCTGTGATACGACGTCGTTAAGGAAGCGTAGTCCCTTCTGCGCTGGCATGCCCTTAATGCGCTGTGCAATAAGTACTGCTACTTTGTAGCTGACAGGAATGTCTTGCATGACTGCGTGAACTCGTTCACTCGTCATTGCTTGAATGCTGTATCCGTATGTTGTCATTTTGTATCCTACGTCGTTGTCTTCTTGCTTGTACCGATGCCTGCGGAGCCGTGCTTTACGACTTTGCGGGTCTGGCTGAATTCGCCGAAGGTGTGACCGATCATTTCGTCAGTCACAAAGTTCTCTGCAAATTCCTTGCCGTTGTGTACTTTTAGTGTCTTTCCAACCATACCTGGAAGGATGATCATGTCACGGCAGTGCGTTTTGACAGTTGCCTTCTTGCTAAGCTTGCGAACAACCATCTGCTCTGCTTCGGTGAAGCCACGCTTGATCTTTCTGCGCTGAGCTGATGGAAGGAGTTCTGCGAACTCAGCGACCGAGAGCTTCTGTAGCTCTGGTAGCGTCTTTCCGCGATACATGAATTCTTTTTTTGCCATGGTATTTTTGTTCTCCGTGTGTTCTCAGTCTTAGCTCTGCTTTCCTGTCTTGCGTCCGGTGCGACGTGGGTGGATCATACCTACGTTTCGGCCTGGTGGTGCGTTCTTTGGTGCTGGTTTTGCCTTACTCTTTCGTAAGCTTCGCTTGTTACCGAATGGGTGGCTTACTGCGTTCTGGCTTGTACCACCGATGATTGGCCAGCGGCGGTTCTTTGCCTTGTTCTTCCAGTATGCGTTACCTGCTTTGAGCAGTGGCTTTTCTGTTCGGCCGCCGCCTGCGACGACGCCGATGGTTGCGAGGCATCGCGAGTCAAGTTGCTTGCGCTTCTTGCTTGCGAAGATTATTGTGATGATTTCGCCATACTTGCTGAATATACGTGCGCTTGCGCCGCTTGAGCGGACGAACTTGCCGCCGTCGCCTGGACGTGCTTCAATATTACAGATAGGCGTTCCTTCTGGGATTTCTGAAAGTGGAAGTGCGTTACCAATTGCTACTGGTGAGCCCTTGCCGAAGTTGATGTCTTGACCAACGCGGACCTGTTCCGGCGCAATGGTAAGGTATAGGCCGCCGTCGTCGTGCTTGACCACTGCTAGCGGCGCGGTGTGTACTTTACTGTCGATGAAATCGACAATGATGCCTGCGCCCATTGGCGGGTTCTTTGCAACGCCTGGGAAGTTGTGGTCAGGAGTTCTGTAAGTGCTTGAGCCCTTACCTCGCTTTTGTTGAATTAGATTTTTACCCATGTGGCACCTATATCATCCCGAGCTTCGTCGCGACATCCATCGCTGGGCTCTGTGGCTGTAGCGCAATGTATGCGCGCTTTACTCCTTCAAGAGAGCGCATGGTGCGTACGTTGCGTACCTTTACGCCGAATTGTGATTCTACAGCTGCGTGAATCTCAGGCTTGGTTGCCTTCTGGTCGACGACGAACACAATAGTGTTCTGTGCCTCTAGTAGGCGGATTGTTTTTTCCGTGTTAACTGGGTACTTGAGTGTCATGGTTGTTTACGCGAAAAGTGCGCGCTCCTCCATAGCCTTGAGGGCAGCCTGTGTGAAAATAGTTAGGCGGCCTGGGTGGCAGCCTGGCGCAAGGAACTCTGCATTAAGTTCACTTACTGGAACAGCTTCAACACCTGGGATGTTGCTTGCTGCCTGCATAACTGGTGCGTCTTCGCTTGATACAATTAGTATGCTCTTACGTACTTTGCGGGCGCGACCACGGATTGCTGAAACGCCGCTGCGCTTCTGTGGTACTGCTGCGCGTGCAAGTTCGTCGCCGAAGCCGAACGCAGTAAGTGCAGCAATTAGATCCTTTGTCTTTGCAATCTGCTCGATGCCGTCAACAACTGCGAATGGGTACGCGGTTGGTGCGACGTGGCCGCGTGCTGCTACAAAGGTCTTGTCTAGAGTTGCTGCGATTGCGCTGCGGATTGCCTTACGGTTCTCCTTCTTGTTTAGCTTCATTTCCCAGTCCTTGGTGATCTTTGGTGGGTGCGCTCTTCGTCCGCCAACTGTTCCTGGTGCGAATGCTCCTACCCAGTTGAACTGTCCGCCTTTGCGACTCATAGTCTTACGAGGGACACGGCTAATTCCTTTACCGTAGCTTCCCTTGTAGTCGCGGCGACGACGTGAAATGTCAACTGCGTGACGACGACCTGCAAGTGGACTTGCTCCGTAAGGCTGGCGTGCAATGCTCTGAAGTGAGAGGACTGCGCGCTTGATTAGGTCAGTGCGTACTGGTTCTGCAAATTGGATTGGAAGCGCAACTGTTCCTGCGCTCTTGCCGTCAAGGCTAAGGATTGAAATCTTGTTAGTCACTGCTGGCTCTCCACGTTAATGTACTCAATTGCTGGCGCTTCTTCAGTTGTCTTTGCGCCCTTGCGGATTGGTGCGTTGAAGCGAATTAGGCCGTGTTTGTAGCCTGGAACGCTTCCCTTTAGTAGGATGTAGTCGTTCTTTACAACGCCGTAGTGTAGGAAGCCGCCGCTTGGCGTAATGTCCTTCTCGCTGGTCTGGCCAACTAGTAGGATCTTCTTGTTCCACTCTGTGCGTGTGTGGTTACCAAGCTTACCTGGCATGTTAGCCTCGAAAGTTACTTTTGCGTAACCTTCTGGACCCATTACTGCGCCACGCTTTGTCTTTTCGGACTTGTGGCGACGGATGCCGACGCCTGCTTTCTTTACAACGCCTGCGTAGCCTTGTCCTTTATTGATTGAGTGTGTGTCTACAACTTGTCCACTCTTGAACACGTCGGAGACTTTGATTTCTTTGTGCGCCTTTGCGAATGCAAGGACGTCTGCTGGTTTGTTACCTACAGGGATTTCGAACACTTCAGGTATCTTTTGACCCATTCCTGTTAGGGACGGCTGGGTGTGAACGAGAAGGGTTGCGTAGTCGCAAGAGATAGAATCAGGAAGTGCGTTTTCGGTTGTACCGACGCGCAGCGCAAGGAGCTTGTCAGCCTTGGTTGTCACGTCCTTAATGGCGTGAGTTCCGTAGGCATCCTTGCGATACAGGCGGATGCCGTGTACACGCAGTGGAGGACATTCAATTACGGTAACTGCTTGCGAGACTTCTAGTCCCTTAGTAGGACTGTTCTTGCGGTTGTCGAGAATTGCAACGTGCGTCATACCTGCTTTGTAGCCGGCGAAGCCGAGAGGCTTGACGTCTTTACTGGTAGCCCAGCTGCGTACGCGCGCGAATACTCGCTTCGCAATTGCGTTCGGTCGATACTGTAGGCTTCCGTGCCTTGGACTTCTGGTTGTTGCCATGGTATAGTGAGAGGCGCCTGGAGAATGGCTTGTACTGGTAAGCTCGTGGCTCTCCAGGCGCAGTCGTGGTTCGCAACCTTTGTTGCGAGCGTAGATTGAAGGAACAGTAGTCTCTTTATAAGCCTTTGGGGATGATTCTTTACCATAGAGAAGATAAGGTTTCCGACGGAGAAATGCACCCGCGCAACATTAATTTCTATATAGTTGATAGATTATTAGCAAATATAAACTCTATATAGAAAAATAATAATTTGTACCACTTAATACTAGTACATAGAAAACTGCAACAACATAGAATACTAATAGGTGCAGCACTAAAACAATACATGAACAACGAGCTACTTGAGGAACGCCTTCAATTAGTTACTGAGCAAATAGTAGCTTTAGAAAACACCGAAGAGCAATATCGTGACGCTGATTTCTTAGCAATGATTTTTGCCAATAGATGGATCATCCCTGTTTGGGCAACTAACAACCTCACTCGAGAAGCAGAGAAACTCGCGCGCACTCGTACCGAAACTCTCGACGCTTTAAACGGCAACGCAGCAGGCGAGTTTGATTCGTACACACAGAAAATAGCATACCACTATGATCGCGCACCCATCATAGTAGCGCAGCTATACGCGCGCGCCGATACGGATAAAGGGAACTAAAGCCCGCGTCGATCTAGTTCATTCTGCACAACGGCAACAACTTGCGACGCGAAGTAACTCTGCGGACCAACAGTAACAGGAATCACACTCTTGCGCAGGCGGCGCAGTTCTTTGAAGGAAACGCCTTCGTGGTCGCCCAGGATGAAGATTGGATCAGGACCGATTTCAACTGTGCGCAAGTCTTCGCCACGCGGATCAAGCACGTAAATATTGCGCTCGGCTTCAAGCATCTCCTCGATGAATGGTAGAATTGAGCGCTTCTCAATGTAGCAACCTGGCAAAACTTCTTTGTTCATGTCTTTCTTGTACTTGAACAAAAGTGTCTTGATGATGCGCGCCGCGTCTTTTGTTGACAAGGGACTTGGTGAGCCGTCTTCAGCTGCGCTGCGTAGTTCCAAGTGCTTGACCGGATCAGGCGGCCCGTAAAAAAACAAATGCACTTTGATGTTCTCGCGTCGCGCGCGGCTGATAAAGAATGCGTGGATAATTGTGTGGATTGCAATGTCCATTCGTCCTGCCGCTGCAAGGTCTGAGAAGTTTCCCGTAGTCACTGCGCGCTTTGAGAAATATACAAACTCGCGAACCATACTAAAGGTAAATAACCTGTACTATTTAAACTGCACTTTCGAAAACAGTATAAGATAAATAGTCCTGTCACCGAGAGTAAATAATGGAATACTTCAAAGCTAAAGTACAAGTTATTGATGGCACGCTATATTCGGAGATACCATCATCCTACATAGCTAAATATAACTTAGTTGAAGAGCAGTTCCTTACTTTCGACGTTTCGAAAGAAAGACCTAAAATGGGACAAGAGCACGTTAGCTAACGTAACTACTATATGTACTCGAACTAAGGCAAGCACATTAGCGAATCAAGACTCCTAGCACAGAGTTTTACGGGCTGCAGAAGATACTAACTAGATCAAACACCGCTGTTCAGATAAAATTAGCACGCACTCTTGCGAACAACTGAATTCATCACGCGCCGCCCAATTAACACCCAACCTATTGTTCTCCATCCATTTACACTCGGTTTATGCATAGCGTACAATTCATCCGGCGTATTCCAAACGCCAAGGTCGCGAGCAATCCATTCCTTCGGTAATGGCTCGAGTTGATACTTTGCGCCGTCGAAGGGGCACGAGTCCCATGCGCGCGGTTTTGTAGCGACAATTTTCTGCAAGGGAATCCACTTCTTGTTCAGGTAAAATTCAGGCCACACAAACATTGTTGTTCGCGGCATGAAAAATACTAGCCACGCGGGCGCGCGCCGACGCTGCGCCTCTTTATGTAACTCGTATGCGTGAATGCGCGATGGCACGCCTGCGCCGCGCGCGAGCGCGCAAAGCAAAGTTACTTTTGTATTGCACTGCCCATAGCCGTCACGCAAAACTTCGCTTGCCGCAATGTCATCGTTGCGATTGTAGCCGAGCGGGAGGGACGCGACAAAGCCGTACAAAGTTTTAATTTTGCTCTCCGCTGTACTTCTTTCAACTAGCAACTCTTCAAGTTTGATTAGAACAGCTTCACTGTCATAATTTAGTATATTGCTTGTGGAAGAATTCTGCTCCATATTAACTTTAAGCCCGACTCTGTTTAAGAAATCCCCGCTATTCGGAATTAGTGTCAGACTTCTGTGTGGGCGCAGCATTCTTATCGGCCACAACCTTCTTCTTACTAGTATCAATTCCTGCCTGCAGCATTCGCATACGCACGTACTGCACCGGATTCTTACAACGCCTAGTTAATTCATCTTCCACAAGCACGCCGAGATCTTTGTAAATTGGATTTGCAAAGTTTGGCGGCAAGACTTGCTGCGCTTTTTGCTTGTGGTAGCGCAAGTGATTACGAATGTCACCGTCGCGCATTTGTTCCGGATTTGCTTGGTTCCACTGCAAGAGACGCTCCTCAATCATATCGTAGTTCCAACCAACCGACACAAAGAAGTTTGCAAGGATAAACATACCGCGCTTTTTACCGTCCGTCATACCCGCAAGCATTTTGGCAATTGTCGGCGGGAACGCAGCTTCCGGCGCGGCGTCGGCCTCCCAAATAATTTCTCGTGGCGCCGCACTTTCATCAACATCTTCGAGCGCGCGCGCAAGCGACGCAGCAAGCAAACCATAGCCTTGTCCTTCCACATCGCGATACCAGAAAGACTCTAGCCCAGCTATTACTGCTGGATTTGCTTGTTCACGCTCGAACGAGAGCAGTGTGGCTGGCGCTATTGGTAACGATACTAAGCCGCTTTTTTCGTGTAGACTGTATTCGAGTCTGTACAAGTGTCGTGACGCTATCAGCTCTGCATCAATTTTAAGATCGAACACTTGCTGCGTTTGTGAACCGCTGCAAACGCATCGTTCATCAGAATCTTTTGCGTGATCAATACGCTCCATAACGCTCGAGCATTTCCCACATACCTTGTATTCATCATCAGGAGTTCCAGTCTCGGCGTTACCGCAGCGCGTGCAAATGAAATGCACTGTACGAGTTTTACTAACACGGTCTCGGCCGCATAGAGTGCATACTCGCTTGAGATGCTTTGCACTCTCTTCGGCACCGAGCAGCGCACGTAATTTTGCGCTTAATGAAAAGCCATTATCCACGTTATCAATTTGCCAAACAAGGTAATCTGCAATTGCCCGCGGCGCTTCGGGAAACATGCTCGACATTGCTTTGCCGTCCCATTCTTTAGGAAAGCTCTCCCACGCGACGCCGATGTGAAAGCCTTTGTTGCCGGAGAACTTAAGTCCGTATTGAGTAACGCCGTGAGACTCAAGTGCGTCGCATAAGGCTTTGGCTATTAGTTTGGTTGCTTCGAAATTAGTAAAGTCAATATCCAGAATCAAGTCCCAGCCTGTTCTCAGTTCATCCGCGCGCTGCCGACTCATGCCTGTTTCGATTGCAAGCGGCTCGCTCCAAATTTCTTCAGACGCGTGAAAACTAGTAGCGCCGCGCTGCACAGCGCTCAGGATTTCTTGCTCGTATTCTAGTGCATCCGGGCGCTTACCAAAGCTGCCTTCAAAACGCACCCCTATTTCCTTGTGTGCGGCGCCTGCAACCATGGCAGAGCGCACTTCTGGGCGCTTATACCATAGCAAGGTTTGGCTAATTGTTAAGGGCATGACAAGGGTTAGCTCAAGACGTACTTAAAGGACGCGGCCTGCTGACCACTGGACACTTCTTCCGAAAGCATATAAATAAGTTATACGCTACGTCTAATTATGACTGATGTTATTCGAACCAAGGCGCGGCGCTGGGGTAATTCAATAGGGTTTGTGCTACCTGCCAGCGCGCGTAAAGAATTACGGTTGAAGCCAGGGCAAGAAGTTGAAATCACTGTTAAGCAAGCAAAAAATCCGCTGCAGGAATTATGGGGATCGATGAAATGGGACAAGGCCACGGATGAAATACTCCGCGACGTGCGTAAAAACGAAAGCAAGTGGTTGTAAACAATGAGCGCAAGTTATTGCCTTGATACGTACGCGCTTATAGAAATCACCAAAGACAATCCAGCGTACAGAAAATTCAAAGAACTCGCCATTGTTGTGAATGACATAACGTTAACAGAATTCTATGGAGTTCTACTACAAAAACAAAATGAAGCAACGGCTGAATACTGGTGGCGCCAATTTAGCACAGTAAGCTTACCAGTAAGTAAACTCACACTTCGTGAAGCCCAAAAATTTAAGCAGGAAAACAGAAAATCAAACATTTCGTTCTTCGATGCTGTAGGATACATTTTTGCACAGCAAAATCACCTGCTGTTTTTGACAGGAGACAAAGAATTTGCAGGGCGGCCAGGCGTCGAGTATGTGAAGTAGGCAAGCACATTTATATCGCCAATAACGCACTATCGAACATGCAAGACCGCCTCATTATCGCGCCAGGAACTGATCCGAATCAATACTACGCGAGCGGTCTTGATTTGCACGGTCACTTCATCACGCTCGCGCGCGGAAATAAGCGCATTGTAGCTGGCGGCGGGTTTGAGTATCCACAGCTTAAGGCCAAGTATCCCGCAGCGATTAGGTTTGAAGACTTAGGCAAGACCTGGCCGGAAATTATCAAAGCATTCTGTAAAAAAAATAATGTGAAAAAGCCGCTAATGACAAGCACAACAGCGGCAGGAATTTACAAGCGCGTGCCAAACGCGCAGCTCAGCAATGATTTGTTCCCTGAGCGCGCTGTAAAGAGCGCTAAAGAAATTAAGCACATTAAAGCTGCTACCAAAGTTACTGAGAAGGCAATAACTGCGGTGCGTAATGTGCTCGCCGAGGCGCGCGTTGTTAACGGACGCGCAACCCATGCAAACAAACCATTAACGAGCGAGTACCTGAAGCGCGTTGCCGCAGTAGCACTAGCCGAAGAAAACTATGCTTGTCCAGACATGATTATCTCGTCAGGTAAGCAGGGCGCACTTCCCCACCACCAAGGATCGGGCGTAATTCGTGAAGGCGCTATTGTTGTGGACATTTTTCCATGCTCAAACGAATCGTTCTATTACAGCGATATGACGCGTACTTTTGTGCTCGGTCAAACGCCGAAAACTTTTGAAGCGCGCTACGCGGCGGTGCTTGCCGCGCATGCAAGGTCAACGCGCGCAATTAAGCACGGCGCGAAGAATGTTGAGCAAGTTGCAAAGAATACTTTTACCGAGCACGAAATGCTAACTGACACAAAAAAAGGTACAGGCTACATTCACTCGCTCGGTCACGGCGTAGGCTTAGAAATCCATGAAGAGCCACGACTTGGAGATTCTTTGAGCGCAGGAAACGTAATTACTGTTGAACCTGGACTTTACTACGACTACGGTATTCGCGTCGAAGACATCGGTCGCGTAACTAAAACAGGATTCGACAACTTCTCAAAACTTACTAAAAATCCATATTTGTAATTAGTTGCGACGCTTTTTAGATTTATTTTTAGCAGTTGCACTTACTTACTGCCGTCTCAAGTTTTCCCACTCGATTATCCAGACGCCGCAGTATGCGAAGTACTTCTCCTTCTTCTTTTGTTAATGAGCGCTCAGTATTTTTTACTGCTCGCTCTTCTTTGAGAATTTTATTTTCCGTCGGCCGCAGAAGTATGCTTACGAATACTGCGCCAATCGCGCTCGAAATTCCAATACCAAGCAGCATTAGTAAAGCTGCAGCAACGCGACCGAGCGGAGTGCCAGGAGTGACGTCGCCATAGCCTGTTGTAGTTATTGTAACAATTGCCCACCATAGTCCCCCGCCTACCGTCGATAGATTCTCATTAGTACTTCCTTCTAGAATAACAATCAGCGTTGCAAAATATATAACAAATGCTAAAAAAGTAGCAACAACTTTGATTGATGATGTGACGTCGACTCCATGGCGCCGAAAATGTAATCCTGCAATTCCGCGCAGGCCGCGCAAAAGCTTACCGACGTTTAACATGAGTGCAAGCGGAGTTGAACCAAATAGCAACAAGAATGGAGCTACCGACCACACGTCAATAATCCACTCTCCGAGTGAGCGCTTACGATGCATCAATATGTCCACGAGGAAAATTATTGACAATACAGTATCGAAAATAATTATTGGCAATTCAAGGAAGTGACCGCGTAGTGCAAACGGCGAGAGGAAGAGCACCGCAAGTTGCACCACTGAAACAATAAGCACGAAATGTTGAAACTTCTCACTTCTTTGAAACATATAGTATTAGTAAAATGGCAGTTTATATGACCTGTGCTGTAACTACTCTAGAATCAACGCACGTTCGCATAGTGCTCGTCGCCATAGGCTTTCAAATAACCAATGAAAGTGAACACGAAATACACCAAGCAAATCGAAGCGAATAGTTCCCAATCATCACGGCCGAGAAGAAACGCGAACGCGAGGCATGCAGTCGTAGCTGCCGCAATCATAGTTACTGTAAAAAATGCTTCCGGCGCTTCCATACATTATTTCTTGCGAGTACTCCTTTTATTGCTTCCCCTACTAATTAACTAATTTTTCCCGTACGGCTTCTCTAAAATATCGCGAATCGCTTGCGCTTTCTTAGGACCAATTAGAGCCACTTTTGTCAATTCATCGCGCGTTGCTCGCATTACAGCCTCGACAGAACCAAAATACTCTAGCAGCGGACGCGCGAGGCCAAGGCCGATGCCCGGAAGCGCCGCGACCAAATGCTCTTGCAAATCGCGCTCAGACTTAGGTTTTGCTTCGTGCGGCGCGGCTTTGTCTTCGTCCATCTCGCGGCGCACGAGCACAGCGATTAGCGCCGCAGTCTCTTTAGCGTTCTTTGTCCACAGAATCGGAATGCGGTATCCGGTTGCGATTGCGCCGAGCATACCGCGAATTGCGTTCGGATGTACGTTGCGCACACTGAAAATATCTTCTTGACCTTGCAAAATCAGAAGTGGCGCCTCATACTGACGAAGTCCGCGCAATTGTTCTAGTAGGCGCCCATCAAGAATGGAATCAACGAAGTCAGGAATTGTTTTTAGCTCAATTGCAACTCTGCCAGATAAAACGTAATCACCGACTGACAAATTAGTTAGTACCGGTTGCACGCCAGCATTTGCGAGTTCTTGGAGCACACCAGTGCTCTTTTCACGGAAGTCAGCTTGCACGGACGCAACCATTTGTGGAATCGTCATTTGCTCATTTTTTGGTAGCAGCTTGGTACGATACTGCTCGAGCACGCGATACATCCGCTTTTCTTTGTGCTGTGAGCTCCAGCGCGCAACTACGTCTCGCGTACCTTCACTAATTAGCACAACAACTTTTCCCGCGCTGTGACGCGCAGTGCGCCCACGACGCTGAATTGTGCGAATGCCGGACGCTACAGGCTCGTAAAACAGTACTAAGTCAACAGTTGGGATGTCAAGACCTTCTTCGCCGACTGACGTCGCGATAAGCACCGGAAACAAACCTTCTCTAAACTGCGCAATTGTTTCTTTCTGCTCTTTCTGGCTCATTCCACTCTCGCCTTTTTTTGCTTGGCCAACGAAAACTCTGCTTGCAGAACCGAGCGCATCTATTGCTTTTTTGATTTGTATTCCGGTGGACCTGTATGTTGCGAAAATAATTGCTTTCTCTCCGGCCTTAAGCGCACGCACCATGTTGCGTACCTGCTCGAGCTTCGGATGTTCAATTTCTGTTTCGAGTAGTTCGGCAGTTAAGTGCCGCGCATACTTGAAGTTAGGATCTAGCGTCAGGTTAGTTGCAGCTTTACTTTTACCCGCGTCGCCTTGCGCCTGCAATTCACGCATGTAAGCAGATAGCGGCTCCACTCCCTGCGTTTCAACAAGTTCCAGTGCGTGGCTAAGCTTCAATGCTTCGGCTGCAACACTTATCGCCTTCATTGCGCCGAAGTCTTTCTCCCCTGAAGCAATTTGACCGTGTAGTTGCGCTTGGAGCGCTAGTAAGCTCGACTTAGATTGTCCGACGTCCGCAAATCCCAGTTGCCTTAGCTGATCGAGGCGGGCCGCATAAAGTGCATCTAAAATCTTTCTGACTTTTTTTATGCCTTCGGGCAGAGGCGTAGTAACATAATCAATATCTATGTCTTGTAAATAGCCCTTCACGTCCGCATCATCAGGAGTGCGAAGTTCAATTTTTTCTATGAACAAATTCTTGATTACTTGATCAATAGTTTCTTGCTGACTGCCAGGACTTGCAGTGAGAGCAAGAATGCGCGGCAGTTTACTATAAGTCATATACTGCTTTGCAACGAAAACGTAAGAATAGTCGCCAGTCGCGCGGTGCGCCTCGTCGATAACAAGCAAACTTACTTCGTCGAGCAAAATACGCCGCGTCAGAATATCATTTTCCAATGCTTGCGGAGTTGAGAGAATTACTTTTGCGCCCTCCCATAGGAGCTTGCGTTTTTCTGGATTGATGTCTCCGGTGAAGACAACTATTTCATTTGCCTCGCAGCGAACGTGCTTGCGGAAAGTTGCTTCGTGCTGTTGTACCAAGGGTTTAGTAGGTGCTAAAATCAGAATTTTACTGTTTGGATATAGGCTTAGTCGCTGCGCAGTCATTAGAAGCGCAATCATTGTTTTACCAAGCCCCGTGGGAAGTACAACTAAAGTGTTTCCTAGCGTTGCTGCCGAGAAGATTGATTCTTGGTATAGGCGCGGCTTAACATCAATTAGCATGGGCTGAGTGAGTGCTACCTGCATAACAACATATCTGTCGTGCGCTCCTTAAATACCCCTTACCGCGGATGTCCAGTGAGGACAGTGACGAAATTACTGAATCAGCTTAGTACTGGTTCCGCGCTCTAAGGAATATAGACAAGCGGGCTTCGACATATACTCTTTAATTGCATTCTCAGGCCCTGACCGCGACGCACGCCACGCAATAATAGCGGCTGGAATAGTGTACTTGAAAGCATTTTCTCGGCCACGAGAATTGTTCGCACGCGCAATCCAGAGTGCTTGACTGCTAAGGCGTTGCGCTAACGAAGCATCGAAAAATTGTTCGAACGTTTTTGGTAGCGAATTATTAGGTAGCTCTCGCTCCGATAAAAACGTAGCAGCACCCTCTATTGCAGCGTCGCAGGAAAAGTATCTTTGCAAGCAATTAGGTTTCAGAACTGAGACGGACTTACTAAATTGAGCAACATGCACTAGTTCGTGTCGCGCGGTTTTTTGCTCCTGGGTTCCGAACGGATTAATCACTATACTATTTTGCTTTGTTGTAGCAATAATGTCTCCGGCAGCGACTTTACGCGCCACAATAAGGGAATCATACAAAAATCTTGGACGCGCGCGAAACCTAGAATCTTGAATCCAAAGTTGATATGTTTTCGTGGCGGAAATCGATAGTTTTGGGTTCATACTGCCCGTGTCAACTAATTGCGCAAGTTCTCCGTGCCTCGCGAGCGAGTACGAATCGCGAATACTGTCAGGCACAACTGGCACTAGACTGTCAACACGATTGAATTCGCGCAGTAAAAAATCTAGTTCGGCACGTACTGGCGCCGCATTGTTTCCTATAAATAACGCTGAATCTGCTGCATTACCAACTATTGACGAGATTAATTGCGCTGACGGCGGCTTAGCGAATATTTGTAGCGCGGAGTCCAGCGACGGCAGCGCAGTAGCAGCTTCACGCACTATTGCCGTATCACAATAAGCGTACTCCTCGGAAGTAGATTCCGGGCTCGAAGTTGTTTCAGACGCCGCCTGCGGCTTAGTTGAACAAGCAAGCACAGTCAAGCTCATTCCAGTTACGAGTGAACGTAGCCCCATGGAAATAATTAATTGCGCTTACTATTTAGGATTATTGCGCACGGGCGGTAAAGCTAAGGCCTAATTATTAGCTATATAGCAACTAATACGTTTAAATAGAGGCAGTTCGTCCTTAGAGGTATGGACTACGCCGCGATGCTTGGACGAGCTAAGGAACAGCTACCAGAAACACTTCGTAATCGCGAGCGCTTCGAGGTAATTAAGGTAAAAGGTCTCCTTCAAGGAAATAAAACCGTACTCTCGAACATGATGCAAATTGCGGAGCAGCTTCAGCGCCCAATCGAGCACCTAGGTAAATACTTGTCAAAAGAACTTGCAGCGAAGGCTGACTTGAAGCAAGGATACGTTATTTTCAATGCAAAAATTCCGAGTGCTAAAATAAACGAAAAAATCCTGTCATACGTCGAAATCTACGTTATGTGCAAGCAGTGCGCGAGGCCAGACACAAGCATGACCAAAAACGGATCTGCATGGGTAATTGGTTGCCAAGCTTGCGGCGCAAAGTACACCGCAAAAGGCGTAATTTAGAAATTTATTTTATCAATTTTCTAGCTATATTCAATCACGTACATAAAATAAAACTCTAAAAATAACAAAAGAAAAAAAAATATTATAATTTATCCGATTCTTACAACTTCAATCGCACTAATCTTCGGGTTCTCGATTACGTGACGCAATCGCAGACTTAGTGCGCCATCAGTAACTGGAATAGTGAATGAGCGCACAAGCGCAGCATTAGCACCGACTGTTGCGTAC
This sequence comes from Candidatus Woesearchaeota archaeon, assembly GCA_043771635.1. Lineage (GTDB taxonomy): Archaea > Nanobdellota > Nanobdellia > Woesearchaeales > SKIA01 > JAYVHA01. The sequence goes on from JAYVHA010000004.1 coordinate 115,280, forward strand.
ACGTCAAGGTCGTTAATTACTTGCGCACCTTCCAGTTCAACATCGAACACTCTAAGTCCATTTCCGAAAGTTCCAGGATAAATTTCTGCAAAGTGTAGGTTCACTACATAGGTTCCACTAGGAACATTGACTGAGTATTGAACTCCCTCGACAGTGTTTGGTGACCAACGCTCGCTCTGGTATAGCGCGTCACTCGTAGTACCGCTTATTGGATTCGTAAATGCTCCGACTGCAGACTCGATATTGAATCCAGTGTTTGCCGCCCACACAGTTCCGTTTAATTCAGTGACTGTTGGCCCGCCCGCGTTTACACGCACAACTACAGGTGTGAACGCAGGAACGTTGCCACCTACACTCGTTATTTCTATTGCACTTATTTTAGGATTTTCAATCACGTGCCGTAATTGCAGATCCATTTGACCGTCTGTTACGCTGATATTAAATCTACGTACAAGAACAGCATTTGCCCCGACAGTTGAGAATACATCAAGATCATTAATGACTTGAACTCCCTCGAGATTTACGTCGAACACACGCAGACCATTGCCGAAAGTGCCCGAGTATATTTCGGCGAAGTGAAGCGCTACTTCATAATTGCCGTTCGGCACTGCGAAATTGTATCTTAACCCGTTTACTGTGTCTGGCGACCAACGCTCAGTTTGATATAAAGCGTCGTCTGTTGTGCCACTAATTGCAGAACTAAATCCGCCCGTATTAGTGCCGGACGCGAAGCCATAATCCGCCGACCAATTGTTACCGTTGGTGTCAACGTACGCCGGGCCTCCAGCGTTCACTTTGATTCTAACAGTTGAGGAGTTGGTGCTTGGCGCGATACCTGTTCCTGCAAGCGCAACAACAACTGTGCCTTGCGGCGAGTTAGTGTTGAATGCAATTTGCGCATTACGTGCACCCGCGCCAGACGGCGAGAACAATACGTTTACAGTCGCCATAGCGCCGGGAGCGAGGGTGTAGCTCGAAGTTGCACCGATAACGAAATCCGACGCTTGTGGGCCTGACTTAGTCCAACTTGGAATGAGCAGTGTTGCTGAGCCAGTATTTGTAATGAAAATTTGCTGGATGTCAGTTGTCGCGTTTATTGCCGTCGCTTGGAAAACTAGCGAATTCGAGGAAAGTGAAATCGCGGGCGTAGTTGATGTTATCCTTACAATTTCAATAGCGCTGATTTTAGGATTCTCGATGACGTGACCAAGCCTGATGTTCATAGTTCCATCGGTAACAGTGACGTTGTACTGCTTCCTCAATGCAGCATTAGCGCCGACTTCGCTAAATATATCTAAGTTGGTCAGCACACGCTGTCCTTCAATGTCAGCATTAAACACTCGAAGACCGTTTCCGAAAGTTCCGGGATAAATTTCAGCGAAGTGTAGCGTAACCAAATAATTACCGTTTGCCACTGGCGCACTGTACTGTAAACCGTTTACTACGTCTGGAGACCAGCGCTCAGTCTGGTACAACGCATCATCAAGAGTACCGCCTATTGCCGCGCCGAATGCGCCTGTATTAGTCCCACTTGCGAACCCCGCGTCGGCGCTCCAAACTACTGCATTAGTGCCGCTGAAAAGCGGTCCGCCCGCGTTTACTCTTAGCGAAAACGCAGAAGGATCAATTGCAATTAAGCTAGCAGCAATAGTACTATTCTGGCCAGCTGTAAGCGTTACTTGTGTTTGGTATGTTACGTAGCCTGTTAGGTTTACTGACAAATTATATTGGCCAGGTGTAAGATTTACGAAAAGCGGCGTCGTTCCTAGTGCAGCACCATTGGCTACTACGGACGCGCCAGTTGGCGTACTAGTCACGCCTAAGCCTGCGAGCGTTACGCTGCCTGCGGTGTATGACGCAACAAGAGCAGGCATGCCGGGCGTAGCGACAAAACTATTAGCGCTTGCGCCGCCGTTCGACCAACTTGCGAATGAATAACTTACTGGACCAAGAGTTTGTGTTAAAGGCGCAGCGACTGTTGTGGTACTTCCCTGAATCATTTCTTGAACGAATGGTGTTGTAAGTGAACGTCCGAAAATAGTTAGTGCGAGTCCTGCAGGTACAGTGTTAAAAGATACGTTTACTGTTTTTGGTAGAATGTTCCAGACTACTTGCGTCTGCTGAGGCGCTACTTGGGTAGCTCGCGCCTGTTCCGCGTCAAGCCGTGCAAGCGTTCCGCGGCCACCACGGTGTGAAAGTAGAATCCAACTTGCAGAGCGTGAAGTAGTTGAGATTGAAACACCATCAATTGTGCCAGGGAAGAATTTTCCGGATCCGCCAGCGCCACCAATATGGAATGGAGCGCCTTCGGAGAACATACTGGTTTGAGTATTGTTTGAAGCTACAAGTACTCCATCGAAATATGCGTCCACGGTGTTTGCACTATCGCGGTACTGGTAAACTACTTGGTGCCAGCCGCGATCCTCGACAGTTCCTACTTCGAATATGTGAGTTTCACTAAGGCCGTACAAACTATTGATGCTGTCGTTTGCGAACCTCCGACCGATGAAGCCGAGCTTGCAACTCTCTTTGAGGTAGATGCGATGGTTCCACTCTTTTACGAAAATATTTCTACCTTCAACATCAGCTTCAGGCCCGTCAATACAAGCAGGAGAATTATCTAGTTTTTCCCACAGAGATATGGACCAGTCAGTTGCTGATATACTTGTGGTGATTTGAGTATTGACGAAATCGTTCAAGCCGTCGAACTGAAGCGCAGGCCCCATGATTCCTGTGGTTGGCAATGGCACATCACCAATTACTCCGATAATTCCTCCTTTGGAATTCGGCACAACAGTACCATTTCGATTCATGTGATATACAGCTAGGAAATTTTCACTCCAAACGGCTGCTGGCGTTTGCGCATCAACCGCCGCGGCGTTGCCATAGTAAATCCAAAGTCCATTGATTGTGTTTGTAGGATTGATGCTTGGTACCTTGACCCAGATCAAAGATTCGCCGCTTGCGTTCCAGGACTCAATTTCATACGACAATACTTCGTTTGCAGTGCCAATAAAGCGAAGATCGCGACCGTTAGCTCCTGCGTTTGCGTAGTTAAATGTTGACGGAGTCAACCTAACTAGGGCGGGGAAATTAACGACATTTTGAGTAACAGCAGTCGCGTTCAGAACAATGCGCGTCCGATAATTCCAAGCGTTGTTCCACCATGGAAGCTCGGTTGCAGTTAATCGCAACGTGAACAGTGAACGATATTCGTGATCTGCGCCAGAGAGATTTCCACCTGCTCCAACTACAGTGCCGTATGGGTGTGTGTGGCAGTTGCTTGCGTCATCAGGTTGACAGTGGTTTAGCACGATGTCCCAAGACAATGAACTCGGAGGCAACACGAATCCTTCTGGATCGTATGCAGTCCCACTGTAAGTTATAGGATCGTTTACTGCGTAGCGGAACGTTGTGCTCGGAGAGAGCACAGTAGCTACTGGTGGCACGTTGACAATAGGTGCGCCGGCAGTTACGGTAACAGTTGCGAACGCAGTATTCGTGCTCGCGTCAGTAACGCGTAGCCGCACAATATTTGCTCCGGACGCATTAAACGTTCGCGTTGCAGTGACCCCTGCTCCGTCATCATACTGACCATCATTGTCCAAGTCCCATGCATAGCTTACAGCGCCGCCGCCTGCGTCGTATGAAGCCGCAGCACTAAATGTAACAGCTAATGGCGTAGGCCCTGCAAGCGTTGAAGCGTTGATGAATGCAATTGGACCTCCATAACGAATACGACGTAATTGCCTTGCAACAAAGTCCAAGTAGTAAAGAGAACCGTCAGGGCCTACTTGCATGTCTACTGCGCGAACAAGCGCGCTTTGTGCGAATACGCTGTGAGTTGATTTGTCTAGCTGACCGCTTGAGTTACGCAGAATTACTCTTATTGTGTTATCAGGGTCTGCGTCTGCCGGTACGCCATATTCAGGGAACTCTGCGGCTGACATATCAGCGAAAAACAGTGCGCCCTGATACGTAGGCGGGAACGTAGAACCTGTGTATATTACTGCTGAAGTAATAGAAAACGCATTGTCAGGTGCGCCGTGCTTCAGAGGAAGGAAAGGCGCAGTCGCAGTATTTGCAGTATACAGTGCTTCGCACAATGGATTGTTTATTGCATCATATCCTGGCTGACGATTGGCGCCTTCATAGCATGGCCAACCAAAATTTTCTACAATAGTATCTGTAGGATTAGGTATGTGGTTAATTTCTTCCCATAGAGACCATCCTGTGTCACCAACCCAAAGGGCGCCGCTTGTTTGATCGATTGTGAACCGGAACGGATTACGCATCCCGTAAGCAATTATGCGCGCTCGGCGAGCGTCACTTGAATTGAAGAATGGATTGCCAGGCATAGCTAAGCCAGTATCAGGATTAATTCGGATTATTGCACCATTGTAACTTGCAGGGTCTGAAGAAGTCTGCAGGTCTTGAGAACGTAGCGCGCCACCTTCGCCTGCTGGGTCGGAGCATTTGTCCACTGCAAAGTCGCCAACGTCAGTAGTATCATAGTTTGCACCTTCACCTGCGCTCGCGTACAATGCGCCATCTGCGCCGAATTGTAAGTCACCAATAGAGTGGCTTGCCCAAGGACTGTCTGCTAAAGCAAAGCACCAACCGTCGTTTAAAATCACTAAACGCGATCCTGCAACAGGCAGCCCAGTTGTGAAATTATAAGTCCAGCGAGTTAATCTTCCACCCGCAGTATCATTATTTTGGACAGTGTATAGTCCGTAAATATACGGTTTTGCAGGCCACTGCGGGTGCACCGCAAGGCCGAGTAAACCTTGGTCAGATATATCGAGAACTTCGCTGCTGAAGTCAACAAATGTTGACGGCGTAGTGTCCGCGACGGAATCCAATTGCTGGATGACTCCGTACTTAAGTGCTATGAAAACTTTTCCATCAGCTGCGAACCTTACCGCCGTCGGATTACCACTAATAGACGGAATAAGCGTAGTTTCTTCAAACCCCGCAGGTAGCGCAATCGCGCTCGGCACTACTAGTATTGTTAATGCGAATACGCTCACCAAGAATATAAACGCACTACAGCGTGATTTCAATACAGATCCTTTATCGCACATAACAATAACCCCTATTAGTATGAATCGCGACGGCGTTTTTAACTGTTCTCTTACCGTAACGTCCAGACTAAAAGTCTAGACTCTACGCCATGAATAGATACCTGTAGAATTACTTTCCATATACAGCATTAAATCACTCATAATTAGTTACAATTATGGCTCCTGTGCGTGCTTGGTATGGGTCAAACCTAATTCTAGACAAGAAACTATTAGGCATAATTAACAAAAGTCTATTTTCCGACGGACGTTCGGTACGCGAACTGATGTCCGACCCGAGTGCATTATCACTCTCGACTGAAGACGGATTCATCTATGTAATAGGCGAACCGCCCAGCACCACCATGGAAATTTTTGACGCGCCTCGAAATCTCGTCGTACTTGCGGAAGGAATAGGTGCGAATGGACCGTTCAACTCGCGATACACATTCGATACAAATACAGAGTGTCTAACCCACCTAGGCAAAGCGCGCCCAGGGACAATTAGCCCATTATACATACTACCCGCCTGGACGCCTGAAGAGAGCACACACGCGTCAACGAGCGAAGTACTAGGCAACGCCGCTCCCACGCTTACTTCTCCAGCGAGGGCAGACCTCTCCTCTCTTCGCAAAACGTTTGCGCCATACTACAAACGCAACTGGTAGTATATACTCGATCCAAACTAAACACAATTATTTACTGTCGCGCCGCGCAATCCAGCCCGACAAACCTTCTATGTGGCGAACGGGAGTAGCGAACAGCGCGCTGCGAATATCATCGTCAATGCGTACGCCGCGCTGTGTGAAATCTGCACGTAAACGCTTGTACAGTTTTACACCTTCGCTGTCGAGATCCATTAGTAGTTGTACAGTTTCACCTTTCTCATAACGCTCCACAACTTCATAGAGCGCGCCGTCAAGTTCTTCAACGCGCGTGAAGCCGAGCGCGCGCATGGATTCAAGGTCGCGCTTGCCCTCGACAAGTGCGCGAACATCACACTTAGATTCGACTAGCCTATGCATTGCTAACATGTCGAGCACGTCAAGCTTGCGCGCAATTGGTTTTGATATTTTAACTGCGGGTTTTGCAACCACTATACTCTGCTCACGCCGGAATTAGTTTTACCCTGACCTGACGAAGAGTAAGTTTGGCGCGGGAAATACTTAGCATACGCACTCTCAGGATCTTTTAGTGCGAGGCTAACTGCCGAGGGCAATTCAGCCTGAGCAGCCTTAATATGCGACCACATTAAGTCATGATAACCTAATATGACTCGCATATCGGTGCGAAGCTCCGCTATTGTTCTTTCAGCCTCTTTGCGAACACTAATCAAAGCAGGCTGCGCCTGACTTTCAACAGAATCGCGGCTCGCCGCGTCTAAAATAGTGCAAGCATTCTGAAATTCAATAATTCTTTTTTCGAGTGACAAGGACATAGCTAGGATTTAGCGTGGTAATTTATCTACGTTGCGCTTGCAACATTAACCGAACCAGTTACCAAGGCCAGTTTGGGTTTCTCCGTCTTTGCCGAATAATTCCTCGGTGCGGCGCCGCGTTAGCGCAATTGTTTGCATCAAATAAGGCTGCACGTTGTATGTTCGCGCGAGCGACTCCATAGGCGACAAATATTTTACGACGGAGCCTTCCGAAATTGTAAAGCCGACTTTACCGCCGCAGGCAGGACACAGTCCGCCGCGCGTAATCGGCGGCCGCCTATACTTTTCATTGCAGTGCATGCATCTAAACTGCTGCGTCGAGAATTTACGCAAGTTACCTTTAACATCACGGATGAAGTGCTTCTCGATAACTAAGCGCGCAACGTCTTGCTCGTCAACACAACGCATTTGCTCTGCGAGCCTCATTTGCTCCATTAACTTGTCGTGCATTGACGGCAGTATCTTGTATGCGCTGCATAGAATTCCTGCATTGATGTTCGTAACTGGATGCGTGTAACCAATCGCTGTGTCTTCGTGAGGCGTGCCTATTATTCCTTTAATCTGCGAGACCTTTATGTCCCACGGCATTTTGTAGAGCAGCGCTGCCTCGTAGAGTTCACGCGGGTACTGCGTTGCCGTGTCCATGTCGAACACCATGTCGTCAACTTCCGCCGGGTTCAGGATAGTTGTGAGTACGAGTGGTGCGTCCATAGTACCACCGCGCGACGTTGGGAGAAAGGCTTTGGAGAAATTTAGGAAACCGTCGAGTAATAGGAATACGCACGATTCATCACCATCGCAGTCGCGCCTCATAGCGCAGTGCAAGTACGGGTGGCAGTACAGGCCTTGCGTTGCACTGAAGCCAACAATGCGCGCGACGGTGCCGGCAGACGTGTGCGGCGCAAGTCCAACAACCAGATGGCCTGCCAAGTCTTCGCGCCCTTTGCAATTATAGAACGGTTTCTCGCCGTAGGCAATTAGTAATTCGTCAATAAAGCGAGTGACGCGCAGGAGTACTGCGTCCGCGCGCTCATCCGGGCTGTCAGGACACGACGGCAGCACTACATCTTGTGGCTTCAGTAGTAGCACTTGGTCTGCGCGCGTCAGAGGTTCATTGTGAATATCTTTGTCATACCCAATTTTTAGAAGACGCTCAACGGAAGTACCGACTTCTGCCGATGTAAAATGCGTGAGTGGTACTTCGCTTGCGTCATATCGCACCGTTCCGTCTTTATTTACGGTGAGGTCGTGTTTTGCCCGCAGTATTGCTTTGATTAGATGCTCTGGCCTGCGCTCTTTTCCTCCAACGCCACGTATTCCTTTGATAAGATCAGGGTACACTTGTGTGTGCAACATTTTTAGGGACAAATCTAAATGCTCTCGAAGCGGAATTTTTTGTTTTTTGTATGGCGTCATTTCGCGCGGAATTTCTGCCGGCACCTCACGCACGATTCCAGTTTTTGAGTGCCAATGCACATGCGTTGCAATCGCGCCACACAAACAACGCAGATACATTCCTTCTCTATTGCAACTACTACAAATAAACAGTGCTACGTCAGACTGAACATAACCCTTCTCGAGCGCGCTCTGTATGCTGCGCAAGCGACCGCCTTGCTCGCCAACCGGGAATAACCCGTGCGGAGAGCTTGACAACGCGCGCATTTTTGCTTTCTCCGGTCGACCCATGCGCGAGCCGATGAATGTACCGCCTTTGTCTCTCAGCGGCGTTGCGCTCGCAAGAATTGCAAGCGGCTCGTCAGTAGAACTATTAATTCTATCAAGCACTGCCTGCGCGCTTTGAGCGTCAGTTACTCCCAGTTGGAACATGAACGCTCGCGCCCAGTCGCCTTCAATTACTACGTGGTCTGGCGTCATGCTGTGCGGCAATCCAATGTCTTCGAGCGCGCGCTTTACATCAGCTTTTGGACCTATGATTTTTTCGACACGGTTTCCGTCCAAAGATAATGAAGCGCTCAAGCACCAAGTTACAATGTCTGCAAGCGCTTCGCGACTAATTGCTTTCCAAACGTAGGTGTAGCGTGGGTGCAGCGGCACTCTTAATCGTTCTGTGATAAACGCCGCAAGCGCGAACGGAATAATTTGAAACGGATTTTTAATTATGGAGGGCAAGTCTGCGCCTGCGCGCTCGCTCCACTCCTCCATGCTCTGCTCACGTGCAGCAATTGCAAACGCAACTTCTTGCACCCACCACTCTTCGCAGTAACCTACCGGGCACAGCATGTGCGCGCGGTTTGCAAAGTCGCCATAACAGACTAATACGTCGCCTGCGTATAGAATTTCAGAAATTTCTTTTTTTACGGCGCGCGCTTGCTCTTCAGTTTCGAGTTTTACGACGGAACCGTTCACCAGTTTCACAATCGGCCCCTCGATAGCGTCACATACTGTAAATGCTGCAGCCTTACCTGGACGCTCGACCTTAAGTTGTGACGCGGTTGCAATAAAATTGCGAAGCGCAACCATGGTTGCAGGATGTACGCACTGCGCTGAAAGTCCTGATGTGCGCGCACGGCCATAGCGTAAACGGAATGCACCCGTTCTGAGCGGGTGTCCGAATACTGGTCGGCCTGCAACAAGGTCAGTAATGTACGTAAAGTTTGGCGTTACTCGCGGTCCTTCACCGGTTACAACTTTTGCAGTTGCTTTTCCTGCCTGAATTTTCTTTTGTAGTTTAACGAATTCTTCGAGGAAACTCCAGTGCTCCATCGAGAAGTCTTTGCCCCAATTGTTAAGTTGTTTCCATAGCTTTGGCGCTTTTAGCGGGATGCAGGAGCTGTGTAGCAAGCAGTAACCTGAACGAATTTTGTTCGTTGGAATTCGAGGTATGTTCTTAAAATTCGATACGTCAATTTTTTCTGACGGGTCGCCTGAAATTTCAATTGGTATTCGACGGACTAGAAAATCATTTTCTTCCTTACTAGGTTTGTATTGTAGAATTGTGACGCGCTCGTGATAATCGTCAAGCTCTACGTGGCAGCGATTAACTTCGTCTTCGGTTGGGTCGTATACAGCAAATCCTAGTTTAACACGCACGTAGTCCGCAATAATTACGCACTGCGCCGCGGCAGTACCGCCTGCGTTTCTAATTGGGCCGCTAAAATTAAGACAGAAGTACTTTCCACCTTGATCGAGCCTATCCTTAAGTTCTAAGTTGACGAACCCTTCCAGCGGAGAGCTTACTACGCCAACAGTTGCATACGCGAACCCGATTCGGATTCCCATTTCTATGGCTTCGACTTGGTCTTTAAATTTACAAAATCTACTCTCTGCAACTTCAAGCGCGATTTGCAAACTAACGCGCCAGTCAAGTACGTCGTATTGCTTCTCGAGTTCAACAATACGCTCTGCAATGCCTGCGCCAACGACTTGCGGCGCCATGATGCTAACTAAGCCTACTACGCGCTCCGCCATGTTGCGCGCGAGTTGTACTTCTACTTCAAGCGCAGGATCGAAGCCGTGTCGGCGCGCACTTTGTGCAACCGCATGTATGCGCAGGCTCTCTTCGTGCAAGAAATGCTTGTACTCGTCAGGCGTCATTATGCGTCCTCTGACAGCAAGTCTTCAGGCGTTAGCATCTGTACTTCGCGCGTTTGCAAGTTCATCAGTACTAATTTTCCCGGATCGCATTTTAAGCCTTGCTTTTGTTGATAGTCGGTAATCGGAACCCAGCAGCTACAACTAAGCATTGTAATGCCGCGCCAAGTGCGCTCCTGCGCCATGTGTAAGTGACCGGTGATAAGATAATCAGGCACTTCGTCGATTACTAGCTGGTCTTCTTCAATGTCCGGCACGTATAGCGTGCTGCCGTGTGCCGGCGCTAAGTGGCGGCGTTGCATTAAGTATTGCATTATAGCGCCTGGATTGTTTACGCCACCCTCTTTGAATAACCTCGGCACGTCGTTACCGTAGCGAATAAAAGAACCGCCGTGATATAGTAGTATTGTGAAGCCGGGAAAACCCGGTTGCTCATGAATTCTCACCGTTGACGGGTTGCTTAGGAAATAAGTGTTCGGCCGCTCTGCGAGTCGAGGCATCACGTCTTTTGGTAATCTTGGTTGTGGCTCGCTAATTCTACCGATGTCATGGTTACCAGGAATTATTATTACGTGCTTGTCCGCAGGAATGCCTAGCAGAATTTCTTCGCAGTATTTGTACTGATCGTAGATATCCATGATTGCAAGATCATTTTCTTGGTTTGGATAAATTCCTACGCCTTCAATTATGTCGCCTGGAATAATTACGTAGTGCGTTTTCTTTGCTATTTCCCTTGCGTGCGCGCTGCCGGACTCGCCACGAAGCCACGACAAGAACTGCTCGAACTCCTTTGCCATGAAATTTTTATTCCCCATGTGAATGTCGCTCACACACACTGCATATGCTTCATCCGGACTTTTCTTTAGTTCGTGTTGAAGTGGTACGTCGGGTAGCACAAGTGAGTCTGCAAAAATTATGTCTTCGCCAAGTTTACCTGTGACGCCAATAACATCGTCAACGTGAATGTCTTGCGCCATTGCAAGCAAATCCGCTTTATTTTTACTACATAGAATATTGATGGATCCGGTTCTGTCTTCAATAGTTAGTATTATGTGTTCGTTTTTTGTTTCTCGCTTCTCTGACACGAGACCAATGGCCGCAATAGCTTCGTTTGCATTGCCTGTTTTTTTTAGTTTATCGAGCGGAAGAATGTTAGCTAATTCTTTACGTGTACGTAGTATTGCTGACACTTTTTGAAATCGAACTATAAAATGCTGAACAAAATCTTGGTAACTGCGCTTCTTTGGTTTTCTAACATAGTTGCGCACTATCTCAACTGACGGAGGCGATGGATCCCGAAATTCAGGATTTGCAACTATGTTATAGTTGCCGCTTTTCGGCGATAGCTGTTTGATAACAACGGTTGGTTGAATCGTTGGCTTTACTGGTTGCGCCGTTGCGCGCTCCTCAAGGCGGCGCAGATACGCTTCGGCCTCTTTTGGAAATTTTAATAGATTGCGCAATACCAGCGTATCGTTTTCTGTTATTAGTTTCGCTTGCGCTGGCGTAATAAGAATATCGTGCTCGAATAATTTTTCGATAATGAGGCCTACACTCATTGCGATAGTCGCTCCGCTAAGCGCTGGAGTTTATTTTCGCGCTCTTTCGCTATTTGACTCCGAATATCACTTATGCCGCGCCGCTCAAGAATAAGGATTACTTGCTCAAGCATAATTGTTACGTCAGCCATTTCCTCGGCAAGATGATTCTCTGCTCCCGCTTTATTTCGTAGTAATTTTGATACAGCTTGAATTAATTCTGCGCTCTCTTCCATTGCCATCATTAGCTGAGGCACTTCACCCCATTTTGATATGGCTTGATTATACAGCTGCGATGCGGCGGCTTCAGAATATTGCGGGGGTTGTTTCATGGTTGCTGTGATGCGGCTGCAATAGCCGACTTTTTGGGTTTGTTTGACTAAACTAATGAATTGATGTTTTGTTTGTAAAAATATTAATTTTGTTGGTACTGAAAAAGATTGCGCTTAGTTATAGCCTAAGTCTTCTTTTAGGATGCCTAGTAGCTTTGGCTTGATTGTGTCTGGAACGATTACTGTCAATTCGCGTGTTCGCCCGTAGCGACCTTTGCTTACTACCTTTGCAGTAATAATGCCTAGCATGTCGAGCTCTGCAATGATGTCCGAGACTCGGCGCTGCGTTAAAGGCCTTAGGTCTGCGGTGTCGCACACTTCACGGTATAAGTCATATACGTCACCTGTGAAGCGCTGACTGTCTTGCTTCTCTTCAAGTAGGAACAAACTGTACAGTGTTGCTTGGAACTGCTTTGGCTGGTTCTTTACAAGTTCAAGGATGCGGTCGCGGTCAATTTTCTCTTCTGCTTCGTCGACGTGCGCAAGTTCTACGCGTGGACTGTCAAGGCGCTCTGCTAGTTCTGCGGAGACTCTCAGTAGTTCGAGTGCGCGCCTTGCGTCGCCGTGTTCGCGCGCGGCGTATGCGGCGCACTTTGCTACTACGCCATCCGCAAGTAGGTTTGGTCTAAACGCGTGTTCGCTGCGCTGCATTAGGATGTTTTGTATTTGCATCGCATTGTACGGCGGGAATACTAATTCTTCTTCGCTGAGGCTGCTCTTGACACGCGGATCTAGATTGTCTGCGAAAACAAGATCGTTTGATAGACCTATTAGTGTTATCTTACTGTGCACGAGTTCTGTGTTGATTCGTGTTAAGTTGTAGATGATGCCGTCGCCTGCTTTTGTGATGAGCTGGTCGATTTCGTCAAGCACTATTACGATGTTTGCTTTCTGCTGCTCAATTGCTGCATAGAACATTGAGTATACTTCGTCGGTTGGTAGTCCTGTTGAAGGAATTGTTTTACCTAAGATTCGGCTTAATTGTGCAATTAGTCTGTACTCTGTGTCCGCGACGTGCTTAAGCTTACAATTAAGGTAAAGAATTTTTACGTCGACACCTTGCGTACTTGCAATTTCTTGCAGGCGCTGCGTTACATACTGAATCGTAAGTGTTTTGCCACTTCCAGTTTTGCCGTAAATGAAAAGGTTACTTGGTTTGTCGCCGCGTAGTGCTGGCGCGAGTATATTTGCAATTTGTGCGATTTGCTCGTCTCGGTGAAAAATTTCACCTGGCATATAATTTGCTTGCAATACTGTTTTGTCTGCAAACAGTGAATCTTTCCGTAGGAATTTTTCAAACAAATTTGTTAGTTTAGATTCCATCATCACGTATACCCCACATACTCGACTCGAACCAGCCCTTATATACTTTTATTTCCACTGGAACTCACTGTCGCGATATGTGTTTTCCAGTGCTACATCAGTCACTTCTTGGTGAACAACGCACGTCCCTTTGCCATTTATCGAGTGTTGTCGAGGAGATATAATAGGTGAAGTGAATACTTTAGCGCAGTGCTGCTGTGCTTTCGGTCTTTCCGGATAATTCTTTTGAGAGTACTTCTGGTTAGTGCGGAAAACTACTAACCTAGCGTTATTACTACGTCTTTTTGTCCGCCAAGCGACACTACTACATCGTTACCACTGCGCTGATGGGCACCATCCACTATAGGCGCACCAATAACTTTGCCACCCTTAACTGCTTCACCCGCAGCGCTTCGATCGCTAAATTGCAGCTTTTTACTTTCCCCGCCGACAAGCTTACCTTGCGCATTGACTGCAGGATTGAAGTAATATGGCTGGATAATTATCATGACAGTACCGTCTGGGCGGACAGGACCAATCGCGCGCCCGATAACAAATCCTGCTTCGGTTGCGCGCACACCAACGCCTGGCGTAGGACCCACCGTAATGAAATCTCCTTGTTCAATTGTACCTTGCACCTTTACAGGAATGCGACCGGCAAGTCCAATGAACACTTTGTTTGTTAATCCTTCCTTGTCTAGAAGGAAACCTGGTTTGGTACTAACTGCCCCAATAATTAAATGCGCAGTTGCCTGCGTTGCTTTCGCCACAGTTTCTTCTCCTGTGGCTACAACTAGCTCGCCAGCACTGAGAGGTTCGTCTCCGCTGAACGCTTCCGCTACGTCTTGACCTACATTTTGTGTAATCGCGCCGTTAGCACGGATCGAACCGTTAACATCGAGCGTAGCACCAGGAGTTTTTGTTCCTATTCCGACGAGCCCTGCAGAAGTGACAGTTAACCCTCTGTATGCAGTGCCATTCTGAACGGACTCAATTATTGTTATGTTAAGTGTACTGTTTCTTCCTGCGCCATATACAGTTCCATTGCTTGTTACGGCGAGCGTGTTAAATGAGGCAGAGCCTGTACCGCCGAATGTAAGATTGGTAATTGGGGTACCACATCCCGGAGGGAACTTATACGCTCGCGTTCCCGTTGTCGGCGTTATTCCGTCGGAAACCCAGAAGCCATCATTTGTTGTTGCAATACTGATCGAGTTAGATGAGGCAAGATAAAGGAATGTCGAGTTACAATAGGTGCTTCCCCGGGCTGTATCTACTGCGAAAATTTTAGTCGATACTTCCGGCGTATTTTGATTGGCAATATAGACATTCCCATGGTCGGCAGCAAAACCCCAGGGTTGAGTGGCATCTATATTTACTGTGGCAGTAAATGTTTGACTGAGAAGTGAGTCATACCCGTAAACAGTATAGGTTACCCCAGTACTCCAAAGCAAGTAAGCTCCCCCCGTCCCATTAGCTACAAGAATCGTGCTTGATGAAGCTATCTGTGCGCTTAGATTAACCATCGCTCCATCATTTAATGAACGCCTCATCATGTAGGATCTACTATTGTTAAACGTTCCGAGGTACAACGAACCGTTGTATATTGCCATATCACGCACTTGTTCAATTGTTGTCGTTATATTCCAGATGAGGTTTCCATTTGTAAGATTGCGACGCTCTATTCGTGAGAACGTTCCATTTGACCCCAATATGTATCCGCTTCCGTTGTAAGCTAGTACTTTATGGTGCGTTACAAACGATGAAGGATAAGCACTAATATTGGACCAAATAAGTGCTTGCGTAGTAGTATTATACGCGGCTAACGCAATGTGTGTGCTGTTAAAGCCTGCCGAATACAAAAATCCTTCTGTAGTCGCTACCCCAATACCTGCACTCCCAACATTCGCACCTCGGAATACGGAAGCGTTTGCGTTTGAAGCTGATGCTGATGTCGCACCAACAGATAATGAATTTGCGAATAGCGTTCCGTTAATTGTTGCATTGCCGTTCACATCCAGTAGTTGTGTAGGCGTTTCTGTGCCTATACCTATTCTAGTACCGTCGTCGTAGATTGCGCCAGTTGCAACGTTTGTACTGTTGGTGAATCTTGCGATATATCCGGAGGTTCCGTTACTGCTGGTGACGTTACCGCCACTTCCTGCGTTCGTCCAAGTGAATTGGTTTAAGTTGCTGTTCAAACTTAGTACTTGCCCACTTGTTCCAATGTTACTTGTGTTGAGCAAGCTACTATTGATCG
>JAYVHA010000005.1:0-11985 GCA_043771635.1 Candidatus Woesearchaeota archaeon
AGCTTGAATTCTTTGCTGTATTCCATCGTGTCCTCCGAGGACACAGGGCACCCCTCTCGTTAAACCACTACCGTAACATAATTACGGTTCAGCACAGAATGGCGGCTCCGCCGCAACCCTTATAAACCAAGCCAAAATCACGCATAGTATGGTAATTTTCCAGAAGCGCTCAAATCGCAAGAGCACCGGCGGCCGATTCAAGGCTATGTCCGTGAAGCGCCAGCACATGACAGGCAGCGCAGCAATGCTAACGAAGCTCGGCGAGCGCCGCGTTAAAGAAACTCGCAGCCTTGGTGGCGACACTAAGCAGCGCCTTCTAAGTCAGGATATTGCAAACATCTTCGATCCAGCAAAGAAGGCTTTTGTAAACGCAAAAATCACGAGTATTGTTGAGAACGGCTCAAACCGTAACTTTGCACGACGTAGCATCATGACATGCGGCACAATTATCGAGACCAGCGCAGGAAAAGCGCGAATCACAAACCGCCCAGGTCAAGAAGGCGCAATTAACGCAGTTCTTGTTAATTAACTCCTTAAATTTTTCTAAGTTTTATTTTTCTTCCTTGCTTAACAGCAAGCAACAGTCTAGTACTGTTAAAATATGCTTCAAGGGCAACTTTAAAAACAAGCCCTCTAATAATATAGATGAAAAATGGGATGTGAAAAGGGTGTTTTTTCTGCGGTAGCGCTCGCTGCGCAGTTCGCAACATTAGTTGTTTTACTTCTGGTTTCCCTGCCCCAAATAACTGCCACTACACTTGGAATTAATGAAAGTTATAGTGTTGGCGACACAACGTTAATTATTCAACCCATAAATGCAGATGGAATTAGATTCTTTACGCCAAGTAAC
Source organism: Candidatus Woesearchaeota archaeon (assembly GCA_043771635.1). Classification (GTDB taxonomy): domain Archaea; phylum Nanobdellota; class Nanobdellia; order Woesearchaeales; family SKIA01; genus JAYVHA01. Next base: position 851 of record JAYVHA010000005.1, read on the forward strand.
ATAACAAAATTATGGAAAGTCAAAGACTGCAAAGAGTTCAACTATGTAACAGCGTGTTTAACGAGCGCAACTAACATATCAGCTACTTTCACTGAGGAGTTTATTGGCGCAGAGTTACGTCACAAATCAACCCTTACCCCAACAAGTTTAGCATTAGGTGCAAAGACGACTGGCGCACTAACACTTACAAACTCTAATCAGCTCGATGCAACTAGAGTGTACGTTAAACTCACTCTTAGCGGCCCGGGAACTTTTTCGGATGGGTCCACAGTTCGAGAGCACCAAGGCACCGTAAACGAAGAATGGGCGATTCCATATACCATAGTAGGTACTGCTCCAGGAGTAGTTAGACTATCAGGCTGGGTACGCTATTTTGACCAAAATCAGACGCAGTTATTCGATATCGATAATCGTACGGCGACAATTACTATTCCATTCTCGCTCGACGTACTCTATAATAATGCAACTACGCGCATACCTGCTCCTCTTCGAATCACACTAACTACGAAGTCAACTGAAGATCTCAAAGCAACAATTGAAGTAAAATTACCGCCTGAAGCAATTGTTGGCGATGTAGACAGTCGCGTTAGTGTAACCAAACAAACGCTTACCCGTAGAACTACGCTCGTTAATGAAACAAAATTCAATCTTACCGCGAATTTTTCCCTTAATGCTCCCCCTACGACGCCAATTCGCGTTACCTACACGTACGCAGAAGGCAACGCCTCGCAGCAATCCTTCTCCAAAGATTATCCTCTAATTACTGTCGAAGAGTCCGAGCCCGCGCTTGGCGTGCGCATCGACCCTACTTCGCCGCAGGAACCCGCAAACGTGCGAATAATTATTACGGGAAATGTTAGTGGCGCACTTGACGTGTCAGGGCCATACCTTGAAGACGCGCGCCTCTCAGGCCCTGACACCATAGACTTGCAGAGTAAACCCGCACCAGTCGGCAATTACACCATAGCGTTGAATTTTTCTTGGACTAGCGCATATGGAATCAAAAAATCAGTTAGCGGTAAGACTACGCTTGAAGTGCGCCCGCGCGCTGACAACTGGACTGTTGTTGACAGCGATAAAACAGCCCCTGATGCCGTGGAGTCACCACCAGCGATTCGAATTATAACTGACGAAGAAACGCAAGGCTCGAATCTACTTGTATGGATTGTCGGAGGCCTTGCGTTCGGATGCCTGATAGGCTTAGTGTATGTCCTCCGCCAGCTACGAAGCCCAGTTCACCGCATTGAAACACTACTAACTCGCGTCGCTGCGCTGCACCGCGCGAATTCACAGCAGCAAGGCAAACTCTCACCGGAAAAAGCGGCAGAACTCTTAACTCTTGAAGCAGAGCTTGAAGAGCTAAAACGGAGACTATAATGCAAAAAGTTGCGTTCAAGAGGCATACACGTCTAACGGCATTGCAAGCTCTCCAAAGGCAGAGCGAATATAAACAGGCACAAAGAGGCAAAGGTATGGTGAGCAATTAATGGCAAACTGGAAATTCTGGGAGCGCGGCGACCAAGAGTTAGGTTTGCCCTCGATGAGCAGCTCCAACTCCGGACTTGACTTTGCGCAGCACTATGAGCCGCCTGCTGCTGAGCCATTCGGCGCAAGTAGTATGCCGAGTCTTCCACCTTTAAGCGCTCCTGGGCAGTATCCGCAGACAAATAATGCCAATTCATTTCAGCCTTCTGCTTTCGGCCAAATGCAGCAGACCTTTCCACCGCCTGAAGAACATGCGCAGAGCAGCTCGCACAGCAGTAAAGACCTTGAAGTAATTACTGCAAAACTCGACGCAGTGCGCGCGCAACTCGAGACTATGAACCTGCGCCTAAGCGCAATCGAGCAACGTCTACCACCTCAAACCAATGATCCTAACAACCCGCGCAGGCCTTGGTACTGATGGCTGTGACTTCCAAAGATTCTTTCTACCGAGGAGACTATAACTAATGGCAGTACTTAGTAACAAGGAATGGACACTAATTGCGGCAATTGTCGCAGCCGACAGAATTACAAAAATAGTAGCGCATGCAGTTCGGCCAGACAATTTCTTTTTTTCCTACGTGCGTAATACTGGAGCAGGTTTTGGAATTTTTCAAAATCAGAATGCTATTTTAGCGTTTATTGCAGCACTAGCACTTGTTGTGCTATATTTTGCGCTTCGCTCGCAAGAAACATACAAAGGACATGAGCGCACAGCACTAGTAGTCTTTGGCGCAGGAATAATGGGCAACTTATGGGACCGTGTTCAGTACCAGTACGTAATTGATTTTATTGGCGTGCTAAGTCCTACTGGCTTCCCTGTTTTCAACATTGCCGACAGCGCAATATCCCTGAGCGTCGCATATCTTGTTGCGATGTCGCTTCGTAACACTTATGCTGGATGGGCCTTCCGAAGTAAGCTTCCTACAAATAAAAGTCAAAAACCTAGTGGTAAGTTCTTTAAGAAAAAGTGAGGTGAATCGTTAAGTAAATTCAGTGCTGGCCTAAGCGTTTCGTTCGTTTATTACGAGTAAAATAAGGATCAATAAATTCAGCTAGACACACGCGTTAAGAATTAGTAGCTATAACAAGCTAGCTAGAATCCGTCTAGATCCTGTAACTCGGTCAAGTATCCCTGATTACGGAGCCAAGAAACCTGGTTTGGTTTGTACTTAAAGATAATATCCCCCTTAGTATCGCCACCAAGCTCCCATGGCTCGACGAGAACAATATCATTCTCGCGCACCCATAGACTCTTCTTTAGGCGACCAGGGATTCGGCAAATTCGCTCCTTTCCGTCAAGGCAACGCACTCTACAGCGTGAACCGCCGAGGCGCTGCTCAAGCTTTCCAAGTACTTCATTCTCGCGCGGAATGCGCGCGCGAGCTATATCTTCTGCCTCTGTTGTAGGTACTACCGGGCGCGCCATTTCTTATAGTAACGCGGCCGGACGGCTTTTATAAATGTTTGCTCGCTCTAGTGACAACACAGCGCAGTAAAATGGCTCAACCAGCATTGTGAAAAACTCGTTACTAAACCGAAACGGTTATTAGCTAACCTAAAAGCGATGTTAGCATGGAACGTGCGGCTCGCGTATGGAAGCGTATTCTGGCATTTATGCTAGACCTATACTTCTGCCTTGTTGCTACATGGGCCTTTTTCACCCTTTTGGCTAGCGAATTGCCAAGTGCTCCTGAATTTATTCTGGAGTCGGCAACACCGGCACTGAGTCCGCTTGCTGTAACAGCATTTTTGTACGCAAGTATTTTTGTATTGCTATACCACGTATTCTGCGAATACATCGTGGGACAAACCGCAGGCATGCTTATGGTTGGCGTACGCGTACAACCTCGCGCAGACAGCGCCAATGCCAGAACTCGCACTAAAGGAATTGAAAAACCAGGCATAGGATTTTGGCAGGCGCTTGGCCGCAACGCATTCATTATCCCAATGTTACCATTTACCCTGCTCTGGCTTGCAGACCCGCTATACTACGCGTTTCACGGCGAGCGTCTACTTGAGCACTGGACCAGTACAGAAACAGTTGAGTGAATCCCATGGAAGACACCCTTAAAAAAATCGCACTTCTCCTCGTTATAGTTGGCATCTTGTCAATTAGCAGCATCTTCATTGCAATTATTCTTTCATTTAGCAGCGGCTCAACCACTACAAGTGGATCAGTGGCAGTTATTCCAATAAAGGGAGTCATTGCTTTCGGCAGCGACCCTTGGAGCGACACCGTCGACCCGGATCAAGTTACCGACTGGATCAAAGAAGCTGACGAAGACCCTGCAGTAAAAGTTATTCTTCTCGATATTAATAGTCCAGGCGGCTCACCTGTCGCGTCGGATGAAATTGGCGCAGCAATTCAGCGAACTAACAAAACAGTAGTTGCATGGATTCGTGAATCCGGCGCTTCCGGCGCGTATTGGATTGCGTCGAACAGCGACCACATCATAGCGAACCGAATGTCAATAACAGGTTCCGTTGGAGTAACTGCTAGCTACATTGAATTCGGCGGCACGCTAGAGCGATACAATGCAAGCTACCAAGAATTCCATAGCGGCCAGTTTAAAGAAGTCGGCTCACCATACCGCGAACCAACAGTTGCGGAGCGCGCATTATTCCAAGCTAAAATCGATAAGATCCATGAGTTCTTCCTTGACGAAGTTAAGCGCAATCGCAACCTGACTGATTCGCAAGTCCGCACTATTAGCACAGGTGAATTCTTCTTAGGTGTTGAAGCTAAGGAGCTAGGTCTCGTTGATGAACTCGGTAGTCGAAATGAAGTCAATCAGTACTTGAAAGTGCAACTCGGCGAAGAACCGTCGTATGCATACTATGAGAAGCCACGCACATTCATACAAGAGCTTGGAATGCTGCGCCGCAGTTTCATTCCTGGCGTAAGTGAAGGCGCGACGCTACGAACGTAGGCACTCACGCGAAAAGTTTCTGAAGCCAATGAATTAGTCGGGCAATCGGTGATGCACTGCTTTCAGGAATCGCACCGACTACAGGGGCGACAGGCGGCAGGGTTATCGGTGAAGGAGTCAGGTTCACTTCAGGCACCACATCTATAGCAGGCGCAACCACAGGCAGATCGGGGCACTCAGGCATTAATGAGAAATCTGGACACGGATAATTCACTGATGCAAGACACGCATGGCCATTGGGAATGACTCGGCTGACAAATTCGTTTGCTTTGAGTTCACGCAGCGAATCCTCGGTACCGCATCCAGCGAACCGGTTGCCACCTGAACCTATACTGTCTAGCGTGAAACCAGTGATGTTCGCCGCAAGACATTGCGCTAAGTGTGAACCTTCGGGATACCGCCCATGCCAGACCATGTCAGTGCATTGCGGGATTAGGTGCATCGCTTCATCGGGCACCGTAGGGTCAATGTAAACGATCATACTTAGGCGCTCGAAGCGTGCGAACTTCCCCCAATCGCGGCGGTAGTCGAGCGAATTATTCGCGAGCGCGAACACCGCACTGCTAGTGGTTAGTAGCAGCAAACCCGAGAGAACAAATAGGCGCACAGATTGTTTCATCAGATGTACGCTTGCTTACTATCAGTTTTGAGTCCTTCGATAATTAGATAATTCCATAGCATTCCTTTTCGCCGGCGCACACTTATCGCAAAGCCGCTGTCAATGAAAGCTTGCTCGAGGCGCGCAATGTCAGACACAACTACAGGGTCAGGCAATACTTTGAAGAAATCCACGTACTCTACAAAACAAACGCGACCGCCTGGCGGAAGGATTCCATTAAGCTCGCGTAAAACTTTACGCAAGTCCTGCATATATCCTAAAAAGCCAACGCTATACACAACATCTGCGTGCGTAATCGTTGGATGCACGCGATTAACTTGATGCTCATCGTGTACTGTTCGCACCATTCCTGCACCACGCTGTGAAAAACGTGTAGTCGCGAGGCGGCGCTCAATTATTGCGAGATTGCTTCTTGACAAGTCAATCGCAATAACTGTTCCCTTCGGACCTACAGCTTCCGCCAATTCTTCTGTTAGTGTGCCTACGCCAGCGCCGAATTCTAATACCGTTTTACCTCGTATGTGCAACCGGAAAATATCAACAAGCTCATGACGAATACGTTTAGGAAGTAAAAAGTCCTCAAGCCAATAGGTTAGTTTTGCCGCAGTGTCGGACACAGTAATAATTGCATCAGGGTTGTACGCCATCGTCACAAACCAATATACAGGAATTGCAAGTAAAAAGAATCCTGCAATCAAAAGCAATACGCTTGATGATCCTGGAGTTATTACAAAATATCCTATAACTACACAAATATAGAATACGGCTATTACATTTGGTAGCCACGTACCTGCAATAACCTTAAAGGACCTTGGATGATTAGGTTTAGATTTTCTTAGTGCAGGTACACTAAAGAGCACTACTGCATACATCGCAAGCGCAATCGGCACTAAAACACTAACTAAAAACTGGTAGCGTCCAAACGCAAACAAAACAAGCGCCAGCGTAACAATAGTTTGGAATAGTATAGCATTAACAGGCGTCTTGTGTACTGGATGTAACTTGGTTGCCTGCTCGATAAACAAACGATCTCGCGCAAGCGCAAACAAAAGTCTTGGACATGACACTACGTTTGAAATAACTCCTGCGATAAACGCAAGGAAAACACCAAGTAAAAATACAGGCGCAGCCTGTGGGAATACATCTTTAATTAGATGAAGCACAGGATTTGGATCAGCGCCTAATTGGCTTGAAGGATAGGCGCCAATCAATACAAAAGCCAGCAGCACTCCTAGAACCGCAATTGACGCGCTCGCCCACACAAGTGCTTTCGGAATTGTGCGAGCAGGGTCTTTAGTTTCTTCTGCAAGAAAACTAGCGCTTTCCCAGCCGAAGAAACTCTCAACCAAGAAAAAAATAGTAACCAATAACATCGATATTGGAGGCCCTCCAGTTAATACTAAGTTTGATGCATCAAAAATCGTAAAGCCAGGAATTATTGTTGCGACTAGTAGTATTAATACAATCGCTGCGAAGATGATTAGTATGATGCCTGACGCTTCAATACCTCTATAAGTTATGAAATTGAATAATAGTATTAGAACAATCGCAGCAATTACTTTTATGGTTCCACGGCCAACTTCAAGCCCAAATATTTGCACCGTACTCGAGCCTGGCAGAATAAATTCCAGCGCCGCAACTACAAGTACTGCAGAACCTACATTACTTACTATCCAGCTTGCCCAGCCCACGAGAAAACTTGGAAAGCGCCCGTAAGCTTGTTTTGTAAACTCATAAACTCCGCCTGACGACGGAAACATAGCAATTAGCTCACCGAAACAAGCCGCAACGTACACCGTAACTATGCCAAGCAAGACCCATGCAATTAAGCTCCAGGAGCCAGCAAGGTGCGCCCCTTCAGATATACCGAAAAATAGGCTTGAGCCTATCATGCTCGTGATAATAAGTGCGTAAACCGCGATGAATCCGAGGCCTTTCTCGAGTTCTCCTGACATGATGATTTCGAACCCCCTACATTTAAAAATACAGCGGAACATACCGACGGATGAGAGCCACGGCTCAGTACTCACAACTCTAAATTCCTATGCGCGTTCATCACATTCCAGTTCGACGAAATATTCAAGTAGAATTGCCAGAGGCTTTTGTAGCGAGCCTTCCGGCAGTGTTTGCGCTCGCAACTACGGCTCAGTTTCGTGATCAAATTCCAGCTATTGAAGCGATGCTAACTGCTGCTGGCAAGCAAGTAACGCTCTACAAGCACAGGCATACGTTTCATGCGGGGCAAATTCTAGGCTGCTCAACTGAGCAAGTAGAGGAACCGGCAGTGCTCTACATCGGAGAAGGCTTGTTTCACCCGCAGGCGCTCGCGTATGCTAATGAAATTCCAGTGTATACCTGGGACCCAGTAACAAAGCAGCCAGGGCAAATTGATCGCACTGCAATCGACCGCCGCAGAAAGAGGCGCGAAGCAGGCATAAAGACATTCTACATGGTGCGGCGTATAGGAGTTCTTTTGTCGACGAAGAGCGGTCAGAAAGATGAAAATGCCGTTAAGCGATTACGAGAAGAGTTTCCAGATAAGCAGTTCTATGTTTTTCTAGGCAACACACTAGGTATTGAAGGACTTGAAGACTTTCCGTTTGTTGAAGTATGGCTAAACACCGCGTGTCCGCGCATAGGTTATGATGACATCGAAAAAACTGAAAAGCCATTAATTAATGCCGAAGACGTACTCTCTAAGCACCGCTTCTAAACTTACCGGGGCCAGCAGAAGAATGTGATTCAATATACGTAGCAATTACCCTCTCTAAATAAGGTAATGATTGCTTGTAATCTTTACCATGCTCAGCACTATGTCCTTTAATGCGGCTAGAAAAATAATCTACTGCTTGCGACAATTCACGCTTATTTTTTGCTAGAAGAAGAATGCCTAGCAGTTGATCGTCTCGCCCTGCAAAAGCATCAGTTATTTTGGTTATGCGACTCGTTAAATCCAAGTCCCGCTCCGAGAGTCTCTCAACAATTTGAGAGCGCACAGACGCAGTTAATACATAGTGTTGCTCGCGACTCATGCATCATCAATCCATAGGTAATTTTTATTATCTCCGCATAACTTATGCACAATATGCGAACTGAGAATGATAACCTGGAGCGGAAGCCATAAGAACTGTGAAAACCGTTAAAACTCATGCTCATCACAATTAGCGGATATCCCTTGTCCGGCAAGGGAACCGTGGGCCGTATGCTTGCCGCGGAACTCCAGTACAGATATTGGTCTGCCGGCGACGTGTGGCGCGAGGAAGCGCAGAAACTTGGAATAACCCTCTCAGAGTTTAAAGAGCGCTTAGCAGTCAGTCCTGAGTACGATCAGCTGCTTGACGAGCGGCAAGCCGCGCTGCATGATCAAGAGCAGCTTATAATCGACAGCCGCATGGGATTCCACTTCCTGCCGCTCGCATACAAAGTATTTCTTACGGTTGCTGCGAGCGAGGCTGGAAGGCGCCTATTGACGGCTAAACGCGTGAGCGAAGCTGTACAAAGTGAAGCAGAAGCTGACCTGGAGATAAAGTCTAGAGTTGCAGGCGAGCGAGCGCAGTACATAAAGCTCTACGGAGTCGATCATCACGATCCACGCAATTATCATATCATAATTGACACAACGGATAAGACTCCTGAAGAAGTACTTGCACTTCTGCTAAAGGAAATTCCATTCATTTAAACTTTGTTTAAATAGCATATCCAGCACTACTAGAAAGGAATAAGTAGTTAGTGAGCTGACAGTAGAAATGGATTATGGTACTAAGCGGGCAATAACCGTCGGCGGACTACCTTTGTCAGGAAAAGGGAAAAACGCAAGCCTAGTGTCTGACGCTCTAAAGGGAAGCCACTGGAATATTGGGAAAATTATTCGAGCAGACGCGCAAGCATATGCTCAATTACATGGTATCCCCCCCGAGGATGCTCTTTCGGCGCACCAACAGTGGCGGCTAAAGAATCCAAATTATGACATCGCTATTGATCGACGGCAATTGGATTACGTAAAAGCCCCAGGAGTTCATATTTTTGATAGTCGACTTGGCGGGCCACTCTTCTACCAGCTCGAACAGCAGGGAGACAAATCAATTAGTTCACTTCGCTTTAAGTTGGATGTTAGCGACCAAGAAGCAGCTCGCAGATTGTTATTAGATACCAGCCGAAAAGAGCGCCCAGTCTCAATCGAACATGCTGTAGAGATGAATACTAGCCGCACCGCAACAGACCATAAGCTATACCTTGAGCGATATCAAATTTCAAATTTTCTTGACGATAAATACTATCACCAAATCATCCACACCGATCAAATGTCAATTAATGACGTAACAGACGCCATGCTTACCCTAATTAAAAAGTGGCACGCATCAAAATAGTCGCGGACTACTATTTAGTTTTCTTAAGGCAAGCGTCTAGCACACTATAAGCTGCGCCAAGCGACTGCTCGTGAGACTCTCGTACAGCACCAGTTAAATTTAAATTGCGTCGGCGAACAAGCTCCTTACTCACCGAGTAAAATGGAGCGTCACCCCAATTGGACGCAGTTACAAGTAAGGCACCCGCCGGTAACTCATAGCCTTTGTATAAAGGAAATAGTACGCGCTCTAAGTACCCTTTCAGGTTAGCTCTACGGTTTGAAATAGGCACGTTAAGCGCTATGGGCAGACCATATTCACCGATTTTGGGAGACACTAGTCGAACCGTTTCACCCAGAATATCAGGAGTATGCGCCAAAGCAATCTTTACTGCATTCACCCGACTATCAAGGTCTTCCAAGTTAAGTGAACGCAAAGGACCACTAAGCGGTATGCGAACTCTTGAGGCTTCACGATCAGAGCGGAAGTACGGTAAAACACTTCTAACCTTAGGTGGAAGCGTCTTCATACTAATCCTCAGAACCTTTAACGGCTTGCGTCTGCAGCGCGCTCAAGTTCAAGGCGCTTTGCGTACGACTGACTGTTCTGGTTCATCTGGAACGCGTTAAAGATCTCGTCAGAGAGTGCGTCTTCAATCTTGCGCTTGTTGTTAAATGACTTCTGGTATGCGCTCTGCGTCATCTGGCGAAGTACTATATCTACGCGGCGCTGCGGAGCACATTCTACTGCCTTAGGATAACGAGCACCACCATATTCGATGGTGATGATTTCCTCGCGAGGGGCTGCGTTCTCAATTGCACGTACTAGTACTGCAATTGGGTTCTGCTTGCTCTTCTTCTCAAGGCTCTCAAGGGTACGCTCAACAATGCCGTAAACTGTCTGGCTTTTTCCAGTTGTGTGACCGGATGATGCCTTGTGCTTCTTACTCTTATGTCCTGCCACCATGATCTTGTTCATGAGGCGCTCTACAATGAACACGCGGCTCTTGTGGAAGCGGTTTCCTGCGTAGCGAGCACCAGTCTTTGGTACGTAACGTGGCTCAAGCGTGATGTAGCGAACAAGACCTGGGTCTTGTACCGTGATGCCGGTTGTTTCCCATCGGTCGAATGCCTTGATTACCATGTTTTGTGTGTACCTAGTTATGTTTATTTACGTGCTTTCTCAATCTTTCCGTGGAGGAGAGCGTCAAGGCTCTGTTCGTTGACTTTAATTACTTGCCAACGTACTCCTGGAAGGTCTCCTTTAGCGCGACCCATCTTTCCACCGATGCACTCGATGACGACTTCGTCGTGCTCGTCAACCATCTTGATGGCGCCGTCTCCTGGGAGGAACGCGGTGATAGTCTTGCCGTTCTTAACGAGCTGTACTTTTGCGCACTTACGCATACCCGATGATGGCTGACGCGCTTCTAACTGTACCTTTTCAAGTACAATTGCGGACGCCTGGTGTGCGCCCTCCAATGGGTCGCTCTTCTTCTTAAGGTTTAGAGCCTTGCGAACGAACCACTTGCTCGACCACTGCGAGTTGACGCGACGCTTTGTAAGCGCCTTTGCTGCATTTATGCCTCGGGGTTTCTTTCCCATCTTATCTTTCTGGAAACAGGGTCTGTTTATAAGCCTTACTGTTAGGCACAGCGAGTGTGCTGAACCGTAATTATGTTACGGTAGTGGTTTAACGAGAGGGGTGCCCTGTGTCCTCGGAGGACACGATGGAATACAGCAAAGAATTCAAGCT
>JAYVHA010000006.1:0-66917 GCA_043771635.1 Candidatus Woesearchaeota archaeon
TTCCTAACATTTTATAACGAAGAACGCCTACATCAAGGAATAGGATACAAGGTACCACTCGAGAGGTACAAAAGTAACATTAATGCGGTTTAGGTCAGGTGTGCCTATAATCCCCTATATTTATATACTAAGTGGCACTTATCCCTATTAAGCCACGTCACCAGTTTAAGCACCAAGAGAAGCCATCAGGAATATCTGGAATGAATTGCGCGTACGGGCCGGAGAAATGAATATGGAACGACGCAACAACTTCAGCAGCAACAACAGTGGACCAAGAAGCCCACGCCCAGCATCAGATGGCCCTCGTGAAATGAGTACAGCAACTTGCTCAAAGTGCGGAAAGGAAACTCAGGTTCCTTTCAAGCCAACTGAAGGACGCCCAGTATACTGCCGCGACTGCTTCACTCCTCGCCCACGCTTCTAAAGCGCGAGTTTGAGAGTATCTTTTTCTTCTTTTTTTTACACAATTTCTAACTAATTTGTATAAACATAATTTAAATTCTAATTTAACACAGTTTAAACGCTCTAATTTGGCAATTAATCAGTCCTGCGACAATCTTATAAGCTATAATTCCACACCAAGAATATGTCGCTTACAGTGTCTGTTCCAGTAACATGGCTCGAAGTTATTTTTAGAATATCCATAGCGTTTGGAATGGGCGTGCTCTTTGGTCTTGAGCGCCAGTTCAACAAGAAGCCAGTAGGTTTCGGACCTTTCGCGTTCGTTGCCACTGGCGCCGCTGCGATGACAATTGTAGCCATGGCAGTAAATGAAAACCCGCTTCCTGTATTCGGCGCAATTATTACAGGAATTGGTTTCCTTGGCGCAGGCGCAATAATCAAATCAAGCGAGAAAAGAGTCACAGGCATCACTACGGCTGCAAGCCTGTGGGTTTTTGCCGCGATAGGTGTCGTTGTAGGCGTTGGGCTATTCATAGAAGCGCTTTACTTGTTCTTCCTAGTTGGTCTGGTTGTGTTAGTCGATCATTTCTTCGAGCGACACGGCTTCGGCAGTTATTCGAAAACCGTAACACTAACCGTAAATGATCTGAGCCGCGTGCGCGACATTGAGAAGATGCTGCCTAATCACCGCACCTACTCATACGTGTTCGACAATAAAACAAAAGAGTACACTCTCACTTGCACCTTGTCTGGGAACAAGCGCGAAGTGAACATGACGCTAAACGAACTTGTAAAACAGCCGAACGTACTTGTAGTTCGCGTAGACTAAGCGCTACTAAGATTCGCAAACTGCATTACACCCAGGCTTGTAATTTTTAGTTACTCCTCGCGAGTGCAACCATATGCTTTTGAATAAAACCCCCGGCCAAATGGTATGGCGGCGAAACCAGGCGACTTAGGATGGGCGTATCTTATTGCTACGTTCCTCGCAATTGCTGCGCTTGAAAGTATTCCACGATTTTTGTTTGAAATTGGCCAGCCGATTCCAATTGTGCAACGCATAATTTTGCTTGGACTGTTTCTTATTGTGGCATGGTTCTTCACCGTTAGTGTGCACGAGGAATTTCAGTGGAGCATACTATCCGGTTTGTTCTTTTTAGAAATGGCAACTGGCGTCGCAATGGCAATAGTTTTGTTTGCGCAACTATATACGCCATACGCAGTATATGTTGGGTTGTTCGTTCTTGCACTGCGAGCGCTTGCATTCAGCTACGCAGTCTCGCATAAACTAACGCACATGCGCACGCTTGTATTCTGCACCTGCGGCTTCTTGCTAATCATCGGCGAAGTAATAATAATCGTTTCAGGCAGGGGCATTTAGAGCGCGCGAATGCGCGACCAAAGACAGTAATGCTGCGCCTTCGTTAAAGCGTTTCAACGCGCCAGTAGATTATTAGGCCAATTGCAAACTCCGCAAGTAGCCAGTAAGTTCCATGGCTTGAATTTGCAAAGTACATGAAATAAATTACTAAACCAATAATTCCGGAAAGTATTCCGCCAAAAATTAGAATTTCTTTAAACAGCTTTCTTGAATGTAATTCTTCCTTAACGGCGTGCTGAATAATATCTCTAGATTTTACCATCATTCATACCGCAGCGAATCAACTGGTTTTTGCTGCGCTGCTGCGCGCGCCGGGAAGAAGCCTGCAATAGCACCTATAATTGTACCGAATGCAAGAGCACCTACTATTAGCCACCAAGACAGTACAAATTGAATGATGGTTGTTCCGAGTACTTGGGTTGCTATGATACTCGCAATAAATGATATTCCAAGTCCAAGTATGCAACCGACTGCTCCTCCAACAAAACCGAGAAGCGCACTTTCAATCAGAAATATTGAGAGAATTGCTTCATTACTAGCACCTATAGCTTTCATTATTCCTATTTCCTTTGTTCGCTCAAGTACCGCTGTGTACATAGTATTCATAATGCCTATTGCACCAACAAGAAGCGATATCATAGCGATACCGAAGAGAACCGTCTGTATTATGCCAAGAATTTTATCAAAACTCTCCTTTATGTCCTCTGTTGTCTGCACAGTGAAGTCCTCTTCACCAGGCTTCTGTCCGCGAAAACGTCGTAAACTTTCCTTTATGTTCTCTGAAACTTGCGATGCTTGCTCACCTTTAGCTACGCGCACAATCACAGTAGAGTACGAGTCAGCAGCTGATTCCGCAGGAAATACTTGTTTGTAGAGAACAGTGGGAACAAACACGCCGTTGTCAAGCCCAGGGTCGCCAATTTTTTTTAATATTCCGACAATCGTTGCACTGGCGTTATTAATTATAATCGTACGCCCGACGGAGAGCGGGTCTGTATACACTGTGTCGTCCGTATAACCGCTACCAATAACTACTCTGAGTTTATCGCCGCTCTCAAGAAGCCGTCCTTCCTCTATTTCTATTGTTAAACTCTCAACAATAAGTGCGCGCTCAACATTACCTTCGGGGATTTCAGAAACAGTCTGGTATACAGTCGTTTGCGACCAATCTATTTTTGCAGTTTTTGCTCTATACCCTGCAACCTCAATTACTCCCGCGACATTTTTTATTCTATTTAAGTCGCGATTACCGATTTCGGTTATTGATGCGCCTCCAGGCACTGTTGTTGGAGCCACAAATACTTTGTCGATTCCGAGCTTACTAAACTGCTCATTGACTCCTGCTTGCAATCCCTGACCGAGCGAAACCAATGCGACGACCGCCATAATTCCTATAAAAACGCCAATTATCGTAAGATAAGCGCGCTTCTTGCGATTACGAAGATTTTCTAGTGCAATCGTAAAGAGCTCCATCATTGCCGGAATGCCTCCACCGGCGGCAGTTTTGCCGCTTCATACGCAGGAAACGCGCCAGCAAGTACGCCAACAACAAAGCTAAACAGGAGAGCGCCAAGTACAAGTTGCACGGAAACCGTACTGCTGAGTATTCCAGGGCCTAAAAATTGTGAACCTAGTAATACTACAGTTTCGCTCAGAATAATTCCTAGGATAACACCAATAATCCCGCCCAATAGCCCGAGCATACCACTCTCAAAAATAAATATCGCGAGTATGTCGCTGTTACGTGCGCCTACAGCTTTCATAACGCCGATTTCACGCGTGCGCTCCATTATGGCTGTATACATAGTGTTCATTATTCCGATGCCGCCAACCAGAAGTGAGATGAACGCAATACCAACGAGAACTGCAGTAACTCCTCCTATAATTGCATTAAGGCTACTAAGCAAACTGCCAGGCGACTGGACTGAGAAGTCTTCACGACCTAATTTTACTCTGCGACTACTTCGTAAATTTTTGCTTATTGATTCTTGCGCAAGGTTAATTTCCTTGTCGCTTGTTACTTGCGCTGAGATAACGCTATACTCACTTGGTATATCTAATAAATCTCGCATCGACTGCTCGTCCATTACAAGTGCACTATCAATAGTTATGCTGCCTCTTTTTTTAAGTATTCCAATAACTTCTAACTTTTTTCCGTTTACTTCAAACGTGTCACCGACAATAATCGGTCTGCCAAATAAATCGGGCTTTAGATAATCAGCTCCTATTGCGACCCTGTTTCCATCTTCTCGCCGCGGGAGCCGTCCTTGGTCAACACGCACGTTCTGCAAAGATAGTACTAAATCTCGCTGCGCTTGATCATCGGGAAGGGATACTATAAACTGTACAGACTGCTTATCATTGTACTGTACGGCTACTCCTTTTATCAGCCTCCCGGCTGCAACAGACACATACTGGGAACGTGCTACTATGCGCAGGTCCTTTTCTGTGAGTGGAGTCGGAGCTCCTTGTCCCGGCGGGCCGAAGCCACCACCACCTTTTGCTTGAATAATCAACCTATCAGTGCCGAGGGTCGAGAACTGCGCAGACACCGCATCCTTGAGGCCTTGACCAAGAGCTATGAGACTTACTACCGTCGCAATTCCTATGAATATACCTATCATAGTAAGCCAGGAGCGAAGCTGTCGCTTCTGGAGGTTCTTAATTCCGAGTTTGACGTAGTCCCAGCGCATGAGTTATTTGCTTATGAATCAGTGAAAGTAATTTGAGGCTACGGAACCTAAAATAATGGAATATCCATAGCCTATTTGTACTTACTTTTTCTTGCGTGAGCGGCGGAAAACAACGAATCCGATAACAACTAATACCGCTACTACTATTACAACAATTATGCCTGAACCGCCGCTACTTGCTTTTGCTGGCGCAACAACCGAGAGTTGCACAGGAACTGAGTATGGCTGGTTTAGTGCGTCTCGATAGGTGAGTGTTCCTTTAAGAGCCGCAGTTTCTCCAGTTGGTTTGATGGTAAATTCTGCAGTTTGGAAGTCGTCACTGTCAATGTTTCCAACATAGACTTCTGTGCGACCACTTACGGTGTATCCGTCTGCCGCTGCAACACTTACTTCTGCAAACTTAACTTGGGAGAGGCCTTTGTTAATAATGCGCGTGAGCACAATAAGCTCTTTTTCATCCGCACTGCGCGTGACGCGATCAATAAGCACTGTTACGTCTGGCTTCGCGTGTACTAGTATTCCAACTGTTTCTGTTTGCGTTACTTCTGTGCCATCAGCATTCATGAATGTAAACGTTAAGGGAATGCGTGCGATTCCACTTTGCGCTTCAGGATCAGCAACAAGCTGGAAGCGGAATGTTGTTTGCGCGCCGCCTTCGATGCGCGGAAGTGTTTGCTTGGTTGTTGTACCAATAGTCGCTAGGTCGGTGTCCGCAAGGTCTAGCGAAACTGTAACGTCGCGAAGGGTACTGGCTTGCGCATTGCGAACAGTTACTTCAAACTGTGACTGTGAACCTGGAATAATCTCCGCCGGAGTTGTTCCAGCTTGAGTTACTGTAAGTACGCTGTTAGAAGTGCGAACTTGCATTGACACTTCGTTTGAAATGTATGAAATGCCGTCCGTTGTCATGCGAATTGGAAGTGTATAAGTGCCGTCCGTTGCAGCAGTATCAACTACAAGCTTAATGCGCGTTACGTAGCTGCTTGCGGCCGCAATAGGACCAACGTTAACACTCTCGTCTTGCGGTCCAACTGGAGTGAATGGATATGACGGATCCACAACTATTGTAACGGCTGGCGACGCGACGCGTCCACCGTTTGTGATTTGCACCCAAGCTTCGACAATGTCGCCAGGTTGCGCTGGCGTTGGTTCGTACTTTAGAAGTGTGACTGCGTAGGACACGCTGTCAGGACTTGCGGCACTTGCGAGCGTTGCGCTAATTCCAAGTAGCAGTACAAATACTGCGAGTGCAATCGGAATTCGATTTTTTGGTAATGGTGCGTTTTTCATGCGTGGCCTCAATTATTGGTTACAGGTTATAGTAGAATTGTTGAAATGAATAGCTGGTTCTTGCTTGCTCGGGTGACGGGGACGCGGGCGTTCATTTTGGAATCAGCGCTCCGTCGCGCAACACTTCTATTCGCTGCGCGTTTTTGGCTGTCGTCATGTCGTGCGTGACTAATACAATCGTAGTTTTTTTGGTTTTATGAAGTTCCTTCAAAAAATCCATAACGTTCTTGCCCGACGCGCTGTCTAGGTTTCCAGTCGGCTCGTCCGCAAGAATTACGTCAGGCTTTACTGCCAGTGCGCGCGCAATCGCAACGCGTTGCTGCTGACCGCCGGAGAGCTCGTTAGGCTTGTGATCCATGCGGTCGGCAAGGCCTACAAGAGTTAGCATTTCTGTGCCGCGCTTCTCGCGCTCTTCCTGACTGATGCCCTGGAATACTAATGGAAGCATTACGTTTTCTTTAGCGGTAAGGGTGTTGATTAGATTAAATTTCTGAAAAATAAATCCTATTTTCTTACCGCGAATAGCTGCTAAGTCGCTCTCTGTAAGTTTTGCGATGTTAGTGCCGTCGAGCAATATTTCGCCTTTTGTTGGAATGTCAAGGCAGCCAATCATGTTCATGGCGGTTGACTTGCCCGAACCACTCGGACCCATTATTGACAGAAATTCTCCTTCTTTAACAGTGAGCGTAAGGCCGCGCAGTGCGTGCACGACAGCGTCACCCATCTCGTAGCTCTTCCATACATTTTTGAGTTCTATAATCGCGCGTGCCATGGTTATTCCGTTATAATTTCTTTAATTCTGCTGCTGCTTTTTTTGCAATTGTTCGGATTTGTTGAGTTTTTGTTTTGAATTTTCCTTCTTTCATTAAGCGGTGCAATTCACCGCGCATTTGCGCGAGTTCTGGGAGCTCCTTACAGTTTTCATCACCCTCAACTTGCGCAGCTATTATTTCTGCCATTTGCGCAGCTTCCTCGTCACCCATGCTTGCAAGCACACGCAGTTGTTCGACAATTCCGCTCAGTGCTTGTTTGCGTCTTGATTTCTCTGCTTCGAATAGATGCTTGCCTTGCGCGTTGAATGAGTATAATTTGCTGCGTCCTTCTTCTTTGACAGTTACTAAGCCGTCGGATTGGAGGCGCTCGAGCAGGGGGTATATGCTGCCATAACTCGGCTTCCAACCCGTTTGCGCGTGAATCGTTTTTACTATTGCGTAGCCTGAGCAACTGCCAACGCTAAGTTGTTGCAAAACGAGCATGCGTAAATATCCTTGATTCATAGGGCTGTATCTTATGCGATATATCTAGTCAGATGTATCGGCAGCGATATTTAAATGTTATGGAGGTGAAGCTTCGTTCTTTGTTAGAGACTACAGGTTTAAATTGTTGCGAAGAGTACTTACCCCATGGGTGACGGACGCACGCGAGCAGGAGCTAATGGAGCGCTGCGACAGCCGCAATCAATTCAGCGCAAAGCGAGCAATATTTTGCCAGTGCAACTTGAAGCCAGAGTGGATGCGCTCCTGTCTGCCTTGAATACCCCCCAGAAAGCAATTACGTTTCTTGCACTTGACGACCAGTTTTGCACGCCCGCCATGATCCGCGAGCGCGTGGCAGCCAGGATTGCTACTACGCAGGACGAAGCGATTACTCTACCAACGCGGTCAACCTTCAGAGCTTACCTTGAGAGCCTATCAAAGTCAGGTTTTGCGCAGCACGCTCCAGCCACCTTTACCAGCGTACAGGGCGACTCGCGAACCGGACGCGGCTATCGACGCAGCACGGAAGGCACGATGCATGCCGGCATAGCACATGCCGTACTAATGGTTGGCGCGGAACTTCACAAGCGCTACAATATCAGTTTGAATTCAGTGCTCGGAACTAGTGCAACTAGTTCTATTGAACAACGACACAGCCCATATACCACATTACGTATTCTTGAAGCCGCAACCAATTGGAAAGGAGAATATAGAGAAATGGCTCGGCAACTTGCTGTCTCTGAGCGAACGATTAAGAACAGGTTAAACACGTTGCAAGACTTGAATTTGGTGCTCACCAGCAGCAGCCGCACTCAAGGCAACTGGTACCGAGCGCGTCCTGAATATTCTGATGCGCTACTTGCAGATGCTTCCAGGGATGCTGTCAAGAGCGCCCTTGCGCCTGTGTTTACTAGAGGCATTTCGGACATGACACTCCTACTAGGAACTGGAATTGGGGAACGTAAAGTTAGACAAGTCATAGCAGAGTACGTAAACAATGGTTGGTTGCAAGCGTCGTTTACCACTGGCAGACCTAGCGAAATTTATCACATGGGCGGCGCAGGAATACTACTAGTTTTATTACGAGCAGTTCGGCAAAGCGCGTCCGGAATACCGCAACTACGCACTGCTACGCGCGAGCAAGAGCGCACAGCGCTACGCAGCTCACTTGAAAACAGCACTTACGCTGCACGCAGTTTAATTCACAATGAAACCATTACGAACACAATTCTTGAAGCCGGACACCCATTAACTGCAGAAACAATCCGCGACACGCTAGGTTGGCACTATTCCACCACACAAACGCGACTGCATCGCTTAGTTGAAAACGGAAAACTCATTGTTAACAGCAATACTCGCGAATATAGCGTAAACGGTTGATTGTTATTTATGGACTACCTATCTGTTAGATCCTAGCCGAAACCTCACCGGACATTCGGCCAATAAGCATATGAACTCTGGTGAATCAATTCACCTATGATATCCACTTTTCACAAGGAGCCAGAACTTGTGCTACACCAAGGTAGTTGCTTGGATGTACTAAAGCAGATTCCTGAGGCATCAGTTGATCTTATATTTGCTGATCCACCTTACTTTCTGTCCAATGGAGGCATTTCTTGCCAGGCTGGAAAGATGGTTTCTGTCAATAAGGCCGAATGGGACAAGTCTCAAGGCTTTGAATCAGATGTCGCTTTTACTGAACAATGGATACTAGCCTGTCGACGGGTGCTTGCTCCCAACGGCTCTATTTGGATTTCCGGAACACAGCACAATATCCACATTGTAGGTTTTCTTCTTCAAAAGCATGGCTTCAAAATATTGAACGATATTGTCTGGTTCAAACCAAACGCTCCTCCGAATCTTGCTTGTAGATACTTTGCGCATTCGCACGAAATGGTTATTTGGGCTCGGCAAACTGAAAAAAGTAAACACCTCTTCAACTACGAGTCTATGAAACAACGAGAAGACCGTCTCAGTCCAGCTGGAAAACAGATGAAAAGTGTCTGGAGTATTAATCTTACACCCCCGTCAGAGAAAGCTGCCGGCAGGCATCCAACTCAGAAACCAGAAGAGCTTCTTCGAAGAATTATTCTAGCCACAACAATTAAAGGCCAAACAGTGCTCGATCCTTTCAATGGTTCAGGCACCACAGGCGTAGTAGCCAAGAAACTAGGTAGAAAGTATATCGGAATTGATATGGAGCCTGCATATTTGAACTTAACAATTAAACGTTTGAAACTGACCCGAACAGATTTATAAACGACTTTAAGCTCATAACTTTGTGGGAGTAAAAACAGTTAAGTTCCTGAAGTGGGCTGGTGGCAAGGAAATGCTTCTGCCTCAGCTAGAGCCTTTCTTTCCTAAAGATATTGATAGATATATCGAGCCGTTTCTTGGTTCTGGTGCTTTATTTTGGCACATAGCTACTACTCGAAAGCCTAAAACAGTTATTCTTGCAGACACAAACGAGGAGCTAATTAACGTATATATCCAAGTAAGAGATTCTGTTGAAAAATTAATTCGTTCTCTTGAAAAAAGAAAATTAGCCCACTTTGCCAACGAAAATTATTATTATGAAGTTAGAGCGGAGCTACCAAGTAAACTTAATCCCATCGAACGAGCTTCTCGTTTCATTTATCTTAATAGAACTTGCTTCAACGGTCTTTATCGTGTAAATTCTAAAGGTGAATTTAACGTTCCCAAAGGCAGTTACAAGAATCCCAATATTGTTCAGACCGATAATTTGCGTGAAGCATCAAAACTTTTGCAAGGAGTAAGTATTCTTTGTACACCATTTCAGGTAACTTTACGCAAAGCTAAACCGGGAGACGTCGTATACTTAGATCCTCCTTATCACCCTTTGAAGCCAACTAGTTTTACTTCTTACTCAGTCAATATTTTTGGAGAGAAAGAACAACAAGACTTAAAAGAAGAATTTGACCGGCTGGTAAATCTTGGCTGCACCATCATAGAAAGTAATAGCGATATGCCATTTATTCGAAATCTTTATACGAATTATAAACTGTCTACAATTCTTGCCAAAAGGTTGATCAATTCTAAATCGGCAGCACGAGGAAATATCAACGAGGCAATCATACATAATAAATAAAGTATAACTCAGAATATCGAACGACTATTTATAGTAGAATTAATAACCATTATCTAAAGCGTAAGCTAAACTAATAATTTATTCCTCTAAATACCAAAGCGCTTTCCGTTCAGCTCGATACTTTTTACTTTTCTTGTTCTCTAAATTAACATATTTTGAGGCGGGCGGTTGACCGTTGCAAACACTCATGCACAAATTATCAATTTCTTTAGGCCCATCTAGAAATTGTCGTACCCAACCTTGTAAAAATAAGTTCGACGGTTCGAATTTACTTTCTTTATGATAACCATACTCTTGTTCAATATGGAATAATTGTGCAAGATATCCTGTAACGATTAGCTTGTTTAGGTGATGTTCAAATTTCTCTTTTGAAAGTTTTTCAAGCTCTTTTTCAGGATCACTTCCATAAAAAATGTTGTCGAAAGCAATAAGCAGATCTTTTTTCAGATCAGGTCTACTTCTGACTCTTAAGTTAAGGTCTATCATAAGGCGAAGATGATTAGGCTTAAACCTGCGTTCTCCTTCTTTAATCCATATTTGGAAATTTCTATTTATATCATAGCTTTCAAAGCGTTTAGATAGTATTGAAGGTCGAAATACATATACTTCCGTATCCCCATCAATGAAGACAACTTTATTGTTGTCAAATTCAAGGTTGATTATAATTTCAAATAGTTTTTCTTTAAGCATCTAAATCTAATTGTTGATATAGTTAGTATATATTACTATTGTAACTAATTTATTTAGACAAATAAGTAATTCTCCGACGCGATTTAGAATATAAATGGAATTGAAGTATTAAGAATTAATTATTCGGCGGCTTAGCCGCGCCAGCCAACGAATGGCGCAAACTCACGGAAAACGTTGCGAGTGCAACGATCTAAAGAAGCAACTTGTAGATACTAAAACTTAAGGAGATATACGTATGGAGGAAAGTTACCACGGTGGACTCGAAGAAAGACTAATCAAAGAAGGCAGTTAGTCGGTGACGGATTGACACCAACTGAATAATGGCGCCTAAGGTCTGCTCTCAACATAAGCATTTAGTACATTAACAAAAATACTATTGCACCACCCAACGACCTGTCTTTGGACCGCCCTCTCGAATAATCACTCCTTTTTTTAGATTATTGATGTGATATCGAGCGCCTTCCTCTGAAATAGCTAGTAGCTGAGCAAGATGTGCTGTTGTTGCTTTCGGATGTTCCCTCATAACTGCAAGTATCAGCTCCTTAGGATTGTTACTGGTAGTCTTACTAGTAGTCTTACTGATAGTTTCTAGGGTAGAATCATAGTGGAAACAGCAAAAAAAGCTCTAGCTTAAACGCAACCAGACTACTTTCTTAGGTTTTTAGACATAACTTTGGAGTGTGCTGCACAGTTACTCAACCACCCATTTACCTTCTTTACGTCCGCCCACCCTCGAAAGCAAGTTATCCCGCTTCAATTTGGTAAGATGATACTCTACACCTTTAGGCGTTAGTCCCGTCTCTACGGCGAGCTCTGCTGTTCTCATCACAGGGTTTTGCCTTAATAATTCAAGAATTATTTCCCTAGTCTTTTCCCTAGTCTTTTCCCTAGTTTCTTGGGTAGTTGTCCGTTTAAATGTGGTTATAAACCAGTGTTCAATAATTGCGAATATTGAATGCAACTTATCTGGTGCATATTCAGGTACATTGTATCCAAAATAAAAATAGCATGAATGAAATCCTCAACCATAGCAAAGCTACAGTAAACCCTGAAAGAAAAGAATATTAATCATTTGCAGCGTTCGGCATATCAAAGAACGCTAAATAGAAAAAAACTTAGAATTCTAAATAACCTTCCTTATACGCCCAAACTAATAACAACCCAAATAATACTATAACTGCAATAAATACTCCTGCTAAAAGACCATTGTAAACTGAGTTCCATAAAATATTTACTGCCTGCTGAATAGGGTCCATAGTTTGTTTCTCCGTGCCCCGCACAAGCTAATAGTGTCGTAAAAAACATATAAATGTTTCCAATATACCATATTCTAGCATATAAATTAATTATTAACTTAAGGAGAGAAAGAACAAGTAGAAAAAAAATGGCGCCACAGCCCGGATTTGAACCGGGGACTCCTTGCGGAACAGGATTAGCAATCCTGCGCAATACCAGGCTATGCGACTGTGGCAGATATCCTAGGACTTTCTCTGGAACGATAGTTTTTTTATAAAGGTTTTCGCAAAAAAAGACTTAATGCACCTTCCCGAGCGGCTTTTTAGGCCCTCACAGCAACCAGTTCTTTCAGCGCGAGCCCTACTAGCAGCGTCAATAGCACTGCTAATTTTATGCCTTGTTTTACCATTGACCAACGCTGAGGAACTCGAAACGCCAGTAGACCTAATCGCAGGAGACTACCTTGACGCGATGGAGCTTGACGTGGAGGTGCGCGGCGACGCGAACATCACATTAACTGGAACTGGCAAGGGAGAGGAGCTGAAAGCAACTGTTTCGTATGTGCCAGCCGCCGCAAAAGAAGTTACTGCAATTCCTGATCCTGTTTCTTTAGAGCCGTTAGTTTTTGTGTGGAACTCAGTGACTGCGGGCAAGTACGGTTACCGCTATGACGCAACAGTAACTAGTTTTGCAGACATTCCACGATTAACCGAGCCAATTCCTTACCCTTTCACTGCGCCGCCCGACATCGCAGTTTTTCTGAAACCGCAAAAGTACACTGACACAAATCCGCAGATTCGCGCGCTTGCAACTGAGCTTGTAGGTACTGAGAAAGACGCAACAAAAATAGTTTACAATCTGGCGGCATGGACGCGTACAAACGTTAAGTACGATCTTCAATCCATCGCAGCGGACGCAACAAAGTCTTCATCGTGGGTGTATGCAAACCGCGAAGGCGTGTGTGACGAGTTAACAGCGCTGTTCATCAGCCTCTCAAGAGAAGCAGGAATACCTGCAAGATTCGTAAGCGGCCTCGCGTACACAACTTTGCCAGAGTTCCCGCAACCGTGGCAAGCGCACGGCTGGGCAGAAGTTTGGCTGCCTGATCATGGCTGGGTACCAGTCGACATTGCTTACGGCGAAGTATTCTGGCTTGACGCAGCGCACATTCCAATAACTCGAACTGCGGACGCGCGCGCAAGTGGCGCAGACTACACTCTTCGCGCGCGCGGACTGACAATGCAGCCGAGTCCTCTCGGTACAGATGTTATTGTTACTGCTGAGCGCGGCTCCGTTGTTGAAAAATTAACTGCGACGCTCAGCCCACAGTACTCAAAAACCGGCTCGCGCAGCGGTAACGTAATAATTGCGAGCGTCACGAATGCTGCGCCGTACACAATAGTCACGGACGTGACGCTACTAACAACAGCGGAAACAGTACTTGAAGACGCGCGCAGCCAAATGGTTTTCATTCCTGCAGGAGCAACACGCCTAGTGAGATGGCGCGTACAGATGGGCGAGTTTGACAAAGGCTACACATATACTGTGCCGTTCGGCATTGCCGTGCGGCGCGGCACAGGGGCGAACACCAAAGTTACTGGAACCGCGCAAGGAACTGTGTATCCAATGCCACTGCCGGACGACGCGGGCGAAACGGGCGGAAGCCTTGAAGTAATTTGCACTGAGCCGCCTGCGCTGTACACAGGCGAAACAACGCACGTGTCTTGCACGGCGCACGGCGCAACTGTTTGCGCAGACAAGTGCTTGTTCGGCGCCGCGAATTTGTCGTTTACTGCCGGAGCGCCGGGCGCGTATCCACAAACAGTTAATGCGAGTGGGAACGGCGCGCGCGGTCACGCACTTGTAACTTTCATGGTAATTGAGCCGCCGAAACCAAACATTACTGTGAACATTTCACCAATTTTTAGTATTGACGACGAAGCACTTCTGATGTTTTCCGTGCACTCGAGCGCTATGACTGATGTTACCGTGGTTGCGGAGAGCGGCTTAGTTACTCAGACATGGTCGCAGCCGGACCTGAGCGACAAGGACTTTGCTCTAAAATTCCCGGCTGCGCTTCTTAACGCAGGAGAGAATACTTTCAAAATTCGCGTCGAAGGCTCAGACAAAAATGGTAAGCGAGTATCTGCTACCGCAACTATAAACGCATCTCTGCCAGCGTCTCGTTGGGAGCGCATGCAGCTCTTCTTCATTCACCTATTCGCATAGCGTGTACCAGCGTTCTTCTAACTTTGCAATTCTGAACTAACTCGAATACCGACGCGCACTTTATATATCGCCCCGCCATCCAGTTGTCATGGCAGGCAGAGCGCATCGAACCCCGGCAGATGAAGAATCATTCTCGCATAACGAGTCCGACGCGACAAGCCGCGGCGCGTTTGTAACCGACACTTCTGTTCTAATTGAAGGCATAGTTAGCAAACTTATTTTGAGCGGAGAAATTACTCCGGGCGCAATAATTATTCCAACGGCAGCAGTAGACGAGCTTGAGCATCAAGCGAACGCAGGACACGAAACAGGCCTACTCGGTCTTGACGAACTTCGGCGCCTAAGAACAGTTTGCCTTGAGCGAGACATTCCTCTTTTGTTCAAAGGCGCGCGCCCCGGTCAATTCGAAATTGATCACGCAAAAGACGGCGCAATTGACGACATGATTCGCCAGCTCGCGCTTGCCGAGGACGCGACCCTGCTTACTGCAGACCGCGTGCAAGCAACTGTTGCCGACGCAATCGGTTTGCCAACAAAACTAGTGCTTCTTGACTCAGGTAAAATGGGACCGATGCCGCTTGATGAATTTTTCACGCTGGACAGCATGAGCGTCCACCTCAAAGAAGACGCAGAGTCCGTGCGCAAAGTAGGCAAACCAGGCGAATGGCGCTTCGAGAGTATCGGCCGCAAACTTGACCGCCCAGCGGTGCAAGCCATTGCAAAAGCAATTGTCGAGCAAGCCGGTGCGCGCCGCGACTCCTACATTGAAACCGAGCGGCGCGGCTCAACAATTGTGCAACTCTCACGGTACCGCGTTGTTATTGCAAAGCCGCCGTTCGCAAGCGGCTGGGAAATTACTGCGGTGCGCCCAGTTAAGCAGTTAACGCTCGACGAGTACAATTTATCTGAGAAGCTACAAAGCCGCCTCGCGCTAAAAGCCGAAGGAGTGCTTATTGCGGGCGCGCCTGGTTCCGGCAAGTCAACCTTCGTGCAGGCGCTCGCCGCATTCTATGTCTCTCAAAATAAGATTGTGAAGACTGTAGAGGCGCCGCGCGACCTTATTGTCCCGCCGGAAGTCACGCAGTACAGCTTAAGCCACTCGTCAGGTGAAGAGATTCGCGACGTTCTTCTTCTCAACAGACCTGACTACACCGTCTTTGACGAGATGCGCAACACCGACCACTTCACACTCTACACGGATCTTCGCTTGTCTGGCGTCGGAATGGTCGGAGTTGTTCACGCAACAAAACCAATTGACGCAATTCAAAGGTTCATGAGCCGCATTGAACTCGGCGTAATTCCGCACGTAGTTGATACAGTTATTTTTATTAAAGACGGTGGACCGAAGAAAGTGTTCACCGTAGAAATAATGGTCAAAGTGCCGAGCGGCATGACCGAAGAAGACCTCGCGCGTCCAATCGTTTGCATTAGCGACTTTGAATCCGGCAAACTCGAATACGAAGTTTATACTTACGGCGAGCAAACAATGGTGATTCCAGTTGCAGACAAGCAAGCTGACAGCCCATTACTCAAGCTTGCAGCGCAGTCCGTAAAGGAATTCTTCTACCAGTACATTGACAAGCCGCAAGTTGAAATGGCGAGTGCAACGCGCGCAATTGTTTACGTTCCAAAAGGACAAGTTGCAATGCTTATCGGCACCGGCGGCTCGCGCATCCGCGAAATCGAAGCAGAATTAGGTATTTCCGTCGATATTCGTGAGCGCAACACAGGCGGCGAATCTAGCGGCGGCCACGAGGGCGGCAAGAAGCACAAAAAAGACCGGGGAAAAGCGGTAGGCGCGGCCGCTAACCGCGCCGAACCGGATTTAGAATATACGCGCTTCGGCGATGATGCTGAGGAAGTTGCGGGACAGGGAGGTGGCGCAGTGCCACGCTCGCCGCCTGGCCGCGCAATAACATACGAGCTGGAATTCACGAAAAAAGCACTTGTAGCCCATCTGGACGCTAAGTACGCGGCGCAAGATGTCACGTTTTATGATGGTCTGCGGCCACTTGCAACCGGGACCGTGAACAAACGCGGCGAGATTCATTTTGAGCGCGAAGCGCCCCAAGCAGCGGCAATTGGCTACGCCATGCGCCACGGCGAGCTGACCGTTCGAAGTATTCCTGAGCGAGACTAATTATTCACTCATTCAGAGGTAATTTAATACCTCGTTTGCAGCAAAGATAAGCTATATATACGCCCCGTCTCGGTTTATATACATGAAGTGGTTCTCCGTCGGCATTCTGCTACTAGGCATGATTGGCGCAGTCAGCGCCCTCTCTGAGATTAATGTTGTCGTGTTTCCAGACATTCCAAACACTGTGTTCACTTACGACTTTATCTTTAGTAATTCGAACGCGTGTGGTGTTGTTCTGAATGTATCGAGGAGCATAACTACAAACACTGTGGGTCGCGGCAACGCAACTCTGGATATTTCTGCTTTAACTAATCCGCCAGCATATCTTTGTACATACCGGGGCGGCATTCTTGTTAATACTCAAAGCTTAAACCCGAATGCATTCGCGTCAGGCAACGTTACAGCATCAAACGGCAGCGCTGGCTATCCAGCAATTTTTACTTCGGCAACTAACCTCGCGTCTGGACTAATAAGCGCAAACATGATTACTTTAAGCGCAATTAATTCTAGTTTACTTAATACTACTAACGTCGGTACAAGCGGTCAACTGCTTGCACTAAACGCAAACCTAAACCAGTTTACTTGGGCTAATGGAGTTAGCTCGATACTAACTGATGCTATGTACGTCAATATTACTAACTTACAAACAAGTAACGCATCTACAAATGTAAGAATTGATACAATCAACACATCAATAGTTGGAACGCAAACAAACGTAACCGCGCTGCAAACTGTTCGAGATGGAGTGTATGTTAACGTAACGGCGCTGCAAGGCGCGGGACCAGGCGTTTACTACTACCAAAACATCACCGACTTACAAATAAGCAACGCAAGCACCCAAACAAGAATAAACACAGTAAACATAACAACACAAAACCTACTAACAACAAACAACACAATATTCGGACTAATACTAACACTAGGACAAAACGACACAAACCTAAACAACAGCATAAACGCAGTAAACACAAGAATAGATACAATAAACAGCACACTAGTAACAGTACAACAAAACATAACAGACCTACAAACAAGCAACGCAAGTACAAACACACGCATCAATACAATTAACTCAAGCAAAGGCAACGCGAGCCTCACCACGAACGGCACAGCAGGTTACCTCGCGCGCATAACATCAGGCAGCAATCTAAACAACAGCGCACTCTTTGACAATGGCACCGCAATTAGTTTAAACAATACAGTGCCAACACAACTTTTCGACGTGCAAGGAAACGCAAACATAACTCGAATATATACAAACACACTTTGCTTAGGAGGCAATTGCTTACCTGCCGTTGGAAACGCATCAATAACCACAAACGCGACAGCAGGGTACCTAGCACGAATTACTAACGGATCAAACATTAACAACAGCGCACTATTCGACAACGGAACAGCAATAAGCCTAAACAGCACAGTACCAACACAACTATTCGACGTGCAAGGCAACGCGAACATAACTCGAATATATACAACATCGCTCTGCCTTAGAGGAATGTGCTATAACCATACACTAGGGAATATTAGTAGCATGAACGGCACAGCTGGCTGGCCGGCAGTTTTCACCAACTCTACAAACATCAACGCAAGCCTCATTACGTCTGAGATGGTGTCCTTGCACACACTTAATTCTACAACAATTAATACAACGACAAACGGTACTGTCCGAGGACAGCGCTTAACACTCGGCGCAAACTTTGGACAATTCGAATGGAGAGATCCTGTCAACATCACAATTATTACAGCAACAGGCGCTACAAATTGGAATAAACCTATCGGAGCAAACTTCACTGCAGTTTTCATCTGCGGCGGAGGCGGAAGTGGCGGAGGCGGAAGCACAGCTAACCAAAATCAGGTTCGTAGCGGAGGAGGCGGAGGCGGAGGCGCCATGTGCGTCACGAAAACGTTCAACATCGCTGATCTCACCGACCCTGTTGTTGTAACAATTGGAGCCGGCGGAGCCGCTGTTGCTGCTGCCATAGATGGTAGCTTCGGCGCGTCCTCGACTTTCGGTGGCCCCATTACTGCATTTGGCGGAGGAGGAGGTGCTGCTAACGCCGCAGGAGCAGGAGGAGGAGGAGGAGGAGGTTGCGCAACACGAGGAACCAGTGCGACCACAAACACAGGTGCCACGGGCGGCGCGTGCATGATTGCTGCCGTAGCGGCGAATACCGCATCCGTGCACGGCGGTGGAGCAGGAGGAGGAACCGCAGGAGTCGGCGTCGTCACCGGACCAATGGCATGGCTTGCAGGCGCAGGCGGCGGAACCGCTGCTACAACCGGATTAGTTAATGGCGGTGCAGGCGGCGGTTCACAATATAGTGCTGCAGGTGGAGGAGGTGGAGGAGGAGTGGATGGAGCAACACCAGGAACCGTACGCGACGGCGGAGCCGGAGGGGACTCAGGCGCTGAAGTCATCGCCGCAGGAGGCGGAGGAACTGCGGGAACAGGAGCAGGCGCTTGCGGCGGAGTAGGAGATGGCCAAGTTGGAGCTACAGGTTACTTTGGAGTCGGCGGTAAAGGAGGAGGCGGAGGAGGATCTAAATCAGCACTCGCTACAAACGGTTGCACTGGTGGAGCCGGCGGAGCTTTCGGAGGAGGTGGAGGCGGAGGAGGAGGAGGAACCAACGCTGGAGTCGGTGGCGCAGGTGCTAAAGGAGGCGATGGTGGAGCAATTATAATATCATGGTAACGAACACGAACGACAGGCGGCTATGACCAGTGTGGCGCTACCTCATTATTCTCCTGCTTGCGATGCCGATTGTTTACGCGGACGAAGTTCTGTTATTTGCAGGTCGAGAATCAGTATTAATTACAGGCGCACAACTTATTGTAAACGATAAATCATTAGTTGTGAGCGCCGTGAACCCGGCGAACGACACCATAATAGATAGAGATAGTTTTGATCCAACTGACTTTGATGTAATTGCGCTCGTGGTAAGCGTTCCGAGCGAGTTCCCTGACGGTACAAGTATCGCATTCGTCGCAAACATCACACTGCCAGCGATTGGCGGGCAAAGCAATGTAGTATTGGGATACAACACTTCTACAAGCGGCACGGCCACGCTTTATTACAATCCAAACACAACATCCTACGCAGGCAATTGGACTTGGTTTGCGCAGCTGGATAACAGTATTACGAGCGGTCTGCGCAATGTAATTGTTAAGGGTAGCGCGACCACAGTCTTCGCCTCGGCCTCGATTAACCCGAACGCAAGTTATGTGCGCGCGGACACTGTGCTCACTGTGGTAAACTTAACTAGTAATGGTCCCGAAAGTCTAGCGGAACTTAACGCGTCATACAACGCCGTTGTAAATTCACAGTTTACTAATCGCACTGGCTCGAACTCGCTTGCAGGCTTAACCTTTACAGGCTCTAATTGGCAAAGCAACTTTGCGATTTCAACACTCGGTGGCGTTGGACTTTGGAACGCATCACTGCTCAGCGCACTTGACTTCTTCTACACGCCGACGTCAAACTATCGAGAGTTTTTTGTATTCGGCCGCATGAACGTTACAGCAATAACAGCTAATCCTGACTCCATTGCCGCCACCGACTTTACCACCATAAGTTGCGCGGTACAAGATCAAGAATCATCGTACGCAGTGACGGGCGCAAACGTCAGCTTCTATCGTAACAATACGTTCCTCGGATGGAACCTAACAAACGCGACAGGCAACTCAACACTCACCTTTTCAATAAATTCAAGCGGACTTTGGAACATAACGTGCATAATACAAAACCAGTCAAACATACAATACTCGGTTGGCGGCGCTCCTAATGCTTCAACAATGGTTAACGTAACCAACTTAGGACCAGTTTTCATAGCAGGCATTAATGACGCGAGCGACACTACAAACACCACTAACATGGGCGAACTCGTAACTTTCATGACTGGTGCAAATGATCCGGAACTTGACGAGTGGTATTTACTAATTTGTGGTTCCGCTGGAGTGACTGCGGGTTCATGTAATGGATTCGAATACTGTCGCAGCGGATATACTTCAAGCGGCGCTAATGCCAATTGTTCTGTTAACACGACAGGCTATACTAATCGCACATATCCATGGTTTGCGTACCCCTGCGACAACACTTCAAGCTGCGGCGTAAGTAACAGCGCCACAAGTCCATTCGTAATTAACCACGTTCCGATTGCGTATCCGCACATAACCCCGGCGAGCCCTACTGCTGCACAGAACTTAACCTGCGTCATAAACGCCACCGACCCTGACCCGGGCGACACAGTTTCAGGCAACTATAGCTGGTGGCTTCGCGACGAGAGCGCAGGACCGTTCGACCCAATTATAGGGCAAACTGGAAGCGTCCTGCCAAACAGTCAGTACGATTCAAATGATCAAGTGCTTTGCTCAGCGCTGCCAATCGACCAGCACAATTTTGCCGGGACAATAGTGAACAGCTCAAGCGTAACTATTGCACAAGGCGCACTAAGCGCAAGCGCGACACTGAGTGCGCCAAACATGACCGTTCTATATTCAGTAGTACTGAGCGTTTCATGCACTGTTGCAACGGGCGACTCGGAGGACGTTACGCTAACAATTGAAGATGATCGCACAGGAGGATTTGCGCAATCAAGTGCGAGCCCTGCGGACGTTTCTGTAAACACTTCAAGCATCTCACTAGGCACTCTTAGTGGTACAAGCGCAACGCATCAAGTCAGAATTACTGGAGAAACTACAGGCACTTATCAATTTCGCGCACGCTGCACAACCACCGACACAACTCCTGTGACTGCAACGAGCACGGCTCAAACAGTAACAGTTCTCGCGGATTTATCCGCACCAATAATATCTCTGCTTGATACAACGCCAACAAATCAGTCAGTTCAATTTGATTGGTCGACTGATGACCCGTCTGACAGTCTTGTCGAGTACGGCCTCACGCCCGCGCTTGGCCTGTCTGTTTTCAATCCGACTCTTGTAAATGTACACTCGATTAACATTACTGGCCTACTAGAGAAAACAGACTATTTCTACAACATCACTAGTTGTAACACGGACGGCTTCTGCTCAACAGTAGGTCTATTTTCAGTGCGTACACTCGGCTCTGAAGTAGGCTTCCCGTATGAAGGAGGCTATTTCACAGGTACTTTTGTAGAGCGCGGTCCGGAAGCAAACGTCGCTATTAACGGCAGCATTACAAAGGGTGACGTTTTCGAGATATTCCTTGAAACACCGCAAGGCCTCGACAGCCAAGACGAAGTCACTGTAATCATAACGGTTAAAGGTAAGGAGATACGTAAACGCATTACGCTACCATATACAATTAAGTCACCGGAGACTCCAATATACCCATGAGCGCCCACACCCCACTAATACTATTAATAGTCGGCCTTAGCATAACAGCGCTTGGAATAGGAGTATTCTATGCCCAGGAGCAGCGTTTCGCACAAGGACAACGCTCTCAGCTCGATGCCGTAGTTTTAGACGCGCGCCCAGAGGAGCTCGTAGTTGTGAGTATAGTAGGACAAGACGTGTCCGCAGGCGACGTTAATACTCTTCGCATTCAAGTGCGCTATGACGGCGAGGGAGAACTGCCGCTTAACGAAACCTATATCCAAGTTAAGACCAAAGACTCAATTGCTGACCTTCAGTATCGTAACGGTACTACATACCGCAGCGTTCCTGATGGGTTTTACACACGTTAGGACGCTAGGTAACAAAGCACGCTCAACCTTCACCTACTGTCAGAACCAATTTAAATGACCATGTCGACCCAACGCTATGATTGACCTTAAACTCGTTCGAGAGCAAGCTGAACTTGTACGCGAGAACTACGCACGGCGACACGATCCAACAATTATTGCTACTTTGGACGAATTCTTAACAGTAGACGCTGCTTGGCGCCGCGCCCGCGGAGAAGAAGATGAACTACGCTCGCGCCGTAACAAAGTCTCGGCAGCAATTAACGAGGCAAAAAAAGCAGGCGGCGACGCGACTGCTGCGCTAGCAGAAGCTAAAGCAATTCCACAGCGCCTAGCAGCGCTTGAAGAAGAACGTAAAACGCTTGAAGTGCGCCACCGTGCGCTTCATTTAGCACTTCCTAATCTGCTGCATGACTCAGTACCCATTGGCGCAAGCGATGCTGAGAACAAGCCTATTCGGCACTGGGGCGAAGTTAAGCAGCCAGACTTTCCACTTAAGCCCCACGGAGAAATTGCAGAAGGCCTAGGCTCGGACTTTACGCGCAGCGCTAAAATTAGCGGCGCAGGATTTTATTTTCTACGCGGCGAACTTGCGCTACTTAACCGCGCACTGATCGAATTTGCGATTCAACACCTAGTAAAAAAAGGTTACACTTATACTGAGCCGCCGCTACTTATGCGGCGCGCGCCATACGAAGGCGTAACAAGCCTCGGCGACTTTGAAACTGTACAGTACGCAGTTGAAGGCGAGGATTTGAAACTAATAGCAACTGCCGAGCACCCACTAGTTGCACAGTTCATGGACGAAGATTTGTCTCCGAGTCAATTGCCACAGAAGCTTGTTGGATATAGCATGTGCTTCAGAAAAGAAATTGGCTCGAAAGGCGTCGACACTAAAGGATTGTTTCGCACCCACCAGTTTAACAAAGTCGAACAAGTAATAATCTGTAGGCCTGAAGACGCGGACGCGCTTCATGAAGAATTGCAGCGCAACGGTGAAGAGCTGTTTGAAGCACTTAAGATTCCGTACCGCGTAGTTGACGTGTGCACGGGCGACATGGGCATAGTTGCGAGCCGCAAGTACGACACGGAAGCGTGGATGCCGCGCGCAGGCGAATACCGAGAAGTGTGCAGCGCATCGAACTGCACTGATTGGCAGGCGCGCCGACTTAACATCCGCTATCAAGACGCAGATTCAGTACGCTTCGCGTATACGCTAAACAACACAGCGTTTGCAACCTCGCGCGTTTTAGTAGCAATCCTCGAGAACTACCAGCAAGCGGACGGCTCAGTTGTTGTGCCAGACGCGCTTCGACCACTAATGGGCGGAACTAGCGTGCTGAGGCCAGTTCGCTATTCCTAGCATCATAGGAATGTTTTAAAGGACAACCTCTCATAATTAGCTATGGCACTACCTAGTTGGTCGTTTCTCGTTGTTGGCCTCGGCATATCACTGCTCTCGCTGCGCCAAGTTCTTGCTGGCGAGAAAATGGGCATATTCATTGTCGTCGGCATCGGCATGATAATTTATGGGATTGTGCGTATGATTCGTGAGAGAAGTTCGTCAAAAAACATTGATAAGCATGAGCCACTAGTCCACGGTGGAATGCACGCGCGTCACACAGCCGGTCAAGGTCAAGAAAATGGCAACCACATGCACGCGCACGCGACTCAAATTCCGCGAGTATGCTCCTCCTGTGGCGCAAAGAACAATCCTCGCGCGAATTACTGCGGTCACTGCGGTAATAAAATCAGAGGCTAAGACATAGTATTTTTCGTCTGAAACTTAGCTAGGTATTGTGCGTCTGTAATTCCTTTGGAACATGTCCAATATCATTTAATACATGTATTCTTACAGATTCTCCCACTTCTACAATCGTAATACTAGTATTACGAACAGACCATTTAGCATATTCTTGTGCCTCATCAGTTAACGTGTGAAGCGAATCGGCTATTGAGCCACCATGCGCAACAATAAGCACAGTTTCATTCGATGGCTTGTCCAATAGCTCATTGAGAAATAATTTTACTCGATGAGATCTATCCAACATGTTCTCCCCATTTTCTGGACGAAACCCACTCACATGAATGCCCATTGCGTCCGCCGCTATATTACGAACCCCATACGGCTTTCCAGCAAAAACTCCGTTGTCTATTTCACGAATGCGATCGTCGTATGCTACCGGCACTCCAGCATGATACTTTAGGATTGCAGCGGCAGTATCAACTGCCCGCGGTAAATTGCTGCAGATTACGCGATCAATATGCTCTGTGCGTAAACGCTCCGCCACGCACTGAGCCTGCTTGTGTCCCCTTGCTGTTAGCGGCTCTTCTCTAGAATTATGAGTGCGAGTTTCGTTTGCCGCTGATTCACCATGACGAACAAGTATAAGTCGCATACAAGTAATAAATTTACGCACTAATTAAATTTAACCTAAGAATAAAGAAAAAAGATAGAAAAAATATCTAATCGCTACGTCGTGACTTCTTGCGGCTTCGCATATAGACTAGACCTGCGCCGAGAACAGCTAGGACTAGTACTATTGACACCCAAAAGACAGCTCCGTTGCTACCCTTTACCGGAGCAGCAACTGGTTTTGCTGTTGGCTTAGTCTCAACTGGAGCTGCTGGCGCCGCTGCTGGCGGTGCCGCGGGAGCTGCCGGTGTCGGCTGCGCAACAGCAGGCTCTGACGGGCTTGCCGGCGCAGGTGTTGGCGTTACCGTTGCGGTAGGCTTACCAGCGATTGCGAAGTAACTAAAGTATGGGGTTTCAGCACTGAAAGTTACTGTCGTTGCATCACTACTCACTACTGTTGCAGGGATTTCTACCCATCGATCAGTGTAGCGCATAAGTACAACGTTGCCCTCTCCAATGTTGTTACTCGTAAGCCAGCTCTTTGGCACCGCAAAGGTCATGGTTGCTGAGCGTACTGCCTCGTCTGTTAATCCTGTTGGCGTAACTTGCAAGAACATATACACTGTCTGTGCCGGTGCAACTAGTGTGCTTGGACGCTCCGTTAGGGAGCGCACTTCAATGTTAAAGTTACTCGACGTCTGGTCGAATGCAATTGCAAACCTGGTTACTGGCATGCCACTGAGTGCAATAGGCGCCTCAACAGTTTCACCTGCATTAACGCGAGCCCATGATAGTCGCGTTGTAACGCCTGGAGCGCCGCTAACAGTTGTTCCGGGACGGCTGCTACTTCCGCCGCCACCGCCACCACCGCTTGATGCTCGAAGCGTAGTGAAGTCAATCTGCGCGCTCGATGTGGTTGCTGAACCACTTGACGAGCAGCGTACGTAATACGTGTATGATGTGAAGGCAGATAGTCCAGTAACAGATGTTTCGTGGCTTGTCGCGTTCGTTGTTGTGAACACATTAGTCATTGCACTGTACGCTTGGTCTGTTGTACTGTAGCGACACTCCGCAACCAGATCAGTATTAATAGTGAGTGTTGCTGCATTTCGCGTCGCTGCGCCATCTTCACCACTCATTACTGGCGCTGATGCGCTAACTGTAAAGTTAAGTGCGTAAGGCGTGTTTACATTACCTGCATTGTCAGTTACGGATACAGTCCAGTTCCAAGTACCAGCCGCAAGAGTGCGGTTAATCGATACATTTGTACCGTTAGTAAAGTTGCCTGAACCATTTGCAGTTCCGTTTAGGTATAGCGTATAGTTAAGCTCGGTAGCGAGTGCGTCAATACCTGTAAAGTTAAATGGTACAACTGATGTAGTGACGTTTGTATTGTTGATCGGCTGCAATAATGTTGCTGTTGGCGCGCCAGTGTCTACAAAAATTACTATTGGCGAACTTTCATTGTAACGACCAACATCGTCAGTAACATTTACAATAATTGTATGCGTGCCCTGCGACAAGGCTGTAAGGTTTACTGAAGCGTTGTTTCCTTGCGTTATATTACCATTCCTGTTCAATGCGCCGTCTACCATAATTGAATAGTTTAGATAGCTTGCTACGTCGTCATTTGCAGTAAAGAATACGAGCGGCGTTGTGTCGTTCGTACGATTACCAGTAATTGGCGCAAACACTGTTAAAGTTGGGTTTACTAAGTCTACTGTTAACGTGTAATAATTGTTACCGAAGGCACTATTAATCGAGTCGATTGCACAAACGGTAAGATTAACGAAGGTGTAGCTCCCCCCTAAGCCAGGGTACAAGTCAGCCAAAGGTACAGAAGTTACTGTGTTGTTCAGAACAGAATAAGGAGTTATCTCTGTACAAGTCGTATCGCCAAGATTTGCTATACCTATACTAATATTGCTTTGTAAATTGTCGGTAACGTTTACTGTCCAAACAAGAGTTCCAGCGAGGTTAAGCGTATTATTTGCGAGTGAACTATTTACTACGACAACTGGCGCCTCGTCGTCAACAATCATATCGTACGATGTGGATGTCTTGTTATTTACTCCGTCGCTAACTTCCACATAAGTAGTCAATACAACACCGACAGGTTGCGCAGGCAGAATTATCACTGAAGGCACGCCTTCTGTTGCAGCCGCAGTGACTGCCGCAGCATCGTTAATCCATAAAGTATAGGTCAATCCAGTTTGGAAAGTGTCAGTAACGGTAAAGTTAAACGTTGGAGTAGTGTTACTAACAAATACGTTAGGCCCGACTGTTACACCATCTAAAAATCCAGTTGCTCCGCCATCAATGACAGGTTCGATTGCGTCAATAATAATGTCCTTGTTAAGAGATAGATAGTTAGTTGGGAAGAATGGCACTGTTAGGTTCGCTGGAAGCAAACCAGTTGCAACGTCGAAGATAGTTCCTCCATTCAATGTTAGCGAGTTTACTGTGTTACTGTAACCTAAGTCGGAAGCATTATCACCTAGTTGTACAGTATATGTAAAAATAGCAGTCGTGGTATCGTCGCTGACATACGTTGCGTTGCCATCGATTGCGCCAAGTTCAAGCTCCAGGTGCGGCACGCCTGTAATTGTTACTGGCGCGCTAAAGCCTACTGTAAAGTTAATTACGGTACCAGCTCCATAAATTCCGTTTACAAGTCCTATGCCCGGGAATGGTGACGGCGAGTCAATATCAGTAATAGTAATCAGCACCGCATTGACAGCAATAGCATTTCCGTTTCCAAGTGAACCAGCAGCGCCAGGCGCAGCAAGTGTCCGGTTTGCAAAGTCTCCTGTGATAACACTCGCCAAAGTACCTCCGTTTAAGGTTAAGGAAGAGGTTGCTACATAGTCAAGATCAGCAACAGCATCATTGAAAGTAGTTGTGTATTGGAACAGCAATGTAGTGGTTCCGTTTCCGCTAACGTAAGTCGCATTGCGATCCGGAGCCGAATCAAAATTTAGTTCGATTCTTGGCGAACCAGTTACTTCGATTGCATCATCAAAAGTAACTGTTACGTTTAGAATTATGTTTGCGCCGTAAGTAGCGTCTGCATCTGGAGTATTAACCCCAGTTACAAACGGTGCAATAGCATCTACTTCGATATTGCGACCGTCACTAAGTGAGCCAGGTCCTACTGCTGGCAGCGTGTTTATTGCAGTCGCACCCGATAAGTTTGCAATAATTGTTGCACCGTTCAAGGTGAATGCGTTTACTGATGTATAGTCGAGCGCAGTTGTATTGTCTCCTGCGACTGTTGTATACTGGAATTCAAGCACGTTCGATGTTGTGTCACCACCAACATAAGTCGCGTTCTTGTCCAAACCCGGCGCGAAGTCTAGCTCCAACCGCGGCGTTCCAGTAATGTTCACACTTTCGTTATACTGAACATATATGCTGATTAAAGTACCAGTACCATAAGTACCGTCACCAAGCGTAGTGTTAATGAGAATAACTTCTGGTTCCGCGAACACAGCAGGCACGGTGAACAGGACTGAGAAAACGACTATGGCAGCGAGTGCCAGGTAGGAGAACGGTCGATTCATACAAATATACAATTCGCAATCGTTTAAATTAGTAACTCTATATATCGAGGTCACCCGAGAGTAGGGAAGTGTCCCTGCGCCGGGACATAGCATATAAGCCTCTTTACCAAAGCAAGACAGCATAACGCAGTTTTTTGCTACTACCTACTATGTAAGTGCGCTGGCAGATGCGATAAATCATTAAGAAAAACTATTTTCGGCAAACCATTCGCAGGAAATTCCAGTATAGACACAGCAGTATTCCATTGCCTATAACTCTGCACCATTGTTACGTCATCCCCATAGAGCCCGAGAAGCAGATTAACAATCGCACCACCATGAGTAACTAGTAGCACATTTTTTCCGTTATGCTGTGAGCGAAGATCGTCTATTAACGCAAGTATGCGCAAGCGTAAATCATATACACTCTCTCCGTCAAGAGGTCTGAACTCGCGCCAATCTTCGTGTTTTGATACAGCAGTTTCTCGATAGCCGCCGTATGGCGTGCCGTGAAACTCTCCAAAATTATGTTCCTGCGCCCGAACATCAAAAACGGGCTCTATTGTTCTGGAGGCAATAACAGGCGCCGCTGTCTCTCGCGTACGCGTGTAAGGGCTGATTATAATGGCATCAAACTCCTCACCTTGAAGCCTCAGTGCAACAAGCCGAGCTTGCTCGTGACCCTGCGCAGTTAAGGGCGTGTGCGGGAAACCTAGATTTTCAGCAACATTGCCTTCACTCTGCGCGTGCCTAATAATTGTGAGTCTCATACCACTGGTCAAACGCCAAGTGCCTATATAAACCTTGCAGGACAAAGCATTTGAAGACAAGGACCGGCTCCTGAACATATAATAGGACAAAATCATGGCTCTCTTTACGAACCGCTACCACCAGGAGCAAACATTATTTCGCGACGAGAATAGTCTCAATTACGAGTTCCTCCCGAAAACACTTCCTTTCAGAGAGAGCCAGCAACAGTACCTTGCTGACTGCCTCAAGCCACTTATGAGTCACCGCGCTGGCCGCAACGTAGTCATTCACGGACCGCCAGGCATCGGTAAAACCGCAGCTTCGCGCTCTGTGCTGCGCGAACTTGAAGACACCACTGATGAAATTAAACAAGTATACATCAACTGCTGGCAGCACAATACTTCATTTCGAATCCTAGTACAAATTTGTGATGCGTTCGGCTACCGATTAGTGCATAATAAAAAAACAGACGAACTTATGGACATAATTGAGCACAACTTAAACAAAAAGCCCTGGGTGCTAGTCTTCGACGAAATCGATAAAGCTGAAGATCTTGATTTCCTGTACTTCATCCTGGATAAACCGTTTCACAAATCAGTGATTCTAATCACTAACTACGCAGATTGGCTTCCAGAACTCGATGAGCGTATCCGCTCACGATTAATGGCGGAAGTACTTGAGTTTAAAGCGTACGAAGAGCGCGAGATTAGCACAATTCTAAGGCAGCGCTTGCCATTCGCGTTCCAAGACAATGTATGGGATGATGACGCGTTCGCCCTCGTTGTTCGCGCAGCAGCCGCACACGGCGACATCCGTACAGGACTATACTTACTGCGCGAAGCAGGCAACATCGCAGAAGAAAAGTTTGGACAGCGCGTACTGCTTGCGCACGCGGACGCAGCAGTTGTAAAACTTGAAAAGTTCACAATTAAAAAAACTACCTCGCTCGCTGAAGAAGAGCAAACTATTCTTGGAATTGCGCGCGAGAATCCTGAGACGCGCATTGGCGACTTGTTCCGCACGTATCAAGAGCGCGGCGGACAAACGTCTTACAAAACATTTCAACGTAAAATCAATCACCTCGCGGAAAATCGGTTTATTGGCGTCGAGAAAGTTGTTGGCGGCACTGCCGGTACAACAACAATAATTAAACCCGCGAACAAGAAGTTGACCGAGTTTTGACTGAGCCACAATAGTTTCCGAAAATTTTCCGTCTTTGCGACGCAAACTATTAATAATCAGCGAACATACAGAACTACATGGCAGACTCTATTACCATCTCTCGTAAAGAGTACGAACGGCTGAAGGCAGTAAACGCTAGCGCTGAGGAGCATGCTGAAATCCAGCGAGGACCTGAAGAAAA
Source organism: Candidatus Woesearchaeota archaeon (assembly GCA_043771635.1). Lineage (GTDB taxonomy): Archaea > Nanobdellota > Nanobdellia > Woesearchaeales > SKIA01 > JAYVHA01. Next base: position 30,101 of record JAYVHA010000006.1, read on the forward strand.
CCTCGCAGATATCAAAGCAGGCAGCATTATTCGCTACCGCTAATTGAGTGACTTTCGTAATGACTCAAATTTTACTCTGTAGACGTCTATAACCATTTGTTGGTCTTTCTTGTCGCTCACGTCGACAAAGAGCACCTGTGTATTTCCAACAACGTAGTATAATCTCTTATCTCGCATTCGTACTTCACGAAACCATGGCGAATGTAGCGGATCTCCTCTTAGAGGATTCTCTGCCACAGAATCAAACACAGACTTAAGCTGTTTTTGTTGGACGGCAGACAACAATTTACGACAACGACGATCAAACCACTCCGAACCATCGACTTCGTACATGAATGTACCAAGTATCAATAATTCAATAGCATACTGTGAGATAAATCGGAAATAAATGCCGCTGGGCGAAAGTCTTCAGCAATTACTCTGAAAATTTCCAAAATACTGAAAGTTACAAAAATTAATCACGCTAAACTATAGCAAGTATACTGCAATTGTAACTAGTTTTAGTAAATCACAAAACCAGATGCCTGCTGCCACGCAAAGACATAGCGTTACTTACCACGAAAAAATAAATGAAATGAGGCAGCAAAATAAACTTCCAATAATGGTAATTTGTCAAATCTAAGAACACGTATTACAAATTTTAGAATTCATCAAAAATTATCAATAACGCCGTTAATCCAAGGGTTTATGTACTCAATAGGAAAAATGTACACTATGCCACGCCCGCGCAGTAAGAAAGGAGAGATGCAGCATCTACCTACGCGGCAATCAGCCGACAAGCAAATCAAGAAAAAAGAAGTTAAAAAAACAAAGGAAGCGCACGTTGGAGTTGACTCTGGCGGTACGCTGCGCGCAGGCATTTTCGGCATCAATGACGGACTTGTCTCGAACACAAGTCTAATTTTTGGAGTAGCAGGTGCGACAAACGATCCACGGGTTGTTTTGATTGCAGGAAGTGCAGGTTTACTTGCTGGAGCGTTTTCAATGTCTGCCGGCGAATGGGTATCAATGCAGAGTCAGCGCGAGCTATTCGAGCGCGAAATTGAAATTGAAAAACGTGAAATCCACGAAGACTTCGAAGGAGAAGTCTTAGAACTTGCAGAAATATACATGAAGCGCGGAATTCCGCGCAAACAAGCCCATGAAATAGCTCGCGCAGTAATGAAAGATCCTAAGTCCGCTCTAGATGTACACGTGCGCGAAGAGCTCGGCTTAAATCCTGATGAACTCGGTAGTCCTTGGAAAGCTGCAGGCTCGTCGTTTATTATGTTCGTACTTGGCGCAATCATTCCGTTAATGCCTTTCTTTTTTACTTCGGGAATCACCGCGATCATTATTGCTGCGTCACTTGCTACTGTTGCTTTGTTTGTCGTTGGCGGCGCGCTCGGTCACTTTACTAAGCGCAACTGGGCACTCTCAGGCCTTCGTATGCTCTTCATTGGAAGCCTAGCAGCGGCCGTTACATATGGAATAGGCACGTTACTTGGCGTGAGCGTTAGTTAAAATTAAAGTAGCGTACTAAAGAAGAATCTACTTTCGCTTTGCGACTGCGCCTGTTTCCATTGCCGCACCAACAATTTGCACGCCGCTCAGAAGCGATTCGCCCTTACGAAGCGGCAAGTTTGCAGGCATCAACTGCGGCGCAGCAAAAGGCAGAGCGCGTAGCGTTTGAAGCGACTCACCAACGGGCACAAGTCGCATAGCTGTTTGTTGCATGTGCAAACCATGCATGGTATGATTTCCAGAATTAAACGAATGCGCGAGCGGCGCATGATTATCTCCGTCAAGCTTAGTAACTGCGCTAGCTTCAAGCTTTGCGAAGGAATGCTGCTCTTGAACGCTTCGGAATGGTTGCATAAGTGTACGGCTCGCTTGCTAGCATATATTGGTATCGGTTACTTACAGCACTCGCATTTCAGTTAAAAAACCGCGAGCATAGCTCTCCGCGCTGCCGAGCTCTCGAGACGGGAATAGCGCGAATCCAGATGGGTCGCGAAGCATCATCGGGAGTACCTGCAGGTAGCGCGAATAGTAAGTTGCTTCACTAGGTTCCACGTTGTAAGTTCGATTTGCTGGTTGTAGGTCATGGAGTTCTCCGTCGCCCGCACGTTCCACGCAGGCGCTATACAATTTATAGTGCCTTGCCATTATAAGCGCCACGACCAACTGTCCAGTGACCAGTGCTCTTGACCCCATTGGAGGCAACAGCATTGGCACAGTAATTTTTCGAAAGTAATACTAAACCAACATGGACATTCCGCGGCTAGCGAAATATACGCGCCGATTATGAACAAGGGTCGAGAAACAACAAGCAATAAATATGAAGTAAGACACTTCTTACATTATGGACAACATCGGTATTGCGAAAATGAGCTCAAAAGGTCAAATTGTCATACCCGCAGGCATGCGCGGTAGTTTCAAAGAAGGCGACAAATTAGTTTTTATCCAAAAGGGGAAATTGTTCGTGTTTCAGAAACTAAGTGACACAGAAGAAAAGTTTGCTGAAGACCTCATCGTTGCAAAACGCGTTGCAAAAGCATGGAAAGACGTAGACGCAGGACGAGTAACGCATTTCAAGAATCACAAAGAGATGCAAGCACACTTCGACAAGCTCAAGGCGAAGCCACTGTCACAAGCACCGAGACTTTTGACAAGGCTTACCAAAAAATAGGACACGCAGGAGTACAAGCACACATAGATACACTTCGCGATAAAATAGTGATTAACCCATTAATAGGTAAACCAATGCGCCATAACCGCAAAGGAACACGCGAAGTATACGTTTCGCCATTTCGTCTCAGCTATATTTTTGATGAAGCTTCGAATACCATCATCTTTCTCGACATCTACCACAAAGACCGCCAGTAGCGACGAGCACATTTAAAACTTGCTCCGAGCTCCTCGAAGAATGATCGTCGGTCGCACCGAGTTTTTGCACCACAAGAATAAGTTTCTAAAGCAAATTATAGACGGCGCTGTTTTCATATATCCGACAGACACAGTATATGCAATTGGGTGCGACGCGCGCAACAATAAAAGTGTGCTACGTGTGCGAGCGCTCAAGAATCGCAATGTAATGCCTATATCTATTGTTGCGCCTAACGTAGAGTGGATTCGCGAACATCTTGTCGCAGACGAAGAGTGGCTTGCGCGTTTACCAGGACCGTATACGTTGGCATTTCTAATAAAGGAAGACCGCTGCATAGCTCCAGCAGTCACCATGGGTCGCGATAATCTCGGCGTGCGTATTCCGAGCCACTGGATTCATGATATTGTTGCGGAGCTCGGCTTTCCTATCATCGGCACGAGCGCGAACAAAACAGGACAGAACGTAATGACTAAGCTCGATGACTTACCAAGCGACATTATACGCGGTGTTGACTTCATCATTTATGAGGGCGAGCACCGCGGACAGCAAGCAACACTTGTTGACTTAACTGGCAAGAATAAACCGAAGAATAATCATCAACCTTACAGCTGATACATCTATTCGTTGCTCTCAAGCCACGGCGTCCAGTTTTTATGAAGTATTATACCGTCAGCGATCACCCAAAGTGCACAATTCTCGAATCGTGAGCCATGCTCGCACGGCGAGCCTGTTTCAAGTTCTACTAGCCAATGCATAGTATCTGTATGCGTAATTATTAGCGTACTTCCGCTGCCAATAGTTCGGTGGACGCACGCCACGCGATCTCGCGCTTGCTCATAACTCTCCCCGCCTTCAGGGATGTAAGTTTCAGGCGCAAGCTGTGCAGCGGCGCACACACTGCGAAGCGTGCCGTATGGCTTTCCAGTAAGCTCGCCAAGGTTATGATCACGCAAATCCGAAACTGTGATTGCTTTAACACCGAGCATTAGCGCAGTGTCGCGTGCACGAATAAGTGGACTCACCAGTATTGTATCAATTCGCTCCTCCACTTGCAACTTTTGAATATACTTTGCGGCTGCAAGTGCTTGCGCAATTCCTGCCCGCGTTAGCGGCGTATCGTCTTGAGGATAAACCTGCGCTACGTTCGCTACTGTTTGTGCATGCCGTAGTAAATATAGCGTTCGAACCATTTGAATTGCGATAAGTAGTATTGTTTAATTACCTCTATCCCTTCAGTACGCCAAGCGGTACCAACCGTGCAACAGGCACTGCTATTCCTGCTTCAGCAACGACGCGAATAACTTCGTCCACATCTTTGTATGCTTGCGGCGCTTCTTCGGCGAGGCCCTTTACACTCGGTGTTTTCACATGCACGCCCAGCTCTGCTAGCTCGCGCTTAACTGTTGCGCCATCCAGCTCTTCGAGTGCGCGGGTGCGACTCATAGCGCGACCGGCGCCGTGGCAGCAGGATCCGAATGTTTCTGTCATAGCGCCGGCTGCACCTGCTAGTACCCATGACGCAGTTCCCATACTGCCGGGAATTAGTACAGGCTGGCCGTGCGCGCGCAGTTCTTCAGTGATCTCAAGATTGCCAGGTCCGAACGCACGCGTTGCACCTTTGCGATGCACGCACAGGTCTCGCATAACTCCATCTACTTCATAGGACTCGAACTTCGCAATATTATGACTCACATCATACAACTGCTGCACAACTGCACTCGGAAAGAGTCGCTGCGTGACCGCCCTAACATTATGCGCGATAACTTGACGATTGCACCAAGCGTAGTTTGCAGCTGCTGCCATGGCGGCGCGATACTGAACGCCAAGTTCACTTGCAATAGGCGCATACAGTAAATTTTTTTCTGGCAGCGCGTCCATGAGTTCTGGGTATGCGTCGTCCATGGCTCGTAAAAAGTCGGAGCAAATTTGGTGGCCAACGCCGCGACTGCCGCAGTGTATTAGAATGCAAAGCTGCCCCTCGCGCAGGCCATAAGCTGCGGCGCGCTGCGGATCGAGAATGCGCTCAACGCGTTGCAGCTCCAAAAAATGGTTGCCACTGCCGAGCGTGCCGAGTTGAGTGAGACCTCGCTCTTTTGCGCGTGCACTCACCGCATTCGGATTTGCGCCTGCAAGGCAGCCTCGCTCTTCTGTACGTACTAAATCTTCTGGCGCGCCGAGTCCGCGCGCAAGCGCCCACTGCGCGCCCTGCACTAAAATGTCGTCCAAGTCTTGCATTGACAATGCTATCTTGCTGTCTCGACCCATACCGACAGGCACTTCTCGCGAGAGCGCGTCAAGATAAACGTCCATTACTGCGCGCGCGTCTTCAGCGTCGATATTAGTTGTTAGAAGTCGGACGCCGCAATTTATATCGAAGCCAATTCCGCCAGGACTAATTATTCCTGTTTTTGCGTCGAACGCTGCAACACCTCCAATAGGAAAACCGTAACCACTGTGGGCGTCCGGCATGGCAAGACTTGCGCCGACAATTCCTGGCAAGGTAGCAACTCTAGCTGCCTGGTCAATTGCACCCTCGTCGATTGTTGCTTCAAGCACAGGACTTACATAAATTCGCGCCGGCACAAGCATCACCCCAGTTTTAGGCACTTCAAGCCTAGTGCTGCTAGTGCGCACACGCTCAGTTTTTCTCGGCTGAATCATGAGTAATGGACGCCAAACAGGGTTATAAATGAGACGCTAAAAATATCGAGGCCGAGCGAAGGCATATAAACTGCTTTGCGCATCTATAGTGATGCTACTGTTCGCTTCGACAAATTGGCTGCTGGCTCTCGCCAGCGTTGTCGGTGTCAGCCTACTAAGTTTTATTGGCCTCGCAAGCCTTGGTTTTGATAAAAAGACATTTGCTAAAGCGATTCCCTTTATTGTCAGCTTCGCCGCAGGTGCACTGCTTGGAGATGTTTTTTTCCACATGCTCCCTGAAGCTGCAGAAAACGGCTTCGGAATTAACCTTACACTCGGAATCCTCGGCGGCATAATTTTCTCTTTTATATTAGAAAAGGTAATCCACTGGCACCACTGCCACCAAACAGGTCACAATCATATTCACCCGGTTGGGTACATAAACTTAGCAGGAGAAGGAATTCATAATTTTATAGACGGTATGATTATAGGTGCAAGTTATCTTATTTCTGTAGACGTAGGCATTGCAACAACTGTAGCAGTTATTTTACACGAGATTCCACGTGAATTCGGCGGCTTCGCAATTCTTGTGCACGCTGGCTTCACACGCACTAAGGCACTACTGTATAATTTCCTAAGCGGCATTGCTGCCTTACTTGGTCTAGCGCTTGCATGGGTAGGCTCAAACGTTGGGATAGCTGATTTTCTTATTCCCTTCGCTGCAGGTAACTTCATCTACATCGCGCTTGCAGACTTAGTACCCGAGCTAAATAAAGAGCAGCGCGCGTATCAATCTACTCTTCAACTCTTTTTACTCATAGCCGGCGTTGCTGCGATGTCAGCCCTTTTACTTTTAGAATAGTAATAAATCAAAATAGCGCGGTTACAATATAAAAAACGGCAACAACATAAAATCGTTACAAATTTTTATAGATCGAGCACGAATTCAACTGTTGATAAGTTAGGTAACTCTTCGATTTTTAGTTCATGATAAGTCATTGCTTTTACTGCGCCATGCATCTCTTCAGTTCGGCGCTCTCCTGTAAGCGTGCCACGCAGCGTCCAAAGTTTTTGATCCTTCTCAATTTTTAGCATTCCCCCTCTAGGCAAAAATCCTTCAACATCTGCAAGGTAAATTATTTCCGCAACAAGGTCATAGAGCAGCGCGTCTTTATTGCGTGCGCGCAGCGCAATAACTTTTTCAACGGTTGCAGCAATTGTGCGCGGGTCCATCATTACGGCGGTGTAACCACGGCACGCTTCTATAAACGCGCCAGCTAGTGTTGGAGCAAATGCACGTATTTTTACGTCTGCTGTATGGGCAACGTGGACGTAGCCGCTTTGCGCAGCCACTTCTTTTTTGCGAGGAGAAACCACGGTAATTCTAGTATACTTGCACTCCAGGTGGAATGCGTCGAACAAGGGGTTTTACGCTTTCCTCGGAACTTTTGTCCTGCGTCACTTCAGCCCTTTTGTCATTGCGGCGATCAGCCCTAGAAACAAATTCATTGTCTGCTCCTATTTCTTTTGGAATGACTCGCTTTTTCGGCTCGGGCTCGAAATTATCAGTATCAACATCAGCAGCAGCATTATTCGATTCCGAGCTACCATTTTCAACTTCTGCAAGTAAGTCTGCAATTCGACGTGATTGCGTCAGCGGCACTTGCATTTTAGGCTGCGCCGTAGGCGCAGAGTACTGCGCATGCTCACGCGCCGCAGGTGATGCAGGTGCCGCAGCAGGCGTAGATGTAAATCCTGGCGCAAGATTTCTGTACGCAGGCTCACTACGGAAAGTATTTTCCTGCTCTGGACCAGATTCGATTGGGCCATGCTCCTCGTGCAGCGGCGGAAACGGGTGCTTTTGACTTGCATCCTGCGCGCCTGCGATGGATAAAATTAGCGCTGCAGCCGCTCTGAGGTCGGCGGGCGAGTCTTTTGCAGTGTCAACTGAAATAAGCATAGTCCTTTTGTAGCGCTCACCACTTATATACCTTCCCGGAGCGGCGCCGAAATTAGCACGCAAAACTGAATTACGCTTTGCAGCAAGGAGTAAATTTCCAGAACGCGCGACCACTGTCCCGTATTTGTTTAGAAGCACATTAGGCTCACTCTTGCCACACTAACAGCATGGTAACTTCACTAACGGCTATTGCTCTTCTTGGGCTCGTAATCACCGGCACGTACTACGATCCGCTTCTATCTGAAACTGGCGGAGAAGCGATTCAACTCGAGAATCTTGGTAATACAGCAATTTCATTTGCCGACGCAACTCTAATAACTAAAAGCGGCGCAATTAACCTTCCACGCACAACTATTCCGCCGGGCGGCGCATTCCTAATTACTGACAGCGGATGGTCGGATCCAGCCGGCCTCAGAGACAATCTTTCTTGGCCGGGCGCAGACCTGGAAACGCCACTAAGTTTAGCAAACACAGCGAGCTGGATAGAAATTAGGGACCGCGCGTCAAACGAGACAACTAGCAGACTTGAGTGGAACAGCACTGTAAAAGCTAGGGAGGGCAAACTGTTTACTCCTCAGGGTGAAACTAATGCTGTTTTCCGTAATAGCTCAAGCGCCGTTACGACTATTCCAGTGACCATAATTATTGCAAACGGCCCGCCGATTATCGTAAACGTTACTGTGACGGATGATGCGTCGTCGCCAGGCATTCAACTAATGAGCTATGCGCGCACAATTCATGTGGAGGCCACTATACATGAACCGAACGGTGAATCATTTAGCGCAGTTGCGCGCTTTGACGGACGCGACACTGAGTTTGTACAGCAATCAGAAAATCCGTTGTCAGCGTCCACACCAGCAGTTTTCACTGCGGACATAGCGGTAAGCGCGCTTGCTCCGGGAGACTACACTCTAAGTATCTTGGCAAGTGACGGCGCTGCGACCGCAACTAGTAATGTCCACATAACAGTACTTGCGAGTTCCTCAGTATCCGTTTCCGGACCGCTGCGCTTTAGCGGCGTGCCAGGCACACCAGTTGGCGACGTAGTAACTATTACTAATCAAGGTAATACTGAGCGAACAGTAACTGTGCAACATGTCCCTGTCGGCGCAACTTGCACTCCGCTAAGCTTCACGCTCGCGCCAGGCGAGGCCCAAGCGCTAGCTTGCTCGTTAGTAATCCCAGCAGGTCAACCAGGCGAAGTGCGCGAGCGCGTCACCATACTCACACAATGAAACAATTAATTTTGGAAGCACAAGACCCTATAAAGCGTCGAGGCAAGCACAAATGGAATCCGTAACTGTAGCACTAATTACAGCAGTACTAAGCGGAATGGCAGGCAGCAATGTTGACGCCATGGTTGCGCTTCATGCGCCAACTGAGAGCATCGTTTGGGTGAACGGTGAAGCGAATCGTTTGAGCGCGGGTGAAACCCGCATAGTAGCTGTACCAATCAACTTGAGCGTAGGACGAAGCAACCAGCATATAACTGTGGTTACGGAGAGCGTAACGCACGAACTCTCGGTCGCAACCATTGGGGAGCGTCCAGTAAACCTACGTTGGTGGATTCCACTATCAACGCTTCCGCTAATACTACTTAGTGTGCGCGTTTCGCGCCCAAGAAAAGTCGTTGGTAGTTCATGAACAGCATTTGCGTGCACTCTTCGGGCGTTATCTTTTTTTCAGTTGCAATTCGAGCCAGCGTTTGGACAACACTTGCCGGCTCGTTCGGCCAAACGTCTTTCTCAGCGGACAAATATGGTGCATCAGTTTCCGTCAAGAGCTGCGATAAAGGCACTAGCTGCGCAAGCATCTGAAACTGCGAGGAACGAGAAATTATTGCAGGCACACTGAAAGTATATTTCCGCGCTATGCCTTCCATAAGTAGTTTCTTGCTGCCTCCAAAGCAGTGCAGGATTACAGGAGTCGGGTGGCGCATTTGTTCAAGCTCAGCGAACACTTCCGCCTCGGCTTTACGAGTATGCACAATTATTGGCAAACGTAGTTCCGCCGCGAGCTTGCAAGCCGCGCGAAAACGAATTAGCTGCTCGTCCGTAACTGGCTGCATACCATCCAGACCTATTTCTCCTATCGCAACTGGCGGGTACGCGCCGTGCAGCGCTTGCTCGCGGATCCACTCTAGCGCCGCGTGGTCTGCAGCAGCATCATACGGATCCGTTGGATACAGACCATATACTGGACGAATTATTGCATACTGCTCACAAAGTGAACGTACAGCTTCGTTACTAGCCTGGTTTGTTCCATTGCTTAGAATTGCTTTTACTCCGGCGGCACGCGCGCGGTCAAGTACTGCAGGAAGAACACCTTCAAAGGCTTTATCATCCATATGAGCATGAACGTCGATGTACATACAGATTGAAAATCTTCATGGGCTAAAAAGGTTACTAATGGTATAAATTATTAGAATAACTACAGATACAAAGCTAAAGCAAACAAAGCTAAAGCAAACTCAGCAATAGCAAACAAAGCTAAAGCAAACAAAGCTAAAGGTTGGTCAGAAATGCGAGCGTAAATTCTTCTTCAAAAGTTGTCGTACGCGTTTCTTTCTCGTCTCGGATTAATATATCCGCACGATATGCCCCTTCATCTTTCTCGATAGTGTCGGCGTCAACAATAACCACGCAGTCACGGTCGGTCTCCTCGCCAATCGCGTCTTCAAGCGCATCAAGAAGCGCTTCTTTATCGGACACTGAAGCAGAGTTTAACCTGGAAGCAAGGCCGTGCTGTTTACTTTTTATAAAGACTCCTTCACCACAGCTAGGACAACCAGTGTGTGCATCCTCTTCTCGGGCCACTGCGGCGCAGCGTAAACAGTAAAGCATTCTATACGGACAGCAGTCGCCGTATATAAACTTGTGTGCCAGTAGTTCTGAGCTAATAATGTGCGCGCGACTCACTGCAACGCTTAATACACTATTGATGTATTGGTTGTAAGCGCTCGCACACCTACAATGAACATGTTTGTTAGGTTTACTGAACCATTTACGCTAATGTTTACACTGCTTGAGCTGCCAGCCGTAATGTTTGGTAAGTACCATCTTAGTGACGTGCCGGAAGCTAATGGACCATTTACTATCTGTGACTCGAACGGCACAGAACTATAACTCGCATTGAGACCATGCGGCACGAACCCATAAGCGAACACGTCATGCTCGGTGTAGTTCTGGGCATTTGTTATGTTAATTATTATGGTGCGTTGCTGCGCCGCGACATCTGTTACGTTCCAGCGCACAGTTAAGTTTACTGCGCTGCGGATACTTGCATTGGCAGTTGTGCTATTTGGATTGTAGAATAGTTTTGCACAAGTCACAGTATAATTGACTACGCCCTCAAGGGAGAACGCAGTTGTGTTATCGTATAGACCGCGCGTTCCGTTGTAGACCATGGTTGCGTTACGGTCAAAGAACCTAATTGTGCAGTTCGCATCCGTAATGGTGCCGCCTGTTGAATTTGTTGCATTCGCATAGTAGCGTCCAAGGGAATTTGAATATATTGAACCGTTGAAGTATTCTTCACTGTCGAACACGCTGAGTCCTATGAAACCATATACAGTAAAGTTTCGCAGCGAGTAGTTAGTTGTAAAGAAGTACTTTGCAACTGGAATGGCGGACGTATTCCACACACCCACTCCGTAAGTGAAGAGGTTCTGCGTCGCGTTCCAAACAGTTCCGTTTGATGTTGCGACTGGCATAGTAGTACCGCCAATTGGAGGAAGTAACGTCAAGTTAAGTGTTAAGTTATAGGTTTGGTTAAGTACTGTTGCGTTTTCAAAACCGAAGCTAGACGCTGCTAGGTATAATAATGCTGTATCCGATTCATTGTATTCAAGTCGAGGCCTGTCCGCTGCAAGCTCGTAAGACACGTTTATTCCACCGTATATTAGTAAAGTGCGAGTTCCGTTTGGAATGCCGCCGCTGTTGTTCATTGACCATGTCCAGTTGCCAGCATACATCGTCGAGTTTGGATCTATCGTTAAGTTGACATACGTGTCCGTCGTAACGTTCGAACCTAGATAGATTGTACCGTTTGGCAATCCTAATGGGTCGGTACGGTTTGCCCATACTTCAACTAAGATCCCGTTTGGAACTCCTGCTTTCACTCTCGTTACTAGCAAAGTTTGATCTGCGAAGAGCGCACTTACTCCGTCACGATCAACAATAGTATCATTTGCTGGCGACTCTGGCGTAAGCGATATTGGCGTAACATTCAAGGTAGCGGACACATTTGCCTGTAGTACATAATAGAATAATGAAAGGTTACTTGTTGCGTTACACGTTATGTTCATCAGACCTTGGACAGTTGGAGTATACAACACAGTTACGTTACCACTGGCATTAGTTAAGTTGCTTGCGACAAACGAGCCACCAGCATAAACGCTCACGTTTAGTCCTGCAACAGCAGCCGACGTATGACTGTCAATTACTGAACAAGCAATAATCATAGTCTCGAACGCTTCCACGGGACTTGATATAAGCGAGATACTACTAACATTAGCAAAGCCGTAAACTGTAGTATTGCGAGTGTTGTTACTGGTTTGTATAAAGTAATTAGCGGAAGCATCCACACTTGCGTTCCATACGCCAACTCCGCCTGCAGGAATTAGTAATGTGTCGTTTCGCCACGTGGTACCTCCAAATACTAGGCCACGCGCAATTCTACTTCCATTTGCAGCAGCGAGAGATTGGTTTACAACAGCTCCGTAACTTGCATTCAATGCACTTCGATTTTCAGGACCGGCGGAGGTTATATTCAAACGTACAGTTACTGTTTGATTTTGAGTGTAGTTGGAGTCCAAATCGAAGGTACCATTCTCATAAGCGATAATGAGCTGACCAAACACAATTACTGCGCGCGTACCATTAGGTGCTCCTGCACTGCTGTTTCCATACCAGCTCCAATTACCTGCGTATATCGAAGCATTAGGATTGAAGTAAACAGTAATGCTGCCGCTGCTAGTTGTATTGTTCGCGAACAGAACTGCGTTTTGCGCAGGACTAATGGTGCCTGGGACAGTTAAGTTCGCACGCACATCGATTGCAACGCCATCAGGAATGAAGCTCGGTACAGTTAACACAAATGTAGCATCATCAGGCAAGGTAGTATTAGCACTATCGCGATCTAATGCAGTACTATTTGCAGGAGCGGTTGGCGTTATTGGGAAAGCGACCACGCTCACAGATGTATTGCGCTCGGGCTCTAGGCCGCGGAAGTATGAAATTGCAGGCTGATCCGTTACGTTACAAGTAATCGTGTAAGAACCCGTAACATTAATTGCGTGCGTGAGTGAAGTGTTACCGGTTAAATTTGTACTGTTTAAGCCGATTAGTATTCCGTTTCGATAGAATGAAACAGTAGCGCCGTTTACAGGGACACTTGTTACTTGGTTTTGTACGCTACAACTTGACGTAAACGATTGATATGCAAACGGCGCTGCGTTCGACGACGTACTGTTAGTTACGTTCATAATTCCGTACACTACTAATGTGCGGTTACTTGCATTCATGAAGAACCAATTGGCTTGCGCGTCTACTGTTGAGTTCCACACACCAGGGCCGCCTGGCAGGTTTATTGCAATTGTTCGGTTCCATAGCGAACCATTGTATGTGAGCGCATAGCTCGCGTTTCCTGAAGTACGCTCGAAAGTAGCATTTGTTACGGTTGCATACGAACTGTTAAGCTCACTACGCGTTTCAGGTCCTGCGCTCGTAACGTTAGCTTGCACCGTTATGCTTTCATTTTCGGTGTAGTTTACATTTGGATTTGTGGTAGCACTGTTGTACACCGCGGTGAGCTGTCCGTAAACAAGCACTGTCAAACTTCCATTGCTATCGCCATTCGAGGCATTTCCATACCAAGACCAGTTACCTGCGTAGATGCTGCTGTTAGGGTTAAAGTATAAAGTTGCGATTCCACCACTTGTAGTGTTGTTGCCGAAAAGCACCGCAGCTTGACCTAGGCCGGCTGGACTTGTTAGGTTTCCTCTGAAGTCCACTCTCACACCATTAGGAACTACGCTTGGCACCGCCACTGTTAGCACTACTACATCAACCATGCTGGCATTTCCACTATCACGATCAACCGCTGTATTATTCGCTGGGGAGGTTGGCGTAATTGTGAAAGGCGTAACAGTTACTGTGCTATTACGCTCAGGTTCTGAGCCGCGGAAGTACAAAATGGCTGGCTGATCACTTATGTTACAAGTTATAGTGTAAGTGCCAGTTGTGTTAATGCTGTGCGTCAAGGTAGCAAACCCTGTAGCGTTAGTCGCGTTCGTACCCAGCAGCGTTCCATTTCGATAGAATGATACAGTTGAGCCTGCAACGCTGTAGCCACTAAGTTGATCCTGAACACCGCACGACGCAGTTGTTACTTCAAAGGCCATGATGCTTGTCGGCAATGACGTATTACTGGTTACGTTTGCAAAGCCGTAGAGCACAAACGTTTTGTTTGTAACGTTGCGATAGAAGTAGTTCGCGCTACTGTTGGCTATTGTTGACCATGTGCCGACGCCGTAAAGTTGACTTAGTAGGTGAGTGCCATTCCAGAATGGATTAGTGTAACTTAGCGTTGCGTTCGTTGTATAGCCGCTCGTATTCGCGATTGTGTTGCGCACACTTGCTCCATAGCTCGCGTTAATCTGATCACGCGACTCAGGACCTGAGCTTGTTAAGTTTACTTCAATTCGCGCGCTGTCAGTTTGATTGTAGCTGCCGTTAGGATGTTGAAGCGCGTTTCTATAAGTGGTAACAAGCCCGCCGTAAACAGCCACAGTGCGTGTTGTGTTACCGAAGCCCTGGCTGTTGTTACCGTACCAGGTCCAGTTTCCTGCATATATGCTTGCGTTAGGGTTGAAGTACAGTACTGCGCTGCCGCCAACAGTTGTGTTATTACCAAAGACTATGCTGTTTTGACCGAGACCGTTTGGCGTTGTTAAGTTTGCAATGAAGTCAATGCGTACGCCGTCAGGGATTGTACTACGCACTGTGACATTGAGCATTATTACATCAGCGTCTGTACTGTCCACACTGTCACGGTCTACTGCGGTATCGTTTGCTGGAGAAACAGCGTTTAGCGCGAACGGCAGAACTGTTATCGAAGTATTTCCTAGTGGCGCGTCGCCGCGGTAGTAGAATATATTGCTCTGGTTGCTGACATTGCACGCTAATACATACGTACCTGTAATGTTAATGCTGTGCGTTATTGTTGTGCGGCCTGTTGTATTTGTTGTGTTCGTTCCAATAAGCGTTCCGTTTCGGTAGAATGAGACAGTGGCGCCTGTTACGTTTACATTCGTGTGCTGGTCCTGCACGCCACAGGTCATGGTGGCAGACTCAAACACTTCTATCGTAGATGCGGACGTAGTGTTGGAAGTTATATTCATGAAGCCGTACACAGTAGTATTTCTCACTCCTACCGTGGTGCTATTGAAGAACCATGCAGCCCAAGCAGTAGCCGTTGCGTTCCACACACCTACACCGTTTGGAGGCATAAAGAGCGCGCTACCCGACCAAACTGGAGTGCTATATGCAAGGCCTGTTGTATTGTTGCCATTTAGCGGAGATATCAGACTTGCATTTGCCGCGGCACCATAGTTTGCGCTAATCTGGTCGCGTGTTTCCGGACCACTGCTAGTAACGTTCACACGCAGTGTTGCAGTCGCGTTCTGCGTGTAGTTAACATTCGGATCGAACGAACCGTTTTGGAACACCGCAGTAAGCTGTCCATACACATGCAAATAACCGTCAATGTTACTGTAGGCATTGCTGTTGTTACCAAACCACGTCCAGTTACCTGCGTACAACGTGCTATTAGGATTAAACAAAAATGACGCGCTACCGCCGACAGTAGTATTATTACCGAGCAGTATATTAGTTTGACTTAGGCCTGCTGGAGTTGTAAGGTTTCCAAGGAAGTCAATTCGAACACCATTAGGAACATAGCTTGGCACTGTGATGTTTAGCACTACTGTGTCCGCCATACTGCCATTACCACTGTCGCGATCGAGTGGGGTTCCGTTTGCCGGACTCGTCACGTTAATTGCGAAACCGACCACAGTAACTGTAACATTTCGCTCATTTTCTAGTCCCTTAAAGTATAGTATCGCTGGCTGATCGCTAATGTTGCAGGTTACAATGTAAGTGCCAGTTACGTTTATAGTGTGAGTTAAAGTGGAAGTTCCGGTTGCGTTAGTTGTATTTGCACCGATAAGCGTTCCATTTCGGTAGAACGAAACGGTTGAACCTGCAACACTGTAGCCACTAAGCTGATCCCTCACACCGCAAGTCGAGGTAATTGACTGGAATGCAGTAGGAAGCGCAGGGCTTGTGCTGTTGCTAGTTACGTTTGCAAAGCCGTAGAGGACAAACGTTTTGTTTGTGACGTTACGATAGAAGAAATTAGCACTGCTGTTTGCAAGCGTAGTCCAAGTACCAACACCCAATAGGCCGCTAAGTGGCTGCGTTCCGTTCCAGAATGGATTAGTGTAACTGAGCGTTTCGTTCGTTGTATAGCCGCTAGTGTTCGCGATTGTATTACGCGCACTTGCTCCGTAGCTCGCATTAATCTCATCACGCGACTCAGGACCAAAGCTTGTCAAGTTTACTTCAATTCGCGCGCTGTCGGTTTGATTATAGCTACTATTAGGGTTGAACGAGCTGTTACGGTAACTAGTATTTAGACCGCCGTAAACAAGCACTGTTAGTGTTGCGTTCGACGTACCGCTACTCGCGTTCGCATACCAAGTCCAGTTACCTGCATAGATTGTCGCATTAGGGTTGAACCACAAAACTGCGCTACCCGCGAGCGTAGTATTATTGCCGAATAAAATATTGGTCTGAGCAAGTCCCGAAGGTGTTGTTAAGTTACCACGGAAGTCAATACGTACGCCATCAATAACTGAACTTGGCACAGTGACATTAAGCATTACAAAGTCAACATCCATAGTATTTACGCTATCGCGGTCAAGGACCGTATCATTCGCGGGAGCAACCGCATCAATCGGGAACGGAATTACAGTAAGCGTAGCATTCTGTTCTGGAGCATCGCCGCGGTAGTAGAATATGCTAGTTTGATTAGATACGTTACACGAAACAGTGTATACCCCCGTGCTATTTTGAACATAGGAAAGCGTGGTGTAGCCTGTTGCGTTCGTTGTATTCGAGCCGAGGAGTGTGCCATTCAAGAAGATTGAAACGGTTGCGCCACTTACATTCCTGTTTGTGTGCTGGTCTTGTACGCGACAAGTGCTAGTCGTAGAACTAAAGGCAACAATTGTTGAAGGAGATACCAAACCACTCGTAACATTCATGTAGCCATAAACAGTAGTGTTTCGCACTCCTACTGTAGTGCTATTGAAGAACCATGCAGCCCAAGCAGTAGCCGTTGCGTTCCATACGCCCACACTGTTCGGCGGAATAAACAAGGCACTACCACTCCACACGGGAGACGCATAGCTGAGGCCTGTAGTGTTATTACCACTAAGCGGAGATAGTAGGCTCGCATTCGCTGTCGCAGCATAATTAGCGCTAATCTGGTCACGCGTTTCAGGACCGCTGCTTGTTAGATTAAGGCGTAACGTAGCCGTGCCGTTCTGCGTGTAATTAGCATTTGGATCGAATGAACCGTTTTCAAACACGGATGTCAATTGACCGTAGACAAGGAAAGTTCTCGTGCCATTGAGTGTACCGCCAGTTCCGTTTGCCCACCAAGTGTAGTTTCCCGCATATCGAGTGCTATTAGGATTAAACCATAATGTAGCGCCGGAAGCTACTGTGGTATTGTTTCCTAGGAAAATATTAGTTTGTCCTGCAATTCCTGCTGGATTAGTTAAGTTAGCATACCACTCGATTCTAACTCCATTCGGCACTACACTGTCGACCGTTACATTCAGATCAGTTAGGTCGGCCATGGTAGCGTTTGCGCTATCTCTGTCGAGTGCAGTGTTATTTGCAGGCGCTACTGGCTGAACAACATATTCAGTTACATTTATTGAGATATTCCTTTCTGGCTCGAGCCCTCGCACATATGAAATGGACGGCTGATCACTTACGTTACAAGTGAGAGCATAAACGCCTGTTGTGTTAATAGTGTGAGCGAACGATGACAAGCCGGCGCTATTAGTAACATTTGTGCCGAGTAGTTGTGCGCCCCGGTAGAACGATACGTTCGCTCCCGATACAGTGTAGTTGCTGTATTGCGCAACAACTGTGCAGCGGATGTTAAACGTACTATAAACTGTCGTAGTATTTAGAGTGACGTTCGCTATAGTTACATTCATCAAACCGAGGAGGGTGAAGTTTCGAGTGGTGCTGTTTACATAGAACCATTGCGCACTAGCATTACCTGTGCTTGACCAGTTGCCGACTCCTGCTAGTGACGTCGCAACTTGCGTGGCGTTCCAGTAAGGATTAGTGTAGCTTGCTGTTGCGTTACGCGAAAAGTTGCTAGTATTTGCAATTCGCGTCGAGAGTGCTGCGCCATACGTAGCATTCAGTATGTCTCGAGTTTCAGGTCCGCCTGTGCTGGACAGATTAAATCGTAACTCGAATGTTTCATTCTGCGTTTGATTTACACCTGGCGTTCCGCTCGCATTGGCGTGTACAATGCTAAGTCCACCGTATATTCCAATAGTTGCACTTGACTGGCTGCTCGCATTCGTAGCATTCGGCCACCAAGTCCAGTTTCCTGCATAGTATGAGCTGTTAGGATTGAACGCAAGTACGGCTGTACCTGTAATGTTAGTTACTGCACTTCCGAGGAATAAATTAGTTTGACCACCTATGATTGGACTCGTTAGGTTACCCCAGTAAGTTACGTTAATTCCGCTGTCGCCGTCAGCGTTAACCACTAAGTTTATACTGTCAGCATCGACTGCGCTCGCGCTGTCACGGTCTACCGGCGTCTCATTAGCTGGAGAAGTGATCACTAATGTAGGATTGATTGTGACTGTGTTCGAGCACGCACGAGAGCTCTCGTTTGCACCATCATTTGCGGTCACGCACGCTTGCCAGGTTTGATACGCTTGAGTCTCATTTGACACAATGGTTGCGTTCCAAGTGGTGCTGTTTCCCTCGAGCATTATTTGCCGGATTTGGGCGAGCGAAAGCGTACGATTGTAAATTCGTACATCATCTATTCTACCGTCAAAGTCCTTTGCAAGCGTAGTTGTAGGCTTACCGATTAGTAACGATAAAGCGTTACTGTCCAAAGAAGTCATATTGACCGTACTTAAAGGACTTTGAGCATCCTCTACACCGTTAATATAAAATCTTATACCTTGAGTACTATTTGCAGTATATGCTATCGCAATGTGTTGCCAAGCAATAGTATTTCCTGAACCGGTTGATGTCTCAAGACGTAGCTCTCCAGAGTTACCTGTGAGCATAACACTATAGGTGTCTGTTCGGCCGCTGTTAAATGCAACTTCATCACGCCATAAGAGCAACGGTTGTCCTGCTACAAAAGTGCCTTTTGACAACAGCGTCCCATCATCAGTTAAGTCATTATTTTTTACCCACATAGCTACAGTTAAGGCAGTCGTGCCGTCAATTTCGCTTCTGTCACCTAGGTCTATTCCTCCGTTTACAGGTCCGAAGTAGTATGCACCACGGCTATTGACGCCACCAGTACTGTTCCAAGTTACGCTGCTACCAACAGCACCATCATATCCGTTGCCAGAGTAGTCTTCTGCGTACGTTGAGTTAGATCCGCCTTCAAACGGCATTTGGACAGTAGCATAAGGCGCTCCGTCAATCGACCAAGCGTATATGTTCGATACCGTATCGCCTTCTGCGTCCGTTGTACTTTGATTTTGAGCAAACAAGAATGCCGATGATAGATTTAGCGGATTGTCCGAAGCTATTAGCGTTGGACTCCCTTGCGTCGGAGGTACGTTTTGCACTTCAAATGTTCTGTTTGAAGCATTTACCAATAATAGCCATGAAACACTTCCGTTGAGCCGCGCATCGTAAGTACCGCGGTTATCAGTTGTTATTAGCGCAAGCGAACCATTCCAGTCACCCCCATCATACTGCAGAGGGGTTGCGATTTGCGTTAGATTATCTCGAATAATTGTCGCATTAAACGACGCATTATAGCTGCTGTTCAGGAGCGCTGCTGTTTCAGGTCCGTACATAACAGGTGTGGCGTTTACCAACACAACGCCTGGCTTTTCATAGCTGGCATTTGGATCGACAGTTGCACTTGTGAAAGTTAAGTTGTACGAACCGTAGACGAACGCAGTCCGAGTTGCATTAGGCACACCACCCGACAAATTAGCATACCAACTCCAGTTACCAGCGTATATGCTTCCATTCGGGTTCCAGTACAGTATAGCCCAGTTTCCAGCTGTAGTATTATTCGAACCAAATAGCACATCAGTTTGCGAGAGGCCATTTGGCGACGTAAGGTTTCCTCTAAACTCAACCAACACTCCTGCCGGAACCACAGAAGATACTGTTACGTTAAGTGCAATAACATCAGCCAAAGTGCTATTTGTAGCGTCTCTGTCGACTGATGTACCGTTTACCGGAGAGACAGGCTGCAATATAACAGGAGTGACAGTAATTGTAGTATTTCTTTCAGGACCATTTCCACGGTAGTAGAATAGAGGCGACAAATCAGTTACATTGCAAGTAACCGTGTAAACTCCTGTTTGGTTTATGCTGTGTGAAATACTTGTGTTGCCAACAGAATTTGTACCATTGGTTCCTATGAAAGTTCCATTCACGTAGAATGATACCGATGCATAGGGTACACTGTAGTTGCTGTACTGATCAGACACGCTGCATGCTGAAATTATGGTTTGATAAGTAGTAACGCTTGTTGCGGACGAATAGTTCGCCGTTACATTCATGTAACCATAAACTAGCATTGTGCGGTTCGTACCATTGCTATAGAACCAGTTCGCAGTTGCGTTAATGCTACTGTTTGATCGGTTTACTCCAGGTAAGACAGTAAGAAGATGGCTGCCATTCCAGTATGGCCCGACATACGACATGACCATGGCGCTTATTGTCCCGCTACTGTTCATGTAACGGCTTGACAAAACGGCCGAATAATTACTGGCTAATTCAGCGTCTACTTCAGGACCATTGCTTGTAACATTTACCTGTACGGTCGCAGTATCTGTTTGGTTGTAAGTTGCGTTTGGATGGTAAGTATTATTCCTGTATACAACCGCAAAGCTACCATACACAAGTATATTCTTTACTTGGCCTGATACGCCGGCGCTCGAATTACCCCACCAAGTGTAGTTACCGGCGTACATTGTTAAATTTGGATTGAAGTAAATATTCGCCCAGTTTCCAGCTGTAGTATTGTTGCCTCCTAAGGATATATTCTGCTGACTTGGAACTATGCCATTTGGATTCGTTAAGTTCGCCCGGAATTCGATATATGTGCCACTAGGAACGTAATTAGGCACGGATACGTTGAGCATTACATTGTCAGGATCAAGACTGTAGGCGCCATCGCGATCCACTGCAGTTCCATTCGCCGCCGTGGTTGCGTTAATTACGTATGGTATAACTGTAAGTGAAGAGTTGCGCTCGAATTCATTGCCGCGCAAGTAGAAAATTGCGGTTTGATTGGTAATGTTGCACTGGACGCCGTAGGTGCCCGAAGTATTTACTGCGTGAGTGATGGTAGTTATGCCAGTCGCATTAGTATTATTTGCACCAAGATATGTGCCATTCAAGTAGAATGTAACCGTGGCTCCTGCTACAGCAGCATTCGATTGCCGATCTAGAACAGTACACGAACTTATGGTAGTTTGGAACGCTGAAATTGACGCGGGAGTCGAAGTGTTTACAGTTATATTCATGAAACCAAATACGACAAAGCTACGGTTAGTCCAGTTTCGGTAGAACCAAATGCTGTCCGCCGCCGTAGTAGTGTTCCAAGTACCAACACCATTAAGCGCTGAGAGCGTGTGCGTTCCATTCCAGAAAGTACTGCCATTGGTTAGATTAACTATATTCGTGGAACCACTTGTATTGTATATTGTGTTGTTGACATTAATTCCATAAGTAAGATTTAGCGCACTGGCGTTTTCAGGACCGAACGATGTAACGTTAGTTTCAATTCTTGCGATGTCCGTTTGGTTATAAGTGCCGTTTGGATGGTATAGACCACTAGTGTAAGTGGCATTAAGTCCACCATACACTAAGAAGTTTCTCACCTGGCCAGATACGCCAGCGCTCGAATTACCCCACCAAGTATAGTTACCTGCGTACATTGTCGCGTTAGGATTAAAGTAAATATTCGCCCAATTGCCCGCCGTAGTATTATTGCTGCCTAATGTAATAGTAGTTTGCGCCGGAAGGATACCGGCAGGACTAGTGATATTAACATTGAAGTACACAAGGACACCACTAGGAACTGAACTCGGCACACTGACGTTTAGCATTATACTGTCAGGATCGGTTGCATCTACGCTGTCACGATCAACTGCAGTGCCGTTTACAGGACTTGAAACGTTAATTGCATATGGCGTCACGGTGAGCGATGTGTTTCGTGCAAACTCATCACCGCGGAAGTAGAAAATACCAGTTTGATTTGTAACGTTACACTGCACTCCGTACGTGCCAGTTGCATTAACTGAGTGCGTGAGTGTCGTAATGCCCGAAGCGTTTGTTGAATTGCTACCTAGGAATGTGCCATTTAGGAAGAAGGTTACTGTCGCGCCTGACACACCGTAGTTAGTGTGTTGATCGATGACACTACAGGAGCTTAACGTAGTGCCGTATGCAACAATAGACGCCGGAGTGGTGCTGTTGCTTGTAATATTCATAAAGCCGTATACTGCAATTGTTCTATTAGTCCAATTCGAATACCAGTAAGTGCCGGTCGAGTTTGAGGTTGTATTCCAGATACCCACGCCCTTTAAGGTTAGTAGATTAAAAGTAGTGTTGCGCCACTGCGTTCCATTAAAGGACAGGTTTACGCCGCTGCGGCTTCCCGTGGTATTCTGGAACGTGTTGTTTAGTGCGATGCCATAGTTGGCGCTTAGTTCTGAGCGGGATTCAGGTCCTAAACTTGTGACATTAACTGCGACCACAGCAGTGTCATTTTGGTTATAGGCGCTGTTAGGACTGAGCGTATCGTTTTCATAGCTCGCGTTTAATCCACCCTTCATAATAAACGAGCGAGTATTATTTGAAGTGCCGCCTGTTGAGTTGCCAAATACAGTCCAGTTTCCTGCGTACGTACTGCTGTTCGGGTTGAGGTGGAAGTTTACCCATGCGCCAGCAGTAGTCAAGTTACTTCCGAAAATAATGTTAGTTTGTCCAAGACCGCTTGGGTTTGATAAGTTACCAAGGAAGTCAATGGATGCGCCTGCTGGTACATAGTTAGGTACTGTCGCATTTAGCATGATTACGTCAGGATCTGTGCTGTCAACACCGTCACGGTCGACTACGGTGGCGTTTGTTGGCGCGACCATGGTGATTGGAACAGGCGTTACGGTTACTGCCATAGTCCCATTCGGCGCATTACCAACAAAGTAGAACAGCGAAGTCTGATTTGTGATGTTACACCACACATGATAGTTGCCCGAGGCGTTTATTGTGTGCGTAAGTGTGGATTCGCCAGTGCTGTTTGTAGTGTTTGTACCGATAAACGTGCCGTTTCGGTAGAAGTCAACAGTAATGCCAGGTATGCGATAATTACTAAGTCTGTCGCTAATGTTACACCAAGTAATCATTGATTGGTAAGCGGTTGGTGACGCAGGCGAAGTATAGTTCGCGGATACATTCATGAAACCAAAGACGTCCGTTGTGCGGTTCGTGAAATTCAGGTAAAAGAATTTTCCTCCTGTACTTGCAGTGATGTTCCAGCGACCAACACCAAGAAGCGCCGAGAAATTTATAGTGCGGTTCCAGAATACTGAGCCGTTGAACACTAAGTTAGTTGTAATTAATGAACCGCTTGTATTGTATAACGTGTTGTTTACGCTTATGTTGTACGTCGCATTCAGCGCGGACAAGTTTTCAGGACCGTAAGTACTAATATTAACTTGAATTAGCATAAGGCTTGTTTGGTTGTAGCTCGCGTTTGGATCGAAAGTTGTATTGCGGTACGTAGCATTTAATCCACCCATAATAATAATTGTGTTCGAGCCGTTTCCGTACCCGCTCGACGAGTTACCGTACCAGCTCCAGTTGCCAGCGTAAGATGTGCTATTAGGATTGAAAATAAATGACGTTCCACCTGTGGCGTTCGTGATGTTTGAACCTATAAGTACGTTTGATGAATTCGCAGAAGGTATTACTCCTGTTGGATCAGTTAAGTTCATGCGGAAGTCAATGACAGTTCCTGCTGGAACGGCTGCAGTACTCGTGTTTAGACGTAGCACAACCGAGTCAGCGTCTGTCGCGTCGACACTGTCGCGGTCGACTCGGGAGTTGTTAGTGGGAAGCCAAGGAGTGATTGCATACGGAAGTACAGTTAGAGAAGCGTTTCTCTCCCATTCTATTCCGCGATAATAGAATATCTCTGTCTGATTGCTAATATTACATGTTATGATGTAGCTGCCAGACTGGTTTATTTGGTGAATAAGTGTTACGTTACCTGTAGCGTTGGTAAGATTTGTTCCAATGAGAGTGCCGTTGCGGTAGAATGATACATTCACATTGGCTACGGCATAGTTCGTAATTGAGTCAAGAACGCTACAGCGCGAAATGGACTGCGTGAACGCGTCAATTGAAGACGCATTAAGCACGTGACCCGTAACATTCATGTTACTGAGTATTGTTACGTTTTTACTAGTCGTATTTGTATAGAAGTAAGTTGCAGTTCCGTTAATGGTGCTGTTCCACACACCGACTCCCTTTAGGTTTGTTAGATTGTGCGTTGCGTTCCAGTATGGGTTCGCGTATGAGGCTGAGATGTTGTTAGTTCCACCTGACGTATTGCGCAAGAGACTCACTGCGAGAGTCAAGTAATTGGTGCTCAGCACTGTTGCACTTTCAGGACCTTTACTTGTTAAGTTCCAACGCACTTCAAGCGTCTCATTCATTGTGTGGTTCAGACTTGGGAACGTGCTACCGTTGAAATAGGAGATATTGTAGCTACCCATAACTACAAAAGACCCTAGTACGTTTGGAACGTAATTAGTTCCTTCTCCCCACCAAGTATAGTTACCTGCGTACATGCTGCTGTTCGGGTTGAAAACTAAAGTAGATTGACCGTTCACGTCCGAACTATTTTGACCAAGTACGAGGTTTGTCTGCGCAAGTCCTGACGGGTCGGTTAAGTTTGCCCTGAATGTAATAGTTACGAACGGATCGTATGTTGTTAAATTTAGAACAACACTATCGTTGTGCGTTGCGTTTTGACTGTCACGGTCAAGAATAGTGTGGTTTCCAGGAAGCAGTACATCAACACCGCCAACCACTGTCAAATTGTTCGAACAAAGCGTGGTGCCGTCGCTCGCATTATCGTTCGGCGTGACACAAGCATAGTAGGTTTGCCCGCCACGCGTGTCGCCAGCTACAATTGTGCTCGTGTTAATGGAATTATTTCCTTCAAGCCATATCCGATACACTTGACTTGCAGGCAAACTCCTGTTATAGATGCGAACTTCATCCATGTAGCCTGCAAAGGAAACGCCGGTACCATCGGGCGTTTGACCGAGAGTTAAGTTCAGGTTATTGTAAGACGTTGCACCTGCAGTTCCCGTACCCCAAGCAGTACCATTTACGTAGAACGTAAACGTGGTTACGTTGTTGGTTACTGCGAAGTGCTGCCACTGGTTTGAACCCCACGCACCAACAATGGATGTGTCCGACGGACCGTTGTCAAAACGTAGCGTGCGAGTTGCACCGCCGACACTTGAGCGCATAATAAACTCCCAACCTCCAGCGCCTCCATTCTGTCGGCTAACTAGGCGATAGTTGTTTGTACCTGCTGGAGTTACCGTAGGATATGCCCAAAGCATTATTGTATAATTTTCACCTAGGACAAAATCCGAGCTATTCCCAACGTCAATCGCTTCACCGCCACCACCGAAGCGTACCGATGCGCCGACCTTACCGAAGCCGCTAGAGTTCGGACAATTGCCTGATACGGGTCGACAAGTTGCGTTGTTACCGCGCGCATAGTCCCGGATAGCGCCGTAGGTGGAAGGTGCCGCTAATATTGTGTTAAACGGAAGATTAAGTAGTGAGATAGGATTACCACTCTCATACCAGTTATAGGTGTTCGTTACACTCGGCGAGTCAACATCAGCTGTCGATTGATTATAGACAGTTATATTTTCGCTACTAAGATTGCGGATAGTACTCGAGTTTAGTATTGGCGTTGTGTGCGTTGGCGGACTGTTTGTTATGTTGATTAACGCATTCAAGTTCTGAACAGAGAAATCGAAGTTAGCGGAGTCGGTCGCGTTACAAAGAACTACTGCGTTTGTTGCAGTATTAGTGAAGTTATAGCTAAAAACAGCAGTACCATTGCTATTAGTGATGTTTCTGCCAATTAGAACTCCATCTAAGAAGAAGCCAATAGTATAATTGTACCACTCAAACTTATTTTGATCGCTAGTGCTGTCGATTGCGTGACAAGTAATGTTCACTATTGAATTGTAGGCAGCACTTGTCGATGACAATACTATTGAATCGATTTTTGTGTACTTTGCTTTGTTTACAGTCCAGTTCCAGCGTACTTGAATTGGGATGCGCGCAGCACCGGCAAGTAATTCTGTGGTGCGCGACCAAGCGCTGCTGCTTTCATTTCCAGCACGGAACGTAAACGTGCTTGTTGAGTTTTCCGCGAAGTCATAGTCTGGGTTCGCGATAAAGTAGAAGCTGTAGTTTGTTGCCGCAGCCAAGTTATTCCAGCCCGTCATTTCGGCGCTCGCGTTCTCAGCGTTCTCTCCTGCGGATGAAAAGAAGTCAATCACGTTTGAACTGTCGTCGTTGTCTAAGTCTCCTGCATAAATGGCGGCAGCTACGTTTCCTGCTGCAATATCAATGTCGACAGCAGTCCAAGCTCCATTTGCAGGCGTTCCATCATTGTGGAATGCCATAACGTCTTGGTCGTTGATACTTGCAAACACGTCAAGCCAACCGTCACCATCAATGTCTGCTACGGAAACTCCCCATGGAGTATCAGTTGTGTCGGCGCTAATGGTTCGTTGCGTCCATGCCGCTCCAGTACACGGGCTTCCGTCGTTTTCTAGGTACACTACGTCATTTGCCGTCTCTACTCCTATGATAATATCAACGTCACCATCATTATCTACGTCGCCGACAGCCATTGCGTTTGCGTCGCCGCCAACGTTTGCGGATGCTGCAAACTCAGTCCATGCGCCAGCTACGCCTCCTGTACAATATACATCTACGTCTTCGTCGTCGTCTCCTTGCGCAACGTCAAGGAAGCCGTCATTGTCGAAGTCGGCAACTACCACTACGTTCGATTCTAGTCCTGTTGCTGCGTCTATGTCAGCAATAGTCCATGCGCCGTTGTATGGTGAACCGTCGTTTGACCACCAGGAAATGTCGAAAACGCCAGCAACCGCTCCGACGAGGTCTGTGTCTCCATCGTTATCCATGTCGCCGCTAGCAAGACTGTTTACGTCGCCGCCAGCTGCTAGTTCTACAGTGCTTCGTGTCCAGGCGCCGACAAACGGCGTGCGGTCGCTGTTGTTGAAGCAATACACGTCTTGACCAACCGTACCACCACAGATGTCCGGGTAGCCGTCACGATCGATATCAGCAACAACAACCGAGTACGTGTCCGCTAGAACGTTTGCGTCTGCGATGAGTTCAGTCCAGGCGCCGGCGAACGGAGTGCCGTCGTTCTCAAATATGCGCAAGTCTTCCAAATTATTTCCAATTAGTAAGTCTAAGTCGCCGTCGAGATCAAAGTCACCACCTTGAATGATGTTTTCCGTTGTAGTTGTTCCTATGTCAGCGTCAGCTTGGAATTCAGTCCAAGCAGCACCAAACTTATTCGACGAAGGGTTAGTATAAACAAAAATATCATCAGCACCTGAAACTAGAACTGTTGCATCCGGGTCTCCTATAATGCGACCAATCTCTCCTGTATTAGCATCAACAGTATAGTCGACGTTGGTACTCGTACTCACGAAAACGTCAGCGGTTTCTGTTGCGTCGTTAGTTACCCACGCAGTTGGAACAATATACTCTGCTGACGCAGAGTTATTTAACAATCCAAACGAGTTATTTGCTATAATTACAGTCTCGCCGTGGTAGTCTGAGTCGAATGCGTACAGCTGCTCAGACTCAATTTGTACTTCAACCAAATAATTACTGTAACTGTACAAAGATTCAGCAAAGGCGCCGACATCACGTACGGTTCCGTTTGGCGCGACTTGCAGTATTGATTCTGTACCAATTAATACGTCGTCTGCTCGACTAGTTGTGTTTCTCGTATCCCACACATAGACGCGCGCGTTATACTGCGCAACGCTGGTGTTTACACCTATTGACCTACTTATGCAAGTTACTAGCGAAGCGTTAGCGGCGCAACCTTGGATGTCGTACTGCGCTTCACCAAGTCCTGTTTGGTTTGCAACGAACATCCACTGGGTCACGCCAATCTTGTTTAACGATGATAAATATGATTGATATGCTTCGCTTGCGTTCAGCGTTCGGTTCCATACACGGATTTCATCCATGTCACCTGCAAAGTAGTCATCCGAAGCTGGACCAGCAGTGTCCGTAATTACTCCAAAGCCCGAGAACTGCAATGTCTTTCGGCCTGCTTCGGACGCGGCAGTGGCATTCAGGATGCCGTCGATGTATATGTTGACGGTTCCTGTTGTTTCGTCGCGCGTAAACGTGTAGTGCCTCCACGCACCATCATTGATGGCAATAGTGCTGGCTGCGTTCGCGCCGTTACCTGCTTGCATATTGATGTTTCCTGCCACGTTAATCCAGCCCCAGAAAATATCGTCGCCGCCGGCACCTTGCTCTATTCCAGTAATTCCAGGCGCCGTCCAGGGGTTTGCAGAACCTGTCTGCGTGGTGCGCATCCACAATGAAAGTGTTGCCGTGCGTCCAAGCCAGGTTGTCAAGTTAACACTTGTATTGACAATGCCAGTAGTACCGTAAAAGCTCATTCCCTGACGTACTACACCGGTAGTGTTTGGAGTTGCACTACCCACTATGTTTGCGGAAATGGCATTGCGACTCACATCGATAGCTTGAGTCGCACTCTCACCAAGTGCAGTTAAGTTGTCAAAGTTAAACATAACCTGCAAAGCAGTATCATTGTAGATAGTATAGTTAGTACCGTTCCACAAATATGAGAAGCCAAGCAAGTTGGTATTATTTATCGATATGTTTACTGTAAAGTTGTTTGCGTTAACTACTGCGCCGTCTTGAGGAGTAGGATTTGTAAACCCAATTTCAATCGGCAACGGGTCCACTGCGAGCTGTGATTGCGTGATCGTGCCATCAGTAAACGTAAAATTAAGTACAGCATAACCCGCGACAGTCATTACGTTTTTGAGTTCGCCTGTTTGATCGTCGCAATTATAGTTTTCGATAAAGAGCTGCGCGATGTCAATGCTGTCTTCGGAATTAATTGCATTGTAAGCGTACTGACTTCCGTTTGTTGCAATAATTGTAAGACTGTTTGACAAATCAGTATTGCCACAAGCCATGCTTAGCAGCACCATTTCTTCCGTGCGACCATTTGTATCAGTGAAGAGCTCGCTCCAATTCGCGTTTGGACTGAAGACAGTTAAGTTACCAGTGCCTGTTGTATTGAAGAACACTGTCCAGGTTTCCCCGTCCCGCAAGTATTCTAAAGGATTGAGAATTGAGAGGGACAACTCGTAGGTCTGGTTTGACAAGTGCGGCACAATCCACACGAGGCGATCAAACTTTCCGTCTGCGTTCATGTCCTGCGTTGTGAATACTACCGGCTCACGCACACCGGCAGTTGTTCTGAATAGTTCGTACTTACTCTGTTGCGCTGCCGTAAACGGCGTCACATCTAAGAAACTCGTGATAGCAGTGTAGTGCGTCTCGGCGGATACGACAAGCGCAATGCGATCTGCGGTTTGCTCGGTAATAGTGAGCTGCGGCGCTTCTGTTTCGTAGGTAATAACAAGGCTCTCAGCGTCGTTCGTAACAGGTACACTAAGCTCCAAGTCTCCAATCGGCAAGTCAGGAATAATACTAAGCACTTGGTCTTCTACAATTAGTTGCGAGCTACTTACTACTGGCAGAATAATCGGCTGTGAAGCTCCTGGCGTGCCCGTGCTCGTATCAATAGGAGCAGCAGATGGTACAATTATTTCTAGCGCGCCGAGCGTAACCGCTTGCTCTGGCTGTGACGCATCAGGCTGCTCTGAGAGTGTTTGCGCTGCTTCGATAATATCCACGCGCGCACTCTTTGCATCCTCGCCTGTGAGTTCTCCTTGCGCTTCAAGGCTACGCTTAACGTCACTCACAGTGTTCTCTGCAAGTAGTCCGTCAAGCGTCGGCGCAGCATTTGCAGCTGCCGTAGCAGGCAGTTCATTTTCTCGCAGCGCGCGGCGTAGTTCACCAAGTTCAACGGTTTGCGTAATGTCTTTGCGCACGCCAGTTTGAGCGTCACGAGTTTCAACAATAACATCTAGCACAGTCGATGGCAGCGTAATGTTGGTTTCGTTCGAGTTATCAGTAATCTCAATAATTCGCGTCCACTGTACTCGCTCGCCAATTATTGCTCTTGACTGCGTATCATTTACAGTTGCATTGCGTAGCGCGTTTATTGCCTCAGTAGCAGAGATAATTATCTCAGTAGCGTTTGTTTCGCTCGAAACGTTTGTATTGTTAGTAATAATTGGAAGTGTTAAGTTAGTAGCATTAGTTGCGTTCACTATTACAACTGGTTGTATTGGTACTACTGGGCGCAATAATTTTACTTCGCCGATTTGTGTGATAGGAATAAACGTTAGTGCGTCAACTACCACAAGTTCGCTCGTGCCTGCGTTTGACACGCTTACAGTACTTGCAGGATTAAGCTCATACAAACCTAAGTACTGCTCGCCACCTTGTCGCTGGTTTACTGTTACTGTGGCGCGGCGCGCACCCGTAATTATTACTTGCGCGTTCGAGGCAAGCGAAGGATCTGCTGGCGTGTTAATACTTACTGAATACTGACCGCGCGCAAGGCCTGGGGAATACTCGACTGCGCTTCCTTTGTTAAGATTTAGGTCGATTAAATAGTCGAAGCCGACATAACCAGGGATTGTCGTTCCTGACGCCCACACACCATTGCTACGAACGCGCGCGTCGCCGTTGTCAAGCACTACACGCAAGTCAACCGGAACAAGAGAGCCTAAAATTAAAGTAGCAAAGAACTCTGTGTTTGCTGGCACTGCGCCAAGGTCCCAAATAATAGTGTCGGAAGTAGCAACAAGCATTCCACTCGCCCGTTGCTGCTGACCTGCAGCGTCAAGCCAAGAAATTACTTTACCTGCGGCAGCAGGTAGTTCAATTGTGTAGTGCTCATGCGAGACGCCAAAGCGCTCAGTAATTAGAACTACTTCGTCTCCGGACAAGCGGTTGTACCAACGAGTTCGGAAATTGTTACTGGTGTCAAGGTCGCCTGCAACACTGACTTGCACTGTGGCAATATTGCGTCCGCCTAAACTGCCGATTGAAACATTGTTCATTCCTGGTGCAAGCGTAATTTCGCGCGTGTTTGTCGCACCAGTTTGGTTACCTACTTGCGCTCCGGCAATAATTGTGAGTGTTGCAGTAAGCGGCGCGTTAAAACTATTGTACAGCACCGCGTTCGCATTCTCTGCGGTTCCACCGAGCGTAATTACGCGCACGTCCAAACTCACTGGTAGACCGGCAGCTTTCACAACAATACTGTCAGTTACACTTGCGGTTGACGAAGTAGCGGAGTCGCCACCGTCCGTACTCGCGGTGAAAGTCACGCGCGTGCCGCTCGAGCCTGGAGGTAAAAATACGCGCGCGGAGATTGGCGCACTTTGACCTGGTTCGATTAGTAAGTCAATGTTACCATCGGAATCACTGTCCTCGCCATCCAGAAGCACTACAAGCCCGGCTTGCGACGCGTTTGCAGTAATTTGCACGCGCATTGCCTGTGCTATGTTTCCGTTCGTAATTAGGTGTGTGAGCGTAACCGTTGAGTTCTCATTAACCGTAGTGTTCTTTGCGCTGTCAAATGACAATCCGCCGTCTGCCGCAAGCACGCGAAGTGGAACCGCTGCTTGCACTTCGCCTTGTACAATCGCAAGATAACTTCCAGGCGGCACTGCCGCGAGTAAGGAACGCTTACCACTTGCGCCAGTAAACGTTTGCCGCATCAAGCTTGTGCCGTCTGTTGCTATAATTGTGAACACAGTATCGGCGGATGTAGCGGCTGCGTCCGTACTTTGCGCTTCGATACTCGACGTCGTTCGTGCCTTACTTACGTCGTAGGCAATCAACAGTTCGCCGTTTGGCAGTACAGGATCAGTTACTGACAAGCTTCCACCTGCGCTGGTTACTACAGCCACCGCAGTATTTAGCGCGTATATAACGCTTGAAGTGCCGTTCCAGTATACAGGAATCGTCTCTAATGCTTCGTTGAATGCAATAATTTTACCTGGGAAAGTGTATCGATGCAATCCTTGCGCGCGAACTAGAGCGCCATATGCCGTTTCGCGTTGCTCGGCAACGCTTATCGCCGGTAGTCCACGGCGCACTTCCAAAAATCCTGAACCTGCCGGCAATATTATTGAATTCTTATACCATGATAGTTCTGTACGCGTGCCGTTTGATAGGAAGTATGCGTTTCGCGCAGTTACTGAAGTAGGTAATTGTACAAGGCTTTCACGAGGTTCGCTTATTGGAGTAACGTACCAAGCTTCGGCGCCATCGCTTGCGCTCTCAAACGTAGGCGCAACGACATTACTTCGAGCGACTATAGAAACAGGATATGCAACTATTGCTTCGCCTTCCTTGACTATTACTTGGAGATCTTGAGGCATTAATGGAACAAGTGAGAGACGCCCATCACGAAGAGGAATCAGACTTAACACTCCGTCTGAAATTGCATATAACTGCGCAGTCAGCGGCGCAACTATTGATACTGGCTCGCCGACGCCGCTTGTTCGCTCAACGCTTATGTTCTCTGATGCGACGCCGTTTCCAATAACTGAAAACCGCTCATACTGGTATGCTTGACGAGTGCTTATTCTAAGTAGCAATGCTTCCGAGTGCACTGACGCCGGAAGCACGCAGCTTACAGTACATGTCCCGTCGCACGGCATACGGCATACTTGCGCGTAAAGTTTGTCACTAAGCTTTCCAGTTGCGAATGGCGCAGCCTCGATTACTACTTCGCCGCGCCCACCGATAGTAACGGTGCCGTCAATCAAACTTCCATCTTGGTTACGAGTAAGTGCGCTCTCAAACAGGAAATTAGGTTTTCGCACTAGTAGCTGCTTAGTTGCACTTTCCTTCTGCTCACCAACAGTGACCGTTGCAGTAACCGTGTAAACGCCTTCTTCAGTTACATAAACACTTGCCTCATAGCCTCCAAGGCCAGGTTCATTCAGCAGCACAGGCACTGCTACTCCGTCCGGGCCAATTACCGTCAAAGTTGCCGGGAACGACAGAATACTAATGCCGCCAAGGCTTGCAGCCAGGAAGAACTGTCCGCTCTCACCTGGCGAGAGCTCAATAGGACCATCAAGCGCGACTGCTAATGCTGGCGCATCGCCATATGCTTGCCCTGCTGTGATCGTAAGCACG
This sequence comes from Candidatus Woesearchaeota archaeon, assembly GCA_043771635.1. GTDB lineage: Archaea > Nanobdellota > Nanobdellia > Woesearchaeales > SKIA01 > JAYVHA01. The sequence goes on from JAYVHA010000006.1 coordinate 63,318, forward strand.
AGCGCAAGCGCAATACTCAGCACCACTGCTAACGGCAACATACGCTGCGCGCCTGCCGAGCGAGCTTGCGTGAGGCACAGAGAAGCTCGAGTAGTTCTTGTAGCAGAACGAGCGCTAGTCCTGGCAGTTAAGCGCACACAAGTACTTGCAGCGCAGCGCATGCTAGTGCTTGCAGCCTTGTTTCGCGGATAAGCAAAGCTCATTTTTGCCCTCCGCGACCTAGCACGTAGCGCACTTGCTGCGTCGGTAAGTTTGACAAAATTTGCGCAAGGCGAACAGGCGTAAGACCAGTTTGCTTGCAAATTGTGGTTAGCGGCAATCCCTGCTGGTACGCGTGCACTATGTGCGTGTATCTTAGCACAAGCGGAGTGACTTTACCGCGGCGTATGCGCGCCAAGTGGGGTTTGAGAATTTGTTGAAGGCGCTTTGGGGTGATGGACTCATCTTGTCGACTAGAAAATGCAAACGCATTGGCCTGCTTAAGGACAGTGTGTGCGAGCTGAGGACTGATTGTTGCAGCACGATCTGAGAAGGTTATTGTGCCGTCGCTGCGAATCGCAGATGTCTTAAGTTCTGCAAGCTCGCTGACAGTGCAGCCACTCTCGTATAAAAACTGGGCAACAAGTTTATCGCGCTCACGCTCTATAGAACTAATGAACGACTGATACTCCTCATAATCGAGGTAATCTACCACCTGTTTTTTTCTCCAACGAAAAAAACTCCCCCACGGAGTTTCCCTTTATTGTTGAATAATCAAACTAGACATTTAAAAGTGTATTGATTTCACCGACGGTGAATAGAAAAAAAATATTCCCTTCCAAGTGAAAACCTGGAAGCGCAGTTAATCCCGATTTCCTTACGGATAGAGGTTGATTCTACGTTTGTAGATTACGTTCGGGATCCTGTCCAAGATGTAGGTTGAGCGTCCATCCTGCGGGAAGATCTTAATTTCAAACTCTCCATTCTCTGGAAGCGAGTGGTGGCTCTTGAGCTTGAAGTAAATGAATACAGTCTCACCGTATTCTAGGTACCAGTCATCTTGACCGACTAACGTCAACAAGCAAAACTTAGTTTCAGGCTTGATTAAGTCGAACGAGCAGTCACCTTCAAAGACGTCAGTGATGCGTAGCGTATTTGCATCAAGCTGGTTTGCAGTGTTTGAGTTGTCTTCAATGTGGAAATAACCATAGGTATTATTTTGACCTTTGATTGCCACATCTGTAATGTTTACAGTAAGACTGCCAGCTTCGAGGTCAGCGCCAACAGACAAGTTGTCGGTTTCACCAGACTCGCTTAGGTTAAACTGCAAGTAGTCGTCTGACGCATTTCCTGATAGTTGCACACGTACTGTGTCTGTGAAGCCGTCACCATCAAGGTCGCCGAAGGCAACATAGCTCGCAGTAACTGCCGTCGAAACTGTTTGGTTAATCGTAATTAGTGTTGGATGCTCAAGGTCTGCTGAGTAGGCGCCTTCGTCCGTAAAGAATGAAACGGATGTTTGTTTGAAGTTAATTGGACCCGCTGCTGGCTCCGGACGAGTGAGAATTTCAAAATTATTCGCAGTTTTATTCTCTGTGTCGCCAGTTGCGAACACGTGCGATACTTCAATACCGTTAATTAGTCGGTTCTGCGCTTGCTCTGCAACTATCAAGGATTTTTGCTGAAGCACGCCCGAAGTTGAGATGATAACTCCTGCAGCAACTGCGGCTACTAATATAGTCGCAATAAAGATAATTAGGGTACCGATACCCATTACCGCTTTACGGTTGAACATCATCGAATGTTAATATCTTCCATAATCCGGTATTTAAATGTTTCGTGAGTGCGCATAACAAATTTTTACCCTAAACCGTTTGAAACGCACGAATTCTGCTCTCTGACGCGGCGCAAATAAACCGAGACGACAACACACCAAATTAATACTAGTGCAAGCAGCAGCCAATAGTGGACAGCGGAAAACACACATGCAATTTCAAGCAAATAGGAAATTACCGCAAAAAACAGAATTCCACAATAAACAAAACACTTGCGCAGACTGGACTCCACCGCACATAAGACTATTATAGTAGGCGTGAGCGCCCAGGTTATGAGCGAGCCTGCACCAGACACCCCTTATGGCGTGAAGCGCGAGAAACGCGGAGAGCCTATATCGCTTAAGCCTGCGTTTGAAGAGTACTACCGCGAACTTCTTGGCGACTCGTACGATGAGTTTGTGACAGAACTAGACTACTACTTACCTAAAGCAGTGCGTATGAACCCGCTCAAAGCAGACCCGCTACTCACGGCAGCGCGCCTTCGCGAGCATTTTACTCTTACGCCAATCCCTTGGGCGCCGCACGCATACTGGGCGACCGGACCGAGGCGCGACATCGGCAACACAATGGAGCACCAGCTAGGCTATTGCTACATCCAAGAAGCTGCAAGCATGCTTCCACCTATTGTACTCGATCCTAAGCCAGGTATGCGAGTCCTCGACATTGCAGCCTCTCCAGGAAGCAAAACAACGCAGCTTGCCGCGCTCATGGAAAACCAAGGAGTATTGATTGCAAATGACAAGGGGATGCGTATGCGCCCGCTCGGTATTAATGTGCAAAAGTGCGGCTGTACTTGCGTAATGTTAACGAACAATGATGGTCGAGGTATGCCAAAAAATATGTTTGACCGCGTACTTGCGGACGTACCATGTTCTGCAACCGGCACCATTCAACGCTCACTTAAAGCTGCAGCAATGTGGAGCGAGGCTTTTTCAAAAAGTTTAACACGATTACAAAAGCAGTTAGCGTTTACTGCCTATGACTCGCTTGTACCTGGCGGACGCATGGTATACTCCACTTGTACCATCGAGCCGCGCGAAAACGAAGCAATAGTTTCTGCGCTCGCACACGTAGGCGCAATTGTTTTACCAATCGACTTACCTATTAAGCGAGAAAAGCCATTCATGAATTTTGAAGGAGAGACTTTTCATCCGAGCGTAAGCAACTGCTTACGAATTCACCCTTATACTAATGGCACAGAAGGATTTTTTGTTGCACTTCTAGAAAAACCGCTATAAGCGCGTTGAGAAACTATAAAAAGCGAACAAACTAAAAATAAATTATGTATACTAAAGAAATAAGATCTAATAACAAACGTGGTGAAATGGGTGTCGGCACTCTAATCATCTTTATCGCCCTATTACTCGTCGCAGCAGTCGCAGCCGGAGTACTAATCCAAACTGCAGGTTCGCTTCAGCAACGCGCATTAGCTACTGGTACGCAAGCAACAGGACAAATTTCTACAAATGCACAAACAATAGAAGTGTCCGCAGTAGACGGAACAACAACAATGGAAAACTTCTCAGTAATAATGAAGCTCGCACCAGGCTCAAACCCAATTGAAATAAGTAGTGTAATCTATTCGCTTGGAACTAGTAACACCACCACCACATATACCTACAGCGGCAGTGCTGCATATACAGTACAAGCAAACGCATCCAATGGTACATTTGGAGTATCATACCTACAAACAGGTACTAACGCTCAAGCAGGCGTGCTAGTTCGCGGAGACGTAATCAGACTAGACGTGCGATCACCAAGAGCAATAGGATCAGGAGAAGACCTA
>JAYVHA010000007.1:0-84053 GCA_043771635.1 Candidatus Woesearchaeota archaeon
TGACCTAAACCGCATTAATGTTACTTTTGTACCTCTCGAGTGGTACCTTGTATCCTATTCCTTGATGTAGGCGTTCTTCGTTATAAAATGTTAGGAACGTTTGTATAGTATCTTTTTGTGGTTGGAATTCTTGTTTGTACGTACCGAACCAGCGCTCGATTTTGCCATTTGTTTGTGGGTGATGAACTCTTCCGAGAATGTGTTTGATGCCTTTGTTTTCGCACCATTTTGTGAATGGTCCGCTTTCTGCTCTTGATGGTGTGAACTGTACTCCGTTGTCTGTTAGTATTGCTCCTGGAGTTCCGTAGCGCTCTATGGCGTTGTTAAATGCTATCAAGCTGTTTTCGGTGGTTGCGTTTTCGAAGTATTCTGCATGCACTAGGAATCTGCTGTTGTCGTCGATGAATGCTATTAGTTTCTTTTTTGTGAATGGGCAGTCTGTCCAGTCTGTGTGCCATAGCATGTTTGGTTTTGGCCATTCGTATTTAACGAATTTTATTTGGCTTGGCCTTGATCTTCTGTTCATTTTTAGAGCGTGTCTTAAGTAAATTTTTTGCAGTTGACGTTCGCTTACGCCGAATCCTTTTTCTTTGGTTTCTAGTTTCATTTTGTGAACGCCCTTCGGGCGTTCGTTCCATGTTGCTAGTATCATTGTCTCGAAGCTTGCATTAATTATTTCTTGTTTAGCGCCGGGTTGACGGTTTTCTAAGCCATCGTTACCGTATTTTTTGTGGAGTTTAATCCACCGGTAAATGGTCTGTTTCGGCACTCTTTTCAGATGCGCGACTGTCTCAATTGGCGATATGCCGAGCCTTACGTGTTTAAGAACTCGTAGCTTGAATTCTTTGCTGTATTCCATCGTGTCCTCCGAGGACACAGGGCACCCCTCTCGTTAAACCACTACCGTAACATAATTACGGTTCAGCACAAAAGAACCCAATCATAGCAAAGCATATAAACTTCGTTAAATTATATTAACACATGTTAAATATATTTAACGAACTAGCGCCGTTTATTGAGGACTCACAGGCAGAAATTCACGTTAGAGAATACGCAAAGCTAACAGGCTTGAGCGCTCCTACAGCAGCGAAGCGGCTTGCGGAATACGAACACGAAGGTATCTTGAGTAAACGCATTGACAAACGCCATCATTTGTACATGGCAAGCCACACAGGCATTTACCAAGATATATGCCAAGCATACTGGCGCCAGAAACTCTCGCCACTAACGCAGCAAATAGAATCAGTTATTCCAAAACCAATAATAGTTCTATTTGGATCACTAGCCAAGGGGAATGCGTCAAAAACTTCCGACATAGACATAGTTATTTTCGGATTGAGCAGCAAAGTACCGGAAACGTCTCACTTTGAAAAGAAATTCAAGCGCACAATCCACCTTTTTTCCGCTACACGCAAGGAAGACATTACTAATCCGCACTTACTAACAAACATGCGTGAAGGAATTTACCTTGCAGGATCGTGGAGTGATGTGGAATTCTTGTCTGGAGCGCAGAATAGTAAAGCGCGAGCAACCTGATATTGCTCTAGTCAAAAGCCTGAGAGAGCTTGCGATCCGCAGAGAAACAGCGTACAATATACTCCCGATGGAACACACGGAGACTCGAGTTACACTCCTCTATGATGTACTTAGACTATTACTTGAAGCAGTAACTATTGAACACGGCTTTCGAATATACAATCATGAATGCTACGCTGCATTTCTGCAACATATTGGACTGGCGCAGCTTGCTTTAGCGTTTGATCGTGCTAGAATTATCCGTAACGACATCAATTACTATGGGATGTCATTGTCAATTGCAGAAGCAGCAAAGCACTGCGCGCATATGCACACAATACATGATGAATTATTGAAATTATAGGCAGGGACTGCTGTTATGTCGCAGTAGAAATATTAAAAAAAAAGCATGGGTCGTACATAGGCAGGGATGATTACAAGATAAACTTTGATAATTGATTAAATGTCTCGAAAACGACGCTATTAGTAAGCGCAGGCTGAGTGTCTCGCGTGAGCTTGACACGTACACCCCGCTCCTATCAACCCGATGTTTTGTCGGCGCGTCTGGCAACTCTTTTCGAGGGGGGTTTCATGCTTAGATGCTTTCAGCATTTATCCCTCAACGCGTAGCTGCCCTGCCTGCCCGTATAGGACAGCAGGTAGACCAGTGGCGTCGAACCACCGTTCCTCTCGTACTAAGTGATCCTTCCTCTCAGTTGCTCTCACAGATCCAATAGATAATAAACAAACTGCCTCACAGCGTTCTGAACCCAGCTCACGATCCCTTTTAATAGGTGAACACCCTCACCCTTGGCCGCTTGTGCACGGCCAGGATAGGAAGAGCCGACATCGATGTAGCAAGCCGCGCCGTCGATTTGAGCTCTCGGGCGCGACAACTCTGTTATCCCCGGAGTAACTTTTCGGTCATACCTAACTCCCATCAAGGAAGTATAGGGGTTCGCTAGGCCACGGTTTCCCGACTGGAATCTGTCTTGTTATGATTCCAGTTAAGCTGACTTTTACCCTTGCATTCTACGTCCGATTTCTGTCCGGACTGAGTCAACCATTGGGCACCATCGATACCGTTTCGATGGTGTGCCACCCCAGCCAAACTGTCCACCTGCAGGTGTTCTCTTGTGGAGTAAGCGATGTAATAATCGAAGGGTAGTCTTACACCTTTCGCCTCCCCGTTACCTGGCGGCAACGGATCGACAGCTCCTACCTATACCTCTACAACAATCATCACACCACAGCTACAGGCTACAGTAAAGTTTCACGGGGTCTTCACTTCCCATTGGATCTCTCTGGCTTTTGCACCAGAAAAGAGTTTTCGGAGGGTTCCAGATGGGGACAGTGGGAATCTCGTTGCGCCATTCATGCAGGCCGTCAATTAAACGGCAAGGCATTTCGCTCTGATTTGTTACTGTCTTCGTAAGAAGAACTGGCATACTAATTTCTTGCACGCTCAGAAGTAAAACTTCTGGCGTCCCGAAACTTTCGTTTCGTGGATGCTCTGCATATCGCTATGCAGGTCGGACTCTATCTTCACACTTGCGTGCGTTCAGCGTATTAGTCTCTGAGGATTCTGTACTTGCGTACAGTCTTTCCTGCTGATTGGCTCCAGCACACGAATTGTCACTGCTCTTTCGAGCGAGTATCGGTGCATACTATGAATTTGTTACAATTCACGTACAAGAAATCTCTATTTCTGTGTACCGAGCTTTTCCAGCATATGGCTGAATTAACACTCACAGCCTCGCGGCCATGGTGCAGAAGTTCTTGCGAAATCCTTATATCTCGAATTACTTGGCGCGTCTGTTTGTTTAACAAGCAACTACTCGAGTCTTAAAGCAACGATTTACCTTAAGAGAGTTATAGTTACCCCCGCCGTTTACCAGCCCTTAGCTCGGTTGAACCCGAGTTTTAGGTACTGGCACTGGGCAGACGTCACCAGCTATACTCACCCTTACGGGCTTGCAGCTAGTTGTGTTTTTGTTAAACAGTCGGACCCCCCTAGTCACTGCGCCCTGCGCTCGCCTTGCGACGAGTACAGGGACCCCTTATGCCGAAGGCACGGGGCTATTTTGCCGAGTTCCCTCACCTGGATTGATCCCTTCACACCTAAGGCTTCTCACCTAGGGGCACCTGTGCCGGTTCTGGGTACGGACAGAGTGGACTTGTATGCACTCCTTTTTCATGGGCACCAGGCATCAGCGTAATACAACTTGCGTCATACCATTCCTATGATTACTCCTCCGCTCATCGCTACGATACTTGGAGGACTTGCCATAGTTAGCGGCTCATCGCCGTACACCTAGCCCGATGCGTCAGTAGTTGCAATTTCGTTGCCGACTACCACTCCGGTTCCGGACTATTAACCGGATTCCCTTTCCGCGATACCTCGTTTTCCGAGGTTCGTTAGGACCGACTAACCCTCGGCTGATTTACATTGCCGAGGAACCCTTGCCCTTTCGGTGACGTGGATTCTCACCACGCTTTGATCCTACTATCACCAGGATGCTCATTCCTGCGCGCTCCACCACAACTCACGAAGTGGCTTCTACGCACGCAGGACGCCTTACCTACCGCACACCCAATGGGTGGCCTAATGTATCGGTGAGCAGTTTAAGCCCCGTCCGTTTTAGGCGCCCGCGCTCTTGACGAGTAAGCTGTTACGCACTTTTTAAAGGATGGCTGCTTCTAAGCCAACCTCCTCGCTGTCTGTGAGCGCAGACAACCTTCACCCTTTAACACTGAACTGCTACTGTGGGACCTTAACATTAGTCTGGGTTGTTCCCCTCTCCCAGCGCAAGTTTACCCCGCGCCGGCGTCTCCGGACGTCTACGATGTCCACGCATTCGGAGTTGGACAAGAGCCCGAACCCTTTCGAGTCCTGAAGCCCCAATCCGTCGCTCTACCGCGCAGACTATCTCAGTCCAGGCTTGACTACGGCCAACTTTGGTAGGAACCAGCTATCACGGTTCTCGATTGGCTTTTTACCCCTACTCCCAGGTCAGAAGAACACTTGTACGTAGAACCTCTGCGGCCCTCCACGCAGTTTTACCCGCGCTTCAGCCTGCCCAGGGGTAGATCGAACCGCTTCGGGTCGTAAATCTGTGACTGCAGGCACTTTCATACCTCGCCCCTCATTGCTTGCGGGCTTGTCGCTTTCGCTACGCATACCTCTCTTCGAGTTATGCTTGCCACTGACATACACTCCCTGGCTCGTTATTCAAAACGAACGATGCACGACCAATCTTTCGGCCGCGCATCACACTATCAGTAATTGGTTTCAGATTCTTTTCACTCCCTGTTACGGGTTCTTTTCAGCTTTCCCTCGCGGTACTATTCGCTATCGGACTCTATTTGTGTTTAGCGTTAGAGGTTGATGCCCCCTATCTTCATGCCTCATATCCAAGAGGCACTACTCTTGTGCAACCATTACCCTTCCGCATACCCCTACGGGTCTGTCACCCTCTCAGGAGCCTCGTTCCAGAGGACTTCGGGTCTGCGGTGTCGGGTAGGCGATGCACCCACATCTCCTGCATATTTCTATGCACGATTCAGTTTGCGCTGTGCCGTGTTCAGTCGCCCTTACTAGCGGCATCTCAATTGATTTCTCTTCCTGCGGTTACTAAGACGTTTCAATTCACCGCGTTCGCTATCCTTTCGGATTCCATGGCGAGGTCGCATTCGGATATCCCGGGTTCAATCCCCGCGTGCGGGTCGCCCGGGCTTTGTGCAGCTTGCCACATCCTTCTTCGCCAATAGAGCCAAGCCATCCACCAATTACTATCATTATCAGATCATTTAATTATCACCAAAGGTGTTATTTCCGAAATTCTACGGTATTGCTACTGTAAAATCCAGTCTTAACTTATATTGGAATCATCCCTGCCTATGCACGACCACATGAACGTAATGTTGGACATTCGTTTAGGTCCTGTGAGCCACAAGTTTCCTTGTGACTGGCACCCCAATCTCTCTTTGGGGACACGCACGTATTGCGCCTGGTTTGGTCATTTAACTTTCGTTATTTGACCGATGGACTCGCCGGTAACCGCGCACTTTCGTGCTTGGGAACCGTCTTCGTCCGATGGACTCGCCGGGATTTGAACCCGGAGCCTCCCGCGTGCAAGGCGGGCGCTCTACCGTTGAGCTACGAGCCCTTCCTTGCGGAGGCTTCTCCATCCTGCTGTTTCCAGCCGGACGGCAGAGTCCTAAAATATATACACGGAAAGTCTTTCGAAAATTCACCTTAGTTACCACGCCACGTGTTTAACTAAAGTTCAACCTCTCATTTACTGACAATCATCGCCCGAAAGCGCGACTATCTTAAAATAGAGTGGAAAGGAGGTGATCCAGCCGCAGGTTCCCCTACGGCTACCTTGTGACGACTTAACCCACCTAACTGAGCTTAGATTCACGATCGACAAAGAATCGAGCGTTTACCTAAACCCTGCTCGGTTGGTTTGACGGGCGGTGTGTGCAAGGAGCAGGGACATATTCACCAGGCTATGATAAAACCTGATTACTAGGGATTCCGACGTCACGAGGCTGAGTTACAAGCCTCGATCTGGACTTGGAATGTGTTTAGAGGTTTGGCTTCACCTTTCGGTGTTGCAGCCCATTGTCACATCCATTGTTGCGCGCGTGTAGCCTAGCAGATTCGGAGCATACAGACCTACCGTAGCCTGCACCTTCCTCTTGGTTACCCAAGCAGTCTCTATACAGTGCTCGCTCATGAAATTCACGCGTTAGCAAGTATAGACACAGGTCTCGCTCGTTACCAGGCTTAGCTGGACACTTTACAGCACGAGCTGACGGCGGCCATGCACTACCTCTCGGCTCATCAAGTATGCCCTTCAGACAGACTGTCATCTTGCCGTCGCCGCTAGTGAGATTCTCTGCGTTGAGTTAAATTAAACCGCACGCCGCACCCCTTGTGGTGCTCCCCCGCCAATCCCTTAAAGTTTCAGTCTTGCGACCGTACTTCCCAGGCGGTCAGCTTAATACCTTCGCTCCGATACTGCATCCACTCCAGTGGATGCAACACCTAGCTGACAGCGTTTACGGCCAGGACTACTCGGGTATCTAATCCGGTTTGCTCCCCTGGCTTTCGTTCCTCATCGTCAGATCCGTTCTCGTCGGGCGCCTTCGCCACAGGTGGTCCTCCAAGGATTATACCATTTTACCGGTCCCCTTGGAATACCCCCGACGCCTCCCGGTCTCAAGCTCGGTCGTGTCCTCCGCATGCCGCAACGTTAAGCGCTGCGATTTCACAGAGGATGCACCGAACCGACTACGAACGCTTTAGGCCCAATAATCGTGATGGCCACTCGTGGCGCTGGTGTTACCGCGGCGGCTGGCACCAGTCTTACCCACCACTTATTCGCCATGCTATTTACACATGGCAAAAGCCTACGGATAAACCGTAAGCACTAGGAATTCCCCTCTCACGCTTTCGCACATTGGAGAGTTTGCGCGCCTGCTGCACCCCGTAGGGCTGGGACCAGTATCTCAGTGTCCCTCTCCGGGCTACCACTTTCATGGCCCGTACTGATCCAAGGCTTGGTGGGCCATTACCCCGCCAACTACCTAATCAGCCGCCGACTCATCCTAAGGCACGAGTTTCGATATCGAGACATTACAGTACTCCATATCTATCGGTGTTTACCCACACTTTCGCGTGGCTATCACTGACCTTAGGGCAGATTATCGACGTGTTACTGAGCCTATCGCCGGTGCCTTGCGGCCCCTGACTTGCATGGCTAAATCGAATTCCTATAGCAGCCATCTCCCGCAGGGTCAACGGGGATGTTAGAATTGTACGTTACGTCTTTATGGACGCACGACTGCACACTAAAACTTTAATCGATTGACTTTCCGTGTACCCGTACTAGACACTGCTGTCTGGCACGTTTTTTTATGTTACGAAGACTTCGAAAAGCCTTCTAAGCATATCCCGATAGCGCGAGGCTGTTGGGAGTGTGGCGCGGATGATTTCGCAATTGAATGCGATACTCGATGGAACTCGGCCCCTTTTATAAGCTTATCGGCGCAGCTATTTTGCATGATATTTCTGCAAGCACATACATTCGCTGTGGCGCATTAGTTTAACAAATTTGTGATTTACCCTCGGAGAAATGTCGCTTGTAAGCGGAGACCTGTGCGGAATTTATGCAGAGTACGCAGAACTTGAAGCGCATTGAAGTGCATTCCGGACAAAATTTCAAGTAATTATTACAGCAATTTATACCTAAATTTTACGCTGACAAAATCATGAAAAAATGTACTAACCTATTGATTAGCTGAAACAGTCATCAATAATCCCTATTATTTGTGCACATCAGTTATGAAGATAGATAGTAAATAGCATTCAGTCTGGCAGGAAGCGGAATCAATAGATAGTACTGAGCACACGTAGTAGTCTTAAAGGTATAATAGCGCACGCAAACACTCAAAAGCGCTCGTATCCTGATTGGCTTTCAGCATGCAGGTACCAAGACGCAGCAAGCCCAGTTTGAGTAGAACCTCTAGTTACTGCGTGTGAAATATCATCAAGCGTTGCGAGCGCATAGATTGGAACGGAGTGGCCTGCCAAGTCAGAGAATCGCTCATGCAGCTGATTTAGAGTTTTTTCTCGACGCTTTGCGCGCTCAGTAGCTAGTAGTGAAATAACGCCACGGCAAGACTTCAGCGAACGCGAACCTAAGTTAGACTTAGTAACTAAATTCCGCGCACCTTTTGCAGTATGGGCGTCCAAGTACACAATCCCTCTCGCCTCTTCAACGAAGTCGTCATTTGCTGCCCCAGCAATAATAGACATATAATTTGTAGCGCGCATAGGAACGAACGCGTTTCCAAGTAAATGAAAAGTACTTGCCGCACTTCTTAGGGATGTGACCAATTGCTCAAGACTCTTTGGAGCGGTAAGCGGTACTGCAGAGAAACATAGCTCTTTGGGATGGACCGGCTCGTTAAAATCCGGACCTACTCCATCTTGAAAGCCTATAGCGCCACTAGAAATAAGCAAACTAACGTAGTCGCTGTGTCCAGGCCAGTCCGCAGTACCGTTCTTCATTTTAAACCGGAGCGACTCCTGATTTATAGGAGTTATGCTATTGTCTAAATTGAATACGCTACACAAACCAACACTAGAATAAGTAGATTAACTACTTACTTGTTGCGACGACGGCGCTTCTCTTTCTTCATACGCTTACGCTGCCACTTCCAGCGCATCTGGCCTTTCTTCTTCCAGCGTCGTGAACTTCGCTTCATCAATTCCTGAGGAAAAATTGTCGGTTTATAAAGCTATGGGTGCGGTGCATTTTAGAATGAAATTATTAACGTTCTATCAGGACTGCCGTCGCTGCGCTTATCGCTTTTTTTTACTCCGCCGTCCTTCTTGCAGTAAATCTATCTCCATTTCTTGCATCTCAAGTAGGCGATGCCACTGCTGTTGCGTCAGATAATCAATCTTTTCGTGCAACTGCCGTATCTGTAGTTCCGCCTTGAGATTAACTTTGTAATCGTTTTCAGCGCGCAGTTCACTGCGCTTGCTCTGTACGTTTTGACTAATCATAATGAACGTAGCTAGAAAGATTGCCTCGAGTGAAACCACCATAGTTAACAGACCATACGGGAAAGGATCGAACACAAGACCCGCGCCAAAATGCCCGTCGTTTACCAGAATCCAAGCTATAAACCAAACGATATGTAAGCAAACAAAAAGCATGGAGCCGGAGAACGCAGTAATCGCATCAGAGATACGGATACCAATAGTGCGTTTGCGCGCTATCTGTGCATCAATGTTGCGTGCAAGAGTCTCGTGATTTATTAGACTCTTAATAACCTCGTGATCAATTTTTGTCAGTTCACCTTTTTCTGCAAGAAGTACATTTTCAATGTGCTTTTGTCTAAAAGTAACGAGGTCACGTCGACAAACATAGTCCGTCACCTTAAGTTTTGGATAGCGCTGCGCAACTAGTTCTGCAACACTTGGACGAATGCTCTCGAAAATGCGACACTCTGAGGCGAGCTTATCTTTACCGCATATTCCGCAAACTACGACGCGCCGCGGTACAAGTATTTTGCTCATACGTCTGAGCCGTCCATGTCACGAATACGCTCCTCTTTTGCATCCTCCTTACGGCGCTTAAGTTGCTCGAGGCGCTCTGCCAGCTGCGGCTTACTTTCTTTAGGGTGGAGTTGCGCGCGTAGCTGCTCTTCCTCGACTAGATCTTCTTGCTCTTTAAGTTCGCGCAGGAGCGCAAGAATCTCAGCCACTCCTTTCTCAGACTTTATGTTCGTTTGATAATCAAGTTCTGCGCGTAGTTCACTACGCTTATTCTGTACGTTTTGGCTAATCATAATGAACGTAGCTAGAAATATTGCCTCAAGCGACACTATCATAGTTAGTAGACCATACGGAAACGGATCAAACACAAAGTCAGCACCGAACTGACCACCATTAAGCGCAATCCAAAAACCGAACCAAGCAATGTGGACATACACAAACGTCATGCTGCCCGCAAAATTGGTAATAAGTTCTGCGATGCGTACCTGCACAGTTTCTACTTTTTCATATTCTACGTTCAGGTTTTTTGCTATGAAGTCAATAAGATTGTCAGTTGGTACCCAGCTAACTGCATCCGGCGCAACTTCTCCCTCGTCAGGAACTGTAAAATGCTCGCCTTTTTTGTACGCTTTCAGTTCATCGTTTTCTAGGCATTCGTACACTCCTGAGAAGGGTACAGTGTCGCCTACCGAATACTCACTCTTTCTGAGTAAGCCTAGATGGTATCGTCCGCGTTTTGCTGCGACGTTAACATCTCCAATAAGTTCGTCAGCCGATGGTATCGCGCCATTTGACGAACTAGATTTTGCTCCATCAGGCGAGGCGACTTGAGTCGGAGTTGCTTTTAAATCCTGATGTTCGCGATCGTCACTCATAATAAATTGTGGAACTTGCGCTTTTAAACCGTTCCGGTTTATGTGTAAATTCTCAGCGGGAATCCTTGGAGAGATTGACTCGGCCCAATAACGCAAGCGACATCCATAACACCTATAAACGCAGCCTTCTCCATACCTGCATGAATTCGCGAAAATCAAACAAAAATCCAAATTTTATTGTGTTCGCGACACTTATGCTCATAGCACTATTTGTTTCGGCTTGCTCACAGAGTACGCCCCTGACCTCACCAGTAATCCCTAATTCTTCGACACCAGCCCCAATAGTTCCGACACCAGAGGTTCGACCTCCAATAGTTCCAACACCAGTCATACCAGGTGCTCCTGAGGAGAAACCAGTATCGCCACCTATTGTTACTGAGCCCGCACCTACAAAATCAGAAAGTATTACGGCCGCGGAACTTGCCTCTCACAATACCCGCAGTGACTGTTGGGTCGGATTTCAAGGAAACGCATACGATGTTACAGCTTGGCTTCCCAGGCATCCTGGAGGAGTTAGTTCAATCGCACGATATTGTGGAACTGCAAATGAGTTTGCTCAAGCATTCGCGAATAAGCACGGAAGTGGAAAGGTCAATCTTCTGAAGAAAGAAGGTACACTAATGGGCGCGCTAGCCTGAGTCATAATAAATTACTTTGAGCTCGAAGACGCGCGGCCTGTCGAAACATAATGCGTTATTGTGCCACGCTCGTTAGTAACGGGAGTGATTTTCTTTTCTTCATAGTAGAGTTCTCCGTTCTTTTTCTTGTCTATAAATATTTCTTGAAACGTCTTTCCTGCCTTAATGGTTTTCCAAAGCCGCTCGTAAAATTCTCGCCCGTACACACCTGACTTCAGCACACGCGGGTTTTTCCCTAGCAACTCGCGCTGCGTATATCCCGATGACTTCTCAAATGCTTCATTCACATATTCTATGCTGCCCTTGCTATCAGTAATGCAAATAATTTGTTCTGAATCCTTTATCGCCGCTAGTGCCGACGCAAGTTCGTCACGAATTGAGCATAGTCGAGTGCGGTTTTCTACAAGAATAATTAGCAATGGCTTGTCTCCATTTAAGCGCGTAATTGTAAGTCGGACTAATGAATCAAACTTATCTTTTAGCTCCGGCGATGCGCTCACTCCAGAATCAAACTGTCGTAATAGTAGTTTGCGCAGAGAAACGCTGGGCTTCGCCGTAAGAGTTTGGGCAAATGCTTTTCCAAGGCCACCATATACTTCCTGAAAGGCCGCATTTGCACGGCACACCATAAGACTATGATCGACTATTGCAAAACCTGTCGGCACTTCTTCAGTTACTTGGGCAAGCAATTGCCTCGTAAGCGGTAATGCAGACGATAGTGATCCTGATTGTAGCGGCGAGCTAGGATACCAAAGCGTCGCTGCACCCACTTTTCGATGTATCGCAATCCCTTCGATTTCTAGAAAGTGCAGATGCTTGGCCATTGTGTGACGCTCCATCCCAAGCGTCTGCGCAAGACGCATCGTTGTGATTCCATCCAGTTTGTGTGTAAAAAGTGCCCTAACAATCGTTTCATGTCGCCAAGATGTTCGTACCATAAACACACTAGTATTCACGTATTTAAATAAACTACCTGTACTGGTAATAAATTGAATTATAGCTTATATAGTTACTAGATTTTACCAGTATATGAGGGGATACATATGAGCAAAGTATCTGCGAGTAGCTTTTTCGCAATGTTTATACTGCTAATTTCAACCGCAGGTGTAAGCGCGCTTCCCGCGGGCTTTGAGCAAGTAAATGTTTTTACGGGCCTTGACAGCCCTGTGGCTGTGCGCTTCGCACCTGATGGTAGCGCGTTCGTTGCGGAGAAAGGGGGCAAGATACAGTATTTTGCAAATCTAACAGCGACTAAAGTACTTACTGCTGACTTTAGTGCTGATGTGTATTCAAATGATGGCACCGA
The DNA here is from genome assembly GCA_043771635.1 of Candidatus Woesearchaeota archaeon. Taxonomy (GTDB): domain Archaea; phylum Nanobdellota; class Nanobdellia; order Woesearchaeales; family SKIA01; genus JAYVHA01. The sequence continues at coordinate 12,415 of JAYVHA010000007.1, forward strand.
TACAGGCTTGCTCGGTCTTGCTGTACACCCTCAGTACGGCGCCGGCAAAAATTATGTCTATGCACTATACACTCGCGAAAATTCTGTCTATCCTAGCGGACGACTTGTCAAACTGACAGTCAACCCACTCACAGGAATTATGCTTGACAGCGAAACAATTCTTGAAGGTTGGTGCCAAATGTCAAACACGCACTCCATTGGAGACTTACACTTCGGTCCCGACGGCGCACTTTATGTAAGCGGCGGGGAGGGCGCAAGTGCAGATAGCCTTGACTATGGACAAGTCGACTCGTCATCATACCCAGGTCAAACGTGCCAAGATCCGTTTGACGAAGCTGCAAACATACGCGAAGGCGGCTCGCTACGAAGCCAAGATATGATGACGGACACAGACCCGACAGGTCTCTCAGGTGCCATCCTTCGCATTGATCCGGAAACGGGACTTGCTATGCCAGGAAACCCTAACTACGGCAATGCTGATGAGAACAAAGCACGCATAATTGCATTCGGAGAACGTAACCCCTACCGATTCACATTCCACCCACAAACAGGAGAAATTTGGACACAGAATACGGGCTGGTATAGCTGGGAAGAACTAAACCGCATTGAAGACCCAACAGACGCCGTCATTGAAAACTTCGGCTGGCCGTGTTTCGAAGGCGACGTAGCTCAACCTGAATTTAAAACTAAGAACATAAGCATTTGTAATGCGCTTTACGCAGATGATACTACGACTAAACCACATATTAAATTTACGTATGGCGATCGAAGATCCAGCTCAGGCCTTGCCTTCTACGAAGGAAGCACGTATCCTGCCGAATATAATGGAGCTCTGTTTGTAGCGGACGTAATTGGATACTTCACGCAAACTGATACTATCAGAGTAATTTATCCTGATGCTGATGGCTTGCCTGACGCGAGCCACATAGAATCCTTCGCAGGCCCATCCCTCGGACCTGTAGACTTGCAACTCGGTCCGGACGGTCTCATTTACGCAGCAGACATTTCTACATACACAATTGTTCGAATTGAATATCATGCAGCAAACCCAGAAAGCTTTGGTACGCTCGCAATAACCAGTACTCCTCAAGGTGCAAGCATATCAATCGACGGAGCACCACAAATTAACAGAACACCTACATCATTTGTGCTGCCGCAAGGAAATTATAGCATTACGTTAAGCATGACTGGTAGAAAAGATGCTACAGTTTCTACTACTATAACCGCAAACAAGACAACGGACGTGCCTGTTTTGCTTGCAGTGGTAGATACTGGTATGCGATTTAATGCGGGCGGGCCAACCTATATTGACACGCAAGCTCGAACTTGGGCGCCCGACACAGCATACGTCATTGAACCAAGCGACTTTTTCACAAATCCCGCACCTATTTCTGATTCAGTTGAAGACGCACTATATCAAAGTGAGCGCTCGGCAATTCCAGGTAGCACTCAACTGGGTTACGAGTTTCCCGTACCAAATGGTAATTACATCGTCACACTACACTTCGCCGAAATTGATTCTGCATTTCACCTTGAAGGGCTACGCGTATTCGATGCCTATGCTGAAGGAGAGGTAGTTAAGAACGACCTAGATATTTATGCGATTAGCGGCGCAGACACATCTAGTTCATACTTTACAACCGTGCCAGTTAGCGACGGAAACCTTTCAATTAACTTTGATGCCTCTGCAGGGTATCCTAAAGTTTCCGCAATTGAAATTGTTCCGGTAGCAAATCAGTACACGTGCGCAGCAATCCATCAACATGACGATCCACTTACGGATTGCTGGCTCGTAGTTGACAGCTCTGTTTTTGACGTTACTGAAGCCTCGAAGTGGCATCCCGCAGCATACCACTGTGGAGAGAACATATCGGAAAATTATCATAGCAATCACGGACTTGTTATTAGGCCGCAGATGCTCAAGTTTCAAATCGGAATAACTGCCGATGTATGTCTGGCATACCAGCCAGAAGTAAACAATACTGATCCTAATCCAGTCACTGAACTATTTGTGCCTGAAGGCAGCTGGAACCCGCTTGAACTTATTAGTATTGTAGAGAGTACCAGCCACTCACTCCTGTTTGTTGACGGCACAACACACTCGCCAGTAGCGAGAATTCATGATATTGGTGATAGACCCCACACTTCAGTATTCAGCCCTGAGGGCGATTTAATGTACATAATTTCGCGAGACGGATGGCTCTCAAAAATTGACTTGACAACCTTAAAAGTAGCAGATTCAGCGCACGTTGGTGAGGACGCGCGCGGCACAGCAATAACTTCAGACGGCGCCATAGTGGCGGTCGGCAACTACGATCCACGCACAGTCGTACTGTTGAGCACACAAACTCTATCGACACTTGCAACATTCGAGCTAGTAGTAGAGCAGAATGGCACTAACGTAACATCACGCGCTGGTGCGCTGCTTGAGGATGGCGACAATATAATCGTTGCGCTTAAAGACGTAAATAGCGTATGGGTTATTGATGCTAAGACACTAACAGTTACACACAAGTACTATAACATCGGCTCAAGCCAAACCCCACTTCACGATGGATTCGTCACGCCGAACGGTCAATACTTTATCGTAGCGGCGCAAGGCTCGAACACTGCATGGGTGCTAGACCTGGATACAATGACGCCTGTCGGTGAAGTACCCACAGGCCGTACGCCGCACACCGGCCGCGGCGCAGTATGGGGCGACTACGCGTTCGTTCCTGCGCTCGGCGAAGGCAATATTACCGCAATTGACATGCGCACTTGGGAGCCCGCAGCATACATTGCAACGGGTGGCCCTGGACTCTTTGTTCGAAGCTATGATGCAAATCCACTGTATCCTTACGTGTGGGCTGACACCTCATTTGGGGAGCACCGCGACGAAATATATGTTATTGACGGTGCGAGCCTTAAGATTGTGAAAACACTCGTGCAAATTCAAGGCAATACTTCCATGCAACCAGAATTTACGAGAGATGGACGTTACGTGTACATTGCAGTGACTGACGGTGACGCAGTATACGTATATGATTCGCTCACGTTTGAAATCGTAGCTACACTTGAGGCTACTACGCCGACCGCTATTTCCGCTATTGGAACCAGATTGCCTGTGCATTCACCAGTAACAGACAATAACATAATTGCGCGCATAAATGTCGGCGGCAATGCTTACAATGATTCGCATGGACAGCAATGGTCGGCAGACACTTATCCGCTTGATACACATACCGTATCATCCAGCGCCAACATTAAGGGAACTGTTGATCACGCAATTTATCAGAACGCGCGGCGTACGGACGCGGACGCGCTCACGTACGCATTTGCAATTCCTGATGGGAAATACCAAGTTAGATTACATTTTGCAGAACTAGGTGCCTTTGAAGCAGGAATTAACGTATTTGACATTATAATCGAAAACGAAGTGGTGGAAAACAATTTTGACATCTTTGCAGCGGCAGGTATGGCGGCCGCCGTAGTTAAGGAGTACTCAACCACCGTTTCAGACGGAGTATTAACTGTCGCACTTAATCATAAAGAAGGCGAGCCGCTACTTGCCGGCATTGAAATTATTGCGCAAGATGCTGCGTGCTACGAACCGCAACCAGGCACTTATGTCGCGAACGGCGATGATATAGTGGCCGCAACTAATTGGAACCTGACGCAAACTGTGACTGTTGAACTTGGCGAATTCTCCTTTAGTCCAAGTATACTGGCGCTCGAAGTAGGGCAGCCATACAAAATTATACTTAACAACACAGGACTAATCAAACATGAATTCGAGGCGGAAGAATTCTTCCGCACAGTTGCCTTGCACAAAGCGCAAGACACACATGCAGAAGTCAAGACAGCGTACTTTAGTGAAATTGAAGTATTTGCAGGAGAACAAGTTGAACTGTATGTAGTTCCATTAATCACAGGCACCTATGCTATGGACTGCGCTATTACAGGCCACCACGAAGCAGGAATGTTCGGAAGCATAATCGTGACTGGTTCCGCGACTATTAGCCCGGCTCCGGTTATTGCACAGGTCTCAGATGGCGACTGGGTGCAGAATGCCGCTAACGTGATAGCAGGTGCGAATTGGACCAACATGCAAACTGTACGCATAGAACTTGATGAGTTCTCATTTAGTCCGAACAGCCTCGCGTTTGAAGTTGGAAAACCGTACAAGGTCGAGATAGTAAATATAGGAGTCACGCAGCACGAATTTGAAGCGGAAAGTTTCTTTAGAACTACCGCATTCAGAAAAGCTCAAGACGAAGCAGGCGAATTCAAATCACCATTCGTGCGCGAAGTTGAAGTATTCCCAAGTCAGCAATTGGATCTTTACTTCATACCCACTAAAGCCGGAACGTTTGGACTTGACTGCGCCATTGCAGGCCACCACGAAGCAGGAATGTTCGGCACAATTACTGTGAGCGGAAGCGACCTTGAGCAACTTACTTGTGCGCGTCCAACCGGCGCTATGCGTGTAATGTCTTCACCAGCTGGCGCAGCTGTGTTTGTCGACGGCATAAACATAGGTGCTGCGCCGGCGACATACAACGCAATTCCGGGCGAGCACACAGTACAATGCGAACTCTCAGGATACACTAGCAGCACAGTCGCCGTGACTATTACCATAGGAAGTACAACTGAAGTGGACTGCGACTTACAACGAATAATTAAGCGCAGTTCTGGTGGAGGCGGCGGTGGAGGAAGCAGTAAGCGCATAACAGCCATCAATGTAACAAACAATACAGCAGCTGTGCCGCCAGTGAATACTGAAACGGCACCACCCGCACCGCCAGTTGATAAATTACCAACCTCTGACGCGACCTCAGGCGAAGGAGCTGCAGTTACAGCTAGTGACGCGCAAGCACAGAATGAATTGCAAGGGAGTACAGCACGCGCACCTAATAGCGAGCAAGAAAGTCCTTCAGCACTCACAGGCGCAGTAACTGGGGAACCTAGCGAATCCACGCAAGGGATTAAGTGGAGGTACGTGTACTATGCCCTGGGAGCAGCAGTAATACTTGGCGCCGCAGCGCTGGTATTCCGCGCAAGGCGATTGAAACGTAGGCAGGCTTAATGTTAGTAGTGGAATTATGGAAGCATGAGTTTCGCAAGCAACTCAGAATATACATATGCAAGTATACTATTTAATTTTTCATATCCTGAATTTACAATTAGAGCTATAGCACTTAATATTGCTAGCATGATATGAATTCATCACAAATACATAGTTCTATGTTAGCAGCTAATTACTTGCCTTTAGCCTTGACGCTTTTTCTGACGTACAGGTACACGCTTAGATTTCCGCGTTTTAGCGACGGAAATGCTTTCCGGCACAATAGCTGCTTTGGGCATGCCAAACTCTCGAATGACGGCGCGAATTATTTTATCGCGAACGCCATGGCGCGCGGCCTCGCTTGTATGCGTTTCTACAAAAACGACTAGCTTATCACGAGTTATATCAAGTTCAACACGGGGCGAGGGATGCTCGCGAGAAAGATCTGCTCGCACACGCTCAAGGCGCACATCAATGTCTGTAGTGAACTCAGTGAACGGCACGCGCACTTGCACAAGCAACTCTTCATGACCATAGTTGTAAAATGATTGTTGCAGAAAGCGTTGGTTTGGAACTCTAATGTAGTCTGCACGCGTGTCCGGATTTTCATCTAGAACGACATAGAATGTGCCGATGTGCATTACGCGCCCTTCATCTTCACCAATGCGAATGTAATCACCCATGCGGAAAGGCTTTTTTGTCAGTAGCATAAACCAGATGAAGTATGCGCCGATAATGTCCCGCATTGCAAACGCAACACCCGTTGTTGCGAGGCCGAGAAACACTGTTAGATTGCTTGCAGATAACCCGAGCCGCCATAGTATTACTAGGGTTGCAACTATATACGCCGCTAGAATGTAGAATTTTCTGACAATGAGTAGCTGTTCAATATGATTCTCGATTGAGAAAATACGCACACCTGCATGAACGGTAAAACGAACAAAAAGTGAAGCTAGCAAATACACACCTGCAATAACTGCTAATGTTGCTATAGGTGACGCCAGGGAATCCGGCAAGCGCCATGAAGTGTACAGCTGTAGCCCGCGCATACCTAACAATACTACAAGGGCAAGAATGAAAACAAGAATCCAAGCATTTAGCCCGCGAAGTACGGCACGCTTAGGCTGCACAGTTGATGCAACACCATTCACTCTGGCGCCGTTTGATTCTGCAACTACCATAACTAATTTTGGCAGAGTGCGATTTATATGTGTGCTCGCAACTTTTCTCACTCAGACTTAGTAGTTACGCTTGTGTACCGCACGCGCGCTGCTGCGCTTCTCTTTCACGGCGCGCGTGCTCATTCAAACAAAATCTTGAACAAAAGCCTTGCAGACGTTCAATGCACTTGCTGCAGCCAATAAGTCGCTTATCGCACAGTACACGACGACAGTTGTAGTAAGTGTCAGCTGGCAAATGACAATCATGGCATGAAGCTATGGGCTCACTCTGCCCTTCCGGATGAATTGCAATGCTGCCGCGTGTGTCAAACACAAAGCAGCGCCCTTCCCAATGGTCGTTGCCGACTTCCTCACCATAGCGAATAATTCCTCCATGAAGTTGCTGTACATCAGTAAAGCCGCGCTCCTTGAGTACTGCGCTTGCTTTCTCACAGCGAATACCGCCAGTACAATAGGTAACTATTTTCTTATTCTTGAGTTTACTTAACTCGTCGGCAACGTCAGTAAATTTGCGAAACACAGAGATGTCAGGCGTAATCGCATTCTTGAAGCGACCTATCGCACTTTCGTAATTATTACGAGCGTCGAGCAAAATAACCTCCTCTCCACTCTCAAGCAATGCCTTGAGTTCGTTTGCCTCTATGTATGGAGCAGCATTTGTTAAGTTCACTGTTGTACTCGACGTCACTATCTCTGGTCGTACCCGCACGATTGTTTTACGAAAACCGTGCTCAGACGCGGGCGTATCCTTAAACTCTAAATCCGCAAATCGCGAATCTGTGCGCATAGCCGCTTTGTAGTTCTCAGCGTCTTGCTCCGCACCAGTAATGCAACCGTTAATTCCTTCTCGTGCAACGAAGACTTTTCCTTTTAGATTCAGGGATCGCAGAAGCTGCAAATGCTCGTCCCGAAACGCGTCAGGGTCGACGATTTCGACGTACTTGTAGTACAATAAGTTGCGCATAATAACAAGAGAACACCATAGGTTAAAAGCGTTTTGCCATGCACGCACAAGACTGTTAAATACCGTAACATGTAGCATCTCATGCACTTCACAATTCTACTGCCTCCAAGTGAAGGGAAAGTGCTGCGCGGAACGGGCGCCGCAAAAACCTATTGGACAGCACTCTCACGACACCTACTTCAAGAGTGCACTAGCGGAGATCCTGAAAAACTTTACTCCACTCGGCGCGCAGAGGCTGTAAGTCTTAACGCAGATGCTTTAACAGCACCGACAATGCCTGCTATTGAGCGATATTCTGGAGTCGTATACAAAGCGCTTGATTACAACTCCCTGGAAGCGAAGGAGCAAGAGTACATAAACAATCATGTGCGTATTGAATGCGCACTTTTTGGCCTTGTGCCACCGCAAGAACCAATTCCGAATTATGTGCTCAGCATAACTAAACTTCAATGCGCAAAACTATGGTTGGACACAAACTCACGTCTTCTGCACAAAAGTTTTGTTCTGGATTTGCTTCCCGCCGCGCACCGCAAGGCAGTTTTGTACCGAAACGGACTAGCTATCGACTTTACAACAAACCGTAATGGCTCGACTAAGCTTACAGGACACGAAGGCAAACGTATCAAAGGTGTTTACGTACGCTGGCTTGCACAGAACTTAGTTACTTCACAGGACCAGGCGCTACAATTTAGTGAAGACGGTTACAAATGGAACGGAAAAACATTTCACCAAAATAATGCGCCCAAAAAAAAGCAATAGCAACCATAAGCTAAACCACTATAGTGACTTCAAGGAGCAACCTTTAAAACTCAGCACAAGTATACCATGTTATGGCAGATGAACTCGGCATTCGCGAAAAAAAAGAGCAAGATCCTAACGCATGGTACACAGAAATAGTTACTAAAGCCGAACTAATCGATTATACAGAAGTTTCCGGATGCTACATTTTAAGGCCTAAGGCGCAGTATATCTGGGACACTATTCGTACAGTTATGGACGCGCGCCTAAAAGAGCGCGGCGTCAAAAACGCGTCTTTCCCGTTACTTATTCCTGAGCGACTTCTTAAGACTGAAGAAGAGCACGTTGAAGGCTTCACTCCTGAAGTCGCATGGGTTACGCACGCAGGTGAGACTCTACTGCCTGAACGACTTGCTATTCGTCCTACTTCTGAAACTATTATGTACCCAGCATACGCTAAGTGGATTCGCTCACACAAGAATTTACCGCTAAAGCTCAATCAGTGGTGCTCTGTTGTGCGCTGGGAATTCAAACACCCTATGCCGTTTCTTCGGTCCCGTGAATTTTTATGGCAGGAAGGCCACACCGCGTTTGCCACACAGCAGGAAGCAGAAGAAGAAGCAATGGATATTTTGATTGGCGTGTACAAGTACGTGTACGAAGAGCTGCTTGCAGTTCCGTGTATTGCAGGCATCAAAACACTTCGAGAAAAGTTCGCAGGCGCAACACACTCACTCTCTTGCGAATGCTATTTGCCAATCGGCAAAGCAGTGCAAGGCTGCACGTCGCACTACCTGGGCACTAACTTCGCTAAAGCGTTTAACATTACGTACACCGCAGAAGATCAACAAACGCATCACGTCCATCAAAACAGTTGGGGCTTCTCAACACGCGCAATTGGCGTGACAGTTATGATGCACTCTGACAATAAAGGGCTAATTTTACCTCCGCGAGTAGCTCAAAATCGACTTTGCATACTGCCAGTATTCGGTAAAGTAGTTGACGGTAAATCAAGCAACGCAGACGTAATAGAATACTGCGAAACCCTGGCTGAAATGCTGCGCGAGCATGATCCAATTGTGGACAGTCGCGAGCAGCACACGTTCGGTTTCCGCATAGCAGACGCAGAATTAAGTGGCGTGCCACTACGACTAGATGTTGGACCGAAAGAAATGGTTGAAGGAAAAGTAACCCTCGTGCGTCGCGACACCGGCGTCAAAGAAAGCGTATTTGTGCGCGACCTTGTAGCATACATCCCGCAAGTGCTTGATTCAATACACAGTAATCTGTTTGCGAGAGCAAAAGCGGTGCTTGACGGCGCAATCGTTGAGGAGCACGCAAGCGTTGAGCGCATTGCAGCACTTGTAGCTGAAGGCAAGATTGTACTTACACCATACGACGGCGACGGCGCAACCGACGACATGATACGCGAGACAACAGGCGGAAAGACACTGTGTATTCCGTTCGGCAAACATCCTGAAGCTGGCGCCGTTTGCGTGTTCTCTGGTAAGCCTGCAAGGCACGTTGTTTACATCGGTAAAAGTCTGTAGTTATTTGCTAACCGTAATTGGGGGCAGTACGCCATCGAAAAAGTATGACGGTGTCGTGGTGTAAGTTACTATTAACGTCTCTTTAGCGCGAGACACAGCTACGTACAATAGGCGACGCTCTTCTTCTTCACGATCAAGGTATGCGTCTTTAATTAAATCTACAACCGGATGCTCTGAAACTTTGCATGGAAAGTATCTTGACGTCGCGCCAATAACAATTACTGTGCGAGCTTCGAGACCTTTGATTGCGTGAACGGTCGCAAGCACCAGTCCTGATGGAGCGCCCTCATCTTCCTCTTTTTTTATGCTATGCGCGACGCCACCTCTAGTTAGCAGAACTGACAAATCCTGGAGTTGACGGTTTGTTCGAGCAAGTACAAATATATCAGTGTTTGTTGCATGCTTAAGAATCGCCGCAACCGCGCCGAGTTCCTCTTCTTCGCCTGTGTACTTGAGGGTTTGTACGGCGCCACCTGCAGTTTGCGCGGCAACTAATTCAGGCAAGTTCATGCCAGCAATAAGTTTGTTCATGAGAGTTGCTATCACCGGGCGTGAGCGGTAGTTTGTTTGAAGCTGGATTGTTGAATCGGCAACGAACTCCGTGATGTACCTCAACTGGGAGCCTCGCCATCCAAATATGCTTTGCCGAGGATCACCAACTACAAATAAATTCTCGGGCTTAAGCAAATCAATAAGTCTTTGCTGCGCAACATTTACATCTTGATATTCATCTACAAGGACGTGAGTGTACGCAGGGACAGATATGGACTTATTTCTTAGGAGTGCAAGAATGTCTCGCGTTTGTCCCGAATAGTCGCGCAACCCTCTTACAGTTATTTCTCTTTCTATACGACGCGCAAGTCCAAGGAGCGTACTTGCAAGTGTTGATTTTCCCTTACTTGGCAAAGCCTCGTCTTCGTTTGAATAGTGATCAATTATACTGTACACATCACCCATTAATCGTCGCTCTAACTCCTCTTTTGTTGCGCCTTTACGTTGCGCATCAGTAAAATAATCGAACACAAGTTCGTGTAAATTAATTCGCTCCGCCGAAAGTGCGTCTTGAAATAAGCGGACGCGTTGCCCATAGTTAACCAATGGTTTTGCATATCCGTGTGAGCGAAGTAACTTCTCACAAAAACCGTTAAAGGTGGTTACTTCTGCCCCCACACTGCTCAGTCTGGCTTGCATTTCTGCACGAGCTTTGCGAGTGAAAGTGATAGCAAGAATACTACTCGGCTTTACTCCCCGGTAGGCAACTAAAAACTCGATTCGCTTTGTCAGCACAGTTGTTTTACCTGTGCCCGCTCCCGCAACACACAATATTTTTTTAGCAGGAGAAACAATTGCGTGCTGCTGCTGCACATTATAGGACTTCAGAAAAAATTGGAACTGCTGCATTAATTGCTTAGACAATTCATCCGGCTCACTTATCCCGAAGCTACTTGCGTAAGTAGTTTTACCAATTTTAGGCGCCTTAAGTTCTCCAATTCCTTTTGCAGTAATTTCTATCACGCGCATGTGTGACTGGCCGCGGGGATGCACTAGCGCCAAGTGTCCGCTTGCTACAAGACGGTCTATTGTTTGCTCAATTCGGATTTGCGGGTAGGCAGACAGCGCGCTGTACGAATCAAGTTCCATGTACGTGTCGTTGCTAACCATTTTCTTGCTTACAGCGCCGACGAGTAGCTCGCTTAAGGTTCCTTTTCCCACGGAGAAAGGCAACTCTTGCACCGCAGCCAGAATTACTGCATGATCCAGGTCCTCCGCATTATTCATTTCATACAAGCAGTTTTAGGGTTTATAAGCGCTGAGGTCGTTTGACTAGTGGCTAGCACAATTGTATTACTAGTTGGCAACAGACACTTACGGATTCTACTAAGCATAAGTGCGTAACTTTGATTTAATATAGAATAAGCTGAGTCGACCTTATGTACTTCAGTTTTATAACTTCAAAGAATTTCTGGCGACATAGGATAAACTAAAGTATGGCAAACTGGGATAAAATTCAAGAACGAGGAAGGGTCGACGACAGACGAGGCGCGCCCAAGATGGTTATGGGAGGAATGGGCCTCGGAATGGTAGCGGTTGCCATCATATTTAGTTTAATTTCGGGCGCAGATCCAAGTCAAGTCCTCGAAAGCGTCTCGCAAGCGAGTGCGAACCAGCCACCACAAACAACCGATACTGGCGAATACGCTGGCCTTGATAGTTACGAAGTTTATGTTTCGAGCGTCACAGGTTCTGCGAACACAATGTGGAGTGCAGCATTTGCTAACTCTAACTTACAGTATCGCGAGCCTAACACTGTTCTATTTCGAGGCGCCACAGACTCCGCCTGCGGTGGCGCGGATTCGCGTTCAGGACCGCACTATTGCCCAGCGGACGAAACAATCTACCTAGATGAAACTTTCTTTGATGAACTCACTAAGCGCTATGGTGCGCGCGGCGGGGACGTCGCGGAAGCTTATGTACTCGCGCACGAAGTTGGTCACCACGTGCAAAATCTTCTCGGCGCAACTAAGAATGTTAAAACCAATGAAGCATCAATTGCACTAGAGCTGCAGGCGGACTGCTACGCAGGTGTTTGGGCAAAATCAATTGAAGATAGAGGAGTTATCACTTTAGAAGAATTGGATCAAGCAATCGATGCCGCTGCCGCAGTTGGCGACGACCGAATACAAAAATCCACGACAGGACGCATTAATCCGGAAACCTGGACACATGGCTCTTCGGCGCAGCGCAAAGAGTGGTTTCTAACTGGGTTCACAACTGGAGACCCAAGTAAGTGCAAAACCAGTTAAGCCTTGTTTGTCAGTAGAAATAGTATTCTTGGACTGAAGTTTGTGCTACAATACATACCACAGCATGAGCCAGAAATGGCAGAAGCTGCCTGCAATAACGAATAAATGCCAAACATCGTGCATGCCGAACCAGCGCGGATGCCAGCGAATATGATCAAAGCCGAATACAACTGCGCCCACCGTGTAGCAAAGGCCACCTGCAAGTAGCCATAGAAACCCGCCAAGCGAAAGCTGCTCGCGTAGCGGAATAAAAGCTATTATGACAAGCCAACCCATTAGCACATAGAGCACTGTTGAGACTACCGGGTGATGCGTGCGCCATACAGACTTCCAGACAATCCCACTGATTGCAAGCGCCCAAATAATACTGAAAAGAGTCCAACCCCAAGCGCCACGTAGCGTAATAAGACAAATGGGCGTGTACGTTCCGGCAATAAGTACATAGATCATGGCGTGGTCGACCTTGCGCATTATTCGTTTTGCGTTTGCAGTAACGGGCAGGAAATGGTAGATCGTGCTCGCCAAATACAGTAACACGCAGCTCACCCCGAAAACTGTAAACCCGACAACATGCCACACCGTGCCTTCAAGCACGGCAAAGATCACCAATAGTATAAGTCCTGCAAGCGCGAGCAGAAAGCCAATAAAATGCGTCAGCGCACTCATTGGTTCATTCTCATCGTACACCATAGCACAATTTACACGCACAAGTTCATTACTTTTGTGGCCGAGCGGCGGCGACACTTACGCACGCCTACGAAGCGCAAGTAATTCACAGAGGATTGAAGTTGAATACTTTACGATTATCTGGTTGAGAACAAGTAAACACTAAGCCGCGTTCCGTCGCTTCTTGTGCGACTCAACGTAAACCGCCGTTAAGTACGCAACAGCGAGCGCAAGACCGTACAAGAACAAGTATAGAAGCGCCGAGTAATCAATCGTCTTTGTCAGGGAAAGTACAACAATCGCGAACCAGGTGACCACTGATACGCTGCCGGCAAGCGCAGCTCTCTTCATTAATGCTGGAGGGTAAACGCCTGTGAGTACGCTTCGCTTAACTTTTGGCCAAAGTATGCGATGAAGAATATAGCCATTAATAGTCACTATAACGACTAGCGCGAGCTTAAGTTGGAATAAACTATTACTCATGATAGAGGGTTTTGCCCATATAAGCAGCGCGCCCGTTACATAAATTATTGCTAAGCAGAGAATTATCAATTTGGATAGTACGGGATACAAAAACAAGGATTGTTTCTCGAACCTAGCGCTGCGTAAACCAAGAATATGTATGTAGTCAGTGACAGTTACAGACCCGACCGCAATCATTACAGCTAGGATATGTATAACTAAAACTTTAGTTATTAGAAGCTCTAGCACCACTCTACGCAGAACGGTCTGTTTATAATATTTAACCTGACGGATTAACTGCTCCAGCCGACGTATCGATCTGGCAGGTCACGAATCTTTTGTTTGAGGTCTGTTTCTTGTGGTTCGCCGCAGCGTTAGTCCGGGAGCGTAAACCGATCAAGGACAGCTAGATTTCTACGGCAACTTCGTTTCTGCGAAGAAACGGCAACGTCCACGGAGCGTTGTAGCCGAGGACAAACGGCGCTCCCTTCACCCGTATTTTTTCAGCCGCGAGTATCGCGAGAAGGCGAGCTATCTGCTCGTCTGTTTTCTGTTCAGAAGTAAATCCTGAGAAACGAAGAGCGGCTATGGTGCGCGCAGGAACGGATTCAAGTTTCACTGCAGCGGAAATAGGCGCGGGCAACGACTGTTTAGAGTACTCTTCCGGCATAATAAACGCCATAGTGAATGTTTTTATCTTATGACTCATAACTACAGGAGCCGTCATCGCTATCTGCTTCTTCTCTTTGTTGCCGCCGAAAATATACGAGGCCACCTGCCGAAACGCCAGATTACGATCATCCAGCGGAAGTTCGGTCTTTGCCATTACGCACGCAGTATATGCGCGCACCTCTACTTCACCAAGCGTTCGTAGAAGGGTGTATTTCGCCTGTTCAACCACATGAGAAAAAAGGGACTACTCCGTATAAAGATGCTGAATCATACAGTCATTACTGCAGAGCAAAAGAAGCGATACTAAATCCCCATTCAATAGGGAAAAGACTTGATAGGTTAACTGCTCCGGCCGGACACAAATACTTCTTGTCCCGAGCAGGGATGTGATGATAAAAAATAGAAAAACTAGTGGTTAACACAATTTTATGAATGCTTTTCACCATAAGAAGTCAACCTCAAGCAGACTTCACGGAAAAATACGCTGGCTCAGATTAAAGTTCTGAATCGGCGAGAAAACCGTACAACATCGACAAAGACTGACCTGAAGCAGAGTTTATATATTTCTAGACAGTTCTCAACACATGAACTTACCGACAACCATGCTTAAAACTTACTTGCATGATTCGGGGTGGCGCACGCATACGTGCAACTCATGTGGAACCGAGGCACTAAAAAAAACAACGGAAGTATGTCTCAATGCCACCTGTCCGCAAGCCGGCTTTATTCCGAGAACGACATTCATGAGTCTTGCCGAAGCAGCCGGTAAATTCGACGGCATCCTCGAACATTCACACACAAAACTTTCCCCTGCACCAATCGTTCACCCCACATACTCCTCTCTCTTTGCCAGTGCAGGCGTCAATGCAGTACACGAGACGATTTTTTCGGAAACTGCCGATGAGTATCGTCGAGTATATGTTATACAGCCAGTTATTCGAACACAGTTCTTTGACGCAGTCTCGTCCAAAGGTTCATCTACATCCTTTGTCAACCCAAGCTTCATGCAACTAACGGCTTCTCCTGACGACCACATATATGGAATTGAACGACTTTTCGACTGTCTCTCTGGTCTTGGCATCTATGTAGGCAATATGGCCCTTTCACTCAGCGAACGAACTTCTCAGTGGGGAATAAGTCCTCACCGAAAATTACAGCTCGATGTACACTACCGAGGGTTACAAATTGCTGACGCAATATATACTTCGGAATTTCCTCAAAGCACACGAGATTCGCTGTCAATGTCAGATATAGGTATCGGTTTGGAACGTGCAGTGTGGCTCGTGAACGGTTCACCATCTTACTTCGATGCAATAGGTCCTCACGCGCACGCCCTGACACACGCACCTGAATTGCTTGATGGCGTCCGCACTATGACCCTCATGGCATTAGGAGGTGTAACGCCTGGTCGGACGAACCAAGGATACCAATTCAGAAGACTCGCGAAGCGAACAGCCTCATTACTAACGGTTCCCGACGTGCGTAAGCTTGCGGAGCACTACTCACGACAGTGGCAAACCTATGGCCCTTCAACAGTTAGCGACGCAGATGCAATCGCGACTGTCGAGTCCGAGGTAGATAAACAGTTCGCAAACGCGCTCGCAGCAGAAACCGGGTTCACAAAGCAAACGCCGGATGAAAACACTGAAACGTTCCTGCAACGTTTGCTCCTCCGAGGGTCCACATGAGGGGTTCCTCATCTGGGTCGATTTTTCTTGCAGGCGGCGGCGATGAACTCCAGTCACGTGCAGTGGACGAACTGTTCCTCTCCGCACTTCCTCATAAGCGGGTCGCGTACCTTCCTATAGCGCTCGATTCAAAAAAACACCCATACGATGACTGTTTGCGCTGGCTATCCGGCGCATTTGAAGCTATTGGACCTGTTTCCATTACGCTTTGGCCATCTCTTACAGGCAAGACGCTCGCCGACCTCGAGCCATTCGATGCTCTCTATGTGGGCGGAGGAAACACGTACGCGCTTCGCCAAGCGCTACGCGAGGCGAATTTCGACCAAGTCATACAAGAATTCATTCAGCGCGGCAAGACAGTCTATGGCGGGAGCGCAGGCGCCATTGTTTTAGGGAACTCTATAACCCCGGCCAGCGTCGGCATAGAGGCCGATATCAACACAGTCGGACTAGCCAACCTGTCCGGGCTGCAGCTACTCGGGCGGTGGAGCGTCCACTGCCACTACCATTCTGTCGATGACGACGAACTGATTCGATTGAGCGAACGCGGCCCAATTATGGCGATTCCCGAACATGCAGGCGTCCACATGCACGCAGGCACGTTTTTCGTAATCGGCAGCTCTATCGCGGTATTCGTTACCGGTACGAAGTCCTTCCATAAACCGGGCACTCAGATCAGCATAACCGCAGGCGATCTTCGAGGAAATCAATCGTAATAGATGGAATATTAGAAAGTTCCTCAAGCGCTATGCGTCGAAGCTCATCCAATCCAGGATTTTTGCCTACAGTGTTGATGATTACCTGCCACGGCTGCGTAAGTGGCTGGCCAGTCTGGCTCGAAAGGAACACTTCAACTGAAGTGCCGAGCTCAGCGAAAATACGCTGCGCTATTCGTTGCGCGGCGACGCTGTAGAGCATGCCGATATGATACACAGGATTCTTCCCACAAGCACCCTCCATACTATAGGGACGGTTCATATCAATGACACCATTCACCCTATTTCCCCTGCCTACGAAGCCTTCGTCACCCATCTCGATGGACGAACCGGTCAGCGTTAGATAAAGTTCAAGCATATCATAGTTGTCGCGCATATTCAGCGATACTTCCGTGCGCAATTCAGGATGTGCAGCGTTTGCAATGCGGAGGATTTCCACACGAGCAGTTTCTAGGTTTATCTTGTACTGCTGCACATCAAGTACATTCAGACATAGTTGTGGAATGCACGCAGTAATGTGGAGTTCCGTCCCACAGCGAACGCCTGTGAGCTTGATGTCTGTTCCTATCCAAGGATGCTGCTCACGAAAGTCAGACCCAGTCATATGCGTCTCGATCGTGAGAAGCAAGCTCGCCGTATTCGTAAGCGGAGCATAACCTGCTCCTGTCGACGTGTCGTTCGCGAACAGCGATCGCAAATATGGCAAATCCGCTTCGTCACGTGGGGCGAACCAGTGCGAGCGCGTCGAAGGTGCATCAGCGACATGCACCTGGCCAGGACTACTCCCCGTTTGTACCTCATAGAGGATTATAATATCCCTATCTGCGTCAACGTTCGGAAGACGCTGCACTAGGAACGCTCGCGCAGCTCCTTCAAGGAGCTGCCGGACCGGAATTAACCTATCTCCAAACGATACGGACGCTCGGCCGTTGATAAGAACGCGAATTGGTGCACGCATGATTCCTTTGCCGAATGAGACGAACGCCTTACCGCCCATCAAGCCAACCTTATCGAAGTTGTGATGTAAGATGAAACCAAAGTTCTCTATACAGTATGTAGAATATACCCTGGACAGATGCATGGCAAGCATATCAGCTAGCGTGTCAGGATGTCCTACACCTTTTCGTTCAGCGACCTCGACATTCTCATAGGCATTTCGATGCGAGAACTGGAAAGTAATCTTTTCAGGATTATTTGCATGTAACGAAATGCGATCAGAGAATGATTTGAGATGATTCATATTTGAAATTAACGCGACCTCTATTTTATGCTTTGCGTTTAACAATTCGGAAAATTTTCGGAAAATTCTGACACAGTAAACAGAGTTTTACTTGAGATATATCACTGTAACACACATTTTTAAGATGGTGTTCTATAGTGGATAAAGCTGTTGAAAAGAATCCTTTGCTGGGACAAAAAGTATTACTGATCCAGCCGACCGCCCGACCTGACAGGTCTCAAGTCTCAGTCTTTCGGGATATTTTTGGCAGTTGTAGGTTCGCCGTAGGCGGCACTTTCGGACGGAAGAACAAAGCGTCAAATTCCTCACCTGTTTTTCTCAGAGCGGCCATCCCTCGAGCAAAAGTTGAGATGATATAATAGAGGAACTCCGAGTCTGTAATACAAACCCGAAAAAACACATGAAAAAACGTTATACAAATATGAGCCTCGTATAAGATTTATAAGCACCTACAGCGCAACCAAATGAGATGGTTGAATTTCCTATCTTTAAAGTGGACTTCAGCAATCTTGCAAAGTTGTTTCGTCGTGGAAAAATCGACGTGGTATACAACAAGATGTACTCAACTGCATGCGAGTTGGCAGTCTTTGAAACCCGAAAATTTGCTTCCAGTTTTAAGGAGCCCAATCATACTAACGTTAGAAGCGCGATGGAAGCCCACTTCGACAAAGTATCCAAGTATCAACAGCGCCGAATTGCTCACCATATGAATGAAATGAAGGATCTGCTAAGAATGCATCTCGAACTTGAAAAAAAGTGAATAGCCGCAGGGCGCTACTGCTTGTTAGCAATTCTTTGCGCATGCATTTCTATAAGAATGTCTAGAAGGCTCGCGAAGAACTCAAATGATTTATCGATTAGACCTTGCGTAAACTGTTCTATTTCAACTTCGGAATCCGAATATCCTAATGCATCTTTCAAAGAATGAGGAACGCTGACAATAATTCGCTCAAAATATTCCGCTACCCCCAGCTGATTTCGATTCATGCGAAGTTCCATGCTAACGCGCGCTGTTTGAGAGTGATGGTGAAAGACCTTTCCTCGAAAGTCCTTTATCTTTCCAATCCAATCCCAGTTAGCGATAATGATTTGTGCCACTTTCGACTCTATTGTGTGTTCGTGACTCAATTGCTTTTTCGCGGCCTTAAGGCTCATATCTGAGCTTACCGTCGATTGAAAAACACTTATTATTTTAGGCAGATTTTCGAAGGCACTCAGTAGATGGTGAATAGCGTCCTCCAATAGACAAGTAAACTGAAAACGAACTTTTCTTTCAAAAGCCAGCGCCCGCTGAGTATTACGGGGCACCATAAGAAGCTCATGATTATTGTGCAGTTCTTCTGCTATTATACGCTCAATTTCTCGTTTGGTTTTACGAATCAAGTCAATGTGGAATACAGTAGCTGCGCATTTATGTCTAAACGTATCTCTAAAGGCCACAATTTGACGGACAGCACGGTCCTGATCAATATCAACACCTATG
Source organism: Candidatus Woesearchaeota archaeon (assembly GCA_043771635.1). Taxonomy (GTDB): domain Archaea; phylum Nanobdellota; class Nanobdellia; order Woesearchaeales; family SKIA01; genus JAYVHA01. The sequence continues at coordinate 31,626 of JAYVHA010000007.1, forward strand.
CTCCAGCCGCTGATGAGAGATTGGACTTTTGCGATAAGCTCTTCCACCTGCATGCATATGTGAAACAGCATGCACTTAAATGACTTGAGCTGACGCTAGCCAGACATATAGACGTTGAATTCATAAAGAAGGAGCGACACACTCATTCATGTCCCAGCAGAAAGACGTTGGCCTGCTAAAGAGCATCTCTAAGACCATTCTCAGCCTAATTCTTGCAGTAGGAATCTTGCTGCTGGGCGCGATCCTAATTGCAGGTGCAGCGTACGGCATGATCTCGGTATTCGCGGCTCCTGAAACGTTGTCAGCAGCAGACACTACTATAATCGGCTTCATCATATTTGCACTAACGTTGGCAGGTCTAAGCTACGGGGCTGGCTCTAGTCAAGCCCAGGAGCTTAAGCAAGAGTACGTTGCCAGAGGAGGCTCCTTTAGCATCGATGCAATTCTTCTGTTTGCAGCATATGCCATATTCCGGGCCGCTCCATTGGCGCAACATGATGTGCTAACTCCTTGGATGGGCACGGTATTTCTATGGATGGGACTTTCAGGCGTAATTATCTTCCTGTTTAAATTTCCCCTTGGCTTACTGCAGTTTGTTCTACTGCAGGCTGGCCTGCAAAAGATGACTTACGAGTGGTTCACGTCGCTTGCCAAGTCCCTTCGAAGTGAACGTGGGATTGTAGCGTATGCAATCTTGCTCTTGCTAGCTCTAATTATAGGATTGCTGCTTCAGCATTTCATTCCCAAATGAGAGAATGCGGGATAGGTTTCCAATACGGATGGGAGAACTCATGGAACGTCTATAATTTTACAACTATATCGGGCGCGCCAGAATTCAAAGGAGAAGTTTCTGTAGAATCGGGCGGCGTTCTCCTCCCGACAAATGACGGCGGTAACAGGCTTGGAAGCGTTATGACGTACATTGGAGCAAGCGGCCTAGCAGGAAGCACATTAATGGTGCAGGCTCGAACAGGAGGCTTTACAAAAAACGGAAGTCCTGTGATTGATGTGGAAGCAGTCTTGCGCCTCAACGGCACCAACGTTAAGGACGTTATGCGCCAACAACTACCATTTCACCAACTTACCGACGTTGAGAAATTGAAACAGCATGGCTTTCGAGTCGCGACGTTTATTGATGGCGAAGTTGTTCCAGGCACTGTCAAAGAATACACACCGGAAACCATTCAAGCGGCGTACACTGAATCAATTAAGTGGGTGACTTTTTAGCACAAGCTTGCCTTAACGCTTGTTCAGCATAGATGTCCATCTCGACAAGTTTCTGCTGCTCGGCTGGCGACAGTAGTTCCCAGCTGTGCAGGAGGATTTCTTTGAATTTGTCTACGTCTAGTGTTACAGTGCGTTGTATCATAACTTGTCTTTGATCGTTGACAGTTTTATGTCTTGTCGTCGGAGACAATGCTCCGCCCGAGCAGTATACCCGGCCACTTAATGTTTCGGGTTTAGATCGCAAGCTGTTCCAGATTTTATCAATTGCAATGCTTTGGGGAAAGTATATACTTTGGACTTCCACTTCGAGTCGTTTGCGCTGTAAACTTCGGCGAAATTTGCCTTAAACGAATTGCGAAGCTTTTTCCAAAAAGTAGAAGTTGATTTATTAGGAACCAGACCAATAGCGCTGTAACGATTTCCAATCCAGCCAACGCCAGACATGCCGATCGATTTCTTGTTTCCCGTATGAATCGTTAGTAGAAAAACTCCTGGCCAGCCGGCGCCAAAGTACGGAACATAACTGTTTGCTCCGGTTCTCAACTCAGTCCAGCCTCTAAACGGGTCTTCTATCCAGGACTGTTTGCCATCCAATTGCAAAAGCGGTAGAGCGCCACTTGGAATGTGCCACAGGTAAAAGACACTACTAGACTTTAGTTCAAATTTACCACTTGCAATCCACTGGTGCGGACCATTTGGTAGGATGGCAGCAAGTTCGCCTGACGAGCTAAGCAAGCCGCCAAGAGCTGCTAAATCATCTTCAGTCAAGCAAAGATCAATCTGAGGCACTTCGTCATATGCGAAAGGCACTATAAAAAATATTCCAGGCACAAAATACGCCGAGCATGGTACCCGAGCGTCCAAAGTCCCACCACTAGTTTCGGAAGAACGAGCCTAGATACCGAAGACCATCCGGACCAAACGGACCACTTCCGACCAAACTGGAAGATTTCCGGTAAAACGAGAAAAATCTGAGAATGTATTACAACTGCTCCAGCCGGTCCCCAGGGCAAACAGGTCCTGAACCGGACGTATAAAACCCTCCTAAGCACTTCTGGGCTTTTAAAGCCGAAAATCCTTCGAATTTTCGCAGCGGGTTTAATAAGGTCGAAACGGCTCCACCCCCCATGGACGCCACTTTCAACCAACGAGTCGTGTGTGGCAAAGGAATAACGGCGCAGGAGCTTGCTCAGCTACCCTCCGCATGCGTGATTTCAACAAAGTCAGCAGTACGGGCCTTCAAGCAGTATTTGCCAGAAAGCGATTACCCAACGATTATTATTCGTTCAAACAACCAAACAGAGATTGAGCGAGTAGTTATCCAAATCCAAGGCAGCAACTGCGAGACCATCATCGGGCTTGGCACGGGCTCGGCGATCGATGTCTCCAAAGTAGTTGCGGATGCTGTGAACAAACCACTTGTATGTATTCCAACCGGTCTATCGTGCAATGTCTTTGCAACAAATAAATCCGTGATTTGTAAGCAGTCTGCTATTTGCACGATTGTTTCCAAAATCCCCGAGATAGTGATCGTGGACACAAATTTACTATCTCTCTCCGACCTTCGCTACACCATTGCAGGAATCGGCGATGTGCTATCTGTGTACACTGCAATGCATGACTGGGATCTTGCGCGAGTTCATAGCGATGAACCTGACAATTTCACAATACGAACGGTAGCTGAATCTTTGATAGACCCGATGGTACAGTTAGTTCCAAAGCTTATCCAAAATGATCCGTCGGCAATAGAGCAACTCACGCAACTACTACTGCTTTCTGGATACCTGACGAATATGTACGGCTCAGGCCGCCCTGAAAGCGGATCAGAGCACATGTTTGCACGCGCTATAGAAACAGATCCAGTATTCGGTAAACGATTGCTTCATGGAGAAGCAGTTCTCCTTGGCATCCTTCTCAGTGCAGAACTTCAGGGACGCCCAAGCGACGCAATTCTAGGTATTGCACAAATGAGTGGCTTAAGGGCGCGCTATGAAGACGCTGAACTAACCGAAAACGATATGGTGAAGTTCTTAATAACAGCGAGTACAATCAGACCTGAACGGTTCTCAATTTTCAACATTGTCCACCTAGACGCTACACTCGCACACGATATCGTGAAGCGTGTGCTGGCGAAGCTTTCGGTGCCACATGTCATTCCTGCAGCTACCACACTTTAAACTGGACGGCAACAGAGTGATCTTTCTGAACCAATACGAATATCTCAGCACACCGGAAAGGCTTTCGGTGAATAACCCGTTACACCAAAAAGTACTTGTTGACGAAGGCATCATTGTCGGTCCTCCACCGCCTGCACCTGCTACAACAAAGTTGCCAGTGCTGTTCATTGAACCTCACTACGATGACATTGCACTATCCTGTGCGAATGCACTTCTTGTACATCGTGCTAACGGGCATCCCGTGCACGTCGCAACGTTGTTCCCTCGTACTGCGATAGCGACGTTTCCATGGCGAGCACAAGTTACATTGTCGGCTGAGGCGTATCATAAGCTGCGGCAGGCTGAAGGCTCTGGAGCTATGCATGCTTACCTAGGGGGTACGGTCCACTCATTTGACGAGCGGGGCGCAAGCCTGCGGGGATCAAAAGAACCATTCGGCCAATATGAAACCGGCGATCAAATTGTTGTTGAACGGCTGTTAGAAGGAGTTGAAGCACTTATACAGGAGATAAAGTGCAATAATGTATTTGCGCCTATGGGATTTGGTATGCACCGCGATCACCGCGTGGCTCATGAAATCGGCCTTGCGTTAGCGAACCGCGGCCATCAAGTACAATTTTACGAAGATCAGCCCTATGCAAGCAACCGGTTCACATTTGCCACCACACTCGGATCGCAATGGCAAATGCACTACACAGACAGTGGCCCGAACCTTGATTCGATAGCAAATCTCATCACTATGTATCGCTCCCAATTTGACGATAGTACACGATCACAAACACTTGCAACTCTTAAGTGTCAAGCACGTACAGCGGCAGTTGAAGGTCGAGGCGCCCACGAATTCGGGGATGCAGAGTTTGCTGAACGGACACGGGTGCTTAGATGAGAATCGCGTTCATCGATGACGAACCAGAGATATATCCGCATTCGTACGGTGGAAAAGCACGGACAATACGAACACTTGCAAACGCACTAGCAAATACGCCTTCAGTAGATAAGGTGCTTATCGCAAGTCGAAGTATCCGAGACTCACGGAAAATATTCTATGAAGAGGGCGTACAGTTTCAATTGCTCGAGGGCTACGGCATAGCAAGTGAGTTGCGAAGAATCACTCATGAATATGACATTGTAAACGTTCATACTTGCTCGTTTACATTCCCACAGGTGCTTGATACGCCAGCGCGTATTATCAACCACCTCCATGATGTTATCTACGCAACATGCGACGCAGGAAGTCATCTTGACAAAGCCCTCGGCGGCCAATGGAGCGGAATTATAGCGCCATCCGAATTCGCAGCTCAAACCGCACGGAATGTTGGCTGGTGGAACCTGAGCCTAGACGATATTGCTGTAATTCCTCGCATCATTGACGCCAATCGATTTTTTTTGATGGACCAGAGTGCTGCACGCCAAGCGCTCGCAGAAGTACTACCGAAGCACGCGCAAGTAATTCGGGACAGCTATCCGTTACTTGCATTTCCGAATCGACCAACCGCAGGAAAAGGCGGCGCCATACTCGCTGAATTACATGAATTACTCCGTGAAGAATTTGAATCGCCGCTTATTATCACAACCGGCGGCGACAGCGATTCGCATGCAATCAGTAGCGGCTGGTTGCAAACCAATCAGCTTCGCGCACTGTATGCAGCGGCAGATATATGCCTTGTCCCATCACTTCTTCCTGAGTCATTCTCTCAAGTTCCTCTGGAAGCAGTTATGTGCGGAACACCAACCATCTCTACGCGATTTGGTAATCTTGGACTGCTTGCAGACACTGTACCGGGAATATACGAAGCGAAACCTTCAGCAGCACACATTAGAGAGCGAGTGCATGAAGTGCTTGCTGAAGGGAAAGAAGCAGCAGCAGAAGGCCGCACCAGAATTATGACGCAGTATAGCGCACGCAGCGTTATTGTAAAACTGCTTGCTGCGTATGATTCGATGCCCGCACATCCAAAACCCGCAGTAACACATAGTTCTCTGGACGCACGGTGGTTTACATCCCCTCTCCTTGCAGTCTACGGGACAGAGGCATTCCTGGGAACTGACGGTTTGCCTCAGGCAATTGCACTAACAGAGAACGATCGCTCCCTTCTGCAGTATTGCGCACGCGCACGAACACAAATCGACTTGAGTCGTTCGGGCCTAGAATACACACAAAGCGTGCGACGGCTCAGTGAAGCAGGAGCACTCATCAAGGCATAAAACATGGTACAAAAAACTCCCTTCGTCATTAATGACATATTGTTCTTAGAAGAATTCTGCAATCTCGCATGCGGTTACTGTGAAGGTTTCTACCCGACTGAATTCAAGTTCAAACCCCGAGAAGGCAAACTCCGTATGCCAACTTCATGGAAAGCCATGGTTGAAGCGGATCAGTCACTGCAAACACGCCTAAGCAGCGAACCAACTGTTGACAGTTTATTCGATGTCGGAAGAGAAGTGCTTGAGCGCATGAATGAAAAAGCAACCTACCCTATTCTGAAACTTTCAGGAGGCGAAATATTTCTCTATGATAAGCTCGTTTCATTTGTTGAATCTATTCATGATCAATACTCAGGCGTTCAGTTACTCACGAATGGCGTTCTCTTTGGTGCCGCCGAGGTTGACCGTTTAGCGTCACTCGGGAACGTTTACTTTCAAATATCTCTAGATGGCGTTACACCACAAACAAACTCCTCGCGCTCTAAAAGTGGCGCAACACTTGATCGAATACTACGGAACATCGATCGCATTCAAGATGCCGGCATGGGACTCGAAATAAACTGTGTATTAACGAATACAAACACTGATTCTTTCCTACATCTTGCGGAATACATGGCGCACCGCGGCACGTCTATTGTAATGCCTCGCCCAGTACGCGGACCACCTGCAAAAACGCAAGCGGCAAGCGATGAACAAGTGCGCGCATTTGCAACGGTTCGTGAGCGATATAATGATATTGGACACGTGCTTCCACCTGAAGCGTATCTTGATCGAGTCATTAGCGTACTCGAACGTAAGCAACGAAGTTGGGATTGTTTCGTGCCCTTTTTCGTACTCGGAGAAAACTATTACGGAAAAATTAACACCTGTACTTGTAGTGGAGCTTTACCGGTTCTTGGAAACGCACTTGACAAGGATACAACCGCATTCCACACACTGAGCACTCGTGCACAATACGATGCAAAGAGTAAGCCCGAGCCATGCGCAGACTGCATAACGCAATACGAAGTGTTCAATCTGTATGCAGAAGGAAAAGTGACTGATGCCGAGCTTACCAAACTCGCGACATTCCGTGTACCAAACGCACTTGCAACAGCACAGAGAATTAAAGCAGAGCTGCATACTTCGCGATGAAAACTCTTGTACATATTCCATGGAGTTTGCAGCCAGGGTTTATTGGCGGCACCGAACGCTTTGCAATCGATCTTACGAAGGGACTGCGCAAGCAAGGCAACGATGCGACAATTGTTTGTTCCAACCTTGAAGAGCAATTAATTATCGAAGGCGTACCGGTGTTCGGACGCATTCCAGCACAATATCGAGATAAAGTTAAAAACTATGGCGCAGCCGACGAACACTTCTTTCGGAACGAAGTGCTTCGCGGATCAGAGCCAGGTTTCTGTGAACGCATGTCGGCATATGTTGCACAGCAAATAGAAGGGTTTGATTTCGACATCATTCATTTTAACAATATGATCGGCGCGGCAAAATTACCACCAGCGCTTCTTCGTCGTTCGATTGTAAGCGTACATGACTGTCCTGAAGAGCTAACAAACTATTGGAAAATGCCGTACGAGACAATACGACGCGCTGTGGACCAAAATGGCGAACTAGTGCAAGCCGGTGCGCTCGTCGCAAGTACTCAGCACTATGCTGCTCGATTTAGTGCCGACCTCAATTTCACGTTTGCTGTTATTCCACTTGGTGTGCAACCAAGCGCAGTTACTCAATCCCAACGGAACCCTTCTGAGCCACCCACCATTCTTTTGCCCGCGCGATTTGATGTAAACCAAAAGGGACAAGACATTGCCGTGCGAGCGCTTAGTATGCTGAAAGCATGGAACGTACCCGCACGCATGATACTGAGCGGATACCAGCCTGAAACGTATGCTCGCGATAAAAAGATGATTGATACACTTATTGCTGAGTGCGGCGCCGAGGAAGAAATAACCATAACCCGATTCGAGCGACGAAGTGATGCATATGCAGCCGCTGACATTGTTGTTTCCCCGGAACGTTTTTGTACGTTTGGACTTTCTATAGCTGAATCATTAGCAGAAGGGATACCAACTGTACTTGCACCAATTCCAACGTATCAGGAAATAACGAAGGGTGCCCCTCATGCATCCTTCGCTGTCGATCACACTCCACTTGCGTTTGCGAATGCACTACGTACCGTGATTCGGAGCGGATACTTACGCGATCCTGTAGCTGCAAAACAGTTCCAAGCCGATCACTCGTTTGCAACAACAGTAAACCGCTATAGCGATTTGTATGCCGCAGTTCTGCGGCGAGCACAATGATTCGTGCAGTACTATTCGACATGGACGGAGTACTCATCAACTCGGAAGAATTATGGCATAGCATCGAACCTGAAATCCTTCGTACTATAGTACCTGAGTGGAACGAAGCCTTGCAAAAACACATTACGGGCATGAGTTCGCGAGGCGTGTACGCTTATCTCTGTGCTGAGCACGGCGTTACGGAATCGTTTTCCGTGTTTGAAGGACGCTACCGCGCTGCAGCAAAACGCATTTACGGGAAGGAAGGAGCGCTATACCCTGGTGTGCGTGAAGCACTGGTTATGGCGAGTAAAGACGGTCGAAAAATCGCGATTTGCTCATCTTCACCCACAGCCTGGATACAGATGATGGTGGAACACCTCAACATTAAGGATTGTTTCGATGCAGTAGTAAGCGCAGACCGCATTGGCGGAAAAGGCAAACCTGCACCTGATGTATATTTGCTTACCTGTCAGACACTTGCTGTGAAACCAGCCGAATGTATTGCAATTGAAGACTCAAGAAACGGAATCGCATCAGCGAAGGCTGCTGGGATATTCACGTATGGATATCTAAATGGCTTCAACACGCTAGAAGATTTGGCTAACGCGGACGCCATAATCACAGACTTCGCGCAGATCGAATGGAACAAGCAATAGCGTTGCGCAGCGCAGGTGCATGTTCAGAAAGCAACGCGAGTTTCGTGCGAGCTGAAGCAGTAATCGATTTCGACGACGCATCACGTTTCTTTCCGAACTCTGCAATTAAATCCCTATTGCGTTTCTTCATTAAGGGCAGCACCTTAGCAGCTTCTACTCTATTCAGTGGAAACACGCCGTCATAAGCGCCGAGAAACACTGTTAAACCTTTCAGGTCCAGGCCGTTAGTGCGGGTGATGAATAGCTGTGTGCTGGCAATTGCTAGGTCTTGAACTACTGTAGCGCTATGAGCGTCACCAAAGTCAATGAATACTATGCCTCCCTGAGTTCGAATACTATTTTCCCGAGTGATGTCTGCGTGAATGGTGGCCCGTCGAAGCGAGTTTGGAGCGTTTGAACTTCCCCCAATCGCGCTAAGCGCACGGTGCAGCATCCCAAGAGACTTGCCCACAGCCTTTGCTACCGGAGTCGAGATTCGCAAGCCAAGCGGTTCACCCTGTACGTATGAAAGAAGCAAAGCCGAACAGTTCTGGTCCACAGTAAAGAGTTTTCCGGCCTTCGTAGGTATTACTGCAGGCACCGGCGCTGAATGCCCAGTTAGCGCTGCCAGAAGCACCCCTTGTGCTCGCAGCGTTTTGCTCGTTTTTGCAAACCGGAGTACGTAATCGCGCTTACCGGCAGTGACCTTGAATACAGCGTCCGGACCTCGATTAAGGCGTTTAATCGCGCTTGCGGAAATTCCATACTGCCGCAATACTAATTGCACGATTCGGACAGTTGCCATGACAACTTGCTTCTAGCAGTGAATTAAAATGTGCCTATCCTGCAAAACGGGAAAAAACGCACTAGTGTCACGAGAAAGTAGTCAGGAGAGTCTCTGTGAATCTGACCTGACGGGTTAACTGCTCCAGCCGACCCCACGACCTGGCAGGTCTCAAGTCTCCGGGAAAAGGCCAATGGCCACTAGCTTTTGTTGCTCTTGGGGTGAGAGCAAGTCCCAGCTGTGGATTAGAATAGCTTTGAACTTCGAAACACTCAGAGTTATGGTAGGTTCGTTCATACCACCTCTAAAGGTAAGATGATATTTAGCGGGAACTCCGAGTCCGTATAACACGCGACGAAAAACGGCCTAAAAACCGTATAACATATTCGAGATTTATAAAGGATCAATTCGAGTTTGCATTTGCGGCTCTACTCAGCGTCAAAGTGCTGTTTATAATACGCTTCTTCGCTTTAATTCAAAAAAGCATTTTGCACACATTGCTACATCAACTTTTGCATCGTGAGCACCAGAAAATTCACTATCAAACAATTTTTTGTGTAGTTCTTTGAGCGCCGGCCATTTAAATCCTCGATCGGTTTTTATCGCACAGTATTCAGTGGTTGTTAACATCGTGCATGTTCTAATTGAGTCCCCGAACGGAAATAATAATTCACAACGTATAAACTCTGCGTGAATTACTGGTTCATCAAAACTCAAATTATGGGCAATAATGTTCTTAGACTTCTTTACATCTTCTGAAAACATAATAAGTGCTTCTTTTAACAAAATACCTTCTTGCAGGGCTCTTTCAGTAGTAACGCCATGAATGCGAGAAGCCTCCAAAGGTATAGTATAACCCTCTGGATAAATTATGAAATCCTCTTGTTTGACTAAGGAGCCCTCACCATCATATAGTTGCCAAGCAAGCTGAACAACCCGAGGCCAGTTTTGCAAATCAGATGGAAGACCTTTGTAGTTTTTTGGTAAACCGGTAGTTTCAGTGTCGAAAATGAGAAACATTTATTCGGGACTCATTTTTGATTTATATTACTTAACTGAACCCGGCAAGTTAATTACGATCGCACGGAGAACGGCTCCCGACGCATAATGAGTAAGTATTTAACTCTCAAAACGACAGGCAGAGCATGAAACTAGTAGGGTTAAAACTAGCCTACATTAAGTCTTTTAAAACTCTGGATTGGAATATAGCCCGAACTAAGGTAATAATTGGTCAAAATGATCATGGCAAGTCCTCAATTCTTAAGATACTAAATTTTGTTCTGAACGAGATTACCGACTATCATCTGGATCAAGGATTTTTGGAGCCTGCACTAGCAGAAAAACTAATTCCTGCATTTAGTACGAGCGCTCGCGCCAGGCGCATAACATTAATTGTGCAAGAAAAAAGCAAATATAAAGAACTGTATATTGATATTGGACGCAATTACTCCATAAAAGTTCATGATAAAATAACGCGGGGCGCTAAAACTACTCCTGCAGGCAAGAAGCTATTCACAAAGATACGTAGTAAAAATAGGTTTGAACTGGTACCAGCGATAAGAGACGTATCGTCAGAGATATATAAGCAGCTTTTTTCTACAACGCTACAGCAACACGGACTTTCAAAACTAAAACCCAAAGCCGCGGGTGGAACACAGAGAGAATACAGAGAACTACTAGCTATTAGAAATAGCATCGATGAAATTATCCAGCCGTATGTACATAAACGATTGCTGCCCAAGTTAAGTGACGAATTTGGTTTCACGCCACAGCACGAACTTCTTCTAACATTCAATAAGGATACAGAGGCAATTGCCGAATGGATTCAAAGCAACCTACAACTTGGTTTCAAATTAGGCAAGGAAGCAGAAGAATATATTTCAATTGATGAAGCGGGAACAGGAATACAAAGTGCCTTGCTCCTTGCGCTCATAAGATTAAAAAATAGAAGTGAAGCTGACAAGAATGTTCATTTTTTTCTTGCCATCGAAGAACCGGAGACATTTCTACATCCACAAAAACAAAAAGAGCTTTACTCTAGCATCAAGGGATTGGAGTCTGATAACCTAACCATAATTATCACGACGCACAGCCCATACATTGTTTCTGAATCTAAATTTTCTAGCTTAGGGATAGTTCGCAAAGACGACAAGTTCTCAAACCTCCACACTGTGAAGAGCGTGCCACCAAAAGATATGGACATATTTGACAGCTATAGTGGTGAAGTAAATTCACAATTGTTTTTTGCGGATAAAGTCATACTCGTAGAAGGAGAAAGCGATAAAAGAGTTATAGAAACAATTTTACACCGCAAATTTGGAGCCAAGTCATTTAGGTATACAGTAATTTCGGCGGCAGGCAACAGAAATTTTTCGCCATATCTAAAAATGATCAACTGTTGGAAAGAATTGAAGATTCCTCATCTAGTTGTTACTGATTTTGATTCATTAACGGCGGGTAGCGATAGAGCCATGAATACTGGCGCAAAGGCCGCAGGATATTTGCTAAATGCTGAGCAACTGTTAAATCAAAACGTAGACGACGCGATTCAAAAAGATGAAGGCGAGTATAGAAAAATAGCCATTCAAGCAGCCAATTTCTATGCTCGTTCAGGATTAGAAGTATTCATTTGGACTTGTGACTTGGAGTATGCACTAATTTCGGATAGCAAAATAGACCCAATAGTTCGGGAATTAAGTGCAGCGAACAATTCAAGCTATTCAGGCTACACTTGCGCTCAACTGCGTACATTAATCGGAAGCAAAGGCATCCCTCTAAACAGCGGATCAGATGCATTAAAGAAACCGTACATACATCAAAAATTGTCGTGGCATTTAGACCTGGATGACACTGAAAGTGATGTATATCGTCTGATTCAAGCAATAAATAAGTTATGATACTAAAAACCGGCAATGACCTGATTATGCATGGCAAATAAGTACCCGAATTTCAGCTTTTGGGTTCGCTAGAAAAAACAAATCAAAGCTAAATTTGACGGAAGTTACGGCGCCCGGCATGGGAGGCAACTCGCGCGCGGGAGCCTCGTATATGGCACAGAATCAGAACAGAGTATTTTCGGGAATGATAAATGGCTACGGTTTCGAGCGCTTGCGCAGAAGATTCTAGTACTAAGAAAAGAATCGAAATCTCGTTAATAGCACGTTATCGCATCGTAAACATAATGATAGACGTACACATAACTTCAATTATACGCACACTATGCTGTGTAAGAAATAATGTAGTAACTACTTTGTAGAATCATACTAGCTTATATTTGAATCAATGATTTGCATGTAATTCTCCCAAAAAGGTTATAACTAAGCGAATCACGGAAATAATTTGGGTGGGCAGATAATCTGCCAAAGAGTGATAGAAGCAACAAGAAAAAACGTACTACTCTTTATTGCATTAGTTGCACTTTTTTCTTGCGTATTTTCAGTGCGGGCTGCGGAATATAGTACTGCTACAGCTTTTCCGACAATTCCAGGCTTAGGATTGAATACAGGTGTTGTTGCGGCTGCAGATCAGAACACTGGTGCTTTCGCATATAGTTACCAGTTTACAGTCCCTGAAGGTCCTGGCGGTTTAAAACCTGAGGTAGTACTGTCATATAATTCTCAGGCTGCTCGTGAACAGCGAGGAAACCAAGCAGCTGGCTGGGTTCTTAATAACGAGTATATTGACCGATTCCAAAACTATACTCCATACATACTAACGGATGACGAATTCTACTTAGTATCTGGAAACGGGCGTGAGAAACTCATGTACAATGGATCTGGGACTAATAGATGGCATACTCAGCACGAGACATTTACTTACATACAGAACTTAACATCAACTTCCAACAACTTTGGGATGTACTGGTCGATAAAGTATCCTGATGGTACAACAAAACGTTATGGAGAATCTAGTAGTGAAGAATATGAAACCACTTACGGTGTAATGGCGAAACGCTATCATCTCGACCAGACAAATGACACATATGGCAATAAACTACAGTTCCACTATCAACCAGCTGGAGTATTCACCTTAGACTACATAACTTATGGCGGTTCTACCCCAAGAACAGTTCAATTCGTGTATGAACCAAGACAATATCCTAGGACCACTTACTATAATGGCTTTGAAGAACAATACACAGCTAGGCTTGCTGGAGTACAAACTACATACGGCGGAACACAAGTAAGATACTACGATTTGAACTACTCAGTATCTGATTATTTGGAGCTATTACAATCAATAACTGAGTTATCAGCAACGAATAGCACATCATTACCAGCTACCACATTTAGCTACTACTCAGCAACCGGGTGGATCAATCTAACCAGTCCATGGAGTCTTAACCCGCTATACTTCTTTGAATTCGAAGATGGTAAGGATTCAGGCGCCAGGGTAATTGACATAACTGGAGATGGCTTAGCTGACTACATACGACAAGTAATGTGCAATTCAAGCGCCTATAATAATACGCCTAACGTAAGTACAGCATATATGCGACAATTCCCTGGCGCAAGCAAAATAACTGTAACGGCGCAAGCATATGGAAATAGTTCTAACATGCAAAACTATGCCGTATCAGCAGGATTTCCACTAACTGCAGCTCACAACCTTACGCAATCAGGCATTCTCAGCATCACTAATCAAGAGTATGGTCTTTACATAACTCCGAATAGAAACATATCGCTTCACCGCGTCAATGGTGATGGAATAGGTGCACCTTTCGAAATTGAGGTATTCAATGTATCATCAAGGATAGAAATCGCATCAGCTATAGGATCGAATGGCTATGCACAATTTGACTCAGGCGTAAATTTATTCGCGCACCAGCGATATAGAGTGAGCTTTAAAGGAGCATCGCAAACGTATAGATATGGATCAGGTACAGGAGAGACTGTCAATTCAACATATCTTGCTATTGAGTGCGGCTACAGATATAATGATCCAAATGAAGGGTACTGCTATTCAATAGCATCATTCTCTATAGAGGAGCTATTTGAAAACAGCACCACTACAGGTTCCACTACCCTGAATCTAAACAACGGCGTGTACAATGGCAGGATACTTGCGGAAAACCACACGACAAAAACCTTTACGCTCACAGTTAACGGAACAGGTACGCAGCATGTATCAGATGTAGTTACCTCAAACGACTACTGTGCACCTGTACTGATAAACAACGGAAGCGGATACAACCTAGACGATGGCACTTGGAGAGTACCTACAAACTACTCGTTCGTGGACAATGGCACTGATTTAGGCACAAGATTTGCAGACATAAATGGAGATGGCCGCGTTGATCTCGTGCGAAGCGACTGCACCGCCGGAAAAACATTCAACGGAGTGATGCTAAACAATGGAGCTGGCTGGACTGCAACAAACTGGACTGTTCCAGCGGGTTACTGCATCATAGATGCCGGTTACAACGCAGGAACAGAACTTCTTGACGTAAACGCAGACGGAAGAGCAGATCTAGTAAACGGACGCGATCAAGCGCCGCTTATACTAAAAACAGCACTAAACACAGGATCTGGCTGGTCTAACTCAACTCAATTTACTCCACCAGTAGCCACAATGACCTACCTTGGAGGAGACGACAGTGTGCGATACGTTGATATGAATGGAGATAATCTCGTGGATGTTCTTCAGCAATGCGGAGCTACAGCTTGCAGATCCTCTTACTTGAATAATGGTTCTGGCTGGAAATCAACGCAGGTATGGTGGACGCCTACCACGTACGCGTTTACTAACGGAATAACTGACGAGGGACTGCGACTAGTGGATCTTAACGGAGACGGGCTAACCGACATATTGAGGAGAAAGAATTGCACCTCCATTAACTGCTATGGAGTGCTGTTCAACAATGGAAGTGGCTGGATACAAGATACTTCAACATTATGGATACCAAACAATACAATGGCGTTTACCATCGGTGAAAAAAACAAAATAATTCGACTAACAGACATAGATGGAGACGGAGCAGTAGATCTTGTTAAACGAGATTTGTGTACAACCGCGGACTGTAATACTACACTGCGAAGCTTAGGAGCTAATAACAACCTGCTGCAATCAATAAAGTACAGCACCGGCGGAAACGTGACCGTTACGTACAACTACTCTGCTCGCAAAAAGAACCTCGGAACAGACAATATCGCAGACATGCCCTACTCTCTACCCGTGGTCGAAACGATAACGCAGGCAAATGGTATTAGCGGGGCGTCCCAAAGACAAGAAACGACAGGTTACAACTATTCGGGTGCCGTTTACGCAAGAAACGCTTGGACAAGTGAGTTCCGAGGATTCGCCACCACAAACCAAACTATAGGTAGAAAAAGAATCTCGACAAACTGGTTCCAATCAACAGGTCTCGAAGGCCGAATTAAGTATCGCGAAACACACGACGGCAGCACAAGGCTCAGAAACGAATCAAGCGACACATTTGTGCACAACTCATCCTATATTTACAAAGCGGTAACGCTGGGCGTTACAACAGCCCAATACGATGGAAACTCAACACCTTGGACGACAATAACGAACTTTACGTACGACCAGTACGGAAACGCCCTCACGGAATACTCGCAAGGCGACACAGCAATAACTGGTGATGAGCGTCTAAAGAATAAAACTTACACTGCGAACACCGCATTATGGATCATTAATACAGTCAATAAAGAGCAGCTACTGGCTGCAAATAACGTAACAATTCTGCGGCAAACTAACTACAGCCGAAACACACAAGGATCAGTCAGCGGAGAAGAAAAATTCCTATCTGGAGGAACGAACACGTACAAGAACTACACGTACGATGCGTACGGCAACATAAACAGAACAGCAGACGAAAGAGGATACGTAACAGCACAAACGTACGACTCATCCGGAACATTCCCCCTGACAACGCTTAATGCCCTCGGACAGTACACATACAGAACCTGGAACTCATCGCTTGGCACCTTAATTAGCGAAAACGACAGTAACAACTACTCGACAAACCACATGTACGACGCATTCGCAAGAAAACTAACAACAACAAAACCGTACGACACAACAGCATCACCAACAGTATCGCACAGCTATTCATTTGACGGAGTAAGCCCCGAATCAATTACAACTACGACAAAGATAAACGCAACAACAAACGCAGTAACAATCCAGTACCTGGACGGCCTAGGAAAAGTAGTACAAACCAAACAACTAGCAGAAGATGCACTGTACGCAGTACAAGACTTCACGTACGACACTCAAGCACGACTAAACCAAACAACAAACCCATACTACTCAAACAACAGCAGCTACGCACACCCCATACTAACCAACGGTTACTCGGGAATAACATACGACGCACAAGACAGACCAACACAACTAAGGTACGCAGATAGTAGGACAAAAAACACAACCTACGCCAAGAACGTCACAACCAGTTATGATGAAAACGCGGAAAGAACAGACACGGTAAAAGATGCATACGCAAATACTATACGGATACTAGAGTACTTGAACGGAACTGCATACGCGACTTCGTACACGTATGACGCAGTAAGCCAGCTACTAACAATTGAAGATGCACAAGGCAACGACATAACGTTCAGCTACGACACGTTTGGCCGAAAGACCTCACTTGTCGATCCTGACCTCGGAACTTGGAACTACACCTACGATGCTGCAGGTAACTTAGTTTCTCAACGTGACGGCCGCGGCGTGACAGTATCCCTCTCGTACGACGCACTGAACAGGGTAACTCGCAAAAACGGAACATCAAGCGCAATGGACTTCACATACGATACCATCGCAAAAGGAACATTGGCAAAAGTGGCTCTGACAAGCGCGAACAAGACATTCGCGTACGACCAACGTTTACGACGCACGCAAGAGAACTTGAGCATAGACGGAATAACATTCAGCACGAATTATAGCTACGACAGTGCAGACCACCTCATCCAGAAGAATATGACGAATGGGACTAGCATTAGATATACGTATAACGCTTTTAACAAACCTGAGAGTATTACAGGGATAATTAATGACTTTGATTATGTTGCTGTAGGCCAGCCAAGCGGCCGCGCGTATAACAATACACTCACAACAAACCTGACTTACGACACGAATAGCTTGCGTCTTAGCCGCATATATACGGGCACGAAGCAAAACATGAGTTATAGTTACGATGCTGTTGGAAACATATTGTTAATTACAGATGTCGCAAATAACGCGTCAGAAACATACACGTACGACGACTTAAACAGAATTAGCACGGCGAACAGAATAGTAAACGGAACAACACAATTTAGTGCAGCATACACAGTAAGCCCAATTAACGTAATTACGAAGATAGTCACAAATAGTTGGACTAAGACTTTCAGCTTCGGATCTGCGCCAGTGCATGCTCCAAGCGAGGCAGCAGAGTGAATCGAATGTTCCTTGCTGTCATGTTCGTTGCATTAGCATTAGCAATTCCTTCGGCATTAGCTGATAACATCACTAATGAAACGAACAACTCAATTCCAATACTATTACCGAACGGCACGATCAACACAACAGCCCCAGTAATTATACTCGTGCCAACAGAGAATGTAGTAGAACAGCCTGCTGTAACAATATCAGAACCAAACCCTAAGCCTGCCGATGAGCCACAAGTAATTGAGGCTCTAGAACTTGTTGTAGCTCCTACTGAACCTCGTGACGCGCCCACACGCGACCCAGCAACAGTAGACGCACCCATACCTTATTGCGGACATAAGTCATGCGCAAAGGAGATTCTGACTACTGTGCGTGTTTCTGAAACAGCGTTTGGACGGCAGGAGATACTACAGCTAGAAAAAGATCCAAATTACCCGTGTACCATCGAAGAAGGCGGATTTGTAGTATGCGAGCCAATAACTCCTCAAGGAGAAGCAGCATTAAGGGCTGCATACGACCTCTCCGAAGGAATTCCCACTACAGACTACCGCCAGCCAGTTTACGAAGGATATTCAAGCCAACTGAGTACAGGCATCGTACGCGGAGTGAGAATTGGTTCTTACAAACGATCCACGATCAACCCTACCGTCCGGCAAAGATTCGAAATTAACGCTTCCGAACCTGGCGTATTCGTCGTAGGATTCGCCTCAAACGTCTTTGTCGTGTCAGACTTTAATTACGGTACGTGCGAGAACTGCTCAATTGGCACAACACAAGTAACACTTGAAAACTACCACTCGACAGACGCAGCACAAGCGCTTTCATGGCGTTTCTCAGGAAACGGACTAGACAGCTCAGGAAACGCAAACACAGCAACATTCGGCGGAGCAGCATACGTAAACAACACATTTGCTGATGGTTTCGCGTTTAATGATGCCAATAAACTATCAGCTCCAGATGCCGCTAGCCTTGATATTTCAAACATGACGTTGTCTTTCTGGGTTCGGTTTAAATCCCTAACAGAAAACCAAACACTGATTTACCGCTACACATCAACAAACGGGTACTTATGCGAATTCGCTAAATACGACACAACAGGAATTCAATGCTACACAAGAAACTCAACAGCAGGAGGTGCTGCATGGGTACAGACAGGAGGAGCTAGCGAGACACAAAACCCTGACTATGAAATAAACAAATGGTACCACATAGTACTAACCTATAACCTAAGCTCAGGAAACCTAAGCATATACCAAGACGGAACACTAAAGCACTCAAAAATTGCAACAAACCACAGCATGTCGTCAACAGCTTCATTCAAATGGGGAGCGGACTACTTCGACGCGTTCAACGGAACTGTAGACGAAATAAACCTCTACAGCAGAACATTCTCAGCAACAGAAGTAACATCCCTGTACAACTCGGGCTTATACCTAGTAAACCCATCATACGGAAACTACACAAGCATGATTGACCTCGGCCAATCATCGACTGTTTCAAGTGTGTCTTGGACTGGAAGTGGAAACCTAACAATAGCAGCAAGAACCGGAGACTATGCAAAACCAGGATTAACAGATACTGGACTATTCGGGTACTGGCCACTAAACCAATCACTGCTTTGTAAGGATGCGAACAGCCGTTATAACGGAACAGCATCATCAGGAGTAATCTGTGGAAACGTATCAGGACCATTCGTGCTAGAAAACGCAACATGGTTTGACAGCGACACCGACAAAATAACTCTACCACTCGCGACAAACTTCACCAACTGGTCTGTGCAAGTATGGGTGCGAAGCGATGGCACATGTGTCGACGGACAAAACATATTCGCAAAAGGATGGGACTACCGAATATACACAACAAGCTCTTGCGGCATAACCATAGTATCAGCGAACAGCAGTGGCTCAAACAAATCAATGTCGTCCGTATGCTCAATATCCGACGGCCGATGGCACTCACTAGCATACGTATACAACGACACAGCAAAGACCGCGTACGCGTACTGCGACGGAGTACAAAAGTCTAGCGTGACTCAGCAAGGCACAGCAACCTCATCAACTAACTTCACAATCGGCGGAGGAACTTCCGGCTTGACCTTCAGAGGATCCGTAGCGCAAGTATCATTATGGAATAAGACACTAGCACCAGCAGACCTAGTAGCATGGAACACGTGGAGCAGCACGCTCACATCAGGAAACGACCCAGGACTAACAGACGGCAGGTATGTACAATATTCAGCAATACTGCGCACGAACGATACTCGCAATACTTCGATGCTGACTAGCGTAAGCGTAGGCACAAGCAGTTCTTGCTCACTTTCAAACGGAGGTTACAACGTAACCCTAATGAACGGCGCATCAACAGGAAGCGGATACGCAACACTAGATGGAACTGATGATAGAATAGATACTGACCTAAATGTTAGTTCTGTACTTAATAACGGAAGCTTCACACTTGCCATGTGGGTGAAAAGTGATGTCGACAGTGGGCAGCGAGCATTCTGGAGCGCGGACAGTAGCGGAACAGATAGATTCTATTTACGACAGAGCGATATAAGCTCAAACCAAGTAGTGCTCGGCGCCAGTAGCTGGAATCCGGTGTTGACAGGTTATGGTGCTTTGAGTAACTGGACACATTACGTCCTGATTATTAACGGAACTAGTGGCCTATTCTACCGTAACGGGTTGAACGTTGCTAACACAACAGGAATAACAAAGAACTATCCAGGAAAATACTTACGATTCGGCGCTAACGGCGATACACTAGCAGAAACACACGACGGAAACATAGACGGGATAAACCTATACAACCGAGCACTAACATTAACAGAAGTTAGCCAGCTGTACACAAACATAACTGTAACAACCGGTCAAATACTTAGCATAGAATTCAATACCTGCAGCGCAACAACGAGTTTAACATACGACCCTAACGGAAACATGGTTTACGACGGTACGTATACCTACGAGTATGATTCATTCAATAGGTTGACCAAAATCTGGCTTGGTTTAGCGAATACTACCAACGTGTCAGCGTACTTGTATGACGACGAAGGAATTAGAATCAGAAAAATAGAATACAACACCACATCAGGTGCCATTCTTTCTAGAACATATTACCCTGACGATGACTTTGTACGCGTTTACAACGCAAGCAATCAAACCACTGACGAGGTTTACTATCGTGTCGACGGAACATTGCTCGCACAAATGAAAGGGAACAACTTGACCTTTATTCATACTAACCATTTGGGAACGCCTGACCTCGTCACGAGCACAACCGGTAGCACGATCGAGACGACAAAACTCGACCCTTACGGAAACGACATAACAGGGGGGAACAGTCGCTATGTTTTTACTGGCCATGAACGTGATACAGAAACTGGGCTAGATTACATGAAGGCAAGGCACTATAGTCCAGACCTCGCGATGTTTGTACAACCGGATAGTTTACTAGAAGATATATACTCTCCGCAAAAATTGAATAGATATGCGTATGTTTCAAACAGGCCGACGATTTATACAGATCCGACCGGGCAGTACAGTTGTGATGCAACGGGAGGATGCATTAGTTTCTGTGTGGGGTTCATATGTCCAATAATGAATGCAGTTCCAGATGAAGGAGACAATCCTGACGTAGGTTTATACAACGGCAAAAATGTTCGTTTTGCTAACCAGGAACAAAATGCCTTTATGAGTGCTGTTATTTCGTTAACAACTATGGGAGGAGTTAGATCGTTTGGATTAGCCTCTAGTACTAAAGTTACCGGCAATAATGCTGTGAATTACGCAGATCTTCCTGAGGATGTCCAAAACACCCTGGCCAAAGTCAAATCCGGAGAAAAGTTACCCTATGCCAAGGATGGAACAATATATCAAAATAGAAACGAAGCTCTTCCAAAACAAGCCGCTAATTATTACCGCGAGTATACAGTCCAAGCAGACCCTGCAAAAGGTAGAGGGACCAATAGGTTGGTAGTTGGAAATAATGGAGAGACTTACTACACAACAAACCATTATGGCTCATTCAAAAGGGTCACCTCTGAGCCTGACCGCACTAATTTTAATCAAGCGTATAAAATGCTACAGAGAGCAGTAAATAGAATTGGAGGCAATAAATGACAAAGGAAAAAACACTGACTAAGAATTTGAACGCAGACATCCTTGTTAATTTGTCCAATGTGGCAAGTAAAAAAAAAGTGTTCGAGATATTTAGTTCAGAACTATTTTTTCCAGAGTATTTCGGACACAACTGGGATGCGCTATATGACTGCTTAACAGACCTTGTTTGGCTTCCAAAAGTTAAAACAACTATTACAGTCTGTCTTCCAAAAAGGCTTTCTAACAATGATAAACTCGTTTTAGTAAGATTGCTTCAGGATGTAGACGCCTACTGGGAGCAGGAAAAGAGACATATTAGGGTCAAAATTGGTAATAACAATTAGGTCATTAAATTCTGTATTAGAAGCCTGCATAGAGGGAGTTGCACAGTACAATCGCACTAGATCTATGACAGAAGTAACATCCCTATACAACTCAGGCTTATACCTAGTAAACCCATCATACGGAAACTACACAAGCATGATAGACCTCGGCCAATCATCGACTGTTTCAAGTGTGTCTTGGACAGGCAGCGGAAACCTAACAATAGCAGCAAGAACCGGAGACTACGCAAAACCAGGATTAACCGATACAGGACTATTCGGGTACTGGCCACTAAACCAAACACTGCTTTGTAAGGATGCGAACAGCCGTTATAACGGCACAAATTCAAGTGGGGTCATATACGGCAATGTTACAGGCCCATTTGTTCTAGAGAACGCAACGTGGTTTGACAGTGACACTGACAAAATAACTCTACCACTCGCGACAAACTTCACAAACTGGTCTGTGCAAGTATGGGTAAGAAGCGATGGCACATGTGTCGACGGACAAAACATATTCGCAAAAGGATGGGACTACAGAATATACACAACAGGTTCGTGTGGCATAACCATGGTATCAGCAAACAGTAGCGGATCAAACAAAACAATGGCATCAGTGTGCTCAATTTCAGACGGCCGATGGCACTCACTTGCATACGTATACAACGACACAGCAAAGACCGCGTACGCGTACTGCGACGGAGTACAAAAGTCTAGCGTTACTCAGCAAGGCACAGCAACCTCATCAACTAACTTCACAATCGGCGGAGGAACATCCGGACTAACCTTCAGAGGATCAGTTGCGCAAGTATCGTTATGGAACAAGACACTAGCACCGGCAGATCTAGTAGCATGGAACACGTGGAGCAGCACACTAACATCAGGAAACGACCCTTTACTTTCTGACGGAAGATATGTGCAATACAGCGCAATACTGCGCACGAACGACACTCGCAATACTTCGATGCTGACCAGCGTAAGCGTAGGAACAAGCAGCTCCTGCTCACTATCAAACGGAGGATACAACGTAACCCTAATGAACGGCGCATCAACAGGAAACGGCTACGCAACACTAGACGGCGTTGACGACCGCATATCAACAGACATGAATGTTAGTTCCGCTCTTAGCAACGGAAGCTTCACGATATCTATGTGGGCAAAAAGCGACGCAGACGCTGGCCAACGAACGTTCTGGAGCGCAGACACAAACGGCTCCGATAGATTCTACTTCCGTCAATCAGACGTAAGTTTAAACCAAGTTGTACTGGGCATGAGCAGTTGGAATACAGTATTGACAGGCTACGGGGCTTTGAGTAACTGGACGCACTATGTGCTAGTAATTAGCGGCACGAGCGGAACGTTGTATCGCAATGGCGTAAATATCGCAAACATGAGCGGCATAACAAAGAACTATCCTGGAAAATACTTACAACTAGGAGCAAACGCTGAATGGTACGCAGAAACGATGGACGGGAACATGGATCGAGTTGCAATATACACTCGCGCATTAAACAACACAGAAGTAGCTCAACTATACGCAAATACGAGCGTGAGCAGCGGACGCATATTCAACTTAGATTTCGACCCTTGCAACGGCAGCACTAGCCTAACATACGATGCCAACGGAAACATGGTTTACGACGGTACGTTCACTTACGAATATGATTCATTCAATAGATTGACCAAAATCTGGCTTGGATTAGCAAATACTACCAACGTGTCGGCGCACTTGTATGACGACGAAGGAATTAGAATCAGAAAAATAGAATACAACACCACATCAGGCGCCGTTCTTTCTAGAACATACTACCCAGACGATGACTTTGTACGCGTTTACAACGCGAGCAATCAAACCACAGACGAAGTTTACTATCGTGTCGACGGAACATTACTTGCTCAAATGAGAGGCAACAACCTAACGTACATCCATCCAAACCATCTAGGTACACCTGATTTGGTGACAAACAGTTCTGGAGGAACCGTAGAGGTCACAAAACTGGACCCCTACGGAAATGACATAACTGGTGGAAATGGCAGATATGCTTTCACTGGCCATGAACGAGACACAGAAACTGGGCTAGATTACATGAAGGCAAGGCACTATAGCGCAGATCTTGCGATGTTCGTGCAGCCAGATTCGATTAAAGAGAATGTGTACGATCCACAAACACTAAATCCATACGGCTACGTTAGAAATAATCCGACTAACAAAGTTGACCCGACCGGCATGTTTAGCTCTCAACTCCTCGGACTAGGAGTCTTTATGGCAAGTGCTAATACTGGTGCTGCGCTATACGGAGGTCCGTTCGGAATTGGTTTTGCAGCAATAGAAGGCCCAATAACCATTTCAGTTATTGCGACTTCATTCATTATTGATGAAGATGAGACTGATGAGTATGCTCGTGCTTTTGCTGCAGGTTCGATTTCGGCAGAATTCTTGGTCACTGCCAAGGACATATATAATACGGGATCTGTTTCAGGAGTGCCATTCACAGGACCAGCAGGCCAAGCGTTATACGGCACATATGGCAATAATAGACGGCAGACCTTCCTGAAAGAAGCACAAGCACGCCAGGACTCTCAACGAGACAAATCTATCGAGAGGGAGTACAAAGGCAAATCCATGAGTACTCCTAGTGGCAAGGAGGCAAAAATAGATAAAGTGCTGCGAGGTAATAGTGGTAAGATCTGGGTTATTAGTGAACCCTATAAAAAAAATTCTAATGGCAGTAGTAGGGACAAGAAATGAATTCAAAGCAATTTCCCGTGCGTGTGCGACCAACTCAGTTAATTGCCGGGGCAGTATTCTTTTTCGGCTTTTTGGGACTATTGTTTGCCTTCAAGTATCTGCCACTCCAATCGGCTATCGGATTGACAATGGTCTACGTAGTGATATTTGCTTTGGTTGTGGCTAACATCAAGAAGTTAATTTTATACGTTGAAAGCGGACTTCTTTATAGACTTCTGGTTTGGTTATTGAGCCTAATCTTCTTTATACTCTTCATCTTGCAAGTTATTAAGTTACTTTCTAATTAAGATTCTATTGTGTCTCTCGAACTAGTGTGCTTAGCCCTCAATATCTTTAATAGCTACTACGGCGCGCATGATGAGCGGAATACTATTTGTTCTTTATAGCTTAGTAATCCTGGGTTGAGCATTGTTCGTATTTGGTTCTTGTGAAAGCCTAAGGTATACTTTGACATCCAAAACTTTCCTAAGAAAATACTTTGCAGAGTCGCTTTTATCAGCTGCTTTATTGTTTAAACATTTGAGCGGCTGGTAGAATTGGCTCTGCCGGTAGAATTTATTTTTCACAGCCCCTGTAAAGTTTATACAGTTAGTTGCCCACTTACAGTTTGGACCGACTTCAGTTACTATCTTAAACCTCTGCAAATAAGTAATTTACATTTATGTGCGCATTTTGTGGTAGCGTTTTTGGGTACATTTTTGTGTCCTAACTCTATGTTAATTATGACAACCATATGTTATGTATGGTTAAAACGCGTCTTGTGGGTTTTCGCGTGAGTGAGGAGCAGTATTTTTTGCTTCGTTTGTGGGCGCGACAGGATGGCTTGGGGGTTTCTAGCTACGTCAGAATGCGTTTTTTTAGGAAGGAGCGGGCTGCGGGCAAGGAAATGGCCTCTGAGGGCGAGAAAAATGGATATTGAGTTGCTTCGTGGTGAGCGGCGTTGCTTTTACTGCACAAATACTGTATGGAACGCCATGTGCGCTTACACCGAGGATTGTATGTCCCGGTCTGAATTCATCCGTGTTGCGATAGAGGAGAAGCTTCTTCGTGATTCGGAGAATTTACGGGAAAAACGCAAATGAGCATATAAAACTCATTAGCTTAGTTGAAATCACAATGAAGGCTATAGTTGAACTTTCCAATGAAGAATATGAGACGCTTGCAAAGAATTTCGACGAAGGAACCGGTACACGTATTCGAATGTTTATTCATCTAAATTGAGAGTTAGTACGTAGCTGCTTACTCCGCCTTCTAATAGTTACTTCGACGACTCCAGTGTAGCGTGTAAACAGTCTCTGTGCGCGGTATTCGCCTGTTGTTTGCATCGCGACGTACAGGCTTGTTGCTGCGAGCGTACTTGGCTTAAGGCCGTTACTGGCATTCATTCCTGCGTATTGTATTGCTAGAGTTACTGTGTTGCTTGGCAGCCGTAGTCTTGTTGCGAACCGCGGTATGAGGTCTATTGCTTCTATCGTGCCCGTTCTTATTTTTAGAGCTCTTTGAATGTGTTTTGCAGCCTTAAGCAATTCAGCTTTAGGTATTTCTGTGTGCGCAGTAATTTCTAGCGCTGTTTGCGGCGTTCCGGCGTCGATGCATGCAATGTATACTGCTGCGTATGCAAATGCCTGATTGCTTCTGCCGATTGTTATTTCTTTATTGGTTACTTCGAGGAACATTCTTTTTGCTTCTGCCGCTACGGTTTTAGGTGCTTTAATTCTTGATACTAGAAGGTCTATTTCGCTGCATGTTGCTCGGAAGTTTTTTTGTTTGGTTGTTAATAGCCATGATTCTGTTAGGTGTCTTCCGTTTGTGTTGAAGGTGCCTGCTTGCGCTAAGGCTGGATGTGATGCGTGGCTGCCTTCGGATAACAAGGTACTTTGTTCTATTCTGTTGTCTTCAAGCACTAACCCGCAGCCTAGGCACACTAGCTCTCCTTGGGATTCTCTAAATCTCTTTTCCGCGCATTCAGAGCACCGCATTAGAATCTTCGCCTCCTTCATCGGTAAAGTATAGTAGTACTGGCATTGTCTTCTGTTCGGAGAGTTTTTCGAGCCTGCTTAGCACTTGTTCTTTGCTTAGGCATAGCTCCATAACGTATTCTACTTTTGAGCTGCTTGAGCTGAATAGCTGTCGCACGGGTAATTTTAGATCTATTCTTCTTCGGCTATCGTTGTAGAGTACTTTCCCTGTTATGGTTACGATTTTGTTTGTTGTGCCGAATAGTATTTTTTCTCCCATCCCGTATACATATACTGTATTTCATAATTTATCTACTTTCGCGTGATAATTTCAATGTATTTCCGGCGTTTCCGGATTACCGACGGCGCCACCCCTAAATCCAGGCCTAATCACTCTTTTACGGCGTGCACAGGCCGTGCGCCACCCCTAATTCTTGCAGGAGATCTATGGGAGAACAGATTAGAAAGTAGGCCTGGTACTTCGTTGCGTACGAGTATTGGTCGCTCGAGGGTACGCTCGTAGGCTCGTTTGAACTCTGCGTCTGTCAATACTATGTGTACTTCGTCGTACTGCTCGTCTAGGTCAGCGAATTTTTGTTGTATGTTTCTTCTGTTCTTTTTGTATTGAGATCCTGTTTCTACTTCTATCGCTATATTTCGTCCTCTTGTGTCCTTGAATACCACGTCTGCGTCGCTTACAATGTTTACTTCTACTTCTTGCGTGTGTTGCTTGATGTGTTCTTTGATGTTTTGTACTAGGAACGTGTGCGCTATTGTCTCTACTTTGTTTGTTTTTACCCAGCATTCTTCTTGCCTTGGCTTTCCTATAGGCACGAACATTCCTTTCACGTATCCGTTGTGTACTAGGTAGTTTTTGTCTGCGAAGCTCATTCCTGTGCCGTATATGAGTCCTTTCTCTGTGTTTACGGTTATGTCTACTTCTTTTTTTTCATCTGGTTTTGTTATTGTCTTTGTTTTTTCGTTCGGGTTTGTTGTAATTAATTCGTGTTCTTTCTCTGAGGCTATTACGCTTAGTTCCTGGTGGTCGTTGTCGAGTATGAGAATTCCTTTTCCTTGTGTTGCTGTGAGTAGGTAGTTCTTTTCTGGTGTGCTAAGGTGGAATGTTCGCACTACGCTGTCTATTATGGCTGGTTTTTGTCTTAGGAGAAATGTGTAGCTGCTGTTCGCTAGTACCGCGTGTCCTGCGTTGCTGTTCACTAGGTCTGCCACGTCTTGTGTTATTAGGAGTAGTCCCATGTTGAATTTTCTACAGGTTTTTACTATTTCGAATAGGTATCCTGCTTCTTCTGTGTGGCTTAGAAGGCTCCATGCTTCGTCCACGACAAGCATTTTCTTGCCTGGACGGGTCTTCATGTTCATGTATGCGTAGTCAAGAATTAGGAACATTACTATTGGCTTGACTTGTTTTGGCATGTCGCCTATGTTGAAGCATACGAAATTGTTTTCGTAGTTGATGTTTGTTTGTCTGTTAAGAAAGTTGTATACTCCGTCAGTGTACATGTAGAGTCTGTTGATGAGTGCTCTGTACGTTATTTTCTCTGATTGCGCGGCTTTCCTGTCCATTTCGACGAGTGTTTTGTATAAGTCTTTGAGAATGGGTGGTTTGTTCTTTTTTCCGCGGTCAGCTGTTATGCCTTTTCTTGCGTACGTCTCGTTTACTGCCTTGTCGAGTATGCTCTTTTGAACTTCGCTTAGCTCCCCGAACATTATTCTGAACAAGTCCATTAGTGCCAGTCGTTTCTCGATATAGTCGTGTCCCATTAAATCCAAGGGGTTAATCATCGTCTTGCTGGTGCGACTTATGCTGATCTGCTCTCCGTTGCATGCTTGCACGAGCCCCGTATACTCTCCTTGGGGGTCGATGACGGTTACGCTTGTTCCATTGAGTATTTGGCGGCTTACAAGGAGCTTTGTGAAGTAGCTTTTCCCTGCGCCACTCGTTGCCAATACTATTCCGTTTGCGTTGTTTAGGTTGAATATGTCTTTGATGTACGGCACGTTATTTTTGTTGAGACCTAGAAGGGTTCCGCTTAACTCCATTGTTAGGAACGGGCTTGTGAATGGGAAGAACGCGCTTAAGGCGCCGGTTGTAACGTTTCTTCGCTCTCCCAGGTAGTTTTTGCCGAACGGCATCATTGACTTGTATGCCGCAAGCTGCCGAAAGAGCGGCGCTTTCGGGATAATCATTATGCTGTGCAGCTCTGCTTCGACTTTTCTTGTG
The DNA here is from genome assembly GCA_043771635.1 of Candidatus Woesearchaeota archaeon. Classification (GTDB taxonomy): domain Archaea; phylum Nanobdellota; class Nanobdellia; order Woesearchaeales; family SKIA01; genus JAYVHA01. Next base: position 60,702 of record JAYVHA010000007.1, read on the forward strand.
AGCAGGTTAAGCTCTTCTTTCGTGTTGGCTTTGCAGGCTATGAGAAGGCTTACGTTGAATAGTTTCTCTTCGCCCTTTTGAAGGGCTTCAAGGACTTTGAGTGTGTCTCGGTACTTAATTTCAAGGCTCGGGTTAATACTCTTTCTCTGCTCTTCAGAGTACAGGTCGGCTCTTTGCTTTTGGAGTTCTTGGTTTAGAATAAGCATGGTTGTTTCTATGCTGAAAGGCTCTACGTGAATGCTTATGTCATAGTCTTCGTTACTGCTAATTATTTTATCTAGGAACCCGCTTTCCACATTTCTAGGATACCCTGTCGCGACCACTACGCGCACAAGCTTCCCGTCAACGTCCAGGTAATCAGCGTGATCCTTGATTCTTCCCGGCGCTACAAGGGAATGCACTCCTTTTACGCTGCTAGGGTGCTCTGACGGTTTAGTATTGTAGGATTGCGCCAAGAACTCTAGCAACGCATTCTGCCCTAGCCGCTCTACTTGCAAGCCCATGCTTTCAAGCCTATCTTGACATAGCTTAGATTGAATACTGAGATCTGCTCTTTTTGGTATTATGACGAAAAACTCTCTGTTTCTTTGCGTTGCTGTTTTGGCATTTATGTACATTGAAAACTCTTCGAACCGTTGTTTGTCTTTAGTTCGCTCCTCTAAGCTCGCGAGGTATTTGTCAAGGTTCAGAGTTTGCGTGTTTACTAGTATTTGTACTGGAAAGTCAAGGCTGTTCAGGAACTTTTGGAAACCAGCTATAATGCCTTCCTTCTCCGCATCAGTTTTTATGCCGAAGTTGATAGTGGCAACTCTTAGAACAGCGACGCTATCCTCAGCGATTATGGTGTCGTTTACGACTTCTTTAATGGGAAAAGCCTGGCTCATGTGCTTTGTACCGAGAAGTACTTCTCTGTGGCGTATGTAACCTATTGCGTTCCTTACCCATGACCACATGTTAAAGAAAATAAACAGTACGCCAAGCACTATCGGCACAACTGCCACACCCATCTTAACGTACAGCGATAGATTACTTGCGAGCGCGGCAAGTACGAAGAACCCGAAGAATGCAGCCCAGCCAAGCTGCGTAAACGTCAGGCCAAAAACTATTCGCTCTTTGTGCTGAAGCTGCTGCGGAATTTCGTAACTCATTAGATTACTCCGCCGAGATACTTCGCAGCTTGAGCGACGCTTCCTCCCATGTCGCCTAGAGCCGACTTAGTGATGATGTGCTTGCCGAGAACCAAGAATAGCAAGTTAACGAGCAGAAAGCACGTTATCATGATAACTATCTTGAAATTTTGAAACAATTCAACTTGTACGAGCATACTGCTTGCAAGAATGATAATGGAAGCTAGAAACGTACTGAAAATTGCCATGCCAAGCAAGTTAAGAATGAGCTTACCATAACTGCGGAGCGGAGGCACGAAGTAGCAGAAAATACCAACAGGAGCAAATATGACACCCGCAGCAACCACCAAGTACCGAAGCGTAAGAACCACGATCGTGGCGAGCAAAACCACGGCGTAGGTGAGAACGAGCAAGAACTCAAGAGCAACATTCACCACGTTATCTGCAGTTAACTGAAAGAACGCAGGATCAACTTGCACTAGCACCGTACTTGCGAGAGCGGAACCGAGCTCAAGCATAAGACCGTACAAGTAAAAGCTAGCTTGAACGAAAATAATTAGCAAAATAGCATTCTTTAGCGACTCCTTAGCAAGCTCGCGCTTAACTACATCATGACCACTCGTCATAAACTGATAACCAGCGTACAAAAACAAGAAACCATAAAGAATACTCAGCAACGCTACAATTACTTGCCACACGCCTTGAAACAATGCGATACTTGGCGGATTCTCGATGAGACTGCGCGTAAAGTCAAGCAAAGGCTGCAAAGGAGCATTCAAAGCGCCAATCAGGAACTCGAAGAACTTCTGGGGAATACACGTCGCAAGATTGGTTATACCACAATCATCCGCTCGGACACCAGGAAGAGCTGCAATAGCTGCCAGAACGACGCCGAACAGCGGCGGGAACTTCTTACGAGCAAATCGTATCAAAACAAGTATCAAGAGAATGAGAAGAAGCAGCTTGAAACCGAACTTAAGATCGGACGAGAATCTAGTTTGTTTGAACGGCGTGAAAATAGCACCAGTAATATTTCTCGCGCAAGACAAAGTCTTAGTGTCGAAGAAGTCGCTAAGAACGAGGTTGCAAGCGCTCGAGTCCTTAACCGTTACCGACCCATTACTGTAAAACAGGTTCGTAGGATACTCTTGACGCTGCCTCGTGGCTTGCAATGCAATAAAGTCGTACGGTGCCTTTGTGAAATTAGCAGAGTAAACGAACTCACCAACAAGTAGATGGCTTTGGTTAAAATCTAAACGGACATACGTCAGATTGTCTTTGGTAAGCTCTCCGCCAACACTATCTGCGTATTGCGTGGTGAGAATGAAAGATGCGTTAGGTGAATGATTGTATGCCGCGACAGTTTGGTAATCCTGAAGAGTCAGGTTATCTAATTTGTACGTAGTGAGACTGAATGAACAACTATAGCAAGTGCTTTCGCACGCTAACCCGCAACACCGGGCAGTTGTACGGTACGTATCAACTTTAGTTGTAGCTGACAATTCTAAATTTGCTCGTATAACTGAATCTACAGGCACGGAGAAATTACTTATTTTATTTGAACCAACCGTTTCACCGTTTAGTACAATACTATAATTCTCTTGCGTATCCTCTAGCGAATATAGTATTTTGCAAATGCTACCTGTGACGCGGTTTGAATTTCTATAATCTGGCGGCAGTTCAATGGAGTAACCGTACTCGCTCCGCGCAGTTACTATTGCGGGAACATACGTGCGCCCCTCAAATAACATACTCGGCTGAATGGAGAGCAGTACAAGCCAAGCGTCTTTAATAACACCCTCAGAAGTATTTTGATAACCTTCTGGGGGACCGGTAACGATGATTCCATCATTGTACGACGCAACAAACTCGTGATCTGGCGAGCTAGTGTTCGTATAGATAAGGTTAGCAATCGCGCCAGGCGATGTTACGCTCAGCGCAAGACACGCCTCGTAACTGGGCGAAGCGAATAGCGAACAATCAAAAGCGTAAACTCCACCAACAAGCGACGACAAAAATAGAAGAAAAATAAATGATTTCATGCGACCAAGTACTGGATAACATAAGGAGCTATCCAGATCACCCCTAGGCCAACAATAACATAGCCAGCCATCTTCTTAGCCTGAGAACGCGCAGCCTGATCATCACCACTAGTGATAAAAGTAACACCAGCAAAGACCAAGAACAAAACCGCAATTACGGAAGCAGCGTACTTAATGAAATTATAGACCTTCATAACAGGCGACAAAATCAAATCGAAAGTAGCCTGATCCTGCGCACTAATAACCTGATTATAATCAACAGCAAAAGCAGCAGGCAACAAAACAAATAATACAGCCAAAATACCATACAATAACTTCTTCATCATTCCACCTCCTTAAGCTCCATATGAGCTATGGCATCCAAAAGCCGCAAATATGCCTCGACAGAACCATACTTCCAAGTCAGAAAAGCAGCACAAGAAAAGCAAAAAGCAACATCAGAACCAGCAAGCCGTCCACCACACAAAGCACATTCAGCTACAAACACCATACAAACCTAAGAATTGCGATGACTAAAGTAAGGAACTCAGAGAATGTATAACAAAGCCGGCACTTATCTAGAGCTAACTCGCTGCCAACGGCGACTGCATTTTTTACATGTATAATCTGTTCGAAAATCCGTTACAGCAACAGGTCTAGATTCTGTTCGAACAACAGACCAGTTAGAATGCCGCGACTATGTTCAAATCATAACCATTCTAACTCGGAGAATGTAATACGCATGACTGTAACATACCTGTCGCATACCCGACAAGCTTTAATTCGCATAACACTTTTAGGTTAATGTCATGCTGTCCACACTCGAAAAAGAAGTTAACGCAGAACTAAGCAGAACCGATGAGAACTTTCGGCAGTTGGACAACAAGATATCGCAAATAACAGCAGTAAACACGGGTTTAATCGTATTATTTACGAGCATAATCAAGCTTAACGAGTTGGAGGGTCTTGCTACCGTCGGCTTCTCGATAGGAATCTTGGGGTATATAGCGTCTTTGATAGTGTTGATTGTAGCTTACACTCCACGATCGTCCGAGGCAATAGACACTTTCAAACTGCTTGCGAAATTTGAAAAAAAAGGATTCAAGAGCGAAGATGAACTTAGAAAAGCCATTTTGGGTGGCCTCGCAGAGTCCACCAGTCAAACAAAAAAGCACAGCAGTAAGAAAAGCAAGCTGCTAACTTGGGGCATTGCTATATGCCTTTCGTCCACAATCTTGCTTAGCATCATACTTACGGTAAAATAATGACGGAAGAACCTAAACCAAATAGAAAGCCTCCCTTCTACGACCCTGAGATAATGGGGACAAGAGACGAAACGCTTCAATACAAGTCGAACGATCCTCGTAAGGGCAAAGATTCAAAATAATTTTTAACTTCTTTTACACTTTCAAAGCAGAAAGATATGAGCGCAACCTAGAATGTGAAGCATCAGACATTCGTTCAACGTTGGGCGCCCACTACACATCTATACGTCTTTGAGCTGCCTTGACGAATTCGGGGCTGAGTTCGCACCCTAGGAAGTCTCTTCCGCTGATTTTGGCCGCTACAGCTGTACTACCAATCCCTATAAACGGGTCAAGAACCACATCGCCCTCTTGGCTACTTGTCTCAATAAGTCTCTTGAGAACGCTCAATGGTTTTTGAGTGGGGTGAAATGCCATTCCGTTTTCTTGCTTTAATCTTTCTCTGCCTTGAAGCGCCGGTGTAATGAAAATGTTTTTCATGGCGGGTTGACTTTCGAAATTGAATGTTATTTTGTTGAGTTTTGTTTTGTCGTTTATTGCGTATATGATGTATTCGTTTGCGAATACCCAGTTCGTTTTACTTAATCGAGGCGGAGGGTTCGTCTTACTCCATACGAGAAGGTTTCTGAAGAACCAGTTTTCTTGGAATATTTTCATATATACTGGGATTTGTTCTGTGCTGCAGAACACGTAGATTTGCCCGTTTGGTTTTAAGACTCGTTTGATTTCGCGCATTACTGGCACCGGATCAAAGTTGTAGTCCCACTCACCAAAATCTTTACGGATTACTCGTCCCTGAAATAATATGTTGGTTTTGCGCGATACGTTGTATGGTGGATCCGTCACGACGAGATCTACACAATTGTCAGGAAGTGTTTTCAAGTACTCCAGACAATCCATGCAAGCGATCGTGTTAAGTGCGAACATAGAAGCATAAAGTTCGCCTTAACCTATATCAAGAACTCAGAGAATGTATAACACTAAATGAATCAGTTTAGCATACTTCAAATATAGCGTGTATTCGTGTCGCTCCTGTGATGTGATTCTAAAGAGGGTATACTCTCCAAAGATAAGTTTCCTGTTCGCGTGCTTTTTATCCACAATGCCAGCGTCTCAGGTTGCACCGTACGGACGCCAGCCCTTGCAGCCTCCCTAGCAAAACTCGGTGATGGCGCGCCAAGAACGATAATAGGAATAAATTGAATTTTAGAATCCCCGAATTGTTCAGCCAAATTCTTGGCTGTGGAAGATATGCTATCTATACTTTTTGACTCTGGTGATGATCTTTTGCAGCTTATCACTAGAACGGTTGTGGTTTCTGAATCGTAAGCTAGTATATCAACAGTACCATAGATAACACCAGTTTTAGGGTTCTTTAAGTTTTCATATTTACCGAGCCAAATGTTAGGTATCCCGCCTAGTGTCAATATTATGTGTACTACATTTTCGAAACTGTCCACATTTTCTTTTCCCGTTGCGTGAGATTGTAGTGCGTTCTTTTCTAGATCCTTAGGAGACATAAAATAATCCAATAGCTTTGGAAGAGGGTTGGTCACGATGCCTGCAGATATTACAATCTCTCGGAGGGATTTGTACTGGTATGCGACTTCGTGTTCTAGACCTTCGTGCACTAGCTGCACGCGGATAGTGTCATCCAGATCGCTTAGTATGACTCTAGGAACTTCTACGTGAATATGGTTCGATACTTCAAAAGACTCGTGGAAAAGAAGTTTATTTTTTGCAGGATGCTCAGACTGGTTAATTTGGCGAATTCCAATCAAGTAATTGCCAGGAAATCTCACGTCAATATCAACAGATAGAAGATCATCATTATATGACCAGGAAGGATTAGTAATACCTAGCGGAGCAATGACTTCTACCGTTCTTGAGGACGAGCCCTGCACTCCATGAAGCAATTCTCTCTGTATATTGCCGATGTCAGTTCTCCCAAAAGCAACTACCGCAGTATTTAGCTCGTTAGTGTGAACTAGCGAAGGCAAATAGTGAACAAAGAGTATTCTAAATTCATTTTCATCAGGCGTAGACCTAGGAGCTACGGTTTCCCCGATGATATTATCAGAGTTTATCTTTTCTTCATCATTAAGTGCTATCGTTTCGAAATCTTGACGGAATTTGTCGATATTCGTGAACGGTGACTGCACTTCTTCGTAGTATCCGGCACCACGGGTTTTGAGGATTCTTGGCTTTGCCATATCCACTTCATTATGTGACAAAGTGAGTGTTGCAGAAATACATTGTTTGTTCACTACAAATCGTCGAAGGTAATAACTCTTATAAAATCCTTGTACAGAATATAAAAACTTGAGTAGAGTAACGCTCATAAATGCTTAAATGTGCGGTTGAATATAACACTTTAGGCTAACGATGTGTATCGAGTCTGATTTTTTCAGGTAGTAAATTATGTGCCAAATCGTGATGAGCTGAATCTGCATATTGTTGGAACAATTTTGCTTCCAACTTCTTCATTCTATCCTCCATCTCAATTTTCTGCGCTTCGAACTGTTCTTCTAGGCGATTCACTTTTTGTTGTTCTTTTGCTAGGTTCTTCTCGAGCTCGGTCTTCGATGTGTCAATCAACATGTCTTCTTCTGTGATCGTGTCTTTCATTCCTATGTACTCGCTGTAATAAACTATCATGTCAGTTTTTTTCCAGCCGTACCGATATTTGAGTTGGTTTTCAGATTTGTAGATTGGAAGGTAATGGCACACACTGTTGTGTCTGAAATCGTACATCGTTATGCCATGCCGGATGAGTGTTTTGTGCAGATCGCCGTTTGGCAAGCGTTGTTGACGAGGAGTGCCCACACCTAAGATTTTGTGGCCGAGCTTTGCTAGGACGCGATTGTATACTATCGGGCTTTTACTGAAGAGAAAGTCCGCACCTTTGAGTTTTTCATTGTCAATATACTTTTTTATAATCTCTGAGCACAGCATCAGTTTTATTTTTCGTCCAAACGTCTTGCTCGTTTCATGTCGGATTGTAAGATGAAGCTGTGACGAGTCAGGTATTGGAGACAAGTCCATGACGCGCACGTTCATCATTTCCTTTGGAGCTCTAATGCCGCTATCAAACAAGAAATACATGAGTGCTTTGTACTCGAAGTATGGCGCGATGTCTGCCATGCGTTCGACGTCTTTGAGTGTAAAGTGATGCCACACTGGCTTGTGATCAGGACTAGTATCCAAGTTCTGAACAACATCGATTACTGGAAGGCCGCTCAGTAGCTGTACCCTCATGTGCCAGCGCCAGAATGCACAGAATCCCTTAGCGTATGTACTGACGTCAAGATACGGCATTCCCCTTTGGCTCTTTATAGTGCCCAAACGCAAGCCGGAGAAGACCGCCAGGACATCGTCTTCTGTAAAGTCCATTGTGAATTTGCTTGTTTGCCGCTCAAATATAATCAGAATCCCACGCAGGTGGTTTCTCACAGATATCAGGTGTCCGTAGCTTCGGGGTCCTTTTCTGTGGCCACGTGCCGTGTTCTTTCCTGCAGCCAGTTCAAGCACGTATCTCGTAAGAACTTGGCTGTGCTGGCGGGAAATGCCCATTAGTGTAAAGTAATCATATCCTCCCGGAAGGCTAATGGATTTGAGCCAGATGTTGAAGCGACCTTTGTGATCAAATGGGTCGACCTCGATTTCTCCGCGATTGTTCGTGATTAAGGCGCGACTCATTTGGTGGTGACCAAGTCTCGGCTGAGCATACTCCCACTGAAGTTGCGATGATACTTGGCAGGAACTCCGAATCTGTATAACATACCCTTTCAACGCAAAGTTGTTTTTAAATACAGAGTCGAGAAGGAAAGGATACTTAGTATAGGATATTTTCGAGACGATAGAGTGTCACGCTAAAGTGGTCTGCAAAGTCTCTGTAAAAGTGACCTGCTTGGTTATATGCTCCAGCCGGGATTCGAACCCGAGTTACCGCCTTGAAAGGGCAGAGTGATGGGCCGGACTACACTACTGGAGCGGCCTGCTACAATTGGAGACTTCTCTCCACTTCATAGCACTAGCGGAGGGACGAGCGACCGTATTTAAACGTTTAGGCTCCAAAACAGGTAAATCCATCAAAAGTTTCTAAATAAACCTTCGTCGAATCATTTAAATAGAATTACTAGAGTAATTCGGAAGTGGTAAATGGCAGTTTGTGGAACACGACCACCGTCCGCATAGTTAATGCCACCAACAATACAATAAACAATCTTACGGACCAAGCCCAAGAAGTTGCAGTAAATGCGTCCCCAGGTTGGCTTTACTGGTTTTTTGTGGTGTGGATCCCGACTCTTGGCATAAGAATTTGGGACATTGTCGCAGCTCCGATGCGCTATACTGAAATGCAGTGGGTTATTCTTCCATTGCTCGCGACGTTCGCAGCTACTGAAACTTACTTCTTTAGAAATGTCGACGAAGAACTCGGCTGGAACACAGCAGTGGTAAACAGCTTAGTGCTAATATACGTTGCAATTGACCTCGCTAGAATGTCGTTTGACCACGCAAGCCCGTACGCAGTAATGAAACTGTTTTGGGCCGCATTAAAAACAGGCGACCACTTAGGCACTTTCACCATAGTTATTTTTATAGCGCTACTTGGTATAGCGCTGACCGTTATCTCCTTCTTTCACCTATTACCTAAGGCGCTTGCGTATAAGCTAGCGAGTCACGTTCCCACCACGTTTATTGCGTACACAGCAATAGTGCTTGTTTATAGTGATAAAAACGGGAACACCATCCCGCTAGACTTTACTACAGTACTTGCAGTTACTATAATAACGACAATCGTCCTATTCATCATGTTCACAATTCAGCGCGCCCCAGGACTTCAAGCAATTCAGCGTCTGCGCGGCGGCGAATAATAAATTACGTTACGTTATTTCTACTGCGGACCACGCGTCCCGTCAACGTGATACATAGTATACTGTGCTTGCGCAATACGCCGAGCCACTAATTCTGAATCACCAACGTAGTAATGCTTGAGCGGCTTCAACTCTGCATCGAGTTCGTACACCCAAGGAATAGCCGTCGGCAAGGTTATTTTTGCGATTGCGTCATCGCTCACATTGTCAATAAGCTTAATGAGCGCGCGCAGACTGTTGTTACTTGCAACAATTAGCACGCGCTGCCCCGCTCGTAAAAGTGGAACTACAGTAGCATTAAACCAAGGCTCTACCCGCGCAACGCAGTCTGCTAGGCTTTCACCAGCTACGGTGCGCGCCTCTGGAATGAATGCCAGATGAGGTTCGTGTGCTTGCGCAGCTGCTAGTTCTGGCGTAAGCATCGGCGGGCGCACGCCATAGCTACGACGCCAGACAAACACTTGCTCGTCCCCGTACTTCGCCGCCATTTCTGCTTTGTTCAAGCCTTGGAGCGCACCATAGTGGCGCTCATTGACTTGCCAATGATAACTCACAGGGACACTCGACTGACCGCTGTGATGCAACGCACGAAAAGTTGTATCTATTGCGCGGCGCAAGACACTCGTAAACGCAACGTCGAAGGTTAATCCTGCGCCTCGAATAATGTCGCCAGCTTCATCTGCTTCTCTTTCTCCCGTACTATGCAAAGGAACATTTACCCAGCCAGTAAACCGGTTTTCTTCGTTCCACTGGCTCCAGCCGTGTCGCATGAGAACAAGTTTTATCACGTACAATTTGGAGAAGCATGTGTTTATAATTGTACGGATGTCTCTAGCACTACGAAACAGGAATAACCATGCTAAATAAAATCATCATCAGGCCGAGAATGCTTGCGCAGCTTGAGCGAGCGCGTGAACAAGCAGGGCTTGAATCAATCGAGCAAGTTGTTCGTCATAGTATTATTTTGGCCATACCTTGGTACAGTTAGAAGCCAAAGACCACGTAATATATGCAGCAATGCCAGACGGCGCAGTCCCCATTACTATTGGAGATGTTCCTGACAGAACTCCTTGCTGTACAAACTACGATAAAACAGCCAGTGTACCGCTTAAATTCGGTACAGTTGCGTGGGAATCATTGTCTGAAATGACCGCACAAGCGGGCTACGCCCGGCCAAAATTCTTCCTTAAAGCTGCCGCGCGTAACTATGCGTACATGGCTGAAACCTACGCTAACGGCGGAAAACTAATTCTAGAAAATCCTACTGGCGCGCGTTCAGTGTGCGTTATAAATGACGTTTTTGGAAAACTTACTCGAAAATAATTCTAATAATTACTTGTTTACCAGCGTAGTGGTTAACGTATCGCACGAATGGGTACACTTTTGCGCAGTCAATTATAACTAACGTGTTTGCCATTGGTCCAACTCGAACAAGCTCTCCGTTTTCGTCAGCAACAATAGTTTCTCCACCAAAGGTTTCGTCCCACTCTGCAGTCCAATCTAGATACGCAACAAGGCCTGGCGGCGCTTCCTCATCATTACGCAAAGTATAATCCCTGTGCCCATACCGCTCAAGCGTCGCAGAGGTAACGCGCGCTCCTGTTACCGACGCAATAAACGCCATTACTCCTGCGCTTTTTAGTATCTTAATTGCTGCCGCAGGAAGCGCGGCTTCATCGCGACTATACCGGTCAGGAATACAGTTATGCCTCCAAGCTGCCTTACTTAACGCCGAATGAAGTGCTTTAGCAGTTTCCGGTGCCAAAAACTGCTGAAGCTGAACACTTGCCGGCGTGTTTGCTTTGTACGCTTCTTTGATGCGCGGCACAACAGTAGGATCGACGTATGCGGGAGTTAGTCCTTGCGTAACTTTTGCAGATGCTCTTGCTCCACGGGTCTTCGCGGGCTTTACGGTAGGCGTCAATGGAACCACCCGTTAATCGAAAGTCGCGGCTTTTCAGCAAGAACTTCCTCGACTGCGTGCCAACTCTTGTCGCTGACTGTGAACAGCGCCAGTGTATTGTACTTTGGCGGATATCGATGTACCACGGTACCAGGCTTTCCGTTTTTAGTATTTAGTAGTGTTAGCGCTCCGCCTTCTTTAGGAGTAAAGTCAGGTCCCAAGTAATACACGTACGCAAGCCTGCGGCCTGCTACTTGGTCGTCGTGGCATAAAAGAAAGTCAGTATCCTGGTACAATGAGCCGCCAATGTCGAGCGCGCCGCCGGCAAGAGGAACGCCAGTCAAAGCTGTCAAATATGCGCGCCACTCTGGCGATGCGAACAAGTCACGTAGTTCTTTTATTGCAGGATCAGTTGTAGCGTTCAAGTCAGCTGTTTGCGCCAAACTAAACAAGTCGCTTTCTTTGTGTGTGAAGCCACCGTTGTTTGCAAGATTAAGAATTGCTTCTCGCAGCGCATCCGCTTTCGCTTGCGCAAAAATACGCGGAAGCACAACATGCGGAAACGGCTTTGCCGTCGTATAAGTTTTCATGCTAGCGCTTGGAGAGCGGTACTTTGGCGCGAGCCATGCAGCCAGTTTGGGATCCACCTTAGCTGCTTTTGGTGCAACTTTAGTTGCAGGTTTTGCTTTGGTAGCAATAGGTGCAACCCTCTTTGCCGCCTGCTTTTTAGAAACCGTTTTTTTCAAAGGGAGTTTTGCCATTCGTAATCGCTGCTGAGCGCCTGCCGTTATTAAAGGATTCGGTATGTTTATAGGTTCCACGCGGCACGCGCCTATTATGAATGAGCAAAGCGAGCAGCAAACAAAACCAGCATGTCCGTACTACGGAATTTGTGGTGGATGTCAACTCCAGCACTTGCCGTACACGCAGCAACTCGCGAATAAAGAGCAACGCCTCGCATACCTACTCAAACCCTACTACTCGGGCAGCCTCGCAGTATTCGCAAGCGAACCATACGGCTACCGAAGCAGAATGGACTTTATTGTTACTAACAAGGGCCTTGGCCAGCGCAGCGACCGCGGCACTATCGCAATAACAACGTGCCCTATAAGTAATCCTAAAATCGAAACCGCGCTAACAGAAATCAATGCATGGCTTGCAAAAACGCCAAGTATTGAAGCGTTCGACCCGAAGCGGCGCGCAGGCACACTAAAGTATGTAGTTGTACGTGCCGCAGACAGCGTTGCTGTTTCGCTTATGCTAAACGAGGATTCCCCTAAACTCGGCGCACACGTAGACGCGATTAAGGAGTTCGCGCTAACGAGCAGCATCCCGAACATTTTAGTCGCGTACTCAGCCTCAACTCAAGATGACTCACTATCACTTGAATTCTTCGCTGCAAAAGGCTCGGAATTCTTAACTGAACAATTTCTCGGCGCGCCACTAACTTATCACGCGCAATCATTTTTTCAGAATAATCCGCGCGTCGCAGAATCAATGGTAACCTGGGCTCGTGACGCACTTATTGCAAACAACTGTAAAGACAAAATTGTAGTAGACGCGTACGGCGGCGTTGGCACGTTCGCGTTCCCGATAGCTGCGCACTGCGCAAAAGTTATGTCGGTCGAGAGTCATCCGCTCGCAGCAACGTGCATCGCAGAAACTAAGCACCGCACAAATGTATCCAATATTGATGCCTTCACGCTCGATGCGGGAGCAATGCATAAACTTAACATTCCTAAGGACGCATTATTCATCGTCGATCCTCCGCGAAGCGGAATGGATCAGCGCGCACTGCGATACCTACTGCAACAAGCGCCGCCAGTCATCGCGTATATTTCATGCAACCCGGCGCAGCTAGCTAAAGAACTTGTTATTCTTGGCAAAGATTATGAAGTAACAACGGCCGCGTTGTTCGATATGTTCCCGCAAACTAATCACATTGAAGCTGCCGTAATTCTTAAGAGAAGAACGCAAATATAAGATAATGCCGAGGTAGTAAATTAGGATAGAATAATTAAAAAAATTATTTTATAATTAAATATTTAGTCTCTGGAACTACTACCCCAGTATTGCCAAGCACATACACATCAAACGCGAACCATCCAATCATGATTAGTGCAATTAATACATACAGCAAAACAAGTACTACAAGCACACCGAACAGGAATACGAGCGAGCGCGCCCACAAAGGCTTATTTTTACTAAATGCGTAGCCGAAGTTCAATGACCAGCCAAAGCCCCACACTTTAGGGGGGAATGCTTTTGCATCTGCATCAGGGTTCCAAATATTATTGATGATAGAATCAAGACCAGGGTATTTCCAACTTCCTGGCATTCCAAGAAAGCGCTCCTGCGACTTCGCAATAACTAATTTAGGCTCAATAACCTGTGCTGATTCTTGCGCAGTGCTGGCTCTCGCTAAGGGCTTGATTACTTTCTTTGCGACTTTACGTTTAGCTGCCACGAGTACCTATTGCTCACTGTACCTATTGCTTAGCAATGGTTACTTTCTGCATAATGACCTGCTCCTTTGGACGGTCACCAGCGTCGCGAGGCAATAAGCTAATTGCGTCTACTACATCTTGACCCTTAACGACTTGTCCGAAAATTGCGTGCTTGCCGTCAAGCCACGGCGTTGGCGCGACAGTTACGAAGAACTGGCTGCCGCCGCTGTTCGGTCCTGCGTTCGCCATGCTAAGCATTCCTTTCTTGCTGTGCTTTAGGCCTGGCGCAAACTCGTCTTTGATCATATAGCCTGGTCCGCCGCGGCCGGTGCCAGTTGGATCTCCGCCTTGAATCATAAAGTCAGGAATAACGCGGTGAAAAATAACTCCGTCATAGAATCCGCTTTCTGCAAGTTTGATGAAGTTGCCAGCTGTAATTGGCGCTTTGTCTTCGAAGAGTTCAATTTCGAACGTGCCTTTGTTAGTTTCAATGATTGCATGGCGGTTAGTTGTCATAGTAGTAGGAGTTTCAATTGCTGGTGTTTCAACAGGATCTACTGGCGTTTTTGCAGTATTGCTTGCGGGACTGCTTGGTATGCAAGCGGTAACGGTCAATGCAACTGCGATCAGTAGAATCGAGAGGAAAATTGGTCTCATATTGCTATGGCAACGACAAACCTTTTTATATGTTTAGGAACCTAAATTCTTTGTGAAAGGTGGTACAGGCGCGTATAAACACGCTTTAGGGCTCGGGTTTAGCCCGCGAGAAGCAGTGACGTTAGCTAGTCTAAGTACGCCCGCGTTAATCCAGGACTTTATTGAGCGTCTGCGATACAATAAGGAGCCGCGCGGCGACACTGTTCGCTCTCCGCGTGAAGTGCTACGCCGCAAAGAAGCACACTGCATCGAAGCCGCAATGCTTGCTGCTACGTGCCTGCGCATTCATGGCCAAGAACCACTTATTGTTGATTTGGAAGCAAGCCATGACCTAGACCACGTTATTTGCGTGTTCAAAGAAAAGGGCGGCTGGGGCGCACTCTCAAAGAGCCGCTTTCACAGCCTCGGCTATCGTGACCCGATTCATCGCAATATTCGCGAACTTGCACTCACTTACTTTAACATGTACAATAACTATAAGGGAGAAAAATGTCTTAGAAATTACTCGCGTCCAGTAAACTTACGACGATTCGACAAAGCCAAGTGGTGGCTCAGCAAAGAAGATGTGTGGCTTATCCCAGAGTACCTGTGCGAAATCTCACACACACCCCTCGCTACGAAAGCGCAACTTAGAACGCTTAGGCACGTTTCGCTCTCGGCGCAGTACGGCGACATGGCTTTCCCTTCAAAAGGCTGGCGCAACCGCAGACCAAAGCACGGCGCGTAAAACAAATACTAAAGCGTGGGCTACAGAACTCTGCTGATGCTCGCTACCAGTCGTGCCCAGTCGCAGGTTTCATTTTTCCAGTTTGGAAGTCACGAATAAGCGCGCGCGCAAGGCGCGGCACGTCGCCCTTACCACCTGGCCCAACAATGCCTTTCTTTTTTGCAATGAGCGCAAGCGTTTCGTCAAAATCTTCGATAATAGGCACGCCATAATACTCTTCTACTAAACCAGGATACTCTTGCATTAAGCGAACCGCAGCGAGGTCTGGCTCCTTAATGCGGTGAACGTCATGTGTGCCAAGAAACTGATGCTTAAGTTTTTGGTCAACGTCGTTCACATCAGTGCGCGGAATAATGCCTGGCGCGTCTATTAGCATTACTGTTTTACTCACGCGCACCTTCTGCAACGCCTTCGTGTGGCCTGCTTGCGGACTTACTGACGTAGAACCTCGACTTTTGAGTGCGTTAATTAAACTACTTTTGCCTGTATTAGGATAGCCTAGTACGCCTACTGTGCACTCCTCACCGTGCGCAATTTCATTGATTTTGCGAAGCAGCATCATAGTTCCTAAGTGAAGTTTTGCACTCACGGCGATACTTGGTTTAATCTTACGGCGCATGCGTTTCCAATCGTCTTCAGGGACAAGATCAATTTTATTTATCACGTAGAGCAGCTTCTTTCCGCGCGCGAGTTCTTCGACGAGCGGGTTCAGTGTTATCTCCGGCTGGCGCGCGTCTACGACGACAAGAATTATGTCGGAGAGCTTAACTACGTTTTTAGCCACTTGTAGTAGTGATGTCATGGTAAAAGAACAACCACGGACTATAAAAAAGGGCGTCACCCAAGCCACATCGTGAATTTACTTCCTGCAGACCTTGTTGCAGCGCTGGAACACGCGGGAAACCCCGAGCGCGCCGTCATGCAGGCAAGAGTATGCAACGCAGTTCCAGGCGGTTACGGCGACGGAGACGGGTTTATTGGTGTGTCCGTGCCGGCGCAGCGCGCACTTGCAAAGAAGTACTGGCGTTTGCCATTAGGCCCGCTTGCTGCACTGCTGGAAAGCCCTATTCACGAGCACCGCTTAACTGGAATTCTAATTCTGTGCGAGCGGTACGCGCGCGACGCAGATGACAGAGAAAAAACTTACCAATTCGCATTTGTTCACAGAGCGGCTGCAAACAATTGGGATTTAACAGACACACTCGGTCCCGGCGTTCTAGGATTGCATTTGGCGCGTCGCTCTCGCAAGCCATTGCATGAATTAGCGCAATCAGCGTCTGTTTGGGATAGGAGACTTGCGATGGTGTCGACGCTTCCACTTATTCGTGAATGCCAGTACGCTGATGCTCTCACAATTGCACACAAGCTATTTCGCGACAAACAAGATATTATGCACAAAGCTGTTGGTTGGATGCTTCGCGAAATCGGCAAAAAAGATGCTTCAGCACTTCGTAATTTCTTGCAAGTGCACAGCCATCAAATGCCCCGTACCACTCTGCGCTATGCAATTGAGAGCTTTCCTGCGTCTGATCGTAAACAGTGGCTTTCAGAAAGTAAAGCTGCGATTAAAAGCGGCACTCCTCTCCCAGCTAGAACACCAGTCTTGCCGCGCTCGCATGGCGCTCTGCTTCATCGCGTTGCTAATACGAAATTGTAAGCTCGCCTGCAGAATTTCTAATAATAGAAACCTTCTTTAAGTAGGCGTCGCGCTAGACGACTAAAAATGGGTAATGCGCATTGCATGCTCAGGGGACTCTTATGACTACTGACGAATTTTACAAGCTCCGCACCGACTCCGACGAGGACAGTGACGACGACTCAGACAGCGACTTCGAAGACGAATCCGCTGATGAAAACGACTCAATTGACGACATTGAGGACAACGCCGAAGAAGACAACGACGACGACGGCGAAGAATAATTTTTTTTAATTTTATTTACAAGATAAAAATAGTTTTCTATAACAACTGTATATTTGCGAAGCAGTCGCGGGAAGAACTATTTTCTGACCTGCACAATAGGTTTCATTTACTAGCTCAGCAACAGAATCCCAAGTTCCTTTGCGCAGTCGCTCTTGACCCATAGGCATCTCACTTACTCTTTGAGCTAGAAAGCGGTACGCAGGCACACCATTTACTCTGGTGTTCCAATCAAAGTTTCCTTGCGCTTGATTTCCTCGCATGCTTGCATATAGTTTATGGATTGGATCGTGAATCCCAATTCCTCGCTGGTGCGCAGCTAAGCCTGCTGCCCTGCTATGCTCTGAGCGCACCTCAGCACTTAAACCAAACATACCGAGCTTTTTTTCACGAAGGAGTTTGCCGTCAACAATGCGGCGTTTTGCCGCGAGCTCCAAACCTTCCTCCTTAGTGAGCACTCCATCATAGGCAAGGGTTTCATCAGTGCCCTGCCAGCCATTTCTTACCAGGCTTAGCGCGCTAACGGCAATTGAAAGGGAACAACCGTATTTTTTGGGCATGTCAAAGCGATTCGCGACTTCCTTGCGCGTACTACCCGCGAGAAACTCCTCGCGCACATATGGGAAATCCTCGATTATTCGCGCGCCTACGCTTGCGCTAAACAATATCGCTCTTGTTGTGGAAACATGCATCATACATACCTGACACCCGTGTTCCGCGACAGTTGATAAACCTCACTGCATCAAAATATAGTAGAATTTTTACAAACGTGCGCCTCGTAGCAAACGTAATTTTATTCGCTCGCCGCATTGCGAGCCAGGACAAATAATTCAAAGCATTCATGGCCCGCAGGAGCATTGCGAAGCAATGCGCCCGCCGGTCACGAGACCGGACCGGTCTCAAGGCAGAGCAGCAACCATCATAGAATACAATGAAAACGTCCGGCTTTGGACCTAAATAGTGAGTGCATATACTCTCAACGGAATCCTTTGAACTTTCTTATCAAGGATAGGCCAAGGCAAAATATAATGTAACTTGCCAGCCACAAAACAATGGCAGTTGCTGTGAGTGCCTGAATCAACCGCAAGGTATGATTTGTTAGACCTAGATCAAAAAATCGTAGAACTGCTTCAAGAATATCGGAAAGAGCAAAGCCGCCGAGTGTGCTAAAACAACGGTTATAGACCTGGTATCCATCGACCCAGCACCATATATTCAGGAACAGCAACACTCCAAATAGCACCAATGGTCCGGAGCCAATCAGTACTTTCATTCGTGTGGGTTTGAGCCAGTTAGGAATCGACTTCGCACTTTGTGTTTTTGCATAGGCAAACTGAAGGACACATATTGAAACGTACAATAGTAACCATAGAACCAGAGTGGTTAGAACAATACCTAGTGCAAGTTGGAATGCGGTGCTCAGAAATGTGGCCTTGGGCGTATTAATAGGAAACCACATAACTCCAGTATATTGACAGAAGGTGTGAATGCTTTGATAATCTTGTATCCAACACAAACCATCGCTTAATACGTTCAAACAGTAGACAATTGGCACAATAGCAGATACAAGCACCTTTGTCCAAGTAGGAGTAAAGAGATCTCGCAGCTGCCTTTGAAATCGAATTAACTTCACGAGTATTTGCTGTCAGGAAAGATTTATACAAGTTAACATAAAAACGAGAGATTTCTGGTTTTTATACCGGAAAGGTATACTGCACCTGCCGGGATTCGAACCCGGATTATAAGCTTGGGAAGCTCATGTCCTAGCCGTTAGACGACAGGTGCGCGAGCTCAATAGTTTGTTTCGCATTTATAATTTGCACGCCTACCGCATAAATAAACTACCTACCGCGTCTCGAAGTTCATCCACCGCATTCGTAGCATCAGGATCTTCATGCGGAAAAGTGGCGAGAATTAACCTGGAAGGTAAGTAAAACTCTTGCTCTTTCGGCAAACACGTTGCATAAGTTAAGACAATAGGAAGCTGCGTTCCTGTTGGTTTAGTCCGATACACATGAAAGTCCGGCACTTGTTCGCTTGCCGCAAGGTATGAGTGCTCTGTTTTCAATATCTCGGCAAGGGTTTTATGAAGTACTGAATCAAAGAAAAACTGAGCGATATACGCTTCCGTCGATACGCTCACTATTCGACTCCCTATTGTCCAAGTTCTCGTTGTTCTACTTTCTAAAGAAGGCTTTCCCTTTATCGAATCAGATGGTAATACCAATCCACTTCCACGAGGACCATGTATCCAATTATCCTCGCCATCACACTTGAGTTTGAAATCTCCAAACAGCGCAGCTTCCTGTAAATTTACGAGCGGGTGCCAATAAAGCCTCATGCTATCAAGAAATATCCTCGACCTTAGAAACTTTGCGTAAAAGAAAGATAAAAATCTGCACCAGACCGGATTTGAACCGGTGACCACACGTGCTCTTAAGAGCAGTTGTAACGAACCGAACCGATTCGCCGTCTTTATAAGACGTGCGCACTACCAGGCTGTGCTACTGGTGCAGTGTAGCGAGAGAAGAAGAACGCGTTTTTAAATCCGACGCACACACCTCATAAGATGGCAGAGCAGCAAAACATTCAATTTTCGATTGACGACGGCCCGACTTTTTTTGCCGACGAAATCTCTATTACGAATAATGAAAATAAGTTCTTTCTCGACTTCAAAAACGCAAGTCCGCGCATCGACGCGCGCGCAGAGAACGGCATGCCCATTGCGCTCAAACATTCAGTAATTATGATGGATGTCGGGCTCGCAAAGGTCTTCGGCCGCATGCTTACAGAGCACGTTACGCGCTTCGAGAAAGACCACGGAAAAATCCCTGAGCCGCGTCAGCAACCCACTATGACAAAGCCTTTCATAAGTAAAACTGATGATAGACCTGGTTACTTCGGCTAGCTAAAATACTCCTGGCAGCAGCAAACCCGTAAGCAGTAGCTGCGCACCAGCAAGTAATATTTATAAACCGCTCCTGAATCGCATAGCATATAAGCACCCATGGTTTAGTGGTAGAATGCGACCTTGCCAAGGTCGAGATCCGGGTTCGATTCCCGGTGGGTGCAGGCTTTAGTAAACTTTCGGGCCCGTAGTTTAGTGGCTATAACGCTTCCTTGACGTGGAAGAGGTCGCCGGTTCAAGTCCGGCCGGGCCCATTGCAACAGAACACTTCTTTGCCAGTTATTGGTATTACTACCGCAACGGTCACGTTTGACGGTCTTGAACGTACGTTCGCAAATGAAGGTTACGCGCAATCCATACGCAATGCTGGCGGCATTCCAATTCTACTGCCGCAGCAAGGCGGAGACGCGCTCATCGCTGCAATACTCCCAACATTACATGGTATAGTGTTTACTGGCGGCCAGGACATTGAGCCCCAGCTATATCACGAAGAGCGAGAGCCTCACACTCAAGCAAGCGATATTGAGCGCGACATGTTTGAGCTGCATTTATACAAGGCTGCGAAGGCAAGGAATATTCCTGTGCTGGGAATATGTAGGGGGGCGCAACTAATTAACGCAGCGCATGGCGGCACGCTCATTCAAGACATAGCGACAAATGCTCCAGGATCGCTGCCACACTCTCAGCCAAAGACTAGCCCTCGCGATGGCCGAGTGCACGATGTTGTAATTATGCCAGAAACAACGCTTGCGTTTGCCTGCAAGCAAACGCACTTTCAAACTAATAGCTTCCATCATCAGTCTGTAAAACGCATCGGTGAAGGCTTACGCGTAAGTGCGCACGCCCCAGACGGAATTATTGAGGCGTTTGAAAGTACATATGGACCGTGGCTGCTTGCAGTGCAGTGGCATCCTGAAGGCTTTTGGAAAGACGCTGATTGCGCGGATCAGAAAATTTTCAAAGCGTTCGTCGCCGCGTGCATTGATTACGCGCGGGAGTAGCTACTGAAAGTACGCTCGTAATACGTATTCTTGCACCATTCGATGCGTGTTAAAGAACGAGCCGTTTATCGCTATTGCATTACGCATTACAAGCGCCCAGCCCTCTGGATTCTCACGATATAGAGGCAATATCGTTTGCTCTAGTTTTTCCATTAAGGCGCGCGCGTCGGCCGCATCGCGCTCTTCTGCAGCCCTAAGTTCACTGCCTGGCGGCGCGCCGAATGACCATCCTGTTATGCCTTCCAGGCATCCTTCAATCCACCAACCGTCAAGTACTGATAGACTGGGTACACCGTTTGCTGCGGCTTTCATTCCGCTAGTGCCGCTGGCTTCGTATGGCGGCAGCGGAGTGTTGAGCCACACGTCAACTCCGCTAACAAGTAAACCTGCAAGCGACATGCCGTAGTTCGGTAAGTATAGTAGCGTTACGTGCGGCCCGAGTTCTTTGGACGCCGCAACTATTCGCTCAATAATGTGCTTACCCTCGGTGTCTTTCGGGTGCGCTTTCCCCGCATAAACTATCTGAAGCCCGCCGGAGCGCTCGCCAAGTGCGCGCAGCCGCGGTAAATCACGCAGAAGCAAGTCAGCGCGCTTGTATGCGGTAGCGCGGCGCGCAAAACCAATAGTAAACACGTTTGGATCAAGCGTTACACCAGTTGTCATATTTATGTGCATGAATAGCCGCTTCTTTGCAGCAGTGTGCGCCTCGCGCACTTCTGCAGAACTTATACCCAGAGCGTAGCGCAGCATGCTATAATCCGCTTTCCAACCGGGAACGTGTTTGTCGAAAGTTGCTTGCATGTCTGGACCGACCCATGTGCCTGTGTGAATTCCGTTTGTAATGGAATCAATGCAGTAACCAGGGAACAGCTGCCTGCTTACTTCACCATGCTTTTTTGCGACCCCGTTAACGTATTCTGCGTGGCTTAGCGCAAGGTGTGTCATGTCGACTGCGCCATGCTCAGTTAGGACATTAGGAGCGTCTAGCGGCGCATCCGCCCACGCTCTTGTAAGTTGTTCGCGCGTAAAGACATCGTGACCTGCTGCCACAGGAGTGTGAGTTGTAAATACGCAGCGCGAGCGAACATAGTCGCTGTCATAGCTTGCCGTCGCAGCGCGCGTCTGCGCCAGAAGTTCGAGGACTAGAAACGCGCTGTGGCCTTCGTTCATATGAAACTTGCATGGCGTGATGCCGAGCGCTTCAAGCATACGCACGCCGCCAACGCCGAGAATAAGCTCTTGCTTTAGCCGATAATCACTGTCGCCACCATACAAGCGACTCGTGAGTAAACGATCAGCGTCGCTGTTCTCAGGTAAATTCGTGTCCAAAAAGTATACTGGAACCACATAACCGTAAACGCCTTTAATGTCCGCGCGCCAAGTGCGCACTGCTACGCGCCGTCCTTCAATGGCTACGTGCACGCGCGCATCCACTGCGACAAAAGCCTCCGCTGGCTTCCACTCTTCCGGCTCTTCGCGCTGAGTTCCATTTGTGTCTAGCACCTGCTTGAAAAAGCCGTGTTCGTGTAGAAGCGACACAGCAACAAGTGGAACACGCAAATCTGCTGCTGCCTTTATTGTGTCGCCAGACAGTACGCCGAGTCCTCCTGAATAGGTCGGATACCGCGCATCAAAGCCAATTTCCATCGAGAAGTACGCTACAGGACTAGTAGGATGAGGATGCGTCGGCTGCATAAGTTCAAACTGAGGTTAGGAGTTTATAAACATTCGTCGTGTGAGTAAAGTTAGCGATAGGCAAAGCTCAAAAACTCTGCGAAAAGTCCAACACCGTGATGCCGCGAAATTATAGCAGTAAGAGCGCTGGCAAGCCCAAAGCCTTTGTCTCCAAACGAGATCATAGTTCTATGACTGCCTTCGATCACTATCTTGCAGATGTCAGTAAAATTCCCCTCCTCTCGCACGAACAAGAAACGGCGTACGCGCGCGCATACCAAAAAGGAGACGAGTCTGCGCGCGACGAGCTAGTCAAAGCAAATTTACGTTTCGTTATTACTACTGCTAAAAAATTTCAGAACCGTGGACTCGACTTGCCTGATCTCGTTGCAGCAGGAAACGCAGGTTTGATGCGGGCAACCAAAAAATTCAATCCCGACAGAGGAATAAAATTTATTTCGTACGCCGTGTGGTGGGTTCGCCAAGCAGTCATCACAGAACTTGAAGAACTTGGTACCGGCGCAGAAGTCACCAAAGTTCCACAAGGAGCAAAGCAGCAGTACAACGCCGTTTACAAGCGCGCACAAGAACTCGCCGAGGAGAAGCACACATACATAGAATCACAGTATGAACTAGCACTGCGAGAACTTGAGCAAAAAGGAATTGTAAACCGCAGCACTGTAACTAACGTCGCAACGATCAAGAATAGCATTGCGCTTGAGACGCCAATTGACCTAAACCGCATTAATGTTACTTTTGTACCTCTCGAGTGGTACCTTGTATCCTATTCCTTGATGTAGGCGTTCTTCGTTATAAAATGTTAGGAA
>JAYVHA010000008.1:0-11126 GCA_043771635.1 Candidatus Woesearchaeota archaeon
TTCCTAACATTTTATAACGAAGAACGCCTACATCAAGGAATAGGATACAAGGTACCACTCGAGAGGTACAAAAGTAACATTAATGCGGTTTAGGTCAAATTTTATGGCGAAGGAAGAAGTGAAACTCTCCCGCCTTCTTCACCGCGTTCAATTCGAGCTTTCCAAATATTGTACAGCTCAAGAAGTACAGTTTCTTGCGCATTGATTCTACTATATTCATACGCATCAAACTCTTGCTCGACAAGGAACTGATAGAAAAAGCGCTTTTCCTCATCAGACATTTTGTTTACATGCGCTGCACTCTTACATAAGTAATCATGTTCGCAGTAACCGACCCGAATATCTTTTCCGTTCGGCCCTGGCTGCTCGCCAATACGGAGTGGATGCACACCGCAAACATAACGATCTTTACCCTTGTCGTCCTTGTCACGCACAAGACTGTAACAACCGCCACAAGAGCTAACAAGTTGCTCACGGTTCATAAACTCTTGATATGGTCGACCTTCAGCAAGATACTTGTCAAGAACTTTTTGATTGCGGTCAAAGAAACCATGAAGCGTACGCTTGTCTTTCCAATGATGACCACAGCAGCCGAAGCAACTTAAACTTAGACTCGGAATAAAACATATTTTACTAAACGATTCTGCTTCATTCTGCTTTGCATCCCAAGCATTAGGAATGGAATCCGGAAGCATAGGTAATCCCATTGTAAAACCTTATGGACGTACCTTAGCCCCCAGTTTTTCGAAATGCGTGTTTATGTTGTGTAGGTCGCGCGTCATTAGCTCTTTTGTACCAGGACTCACCATTGTGGAGCCTTGCGAGAAGTCAATGAACACTGGACGCTCTTCATAGTTTAAAATGTTAAAAGCGGATAAGTCGCCGTGCACTAAGCCAATATTTTCTAATGCAGTTATGTTTTCACGAATAAGTTCATAGAACGCCTGCGGGTTCTTGGGCGGACGGTCCTTGACCATGGGCGCAGGTTCAATCCCGTGGCCAATTAGCTCCATCACAAGCACGTTGTTGTTAATTGCATATGGAGTTGGTACTGAGATTGCTTCGCGCGCAATGAACAAGTTACTGTATTCGCGTTGCACCCAGCTAAAAATAATTCTTCGCTTATTATTTTTGATATCCAAGTAGCGATCATCCGAAATCAAGTACTCGTGCATCTTGTTAAAGTTACAGTTCATAGTTCGGTAGATTTTAACTATAACAAAATCTTCACCTTTACTTGCGATAAAGACATTCGCCTCTTTTCCAAGAGTTATTGGTTTAATCAGTTCGTCAAAATGCCCTTGCCCTTGAAGTTTTGTAAGAATTCGCTCTGTAAAGCCGTCAAAGACGTTATTGTAAGTCTTCCATGCTTCACGCGAATAGTTGGCCATAGAGGCTGAAATGAACCAGCCTATATAAAGGACGCGGAGAAGGAATATGAAGGTGCGCACCCTTTACAAAGTGTGAAAATCTACTTTTCAGCGTCAATTACCGGTGGTCGTGAGCATGCAGGCACTTATCCTGCAATTGTCGCCGCACTTCAAGTCCACGGCGAAGTTCTGACGGAAATATTTGCGGCGCAAGAATTAACGAATCAAGGAACTCAATCTCTTACACCTAAAGAAATACACGACCGCGACATGAAATGGCTGCTTGCGGCGGACGTAGTTGTGGCCGACATTACGGTGCCGAGCCTCGGCGTTGGCTACGAAATTGGTCGCGCTGTTGAAAATGGTAAACGCGTGCTGTGCTTGTATCAACCGCACGAAGGCAAACGTGTATCCTCAATGATAACAGGGTCTAATCGTGTCGCAACTCGGAGCTACACAAATACTCAAGAAGCAAAAATACACATAGATTCATTTTTTGCAGATAAGCAGCGGAAGAAAATACTAACACTCGTACTTGTACAACAGAGCGGCAAAATCCTGCTCGGTCAAAAGAAACGAGGCTTCGGCACCGGAAAATGGAACGGCTTCGGAGGCAAAGTTGAAGCGAACGAGACTATAGAAGAAGGTGCACGTCGCGAACTTTTAGAAGAAGCTAACCTCGGCACCGTTGCAGTTGAGCGACGCGGCCGAATTACTTTTTACTTCCGAGATGATCCTGTCGCGCTCGAAGTGTACATATTTCGTGTAAAATCTTTTACTGGTACTCCGAGAGAGAGCGATGAAATGATACCTCGATGGTTTTCTGAAAAAGATATTCCTTATGACACTATGTGGGCTGATGATCGCTTATGGCTTCCGCTTTTCCTGGAAAATAAACGTTTTGAAGGAGAGTTTTGGTTTAATGATGAACACACAATTGAACGTCATGATCTACGAGAAGTATGACTAATTTTCTAAATTCCAGAGGCAACTAAAATGACTGAAGGCGTGTATGCAGCAGCAATGCGCATCGACGAACAATGCAAGGCAGTTCACGAACTTTGCCGCGCGCTACCAAGGTACGGATTCCCCTTCGACGAGAAACACATACCATTAAACGGGATCTATGTTTTGTTCGAGGAAGGTGAAACTGGACACTCTGGTGAACGCATTGTACGCATTGGCTCACATACAGGCGCCGGACAACTGCCATCTAGACTACGGCAACACTTTGTTGCGCAAAATAAGGATAGGAGTATTTTTCGCAAACATGTTGGGCGCTGTATTCTCGCAGGCGATCCATATGCGTCAATTTGGGAAATTGATTTTACCACTGTTGCAATGCGCACGGAGCGCGGTCACGAAGTAGATATAGCACGGCAAAAAGGTGTAGAGCATGACGTTTCCGAATACTTGCGAGGAAAACTTTCATTTGCTGCGATTTCAGTCCCTCATGAAACTGAACGACTTGCCCTTGAATCTGCCATAATAGCGGCAGTTGCGCAGTGCTGGGCGTGCGCAGCATCACCAACCTGGCTTGGCAGGCATTCACCAGTTCCTAAAATCGCGCAAGGTAAACTGTGGCTTGTGCAACATATTGGAACTGAAGTTCTTAGCTCGGAGCAATGGAAGCGCCTGCAAGAGCTTGCCGCAGCGACGCCGAAGCATCCGGAAGTCTAATCGTCCTATAAAACATCACTGGACATCTACACCAAATAAATATATAGCTACACATCTTACATAATCATATATATTTATATCTAGACTGATATACATATACATATGGCCATCATGACAATCACTATTGACGCGAAAACAGAAGAGATATTTCGTCGACAGGCAGCAGCACGATTCGGCACTAAAAAGGGAGCTATAGGCAAGGCAATTGATGAAGCCATGAAAGAGTGGGCTGTGCGTCATGACACTGAAACAAAATGCCTTGAATTACTTCGCAAAAGTGTGAAACGAGGCGGACTCGGATACACAAAAAGAGAAGAGCTTTATGATCGCAATTGATACAAACATATTAGTGTACGCCTTCGATGTAACGGATACTCATAAGCACACTATATCCAAACAGATCTTTGAGAACGCGATTAGTGGTAAACGAGAAATAGTTATTACTAACCAAGTCCTGGCGGAGTTCATAAACGTGAGTACTCGAAAGATACCAGTACCACTTACGCGAACTGAAGCAGCTATTGTTACTTCAGCAATCATTCAAAATCGCTACTGGATCACTTACAATTACACTTCTCGAAGTGTTGCTGCAGCAGCATCAGCGAAGCAACCATTTTGGGATGCGCTCCTCGCACAAACACTCATTGAGAACGGCGTGCGAGAGATTTACACAGAAAATGTAAAAGACTTTGCCGGTAGCGGCGTTAAAGCAATAAACCCATTTAGAAAGTAGAATAAAAAAATAAATTTATTCTAAGTTCTCAACAGCAAGTAGCGTAATACCAGGGCTTTCAGCCTTGACCGCCATACCGACGAGGAACCGAGTTCCAAGGCGCTCGCAAGTCGAGACTAGGTCACGCTCAACGTGACCGTCAAGAACAACTGCGTAGACGTTCTGTAAACTCTTTACCGTTGGAACTAGTTCGCTAATCGGCACTTTTCCAAGAATATTTAGTTTCTCATCTGCAATATATGCGCCGTGCGTGCCAACAAGGTCTTCAAGCATAGCGCGGAAAGTTTCTTTTTCTGCTGCTGATACCTCTTGCTTTTCAGTGCGAGCAGGCTCACGCGGAGCACGCTCTTCACGAGGCGCACGCTCTTGGCGGGGAGCACGCTCTTCACGAGCAACTACTTCACGCGGCGCAGCGTCACGAGTAGGCATTGGTGCACGCTCTTCACGCGGCGCAGCCTCACGCATGGTACGCTCTTGCGGAGCGTCGCGACGGTTTTCCCTTGGCGCACGCTCTTCACGCGGCTGCGCAGGCGCGCGATCTTCACGTACAATTCGCTCTTCACGCGCAGGACGTTCATAGTGTGTTTGCTGAATGCGGTCACCTTGCGGCATGTGCTGCTCATCGTGGCGCTCATTCTCGCGGCGGCGCTCTTGTACGCCGCGCTCGCGATTGCGGTCTGTCAAGGGCATTTCATGCTTAACTTGTTCTATAGAAATTCGCGCACGCAATGCTTTGTGAATCTCCTTTTTAGTAAGTTCTTCTACTTCCTTCCCGTCTGGCGCTTTGGTTACGAAATCGACTTCTGCAATTGCCAGAAGCTCTTGCACAATAATGTCGCCGCCACGGTCGCCGTCAACGAAAACTGTAACAGTTTTAGTGCGGCTGAGTGCAGCAACTGTAGCTGGAATTGCCGTACCATTCATTGCTATTACGTTCTTGAAACCATGCCTTAGTAGGTTTAGTACGTCTGCGCGCCCTTCAACGAAGATTATTTCTTCGCTCTCGTCAATCATTGGACCTGCAGGAACTTTCTCAGGACCCCACGTAGTAATTTCTTCTACGCGCACGGCGCGTGAAACTTCATCGGCAAGTTCTTGGCTGTCCGGCATACCTTCATCTGCAAGAGTGCGAAGGAGCTCTTTTGCACGGTTTACTATAAACTGGCGCTTGCTTGTGCGCACGTCTTCGATTTTGGTAACGCGAAGAGTTGCGTTGCAAGGACCAATGCGCTGAATAATCTCAAGGCTTGCGCCAATGATTGCAGTTTCAGCTTTGTCAAGGCTAGACGGAATGTCAATGTTGCCCGACGTTTTACCGTTTTTGCCTTCGAGGTTTACTTCAATGCGTCCGATTCTACCGGAGCGCTGGAGCTCTCGCAGTTCAAGTTCAGCGCCAAGAAGACCTTCGATTTGACCAAAGATTGCGCCGACAACGTCTGGCTTGTCAACCAGACCGTCAATTGTGATAGTGGAGTGAATTACGTATTTACTGGATACTTGGCTTATTTTGCCCATAGTGGATGCTCCACCTCTCTCTCCAAAATTCCAGAACTATTCGCTAGTTCAAGCGCGCTTATTCAGCCGACTTTAATTTTGTGAGCGTCACTGCGTCCATAACCAGGTGCGCATTGACTGTGCGTTTGTCAAACGCAATAAATGGAATCTCGGACGGGATGAGGTTTGGATGAATTATGATGCCCGTTACACTAACTCCCAGGTTCCTAGCTTGGCGGTCGCCGTATGCTCCGCTGGGTACTCTCGTGGCGGGCTTGAGTCGGTTCATTGTGGCTCGGCACTCATAGCAGCCGTCCGTGGACGAGCTCGTGCAAGGACCTAGTTGCCCCGATAATAATAGTTATGAGAGAGAAGTATATAAGTATTCTGGAAAATTTACTATATAGAAATAAATAAACTTAAATACTTTATGTCACTAATAAGTAGTATTATGGTAAACTCGACTTCCGACAAGTATGCACCAACGCCGCGCGTTACTCACTTTGTAGGAAATGCGCTACTTGCTGCAGCATTGGCGCCAGCAGCTGTTGGTCTCGGATATTGCGGCAAGAGCAATCAAGCTACGCAAGAAAATTCGAACGCCGCCACAGCTTACGTCTGCAAAACTGGACTTACACGCGCCTCG
This sequence comes from Candidatus Woesearchaeota archaeon, assembly GCA_043771635.1. Lineage (GTDB taxonomy): Archaea > Nanobdellota > Nanobdellia > Woesearchaeales > SKIA01 > JAYVHA01. The sequence goes on from JAYVHA010000008.1 coordinate 5,924, forward strand.
GAAAAGTATGGCTACGAAGTTAAACCGAACACGCAGGACTGGGGACGATACGTTGCTGACAACTATCCCGACACTTGCCTAGAAGACGGACTTGCAAAGCGCGATGAGCTACAACGAACGTTTTCTGAAATGCCGAATACAATTGCACTAGAAAAGCAATCAACCGATTATCGCAACAAGAGTCTTGAGTTTCTGGCTTTGAGCGCACTCGTCGCGGGCGTCGGGCTTGTTGCGCGTAAAGAATCCGAAATAGACAACTAAAACTTAGTTGAATTTTTAGCACTGTTTTGCTCTCGGACATAATTTAGTGCTATGAGATGAATGCCTTTAAGCTGCCTCGATAGAATTTCGTCTTCTAAATTTATACTTTTAACGAGGTCATTAATTTCTATTCCCGAACGCAGTGATTCATCAATAATATTCGCAACACGCTGCTGCCGCTTACAGTCAGCACTTGTAGCGCCGTAAATTTTATGGGTGCTTTCAGCGTCGCGGGCTAAAGAAAATGCTTTTGAAAAACCGCGGTCAGAGCGAATTAAGGTGAGAACTTGAGCGTAAGGTGAGCGTGCTGAAAACTGCTCACGACTAATTTGATTGGAGTAACTTAATTCAGACGGCATTAATTCGAGTGGCTTTTTTCCGTTGAGATTGAACGTATTGTCTTCCGTTCGAGAATTAGAAATTTCAGCAAGATATGACGAATCAAATCCAGTCATGATGTATTCGGATTGATCTGCGATTCTCGAGAATAAATCACGATTACTATTGACAGCATCGTTATGAGAACCAAGCCTATCCAAGCCAAACAATAGTACGCCGAACTTCTGCCCCGCATCTTGTAGTGAATTTGCTCGCGCTCCAAGTGCTTTAGCAGTGTCAGCGCTTGAAACACTTCCACTCATATGTCTCTCCCACACGCTTTTAAGTATAGTATCACCTATAAGCGCAGGCATCACTGTTTGTGCTGAGCGCATAAAAACGTACTGCTCGCTACTACTAATTTTACTTAGGTCTGGCGCCAAAACAGGACTGCGGCGAATTGGCCTTTGCAATACTAAAGCATCCACCTTAACCATTCGATGCATGTAAGACAATAAACCATCAAGACGATGCGCAGCACTGCGAGGAACAGTAGCAAGTGGAACAGTGCGAACACGCGCATGCCTTGCAGCACGTAATCCAAACTCATACTGTTTTTCAAGGAGTTCAGAGGCGAAACCGTCGTCTTCTGAATAGCTTGTGTGCGCAAACGACAAGGTTGGAGCGTTACGTAAAGGACGCAAAAGAGGCTTACGACGCGCCGCTAGTTTATCCTCAGCCGCGGGATGCTCTATTCTCAACGCGAGCGCATCAAGCTCATAGCCAGGTATTGCTAGAGTCATACCAGTACCAGTACTATCAAGCGAACCCACTAAGGCCCGAACTAAACTCTGTAAGTTAGCTTCAGAACCACTCGGATTTTCAGGGTCGAAGTACTTTTTTACACCGACTGTAATTATAGGAAAAGGAACTCTACTTTGGAACGTATTGACGAACTGAGGCGCAGGCGCAGTGAATGATTCACTTAGTCGCTCAACAATTGAGCTAACTTGAGCGGTTCCCGATGCGACATTCATGCGCACTGGATACCCTCACTCCTTAAATCCCTTGCGTAGACGAGCAAGCTAATTTGACAGATCATAGTCAAGCCGCCATACTTATAAACTCTGGGTTGGCGCATTGCAACATGAAACGCACTAAAATTGTGGCCACCATAGGCCCTGCAACTGCTGAACAAGCTACAATAAAAGCACTCGTAGCAGCCGGCGCGAACGCATTCCGCATTAATCTCTCGCACGGCAATCCAGAGCAATGGGCAAAATTAATTGATAATATTCACGCAAGCGCGCCAGATGCCCCGATTATTATCGATACTGAAGGACCTGAAGTACGCATCATTAATGTACCGAAGCCAATCGAACTAAAAGCAGGTCAAAAATTCACCTTCTCTAATGCAGTACATGCACACAGTCCTCACGCGACGCACGCACTGCATTTTACTCCAGGTCAAACAGTTCTGCTTGATGACGGCGCCATGCGGCTCGTAGTAGAACACATAGAGGGCAACAATATAACGTGCCTTATTCAGACGGACGGAATACTTACTGACAGACGCAAACTAACTGTACCAAGCGACGTTATAGACTTACCTGTGCTTAGCGAATCTGACGTGACCAACATAATGTTTTGCTTAGGCCGTGGGGCTGACGCAATTGCGCTTTCATTCACGCAGCGCGCAGAAGACGTTGCCACTTGCCGACAAATTGTTGGCGACGGAATAATGATTATTGCAAAAATTGAAAATCAATCAGGCGTGAACGAAGCAGAGCACATTATCAAAGCCGCCGATGCTGTAATGATTGCGCGCGGCGACTTAGGAGTCGAAATTCCGCTTGAAGACGTTCCAGCTGTGCAGAAGCGCCTAGTACGCGTGGCTAACACACTTGGTAAACCAGTCATAGTAGCGACGCAAATGCTTGAGAGCATGACAACAAGTCCGCAGCCAACGCGCGCTGAAGTATCAGACGTAGCAAACGCAATTCTTGACGGCGCAGACGCAGTAATGCTGAGCGGCGAAACAGCGCGCGGCAAGTATCCCGTACAAACAGTTGAAACAATGGCGCGAATTGCCGTTGCAACTGACAAGCTCGCCGTTGCTAGTTTCAAACGAGATTCGCAAGGAAAAATATCTACCGCTGAAGCAATCAGCGCCGCAGTTTACGACCTGGCAGAGAGTCTTCATGCTAACGCAATAATATCTGCAACAACATCAGGATTTACTGCGCGCATGGTAGCACGATTCAGACCGCACGTTCCCGTAATCGCAGTTGCACACGATGAGCGAACTAAAAGATTATTGCAGCTTAGCTGGGGAGTTATTCCGTGCGTGTTCCCGCGTGAATCTAGTTCAGCACACCAAACAATTCCGGACGCACTACGTGCCGCAGTTGACGCAGGTTACGTGCAACCAGATGATTTAATCATTGCTACTGCCGGCGTGAATACGCGCAAGCACGGCTCGACAAACTTAATTGAAGTTCACCACGTACGCGAACTTATCACGTTCCACGAAGGACGATAAGCACTGGAACCTAAACAACAAGATGCTAAACAATAGAAAGCTGAAAAATTATAGCAGATAGATACTAAGTTATTTTTTTAAATCAATTTTCGCCTTCAAAGCGTCAACATATAACCCCCATCCTTTACCACCTCGGCGAATAAAGTAAGAAGGGTGTGGCATGACAAATACCCGCATACCGTTTGCATCATACACGCTCCCTGAAGCTTTCAAAATTGATTTTTCATTCGGCAGAAAATAGTTCATAGCGAAGCGTCCAACCGCAACTACTAGCTGCGGCTTAAGTAGTGTAAGTTGCCTGTTTAACCAAGGCCCACACACACCAACTTCTTCTTTAGTAGGATCACGATTCTGTGGCGGTCGCGTTTTCATGACATTGCAAATATAGTAATCATTTGCGCTTAAACCGCAAGCGACAATCCACGCGTCAAGCATTTGACCGCTGCGCCCAACAAATGGCAATTGCTGGGCGTCTTCCTCTGCGCCAGGCGCTTCGCCAACGAACACAATACGAGGAGTATGACTGCCCCGCCCAATCACGAGATTGCTTCCAGGGTAGAGTTTGGCACAGTCGCTAAGCTCAAGCTCCGAAGCGAATAATTCCCAGGAAGTTCTCATAATTGTTCTTACCCTGCAGTAGATTTAAATATTCTTGCCGGCAGCAGCGTAGTATGGTTGATATCCCGCTCTCAGATGCTGAACGCAAGGTACTAAGCTATACAGCGCGCGGCGTCGCAAGCGGGCAGGCAGTCGACAAAATCAGCGCGTTTCTTGGCATGCCGCCGAACGTGGTGCTCGGCACTCTGAATAGCTTACGTAAGCAAAACTTAGTTGTGGAATCAAAGAGCGGCACTGCAACACTAAGTGTGCTGACGAACAATCCGCTCAAAGTTCGTGCATCGATGCTTGACTCGTCAATCACAACAGCTCTAACTAACAAAGAACACGGCGTTAAAGCTGGCTCCCTCAAGAAAGCCAGTTACTCTCAAGACATGCATACGGGCGAGATTCGAGATGCTAATGCGCCAGTGCGTAACACTAGCGCGCAAACAAAGAAACCAGGAATTGATCTTGGTTTTGAATTGGATTAAATTACTGCTGCTAATTTAGATGAGCTGATGTATATTGCTAGCTAAGAAATGCTAAAAGTTATTGCATATACTTAAGCGATTCATCTACACTCTTTCCTTTGAAAATTACGCCGCCAAGCGCGCGCGTTAGCGAGAATGGCTTAGCATGTTGCCATACACTCTTGCCATACATTGCGCCGATAGCGCCTGCGTGAATTGCTTTCTGGGCGTGTTCAAGCATCGCATGCGCCTCCACATGAGGCCCTTCAGTTACTATTACTGCTGCGTTGCCCGCACACTTTACAACCCACTCGAACGCACGCTGGTCGCCTGTAAAACGTACACTAACCGCGTCTGCGCCGAGTTCGAGTGCGAGCCTCGCAAGGTATGCGTCGCGCTCAACATGATGCGGATGCGCGTTACTTGGGTGCATCCAAGCAATTACTGGAATGCCATAGTCATGCGCCTGCTCAACGATTTTTCCAAAATGCTCAAAGCGCATCGGTCCTGGCGCGCCGCCATCATAAAGTGTGAAGCCCACAGCTTGGGCTCCGAGTTTAACTGCGCGCTCAACCGAGCAAAGTTGGCGCCCGTCTAGATGAATGTCATGATGAGATGCAACGCTGTTAAGATTAATGATAAGCGGCACTTCGCGAAGCTCACTTGTCATATACTTTTCAGCAAGGCCTGGGTGAACTACGATGCCAGTGTATTTACCTTCATATGCAACGCGAAACACGTACGCAGGGTCAATAGTGGTCAGCGAGAACGCGTTCGGGCCTTCTTCAATACCTTCATCGAGGCGTAGCAGCAGTGCTCGCTTCTCGTGAAGGATACGGTCTATCCTAGTCACCATACTTTTTCAAACTAAACACCGACGAAGCCCTATTTAAAGGTTCTTGGACAGATTATTGAGTGTGCTGAACCGTAATTATGTTACGGTAGTGGTTTAACGAGAGGGGTGCCCTGTGTCCTCGGAGGACACGATGGAATACAGCAAAGAATTCAAGCT
>JAYVHA010000009.1:0-90471 GCA_043771635.1 Candidatus Woesearchaeota archaeon
TTCCTAACATTTTATAACGAAGAACGCCTACATCAAGGAATAGGATACAAGGTACCACTCGAGAGGTACAAAAGTAACATTAATGCGGTTTAGGTCAAACAGACTCAGCACTCTATTGAAAACAGGCAGAGTAAGTGAGTTATGCTCATAGTTTTTGCACATAACAATGTCATTAATTTGGTGCTGTGAGCATTTTTAAGATTTGCAAGCTGTTAAAAATGGACGTCTCGTACAATTAGCATGGTAGCACGGCCCGCGCGTAAAAGGCTTCATGGCGTAGCTAAATCTAGCGTTGTGCTCTCGAATTCAAAAATGAGTCTAGAGGCGACAACTATGCTAGTTGCTGTTGCAATTATTTTTCTAATTGTTTTAGTACAAGCTATCGGGCCTGAAATCGTTTTCTCGACGCTTGGAGGCGAGGCATTTAGACGCCCACGTCGCTGCGGAAATGAAGTTTGTAATATTCGGGAAAATGCTCTCTCCTGTCCTGCGGACTGCGCTTGTAGTAATACTGGTAGTCCAGCAAAAACTTGGCTTAACGGCGCAGCATGCTGCCCTGGTCAAGCAGCAAGTAACGGCATCTGCTGTCCGCTTGGCACAGTTTGGGACGGCGCAGGCTGCGCGGTACGAGTTGCGCGCGACAGTGTAAGCGCTCGAATTGATTGCACGCAAGAATTACGCGCGCGCAGCAATGCAGGCTGGGTTGCTTGCCCTGCAATTTACGCTCCCGTGTGTACTTTTAACAGCGAGGGTCGCCCGCTTGCCACGTTACCGTCAGACTGTCAGGCTTGCGTCGACAGCACAGTCAAATATTACATCCGCGGCGAATGCGGCTCAAACTAAGCAGTGTTATTTGCTGCAGCTTAGTTATTCAAGTTAAATTAATTTTTATTGAATCAGTAGGGCTGGCTTGCCCGGGAACGCGTGCTTTGCTTTGACTTCTGCGCTCTCTTCAGCGCGCTCAACTACAATAGTTGCGCCGAACTGTTTGCCCAAATATTCTGCGGCGCCGCGCACTGCTGCTAGTTCCTGGGCTTGCGTTGTGTCGGCGCGCGGTAGCTTGCCCATATCACGCACTAAGTTAGGAACCATTTTGGTAATTTCCGCGGCGTGCGCTTCGCGCCCTTTTAGTAGCTGCGGCAATAGAACTCGCACGTCACGACTCTCCCGCAGCTGCGCGCGAAGTTTTGTTGTGAAAGGATATAGCCATTCTTGCGCAACCATTATTGTAACGTGCTGAACGCGCTCTTTTTTTAGTAGAGTTGCAACGCTTCGTATATCGCTTGCAAGTTGCTCGATTAATTCTTGCGTGGCTTCAAGCGCTGGATTAATTAGATTTTGATCTGCGTTCGGCCAAGGCTCGTGGCACAGCATAGTTTTGTTACCGAGAATTTCCCAGCCTTCCGCTGCGGCATGCGGCGCGAATGGTTGAATAAGTTTGAGCTGCGCCTCAAGCGCGAATCGCAGTAGCGCTGCGTGCGGGTTCTCGCCAGAGAGTTTGCGGTACTGCTTAATTGCATTACCTAGCTCGAACCAGCCTATTTGTATTGCAGTGCGGAAATTCGCGCCGTCCATTGCTTCGGTAGCACTGCGTATGGTGCGGTGCACAACACTTGCAAACCAATCGTCGACTGGAAGATGGTCGTGCCGGTGTCTTGCATTATCATGCGCGTGCTCGCGGCACAACTCCATTAATTGGTCAAGACGGATTACAGTAGTTTTAGCAAGTTCACTATCCCAGTTAGGGTCGTCCATTCCTTCGCCGCCGTTTAGCATGGTCATTCTACTCGCGTCTGCGCCGTAAATGTCGATCATGCTTCGCACGGGAATTACGTTACCAAGACTCTTTGACATTTTCTTGCCGTCAACGGTGACGAACCCGTTGACTCCGTATGCTTTTGGCCAGTAGCCTTCAGGTTTGTCTGGATAGGAGTCCTCGGGGAAAAGCGCCACGTGCGTGAATAGCATGAATGCCAGGTGGTTTTGTAGTAAGTCTTTCCCACTGTTTCTAAAGTCAACAGGGTACCAGTATTGGAAACTTGCGCGCATTTCAGTCCACGATGCGTCATGGGGTTTACCGTTGCCAAGGAATACGTAGTCGAAGAGCTCCGGTTTAATTTGTTTCTCAGGGTAGGTGTTAAGGATATGTGCAATTGTATAGTACGCGTTGTAGAACGTGCTGTCCGAAAGACTTTCTACAAGCCAGCGCTCTTCCCATGGAAGGTGCGTGCCGAGTCCAGTACTTCGTGTACACGCCCATTCCCTTAGCCAATCAATTACGTGCTCGAACTGTGTGCGACTCTTTTCAGGATAGAAGCGCATCTGGCTTACGGCTTTGTGCGCTAGTTCTTTCCATGCAGGGTCGCCGTAGTCAATAAACCACTGGTCGCTGACCACGCGCACCGTGCAATCAACTAGCGTACGCGTCACTACTTTGCCGGTTAGTTCATAGAACTTGTATGCTTGACCTGTCGTTAGAAGATCGCGCTTTAATTTTTCTTTTGCAGTTTCAACTTTTTCTCCGGCGTAAGGACCGATAAGCATAACGCCTTCGTAGAACCCTTTTTTGTAAGCAAGTTTTTTTGCTTGCTCAAGTTTATCTTTTTCGCGTTGGTTCACAATTTTGAATTGCTCCACTGCGCTCACTGCTGCGAAGTGGCCTAGTTCGCCCGCATCAATAATAGGGATTGGTTTAATGTGCTGCACTAGGGAGAATGGAATATTTGCTTTAGCTGCTGCTTGCTCGGTTTGTAAATCGCGGAGCGCAACATAATCATCTGGCGCGTCGCTTGGAACACTAAGAACTATGCCCGAGCCCTTGTCCGCAGTCGGAAATGTTGCAGGGAGGACTGGAATATTGCGGCCGTCAGGCGTTGCTATATGTTTACCGACTAGTTCTTTGCCGTCAATTGTGCCTAGTACTTTTACCTTATACTCTTGCTCCGGTAGCTTCTTTGCGCACGGCTCGCTTACAATCCAAACTGCATCAAGTCCTTGCGCGGTTACGTGCACGCGCACGTAAGTTAATGCAGGATTCACCCAAATGTTTGTGGCACCGTCAAGCGTTTCTGGACGAAGGGTTGCAATTACAAGTGAGTCTTCGCTGTTTGTATCGTGGGCTTTGATTTTATTATTTTCAACAATAGGGAATGTAATAAGTGTATATTCTTGTGGCGTTTCACCCTCACCTTCGCGGCGGTCGTGGTCGCCGACTGCCATTAGGCCAACTGGGTCCCATACTACTGCGTGTTTGCCGCGCTTGATTAATTCTTTTTCATGTAGACGCGTCATTTGCCAGCGGATGAACGCGTCGTAGCGAGGATTCAAATTTGTTGTAATAAACTCGCGCCGCCAGTCAATTGACATGCCTAAGTTTTCCCAGTCGAGGCGATAGCACGCTGGAAAATATTCTATCCAATGCACCGGGTTTTCAAACTTTACAATATCTTCGTCGGCGACGCCGTTTTCACGTAGAATTTCAATCTGCTTTGCGTCGCCGCGTGCAACTAGCTGTGCTGCTGCAACAATCGGTTGCCCAGTGCAGTGCCAGCCTTGTGGAAACAGGACTGCTTTGCCGAGCATACGCTGGTAGCGCGCCATGGCCTCTGTGCGCATACTGGTGAATAGGTGTCCGACGTGTGGACGGCCGTTAACGTACGGGTATGGTACGGTGCAGAAAAACTTAGGCTTTCCTGCTTGTACTTGTGGCTCGAACGCTTTTGCGGTTTTCCAGGCATTCTGCCATTTTTGTTCGCGCGCCTTGGTACTAGAAAGCTCCATGGAACTTAGGGGTTGTACGCTTTTTTTAAATTGAATGAGCGCTATAAATTATTGTTTTCTCGGTTGCGCTTCAGCAATTTTCTCTGCGAGCTTAGAAAATTTTTCGACTATTTCTTTTACAAACGTTAGAGTGGGCTGCTTACCTTCGTATAATAGTTCATTGCGTTTTTCACGGAGCCTTTGTAAGAAGTCTCGCTCTGCTTCCGTAATCATGTTTTCTTCACGAAGATATTCAATTAGTTCGTAGTGTGCGCCGTCGCCAATGAAGCGAACTCCTGCGGAAACCGCGTAGGCTTCTGCATACATGTGGAGTGTGTCGTACATCGCTCTCATTCTCAGCAGTGAAGTTAGTTTAAGGTCTTCCAAGTCTTGCGCTTCAAGCCGCGCTTGCGCTCGTAGGCGATTGGCCCAGCCTGGATCAGGAGATCTTGATATTCTCGTCATTGCAGCAAACCTACCTGACAATACTATTCCGCTTCTTATGTTCTGCTGCAAAGAATCCGGAAGATCTTCGAGATTTGTTGACGTAGTGATTTGCAGTTCTTTACCCAGGGTGCGGCTGTATTGTCTTAGGTTCAGCGGGGCTTCATTTGCCTGTACATATATGTCGATGTCACTTCCTTCTTGATCTTCGCCCCGACTATAGCTGCCGAACAGGACGATAATGCTTGGCGAAAGTGAATCATTAAGATGGCTTATTACTTCCTTCAGCGAGAGCGTATTATATATTCGCTTCCAGTATCTGAATTCACTGTACTCTTTGTTTGCTTTGTATAGTTTGAATATTTTTTTCGGCTTCGCTTCACTATGCCAAACTATTATTTTTTGTTCCGCGAGATAATCGAGGTGATTTTTCAGCGCAGGATACGTTAATTTCGTTTCTCGCTCTAGTTCGGCAATTGAATATTCCTTAGTTGGCTGCTTGAAGAACGGACTTGCTACTAACCATGGTGAATTGCCTGTAAACATGCTATGGAAATATAGGTATTACTATATTTATGTATTATTAAATTTAAATTATTATAATTGGGGCGAAGTATTGGCTGTGACTTACTATAAATTCGAATTAAATTCTCAGAACTTCTTGAAGCGCGCCGCGGTATCAATTAGATCTACGTGGCCAAGAAGTTGAGCGCGGCAGCAGTATCGCTTAACGCCTAGGTCGTCAAGTGCTTTGTTTCCCATGCCTTTCTTTGCCTTGTCGTGGTAGTCGTTCCAGAGTTGGCCGATAGGTTTGCCGCAGCTGAAGCAGCGCACAGGGATAATCATGTAGTGAGCGAACCTCAGGTCGTTTTTAAACCTTTGGGGGAAGGAGAGGTTAAATAAATTCGATATTTTATAATATTCTATATGGTAAATAATAAAGTTCGTTCTTAAGCCGCGGCATGACAATATTTAAAAAGCCTCAGTCGGAGGGGAGAGTACGATGTCGACGTTCCGCAGTGCGCTTCTATTCTTCGATGAGTTAGGAGTATATGATGTAGTGCTGCCGTTTCTTCTCATCTTTACCCTTGTTTTCGCCATGCTTGAGAAAACAAAGGTGCTAGGAACAGACGCGAACCGCAAAAATCTGAGTGCGATGGTCGCGTTCTGTAGTGCGTTTCTTGTTGTTGCGTCAAGTCAACTTGTTTATGTAATAAATCAAACCATAGCGAAGTCAATGGTCATTCTAGTAATGTCTGTACTATTCATTATGCTTATTGGCGCATTCAAGAAAGACGAACAGCACCTCAGCGGCGCTTGGCAAACAATATTCATGGTTATTAGTTTCATTGGTATTGCAATGATCCTTCTATGGAACTTGGGATGGCTGCAATTCCTTTTTGATTACACTAAAACGAACTTGAACGGGCCGGTAGTGGGAGCGTTTTCGCTACTTATCATCGTGCTAGGATTCATGTATTGGATTTACACGCCGGCTGTCGGAACAGCTCCAGGAAAATAACGAGGACACACTATGACTACATTCTATGATATGGTTGCGTATTTGCAACAAATGGGGATTGCTGATGTGCTATTGCCATTCTTATTGATTTTCGTCATTGCATACGCTATTTTGCAAAAATCGAAGATACTCGGTGACACTAAAGAAAAACCAGAAGTTAAGCGCTTCAATTTAATTGTGGCATTAGTAATGGGAATGGCTGTAGTTGTGCCGCACGTAGTTTGGGGTGACACAAATCCATCGAACCCATATCTAATGACTGGCCAAATTGATCCAGTCAAGATGATTAACAACAGTTTACCTAGCGTGTCTGTAGTACTCGTTGCAATCTTGATGGTAATGTTACTGCTCGGACTCTTTGGAGCTGAATTCAATCTTGCAGGTCAAACGAACGTTGCAATTATGGGCTTTAGTCTTATCACGGTAGGATATATTTTCCTAACCAATGCAGGCTATCTCGGTAACGGCCAATTCCCTTCATGGCTTTGGTTCCTTGCAGATCCGAACACTCAAAGTTTGTTAATTGTAATCCTGGTCTTCGGTGTAATTGTATGGTTCATTACAAAGGATGAAACCAAAGAGAAGGAAGGCTTTGTAGATTGGAAGAACTTCATCAAACCAATGACAAAATAAATTTATTTTAGTATGTCCTCAAATCTTTTTACCCTTCGGGGCTAATTAACCATGGCAACCTTCGACATTAGCCTTCTAAATTCAGTGAGCATCATAATAGTGTTTATGCTGTTCTTCGTTGGCGGCTTCGGGGTTATCAATAAAGTAAATCCATTTGGAGACAAGAAAACATACGGCCTACTTGCGTTTCTAATAGCGCTTATTATGGTCATGACGCCAAAGGCAATTGGTGTAGTTATGACTGCGACGCCGTGGCTCGTACTAATTGTGATGCTTGGCTTTTTCTTCATTTTCTACGCAATGATGTTCGGCGTCGATCAGAAAGGCATAACTAGCATAATGACTGGCACCGGTAAAGGCTGGCTTATCACGTTGGTAGTTATTGTAGTATTGTTTGCGGTTGGTTCAGCTTTTGGACCGAGCCTAACAAAACTGTCAGTGCCTGACGCATCAAGTAATGCGAACCCACCAATAGACCCTAGTGAGCCGGTAATGGACGCGCAGGGTAACATAGTGCCTGCTGGCAGTCTTACTCCTGTTAGTGGCGCAGGTGTACCTGGTAGTTCAGGCGTTGCAACCAACGACTTTAGCACAAACCTAATTTTCACGCTTATCAACCCTAAAGTGCTTGGAATGATTTTCTTATTCCTTCTAGGTACGCTTACTGTAATACTTCTAAACCAAGCATAGTTAGCGTCGGTTGTGAATAGTTGAGCGCAGCCGCATAAAGCTTTCCGCAAGGCGGTCTTCTACTTCTTCATTTTCATCACGCCCGAGCCTATACGTAAGTATAGTTGTAATTGTAATGCCGAGTGTGAGTAAGACTATAGATGGTACTAAGCCTGGCTGCGTCCATAAGATTAGCAACAGCAATGCTAATGCTACGAATCCAATCAAAAGCGCGCTTGGGCGGTAGCGCAGATAGCCATCAATGTCGATGCGGCGGTAGGAGGCGTGTGCACCAGGCACTGGTTCGATATTTTCACGAATAGTAATTTTTCCAGTGAACGCGCCAAACCAAGGATACGTGCGGGTGCGAATTCGAAACTTTCCTGTATCATTTGTTAATCGCCGGTAACCAAGATCGCTTTCTAAGAAATGATGGTGGATGCGAGGATAGGACTGCTCGCGCGGTAGCAGGCATCCAACCTCTTGATGAATGTCAATAATGCCGGGCGGCAATACTTCGTTAATTACAGGTGTAATGAATGGTTTTGCGCGCTCGACTGTGGAGCGCAGCTGAGGAATAGTGTCTTCTAGCGCGTCAAGACCTGCTTCGTCGTCAAAGTCATCGTCCTCAGTGACTTGATGTTTTTTTCTTGCGCGCATGTGTGGCATGTGCTATGTTTAGCGTGCCAGGATAAAATGGTATCGGCGCGTCAAAATTACTAAATTAATTGTAATAATTGTACAGCATTCGAATTATTATAAGCGTAATAATTCCTACAACAATTAGATTTACGGTAATTGCCCGATTCATTTCTTACGTTCAGGAACGTCGCGCAGCTTCTCAGTAATTTCATTTAGCTGCTTGACATTGTCAGTAAAACTCGGCAAGACTTTTGCAAAGACGCGCTCCATGGCTTTCAAATCAGCACCGACGTCTTGCATTGTTCGGTCATACTCGCCGACTTTGCCAAGAACTGAGGATTGTAATTTATCGAACTTATCTTTTAGTTCTAGCACTTGGCCATTGAGTTCTGTAATGCGCTGCTCAGAGCGTGTTTTCCAGTCAACAATTTTTTGAATGTCGCGCTCAAGTTCTTGCCATTTCTCGTCGATTATCGTTTCGACGTATTCTTCGATTGACGCTTGCTGGTCAGACGCGAACGCGTGTTGTTGTTGGACTGGAATAGTAGGGTTTCCCATTACTGCGGCGCCGGAGCGTAGTTCAACTTGGTTTAGTGCGTCAAAGACTTGCGCACTTGTGTAGCCGTCGCGTTGCAGAATTTGTACGATCTGGCTGTTATCATAGCCTTGCTGCCGCATCACCTGCACTTTGTCGACTGGGGTGTCTACCATTAATTATCTAGCTCCACTACCATCTCTCCCCGCCGGTTCTTTTAAAAGGTTACGGGAAAGTCGTGGATCTGTTTCTTCTTGCTTCAAGAATTTCTCGTCGCGAGAACTCGCGGCTCGCGAGATTTCGTTACGTCGGCGCGAAAGTTCCGTTTGAGTCACAAAACCTAGTGGTTCCCAGTATTGCAGGTACTTTTCAATGGTTTTTATGTCGTATATGGTTGCGCAGTGTCCGAGTTCCCCTTCAACTGAGAGTAGGCCTTGTTTTACTGAGGCGAGTTGGCGGCGTATTTCTGTAAGTTCGTCCGTTAAGGAGCGGATTTCTTTTTGTACGTGCTGCTCTTGGCTTAGTAAATTCTCGTCGGTAAGCTGCGCTTTTCGTCGCAAGTTGACGTATCTGTCTTCAAGCACTCTAAGCTGTCGTAAAATGTCTGCATCTGCCTTAGTTATGTGTTCTACTGCGTCCTTACTCTGAGCTGCGGGCGCCTGCATATGCGCTGGAGGCGGCGGTGGCAGGGACTGCTTCGGGAACGGTGTAGATTCAGGCGATTCCATTATCAATATACAGTAAAGAACCTTTATAAAAAGGGTTCTCTGTGGTTCACCGTCGGCAACCCCGTAGCTGTAGCCCTGATAATTCAGGTGAAAATAGCTGTGGCGTCGGCAATACGCAACACTAACAATTGGCGCCGCTTTGCGCGCGCCTTTTCGTAGTACAAAGTAGCATAAGCACACGAAAAAGGGGCGACCATGACGGCGCAAGTCATCCGCGAAGGCGACGATACCATTCTCTACGTACAGCCTGAAGAGACCGAGCACGCAAGTCTCGAAGATAGCCCTGCGTTTATGGCGCGTATTCTAACAATGCTTACTGAGAACAAGGGCGTGACTCGCATTGTTATTAGTCAAAAGCAAGACGCCGAATATGATTTTGAACAAACTCGTATGCTCCAGGAGGTTGCTGGTTTGTATAGAAAGCTGCTGCGTGAAAAAGAAATTTGGAACTATGGTTCTGTGTCTGCAGCAGGAACGACCGAGGCAGTTAATAGTGCGCGCTGGAACCTAATAAGTCAAGCAGTGCATTCAGGACTTCTAAGTGATCCGCTAGGCACTTACGTCGTTCTCAAGCGCGCGCAGCGTCGCGCGCAAATAGAACTCGAGAAGAGTTCGGAGCCGCTGCGCGAGGGTGTGGAGCGATACTGGACCGCACTCGGCTACATAACAACCGCATTCGAAGCGCTTGTTATTTATGAGCGTGTAGGTACGGAACTCGAGGGTATGCGCCCCGGTGATCGCGCGTTATATCGAGTACTACTAACGCCTCAATCAAAGCCTGACTTTATGTTCACTAAGCTGCTAGCAGCTTATCCAAAAGACGGCGAGCAAGTCACCACTTACTCGATTGGTCCTACTGAAGTATCAATTTTCAAGTTACCAGGAACAGTACAATACTTATATCATATTCTACCGCCTGAGTTTAGATTGTCGGAAGCGCATTATGAACTGCTTGACTCAGCGCGACGCATTCTTGCCGAACACAAACCAAGCCGTGAAGAATTTGTTGACCCGAAGCGCATGCGCGAAGTCTTCGGCTCCGTGGGAAGTGACTTGATTGAGGAGCTCGCGCAGAAGCGCGGCGTTAAACTAACAGAAACCGAACTTGACACGCTAGTACAAATCCTAATTAGATACACTGTTGGCTTCGGGCTTATTGAAATTCTACTTGCGGACGACAAAGTGCAAGATATAACAATAAATAGTCCGCCAGGCAAGAGTCCAGCGTTTCTAGTTCACGGCGAATTCGAGGACTGTATGACCAACATCATTCCAACGCGCACGGAAGCGGACAGCTGGGCTTCGAAACTAAGATTAATTTCTGGCAGACCACTCGACGAAGCAAACCCTATTCTCGATACTGATATTCTTATTCCAGATGTCGCGAGCGCTCGCGTCGCAGCAATAAGTCCTCCGCTTAATCCATTCGGACTTGCGTTCGCGTTTCGTAGACATCGCGACAAACCTTGGACGCTTGCGCTTCTTGCAAAACGAAAAATGATTAACGCGCTTGGCGCCGGCCTATTATCATTTTTAATTGACGGTAACCGTACGATTCTCGTTGCCGGTACACGCAGCGCAGGAAAATCAAGTCTCCTCGGCGCAGTCATGGTAGAAATTATGCGTAAGTACCGCATAATTACTATTGAAGATACACTAGAGTTGCCAGGGCCTGCGCTCCGAGACCTTGGCTACAACATTCAACAAATGAAAGTAGGCAGCGCACTGTCTAAAGGTACAAGTGAAGTTTCTGCCGATGAAGGAATCAGAACAACACTGCGCCTTGGAGACAGCGCGCTTATTGTTGGTGAAGTGCGCTCAACAGAGGCGCGCGCGTTATACGAAGCAATGCGAGTCGGCGCGCTCGCAAACGTAGTGGCTGGCACTATTCACGGCGACAGTCCGTATGGCGTGTATGACCGTGTAGTTAACGATTTACTTGTTCCTAAAACAAGTTTCAAAGCAACGGACATTCTTGTTATTGCGAATCCTGTTCGCTCGGCAGACGGGTTACACCGTGAGCGCCGCGTTACAGAAATTTGTGAAGTGCGTAAAGGATGGGAGAATGATCCCGTCGCGGAAGGCGGATTCGTGCCGCTAATGAAATACAATCCTCACACGGATCAGTTAGAGCCGACGGACGAACTAATTAACGGCGACAGTGATATTGTTAAGGCAATCGCGGGGAACGTTGCGGAATGGGCAGGCAACTGGCCGGCAGTGTGGGCAAACATACTTCTACGTGCAAAAATAAAAGAAACGCTAATGAAAGTTTCTGCGCGTGAGCATTCGGACGACATGCTTGAAGCGCCGTTTGTAATTGCCTCAAACGATCAATTTCACAAGTTTGTAATGAAGGTAATTGAAGACACAGGTACGATGGACACGGACCGAATATTTTTCCTGTGGAACGACTGGCTGGAGCGGCAGGTGAAACGACGTGTCACAATCTGAAGTAATTGATGCGGAAAAAGAAAAGCTTCGTCAAGCGATTCAGAAAGAATTAATCTCGCAAACAGATCCGCAGGCAGGACCAATCTCTTCAGAATATACTACGTTTAAGCGTCAGTACCTGCCGCGAAATTATACTCGCTACGAGGCGCTTTGCTCATTTGCATCATTTTTAAGTGTTAAGCCTGATGCCGCTGAATGTGACAGGTATCGAGCTGCAATCACTCACTGTCATCTAAATGTAACGCCAACAGGCGCGTACAGCCTAGCAATTCTAGCAACAGTTTCTACAATCCTTTTTGGTTTGATTGTATCTTTACTTTTACCATTACTGCTAGGAGGTGAGCCTAGTTTCTTCTTTCTCCTTACATTCTCAATAGTGGCTGTGTCACTTTATTCCCCAATCAAAAATATTCCATTTGGAATGGCGGAGAGTTGGCGCTTACGTGCAAGTAATCAAATGGTGCTCTGTATGTTCTATATTACGACGTACATGCGTCAAAGTAGTAACTTAGAGAGAGCGGTTGATTTCGCCGCTGAGCACATCGGTCCGCCACTATCGCTTGATTTGAAACGATTAATATGGGAAGTGCAAACCGAGAAGGCTAGCTCGATTGCGGAGGCGCTCGATCGCTATCTGAACGAATGGAAAGATTCAAACTTAGAATTTGTTGAGAGCATGAATCTAGTGCAGAGTTCACTGTACGAAACTTCTCAAGAGAGGCGTCTACACAGTCTTGAGAAGGCAATGGACATTATGCTCGAAGAGACCTATGAGAAAATGTTGCACTACGCACAGAACCTTAAGAGTCCGATGACCATGCTACACATGCTAGGAGTAATTCTTCCAATTCTAGGGCTGGTTATTTTACCACTAGCAGTATCCTTTATTGACGGTGTTGCATGGTATCACCTATTTGTGCTGTACAATGTATTGTTGCCTGCAGGAGTGTTTTATTTGGGTCGCTCGATTCTTGCAGACAGACCAACTGGCTATGGAGCTGCTGACATAACGGAAATTAACCCCGGACTTAAAAAGTATCAAGACCACATCATCACTTCAAACGGTAAAGAGACTGTTTGGAAAGCATCAACCGAAGCGTGGCTTCTAGGTGGTGGGCTGCTTCTTCTTGGCGCGCTTCCGCTAATCGTACATTTCTTCGCGCCAAGTTTTGACGTCGCAATAGACAGTAAATTTAATGTATTATTCGGAGCAAATGATGGTAAGCCACAAGGCACTTACCAGTTTCTTGGTTATAGGCTTGCAAAAGACGGCACTTCAATGATTGGGCCTTTCGGGCTCGGCGCCGGAATACTAAGTATTTTTGTGACGTTTGCGTTCGGTTTCGGTTTTGCGCGCTATTACTCAATTCGTACGCGTCAGTTAATTAAGATTAGAGACGAAACAAAACAGCTAGAGCAAGAATTTGCAGGCGCGCTCTTTCAACTTGGTAACAGACTTGGCGACGGCATTCCGGTCGAGCTTGCGTTTAGTAAAGTCGCGGAAGTAATGGCGGGCACGAAGAGTGGAGCGTTCTTTGAAATTTGTGCGGTTAATGTGCAAAAAATGGGTATGAGTCCGGAGCGCGCTATTTTTGATTCGGAGCGCGGTGCAATTAGACTTTATCCAAGTGCGCTAATTGAAAGCTCGATGAAGGTTTTGATTGAGTCGTCACACAAGGGACCGACCGAAGCGTCGCTTGCGCTAATTAACATGTCGAATTATGTTAAGGAGATTCACCGCGTGGACGAGCGTTTGAAGGACTTAATGGCTGACATTATCAGCGGTATGAAAAGTCAAATTTCATTTTTAACTCCGGCTATCGCAGGAATTGTTATCGGTATTACGTCGATGATTACAACAATTTTAGGACAGTTGCAAGATAAGTTTGCTGAGATAGGAGATTCTGCGTCGAGTGGCGCTGCGGGAGCTGGCGCAGGTGGCGGTTTGACTGATTTACTCGGACTCGGTATTCCAACTTTTCATTTCCAGATTATTGTTGGGTTATACGTAGTGCAAATTACTTGGATACTAGCATACTTAGTAAATGGAATAGAAAACGGTGAAGACAATTTGAATTGTCAGCACGAGCAAGCGTTAGGACTAATGAAAGCAACATTCCTATATTGTGGTATTGCGCTGGTAGTAATGATGTTGTTTAATATTATTGCAGGCACAATAATGGGTGGAAGTATCTGAGCGAACTAATATTGTAATTGTAATAGAACTTGTTATGCGAAAATATTAATTGCTTTAATTCCGGAGTGTACGAAGTCCTTCGTATTTTCAGTGTAAAGTGTACGAACACCGTTTTCTAAAAGTGTTTGTGTAATGAGTGCATCCCAAAACGGAGCCTTCAGTCCTTGTGTTCGTATTAGAGTTTCTTCTGTGTAACGAAGTATTGTTATATTCGGACAATTACAAATGTTTCTAACAATTTCTATCGCCTGTTCTCGTGATAATGGTGTTCTTCCTTTTCTGGTGCTAGCTGCAATAAATTCACCAAGTACTTGTAGGGGTATGTATAAATCTAGTTTACCATCAAACGCTGTCTTAAGAATGGCTCGCGATTTTGCATATTTCGCACCTTCATCAGCGTTGAACGCATATACTAATACGTTTGTGTCAATTGCGATCATATAGTTCGTCTCTAGTAAACTTTACGGAGCCGCCGAATGAGTGACCGTTTTCAAGTAAAGATAGAAATTCTTTACTGTACGTGCCGCGTTTAGATTGATTTTCTAGCGCATCCGTTACAGCTTTTCCAAGTGCGCCTTTCTTCGTACCATATTTTTTTTTGACGTGGGCGCGAAAAACACGAGCGACTTTATCATCGATTTTGATAGTCATCGAAACCATGTAATAGACATACAAGTACATAGTTATAAGTCTATGCTATAAAATGTCGAAAATTCTTCGGCGTATGGTGTTCGGCTTCAGCTGGATAAATTATGCTTTACCTTTACAGCAGCCTTGCATTTCTTTGAAGTCTGCGAAGATGTGTGTGAAAATTTGCAATGATTTTTCTAATTCTTCGTGCCCGAGCGGAGTGAGGCTGTACTCTTTGCCATCGTCTGCGATGATGAGGCCTTTCTCTTGTAGCGCTTTAAGAGCAGGGTAGAGTGTGCCTGGGCTCGGGCGTTGCCCTTTGCGCTTTTCAAGTTCGTCCGCTACAGTTGCACCGTTCATAGGCCTTGATCTTAGTAGCCAAAGGATGAGAAATGAGAGGAAGCCCTTCATATCGCAGGAGCAGTCCTTAACAGTCATAATGGATTGTGTTGATAGGGACTATATATACTTTTATGGGTATCCGATATGTTTCGTGCTGGTTTTATATTATTCAATTAGCTTCCAGGCAAATGCAATTGAAGGCACTTCTTGATTCATCGAAGCCCTTGCCTGCGGCTGACTTGTTAACGTGTTCAGGACCGCTATTAGTTCGGCTCGAAAAAGAGGCTCAGCCGAGTATTAACTCTAAATACGGTGTGTGCGCCGACTTGGCTTACTTCAGACAAGGAGTCCATATTCGCGAACCGTTCAGACGGCCTCTACAAGCTTCTATTAGTGATTTGCTTCCTGTCAGTACAATAGTATTGTCTCACGCTGGTTCCAAGCATTTGTTATCGACGAGCGCTGCTTCCCTCGTCGCCTCGAGTAGAGTAAGGAAAGACTACATTACTTTATTTGGCAATTTATTTGTCGTAGATTCCGCTGCGAAGTCTGAGCTAGACGCGTTTATTGCTGCGGAGCAACGCAGGATTAGCGATACAGTATGTTCTACCTCTCCCGACCAGTATCGGTTATCCGATAAGTATAAATAGTGGTATCGGGTAACCGATATTAAGTACTTGTGAAGTACTAGGAGATTAGAATATGAGTTGTTCAAACAACTGCGAATGTAGCAGCCAAGAAGGTCGCCGCTTCCTTACAGCGGATGAGAAAGTCGAGCGCTTAAATGTGTATAAGGAATGGCTTACAAACGAAGCAAAGGGTGTTGAGGAGCGTATAGCGAAAATAAAGCATTCTGTTCATGTATGATTTTCAAGCAATTTTTTACTTATTTAGTAGCGAACTCTTGTGCAAATGCGGCTCAAAAGGTTGTAAACGCACGATGCGAGTGCTAGGCAAGTGTGTTGCAACGTAGGCTTCTAACTTTTCAGTAAACGCTTTCTGGTCATAGCCTAGAGCGATTATTTCGGGTTGAATCTCTCGGATAGCTTCGTATTTATCGTTCAATGAGCCTAGAATAACTTTTGTTACTTCGTACTCTTTTTCTAATCGAGATTTTCTTTCTACTTCATTGTACTTCGGTAACTTACCTTTAACTTGCATCACAGTTTGATCTCGAGCTAAAATAATCACTAGCGTATTTCCTAATAGATTCGCTTGCCTTAGTAAATCGCGGTGTCCTGCATGAACGCCATCAAACGTGCCGAATAGAAGAACTGTTCGCGGTGGCTTCAGCATTTAATTAGAAGTATTCTATTGTTTACAAAAGTATTGCCTTACTCGGTTGGACATATTTTAATGTGGTGTGGTTTTTTGTGAATATGTATTACTGCTGCCTGGGATAAAGCCACTGATGAAACACGCGAACGAAAAGCGGCATGTATATCCATGTGAGAGTGCACACTGTGATTGCTGCGCTAAACCCTGCAAGTATCCAGACATTTATTTCGCTGACAAACGGCCAAATTAACTCTCTCTGTAGAGCAGTCACAAGGTACACTCCGCTAAACGTTGCGAGCGCCATTTTCCATTTTTCGGGTGCGCGTGCACTCTCTCCCTTGAGCGTGAACCATGTCTCCATACCGCTCTTTCGTGAAAATTTGCGCGTGGTAAACGTATTGACTTCCTTTAGCAGCGCCTTTCGTTCCTTTGACTTATCCCAGCGTTTTACGTCGGCGAGCGTGGCGAAGCGGTAAAGTATGGTGCGAACCGCAGAGTCGTCGCCGTGGTCAATAAATGAAATTCCTCGGAAACCTGGGTAGGTTCGTATAGTTTTTACGTGCCTCTCTGCCCATCTAGCAAAGGCTTGTTCTTTACCGGCAGCTACATGTCGTTCAACGGTTGTCGTAATTTCCGTCTGTGGATTGCTTGGTCCTGGGTGCATGCTGTTATACTTTGCGAGCTGAACTTAAAGGTGTTCTTTTTTATTGGTACGTAAAGTACACTCAACTAATGCCATTATTTATCAGGAGGCAACTTAAAGTGGAGCCTAGATTTATCCGCACTGCTTCAGTGTAGAGTTGCCATATCGATGACAAACCGGTACTTCACGTCGCCTTTGAGCGTACGCTCGTACGCCTCATTAATTTGACTCATTGGAATGACTTCTATGTCAGAAGTTATGCCGTGCTTTGCACAGTAATCGAGCATTTCCTGTGTTTCACGAATGCCTCCAACAAGTGAGCCTGCAACGTTTCGCCGGCGCATAATTAGGAGGAATGGGATTACAGTTGGCGCTTGCGCTGGCGCGCCTAGCATCACAAACTGCCCATCTCGCTTGAGCATACCTATGAGTGCATTAATATCGTGCTCAGCGGAAACTGTGTCTAGTATAAAGTCAAAAGTACCTGCATGTGTTTGCATAGCTTGCGGGTTTGACGAGAGAATAACTTCATGTGCGCCGAGTCGCTTCGCGTCCACAATTTTACTTTGAGATGTAGTAAACTGAACTACTTGGGCTCCCATGCTGTGCGCAAACTTAAGCGCCATATGCCCGAGACCGCCAAGACCGACAATACCCACTTTCATTCCCTGGCCAATCTTCCAATGCATTAGAGGTGAGTAAGTGGTGATACCTGCGCAAAGTAGTGGTGCTGCAGATGCAAGGTCCATGCCATCAGGAATTTTGAGGACGAATGATTCTTGTACAACAATTGCGCTCGAATATCCGCCACGGGTTATTTCGCCTTGCTTATCTTTGGCGTTGTACGTGCTAGTAGGGCCTTTGTCACAGTACTGTTCCTGATGCTCTTTACAAGATTGGCAACTACCACAAGAGTCTACGAAACAGCCGACGCCCACGCGATCACCAACTTTGTATTTAGTGACGGCTTTGCCTACTTGCTGCACAGTTCCTACAATTTCGTGACCTGGAACAACCGGGTAAACAGTGCGCCCCCACTCATTGCGGGCTTGGTGAATGTCTGTGTGGCATACGCCGCAATACTTAATATCAATAAGAACGTCTGTATCGCGAAGTGCTCGTCGCTCAAACAAAAACGGTGACAGTGTTCCTTTGGTGTCATGCGCGGCGTAGCTTTTTACAGGTATCATGTTACGGTAATCGGTGCTGCGTTTATATGGTCGTCGACTAAACGCTTGTTCTATACTATACGTATACATCTGCGAATAAAGAGCAGACATATATATTTCGATTACTGTAGACTTTGATGTCTATGTTCGCAAAAGTTATTTTTATCTTCTTGGTGCTCGTGAGTCTATCTGGTGTGTTTGCCGCACCGGAAGCTCAGCGAACAAGCATCGATAAGAAAGAGAACTCCGATTTGACTACGGTTTTGCAATCGATTGTTAAAACGCTTCAATTAATTGCTGCGAAAAATATGACTGTGGTTGTATTGCCGCCGCCAGTAACTGTTACACCTAACACTTCAATTGTTGTGGTGCCGAGTCCTGTAAATGTAACTGTTACAGGTCAAAATAGTTGCGTTCAGACTCTACCGAAACGCGGCATGCACTATTTCGAGTCGCTTCTTCCAGTTTCTGATAACGCAACAGTCGTAATACCTCTGCCGAACGGCTTATGCACAATAACCTATAGTATAGGTCGGCCGGACAGATTTCGTGGTGCTATAGAGGCGTTTGACGGATACGTGGCTACTCAGACAAAGCTATGCGACCCGTATCCTTCCGAATTCTGTACGCACACGTTGACAATAAGTGACTCGTACCCTTTCGCACGAGTATCTGTCGCCCCCACTTCAGTATATCCTTCTGTTATAGTTAGTTATTCCTGCGTATAGAATAACCAATTGGTGCTCGAGAATTATCTAAAAATTAGCCACTAGACTGCGACCGAATATCAGATACAGAAAAGGCAGGACGGGCGCAGAATCTGTAAACTATTATTTGTTCTTAGACTTGCAATTTCTAGTTTGACAGTTCACTTGTGAACTAGGCTAATTTCGCAAGAATATTCGTAAATTTGTAGCATTATAAGTCGGTTCCGGATTATTTCCACTACAGCTAGCTTTCTAGCGTTTTGGCGGAATTATTTTCGATTATGTCATACAAAGCTACATATACTAGTATCTACTTTGTATATACATGAAAACTAAAGTGGCTAAGTGGGGAAACAGCTATGCTATACGTTTACCCAAGCACGTTGTTGAAGAGCTTGAAATTACTGATACAAGTGAGCTACTATTGGTTTCGCAAGAGCGGGGCTTCACTGTAACGAAGCTAACTAAAGAAGACCAACTTGCGGATCTTCTTGCAACTATGCAGCCAGTACTTGCCGTAGATTGGGGCGACGCGCGTGGCAAAGAAATATGGTAGTAGCGCTAGCACAGAAAATCCTTGTCTTCGTCGAGGTGCTATAGTGTGGTTGGAATTCACACTCGGTATTGGTCACGAACAAATTGGCCGCAGACCTGCGATTGTGCTGTCTCCGGAAGTGTATAACAAAAAATCGGGCCTTATGCTAGTTTGTCCTATAACCTAGAAAACAAAAGGGTATCCGTTCGAAGTGCCTATTAATAGCAAAACTCGCGGCGCTATTCTCGTTGATAAAATTAAAAGTGTAGATTGGAAAGAACGAAATGTAAAATTTATCGAGCAAGCGCCGTATGAAACCGTGCAATTAGTAAAAGCGCGACTTGAATTGTTGCTGCCTTAGGTTTGGCTATTTATGTTCTGGCGTATAGTGTGTTAGTGAGTTAACCTACTGTGTCTAATGTTTGAATACTGCAAACTAGGCGAACTTGTGTACATAGAATAGTTTACCTGGTAATTATTGGCTTGTCGCTTTCGTATGTACTGCAAATTCAGGGAGATGAAACGCATGTCGGAAGCTATCAGTCGAAAGACAATCAACAGTATGGCTACATAGTTATGCATGGAGAAGCGTTACGATTTCGACCTATTGTTTCTTTTAGTCCAGTATATGCGTCCTCAGCGGAGGCAGTGGCTGCAGGTACTGCTTTTGTCAAAGATATTTGTGCAATTGATTTCAGTAAAGAGCGAAATAAACTTGTTGACTTACTCGGAGCACCTGAAGTAGTGGGAACAATTGATGCAATCGTGAAAGCATCTAAACAATAAATCCACTAGTTACTTCATGCACTATGCGCTCGTGCTGGGGATGGTCAGTAGCACTACTGAAGTTTCTGCGTGAGTGTACTTGCTTTTCGGAGTAGCTCGTCGCGGAGCTGCTGGCGAAGTTTTTCGGGCGCCGCATTTGTGAGAAGAATGCTGTATGAGTTCGATGTGAGGTGATAGAGTGAGGCGTGCGCTCGCCAGATT
Source organism: Candidatus Woesearchaeota archaeon (assembly GCA_043771635.1). Taxonomy (GTDB): domain Archaea; phylum Nanobdellota; class Nanobdellia; order Woesearchaeales; family SKIA01; genus JAYVHA01. The sequence continues at coordinate 19,875 of JAYVHA010000009.1, forward strand.
TGCCTTGCCTCCGTAGGAAACTGCAAAATATCCTTTTCGAATTCATCGAGTAGCTTGAGAAGCTTAGGTACTGCTTCAGGATCATCTCTTTGCTTTTGTACAGCCAGATATCCTATTCGGAAGCGACGAATTATGGTGACAATTGCTTGCGCTTCGAGTATATCATGTGTTTGTTCGCTTTTTGGCCGTCGCTCAGCAATTTTAGCGGCACGTGTGAGGTGGCGCTGAGCATCAATATATGCTGTAGACGTTAGCATTGCGAGCTCATTATCAGGTATTGACATTTCTTGTTTAGCAGCAGTGAATGCTTGCAAGGCATTTGCTTCCACCATGCTAACGCTATCCGTTGGAACAGGAACTGATTTCGAGTCGCTTTGTCGGTCCGTGAATCCGCACGCGGTCGCAAATGCAAGAGCAGCAGCACCTACTGATTGACGAAAACTCATGCTACCAAAGTGGTAGGTTTGTTTATATCATTAGTGGAAAATAAATAGAAATGGGACGGGCGTGAATAACGGTTGTTGGTTCACTGTTCTCGGACGGTAGTCTGTCAGTTTTCTGTTACTACCTCTGAACCTAGTTGTTTGAACTCACTCATCTCTTAATATAAATAATATTAGTATATATAAATATATTGTTGGTTTGACCAGTGTATGGCTGTTAAGAAGAGTAAGGTCACTGTTTCATACACTATAGACATTGACCTTGTTAAGGAGTTTGATGAGTACGCTGCTAAGAAGGCAGTTAACAAGTCAGCTAGGGTTGAGTTGCTTATACGTGAGTACTTGGCTTCTGAGAAAAAACTGAAAAACTGAGAAACTGATGAGAAATACTCCTACTGAGATATGGATTAATTGTAGTCTCTTTCACAAAGAAGTTCCTCTTGGTCTTTGCACTGAAGTTGCAGAGGTCGCTAATGGAGCTCTCAAGCCTCAACTAGTCCCTGAACTATGGGGTGTTATGCAGTTAAATAATTGGTCTGTAGAAGATGTTCGGCGTCTGCATAAGGGTTGCAAATGAAGATCGAAAATTTATTTTCTAATCTGCGACTTGATGCATACTATAAGGCTGCTTTTCTGGCTAGCATAATTTTCCTTCTTGTTTCCTATATCTTTCCACTTGTTGACGCAAACACATACTTACTTCGGGAAGTTTGCGCAATAGGCATTGTAGGTAGTTTATTGGCTTGGATGTTAGAAGATCATCTTAATCGGCGGGCAAGGTTGCTGCTAAAAACAGGTCATCCTTACCAAGCCCAGCACTTGCAGCGCAAACGTGTGCTCTACCAAGTTATTGCTTGGAGTCTTGCAATAATTATTGTTGTATCTATTGCTATTTCCCTCACCTAGCCACAATTAGAATAATCGCACTCAATGCAACTGCAAGATACCGCAACATAAATCCATAGTTAGTGTTAATTGTTTTCTTACTAATTGGCGTAAGAATACCTTATGCATGCCTGCTGTCTTGGTCTTCTAGGCGTTCATATGATTTCCGCTATCCGGCGGGTTTTACATAAATTCCAGTTAATGAGCACTCATAAATACCCGAAAGCTATGCAGTTGTTGTGAAGTATGCCTGGCTTTTATTGGTTGTAATTCTAGTGGCCGCTTGTCAGCAAAGCAAGCCTGCCGTAGACCTAGAAATTCACAATAATACAAGTCAACAAAATGACGCGAATAGTTCAATACCTATCAATGAACCAGTTTATTTGACTCCTAGACAAACGGATGTAAAAGAGCTCATCAACGCGCATAATAAGTTCACTTTTGAATTCTACAATACTGTACGTGAAAAACCAGGCAACATATTTGTTTCTCCGCTGAGTATATCTACGGCCTTCACAATGCTTGAGCGTGGAGCTAGGGGTGATACATCCACTGAAATTCAATCAGCGTTAGGCAACACGGAAATCGCGGACATTGATAGTACCTACCGCTCACTAATACTGTCTCTGAACCGTTCCGAAAACTATACGCTCCAGATGGGTAACTCGTTGTGGATTGATGAAGGATTTCAAGTAAAGCCTGAATATTCATCTCTATTATCGCGCTTCTATGACGCGTCGGTTACTGCCTTAGATTTGCAAGCGGCGATAGGTCCTGCCTCGGTAAATGCGTGGGTCAATGAGAAGACGCGCGGACTTATTCCTAGTATAGTGGATAGTTTCGACGAGGGAACAAGAGCAGTTCTTGTTAATGCGATTTACTTTAAAGGAAATTGGACTAACCAGTTTGATGCATCGCAGTCCTATACTGCGCCATTTTTTGTCCGCCCGGATACTTCGGTAGCTTCAAATTTCATGACTCAGCAGAAGCGGCTTATGTACGGCGAGACATCAGAAGCTCAAGTACTAGAACTGCCTTATGCTGATGGTTCAGTATCGATGCTCTTGGTCCTTCCACACAATAATACTTCTCTAACGGCGATGGAAAACAGTTTGAATCTAGAGAAATACGAAGAGTTGCGTTCGAGTATGGACGAACAGAACGTGATTGTTAAAATTCCTTCATTCAAACTCCATTGGACGGCGGAAATTATTGAGAATATGAAAGCCCTTGGTATTATTCACGCATTTACTTCGGCTGACTTATCTGGTATTGCGCCCGGGTTAGTCGTAACTAGGGTTTTGCATGAAGCGGTAGTTATAGTGGATGAAAAAGGAACTGAAGCAGCGGCAGTAACGCTAATTGGGTCAGGCACTACAAGTGTTGGTCAGTATCAACCGCCACCCGAGTTTATTGCGAATAGGCCGTTCTTGTTCTTTATTGTCGACAATAGTGACGGCAGAATACTTTTCATGGGGCGTGTAGATAACCCAACCAATAGTACGGAGTAGGCGCTGGCGGGAATGAAGCATTATCTCTGGTCGTTTGGTGCGTTACTTGTAATGCTACTAAGTGGTTGTGCGACACACAAAGATATTGTGCAACCCATGTTAGCTGAAGAATTCTTACTGACTGCGGATGAAATGCCGGTGGGCTGGAAAACAACTTATCTTGATGAACCAAAGAATTTTGCTGAATGGCGTATTGAAGATCGTACAAAAGCAGAAAGAAGAGGCTTCGTTGGGGGCGCCCAGCGCTCTTTTACGAATGCATCTGAGGGCATTGTAATGTTAACTAATTCGATTTATTTGGATGATGGTTCAACTCAAGCTTTCCAAGATGAGGTGAGAATGGTGGAAGTAGGTTCAAGAATAGTGGATTATCGAAGAGAGTATCTTCAAGCAATTCCAAACAATGATCTAGGCAGCACGAGTTTAACGTATTCTGCTACGTATGCTATTTCTCCTACGGAGAATTTCACGCACTATGAGTTCCTTTTTGTGCAGGACCGGGTTAGAACTAGCATCCGTTGTGTAGCCCAGGATTGGAGTGTTGGAAATGCATATGACTTCTGCCTCGCAATTGCAAAAGCAGCTCGTTCTAAGGTTGCACGGCTCTCAGCAACAAACACAGATGCAGTATATGAGCCTTTGTTACTAAATTCAGCTGATGAATTCAATCTAAAGGCAGTCAATTTCCCAACAGGATGGTCGCTTGCTGAGAACACTCACATTGCTGCCGATACTATTCCTTTAGATATACGCCCAAAGGTAGGAACGGGTTGGTTACTGGATGCGCAGTCGCGTTCGTTTTGGAATGTTACACACAACATTACAATAATTACTTCTGTGTACGCACGCGCTGTTAACGCTTCGACATTCGTACCTGAGAATCCGGATGACCTCATGAAATTCACCAGAGTAACAACTCTAAGTCGGAATGAAATGGGCCCGGTTATTAACGGTACAAATTTCACAGCGTACACTTGGTGGTTTAAGAATAACCGCTCTGACGGCTATCAGTACCCGAGTGTGTTTTTTGCATACAAAAATACAATGGGAGAATTAATTTGCCAGGAAGCAAGCTTCCAAGAGTCGGTGCGGAGTTGCGAGCGTTACGGTGCACTGGTACTGGCAAATATGCAAACGCCACTCGTGAAGGATATCCCTAAAGATGCTATTCCGACCGATTCCACCCCCAAAGATTTAGTATTCTATTTCAGTAGAGGCGCTTGCATGGGCACGTGTCCTATCTACAGTTTCACCGTTTACAGAGACGGCACAATTTACTATGACGGAGAAAGTTATGTTGATAATAAGGGATTCTATGTAGGGCACGTACCAGCAGACGATGTAAAAAAACTGGCAGACCTGTATGTCGACCGGAAATATTTCTCTTTAGAAGATCATTATGAAGAACAAGTTACGGACATGTCTTCTGTTAGCACTGGAATCCAATACGATGGTAGAACGAAGAGTGTCTACAATTACGGAGACTACGGGCCGGAAATGCTTAACGATCTAGAAAATGAGTTAGACGCTACCTTGAAGAAAACAAACTTAACGCCTATCCAGGTCAGTAAGGAAGTATGTGATAAAATCTACTCAAACGAGTTTGCAGCTTCATGGGAAATCCCTTTCTGTTACAAAAAAATACAGGACCTTTCTTGCTCCGAAGTAGGACTTAAAGTTAAACGAAGCTGTTACCAACGAATTAACGAAGGCGAATCCATAATATACACGCAATACGCTTCTGGAAGTAGTCAGATAGCTACAATTGAAGGTATTCCTTTCAATAGCACCCTCAACCTGACTAGAAGCATAGATGAAGATCTTACTGAAAGTAGAATTTTGGAGCCAATGCATGCGTCAGTCGAAATGGAACACCCACGACGAACAATTTCTTGTATGTTGGATATAGTGCCGTGTACTGATGTTGAGCAGTTTGAAATGGATTTGTCAAAAATACTTCTCGAAGTAGACCTTTCCGGTAACTTCGTCACTAGCGTTCGACCTCTCTTACCTTATGGCTTAAATAAGAAAAACATCAGTATGTGGATAACGAGAGTTGACTCGAACAGTAACAAAACCCACAATGAACTAATTTTTGATGGATGCATAGCAGGAGATAATGGCGTCTGTTTTATGTGGTACAATGCATCCTACTCGGTTGCGGCTTCACACCCTCCTCCTAACGGTTATGTGGTGTTCACGGAAGAAGAGAAAGATAACATTTTCTTCGAATACCAGGGTGTCAAAGTTAGCCATGAACGTGTACCTTACTTCAATCCTTGGACTCCGTATGTGCCTCAAACTAAAGGAACTCGGGTAACGTATGACTAAAAAGAACCTGCTAAAATCGGCAAGTGGCTTGGCAATGCAGGGGTCGTTTTTGGCTTTTGCTATCTTGCTCACCGCTTGTACAATTCAGCCTGGCAACGAAACTGCAAATACGTCTTCTATTGTCGAAGAAATTTCTGTAGTGCCTCAGGTTCCGGTATAACCTATCGCTCCAATGGGTCCGCCCGTGTATACGGCTCGCTGGCAACTCGTCTTTTTCTTCCCAGATTGTAGCGTGCTAACAGCAGATGACGTAAACTCCGTTATTAACAAAACCACTGCTATTATTCATTCGCTTCCGAATGGCTCGTATTCCATAGTTGGTACTGAAAAACCAATTCCATCATTAGTTGAACGGGATAAATGGCGTTTTTTGCAATCTTAATTTTGAAGTTGACCTACTTGAGCAGCGCTATATTGACATTCGCGAATTGCGGGATATGGGGCTGGTTAAGACGTATCAATTTGCCATAATTGAAGGCGTTAAACAACAAACCAGGTACTCCGATAGAGAATTGTTACGTTGCACGTTTGACTCTGAATGTGGCTTGGCTACTGAAGGAGCCTGCTGCCCTGAGTACTTGCCTGTGCGTAAAGGGTACATCGGTGAATTAAATTCTGCGCTTCACATGGCTGAACCGCAATTTCCTGCTTGCGCAGGGTGCCGCTATAAGCAACTACGTGCTGTATGCAGAATGAATGTTTGTACGGCAGAGTCCTTGAAACAATAACTGGATGCTTAGAGTATATGCTTGGATACGCTAAAAATTAGCTATTTGTTAGTAAATATCTCTAAGAGTTTCTGAACACTAACGTCTGAACCCTGAAGTTCTGAAAAACTCTCTTGTACCGACGACTGACAACTGTAATCACTAGAAATGGGACGGGCGTGATTTGAACACGCGACCGCACCGTCTTCAGCGGTGTGCTCTCCCGCTGAGCTACCGTCCCGGGAACAGGCGTTCGGGCCTTTTTAAAAGGCTTTCCGTTATGAATTAACTACCTTGCAGGCTTTTAAATGCCCTCTCACTACTAGGTGTATGAAAGACCGAGAGGTATTGGCAGTTATTGAGTCGTTGAATGCGAGGTCGGTGCCACTTGAAGAGTTGGCGAGTGCAGTTCAAACGGAACCGTTTATTCACGTTTTATCTGATTCCGTAAGGTATGGTTTGACAAGAAAAAGTGCAGATAAAATTCCTGCGTTTTCCTACATTCCAGGTAAAACTGAGCGCATGGTGCTTAACACATCGCTTGACAACTTGTTCTACAGTCATAGTCTTACTATATTATTGAATGGAAACTACACAAGTGTTTATTCTGATGGTACTCGGTTTACTGAAGCAATAGAAAAGCCGCATGCCGGCGGCGTTCGGCGAGTTGTGACGCATGCGTGGGTGCGCGTAGTACCGCCAGAATTTGATTCGTATATCCGTTCACTCATTCCTTCAAAACCTGAGTAACCGCTTGCGCTACGGTTTTATGTTTGAATACGAAGCCTGCAGCAAGTAGACGCTTTGGTACAACACGGGAGCTTGCCGCGATTTCATCAGCAAGTTCTCCGTAGCGCAATCGTAGAGCTGAAATTGGCGCTGAAATCCACGAAGGACGATGCAATGTTTTACCAATAGCCGCTGCGAACTCGCGTTCATGGCAAGGTTGCGGCGCACTAAGGTTGTAGGCACCAGAGCAGGATTTAGTATTAATCAGAAACCGCACTGCCTTAGTAACATCGTCAATATGAATTGCGCTCACCCATTGTTCGCCAGAACCTAATGGTCCGCCTATGAACCACTTGAAAGGTTTAACGCGCTGCGCAAGCATACCTACAGTGCCGAGAACTGGAGTTGTGCGAATAACGCAGCGCCGCACTCCGATGCGCTCCAATGATTCAGTTGAAGATTCCCAGTGCGTACATACAAACGCGAGGTATGATTTACCAACTATTTCATTTTCAGAAACTTCATCACTTCCTGTATCGCCATAGTAACCTGATGCACTTGCTTGCACGAAGATTTTAGGTTTCTTGTTTGCCTTCCGCACTGCCGCACATAACGCTGATCCGCTCTCAACGCGCGAGCGAAGAATCAAATCTTTTTTCTGTTGCGTCCAACGTCCAAAAATAGGTTCACCTGCAAGGTGAATTATTGCGTGCGCGCCGTCGACAAAAGGCAGTATTTTCTCCACACTTCGTCCATCCCATTGTATCTGAGTTATTGACCCAGTTTTATTTTGCTTAACAGCAGTTGAACCAGTCATAATAACGTCGTAACCATCAGCCGCAAATGAGCGCGCAAGCGCGGAGCCAATGAAACCTGTGCCGCCGGTTATGAGAATACGCTGCATAATAATTATCTTTAATTCATATTCATAAAAGTGGTGGCTTACTCAGTCACGAAGATTTTTTATACGCTCCTTCGTCAACCGTAGTATGCCAACAGAGTTTCAAGAACAGGTGTACGCGTTAACCAGAAAAGTGCCCAAAGGCAAGGTTACAACATATGCTGATTTAGCACATGCGCTCGGCATCGCAGGATATCGCTCTGTCGGTACAGCGCTTGGCAAGAATCCTGACATTCCAGCGACGCCGTGCCATCGCGTTGTGAAAAGCAACGGTCACGTTGGCCAGTACGCATTTAACACGCCAAAGAAGATTGCCCTCTTGCGAAGTGAGGGTATTAAAATCGGAGCTGATGGTCATATAGAGAATTTTGAACTTGTTCGGCATAAATTCTAAATTAAGGGACTATCATCCATTTTCATTATATAATAGACTGGCTTTCCTTACATATGAGTGGAATAGTAGTCTATGTGGCTGGAGGTGCTATGAGCGCTGTTTTCAGCCTTGGAGTTCTACACCGTCTTGAGGCTCTTGAACTTTCCGAAATTAGAGCGATATATGGTGTTAGTGCTGGCGCATTGAATGCTGCCTGTTTTGCCACAAATAGTTCAATTAATGCGTTACCGTGGTACACTAAAATTATGTCGGAGGAGCACATTATCAAACATCAAAGTTTCATTAGCGTTATGCGCGGCGTCGAATCGCTTGATATGGTGCGTGCAGAGGAGTTACTTGAACAGCACGAAATTGTTAATATTGCAGCACTCATTAAAATGCCCATTCCTGTCTACGCAAAAGTACTGAACGCTACTAATAACGAAATTACGTATATTGATTTAAGACGTGATGATGCGTTGCACGTGCTGCGCGCTAGCGCCACTCTAGTGCCGTTTACAATCGAGCCAACTATCCTCGCTGGGCAGCCATACATTGATGGTGCGATTGGCGAGTGCATAGGAATTGATCGACTTCGTGAACGTCACCCTGGAGCGCGATTTATTGTTATTCTGAATGAACCATATTCAGAATATTCGATGCAACGAATTATGCACTGGGCTTTACTTCGTTCAACCAACACAACTCTTGCGACTGCATACTGGGTAAATACGCGGAACGTAATTCAGGAAATTACGGAGTTACGAGCCAGCTCTGACTGTTTTGTATTTGAACCGAGCGCGCAGTACGCAGTGACTTGCTTAACTACTAATTCGGATGTACTTACTGCAGGATTTCAAGAAGGTTGTGAGACTACAAGTAAGTATTTGGATGCATTAGGTGTATTTCTAAAGCCTCCTGCGCCTGACGCCGTGATGGAGCGTTTGTCGCTTGAGTTAAACATTAATTAGAGTATTTTTCTTCGTCAAAGTTGTTCTACAGGCGCGAGTTTAGATATTAATGCGTTGTCGAAAGTAAGAGCCCTAATTCAAAGTTTTACTAGGGTTCCGTATTTACCTGGACTTAGCTGTAGCTTGCCTTGAAATTCGTTTACGTAACCGTTGGTAATTTTAACGCGGTCGCCAACTTTGAGAATGTCCACATGTTCGTTCCATAGCGAGAGCGATACTGCGCCCGTGCTATCTGTAATAGTAGCTTCTTGCACGCGACCACTAAAGCCTGGCTTACTAATTGTGCGCGCTGGACTTAATTCAGTAACGGCAGCTTCAATGTCAACCTTGCCTTGTTTTGGCTGGAGTTCGGAGATATTCATAGGTTTTGGTAAAATTGGGGAATTATAAACCCTGCGGCCGCGGGTCCAGTGGGGTAAGCAGTGCAAATATAAGTGCGCTTTGCGCGCAGAACTTTATGTCGCTGCTTATGACTGTGCTAGTGTTTATTTTTGCGCTAGCTTTGCTTGTAAAAAGTGCCGACGCATTCGTGCACTACTCAGCAAGAATTGCGCGTCGGTTCGGTATAAGCGAATTTGTAATTGGTTTAACGCTGGTCGCGGTAGGCACAAGCTTGCCAGAGCTCGCTAATGCGCTTATAAGCTCGTTTAATGGAGCGAACAGTCTTTCGCTTGGGAACCTTGTCGGGGCTAATGTAGCTAACTTATGTGTGTCGCTCGGCCTCGCAACATTTTTTGCGCGAGTGAAAGTAGAGCCTAAGTTCTATCAGCGCGAGTTATTAGTGTTAGCTGTTTCCACAACTGCATTTGTATTAGCGATGCTAGATGGGATAATTACGCGCAGTGAAGGTGCCGTATTGCTTGTACTTTTCGTTATCTACCTTCAAATGGTCGCTAAAGTTCTATTCGACTTTAGCAGGCTTATTGATCCTGCGGAGCTAAGTTATTTTGTTGAGCACTTAGCAAATTTGCGAGCAAAAATCGCATCAGTTAGGTTCGGTGCGAAGTCAGTTGCAAGTAAAGGAATTGCAACGTCAGCACTTGCGCAGGATACATTAGCGCTGCTAATCAGTGCATTAGTGCTTGTAGTAAGTTCCGACATGTTAGTTAATCGAGCATTAGAAATTGCGCTAGCCTTCGGAACTTCGATTACCGGCGTCGGCGCAACCATAATAGCTATTGGCACAACCATCCCTGAATTATCTGTTTCAATCGCTTCTGTTCGTAAGGGTTACTATCACTTACTGTTCGGGAACATTATCGGCTCGAACATTGTTAACTTATTGCTCATTGGCGGACTTGCTGCAAGTATAACCCCAATATTAGTTCCTGCTGTAATTATTTGGAGCACAGTATTTTTAGTACTTGCTACTATAGCTGGAATTTATTTACTTTCGAGGCGCGGAATACTCTCTCGCATTGTCGGGTCTTGTTTACTTGCGTTTTACACGTGTTTTCTAGCGGTCAGTTGGTTCGCGTAAGTTAGCCGCTAACTTTTCTGAAACACTTACGTAATTTCTGCGATAAATAGGGTGATAACTCTGAATTTCTATCCCATGATTCTCCTAATGTTTGCTGAAGCTTGTAGTCATGACAAAACGCACGTACTGAAAATGCTAGCGCCTCCGCCGTAGCTAGATTACTATGATTTGCAATTCGTTCAAGTAGTCCGTACTGCCGCGGCGTTAATGTAACTTTAAAACGAAACATTCCTGTCTCAAATTCTTCGTTTTCTTTATTATCTTCGATAACTCTATCTATGCTTGGTATTTTACCAAAATTAATATCTTGATTGCCGAATAAGTAGCCTGTGTAGTCTAAGCTGCGCGCAGTGAAAGCTTGATTGTCGATTAATCCTAATTGCTGCATTGTCGAGCAAATAGTAGTCTTTGCAGCGTCAGGAAGCATCAGTGTAAAGGAAGTGGAATTCATTGCGAGTGTGCTTGTACGAAGTGTGTAAATGGAGTACCGCGGTATAATTGCCGAAGTGTTTCACTTACAGCATCCTTATGTACTCGTACTTGCTGTTCACTGTCGCGGTCTCGAATAGTCACTGTTCCATTTTCGCGAATTTCAAAGTCAACAGTAACACAGTAGGGCGTGCCAATTTCAGCGTTGCGCAAATATCTGCGTCCAATTGAGCCGGAAACATCGTATGTGCACACAAAATCCTTTGATAATTCTTGAAACAATAATTCTCCTTCAGCATCTAGCTTCTTCATGAGTGGTAGCACCGCTACTTGAATTGGAGCGAGGTGGTACGGCACGCTGAACGTGGTTTTTCCTTCTCCTTCATCTTTCTCTTCGTAGAACATGTCGAGAATTGCGAACACAGGGCGATCCACGCCGAACGCAATTTCGACTACGTGCGGAACGAATTTTTCCTTGCGCTGCTCGTCAAACGCGAGTAGCTCGGTTTTACTTGCCTTCGCGTGCTGTGTTAAATCGTAATTAGTGCGATCGTGTACGCCGCAAACTTCAGTCCAGCCATAACTTGGCATGTCGATTTCAACGTCCCACGCGTCTGCTGCGTAAAATGCTTTTTCATCCGGCGCGTGCTGACGCAGACGGAGGCGCTGCGCCGGAATGCCCATATTGCGAAACAATGTATATGCGAGCCTAATGGACCAGCCGTAGGCTTGGGTGCCAAAGTAACCTTTGCCGAGCGCTTCATTTACTGTGATAGCGGTGACTGCCTGCTCTGCATGCTGGGCTTCCCAATTCCAAAATGGAAGTTCTTCACTCTTAATCAGCTCGAACGCTTCATAGATTTTCTTGTCTTCAGGATGGATGAAAAGCTGCGCTTCGGCTTGAGTGAACTCGCGCATGCGAAGAAGAAATTGCCTCGGACTAATTTCATTGCGATACGCTTTTCCAATTTGAAACACACCAAACGGTAGTTGCTTACGGAAAAATTCGAGGTAACGCAAAAATGGAAGGTATGTTGCAGTTGCTGTTTCTGGTCGATTATATGCTTCCGTGTCTAGACCAATTGTTGTGCGCATCATGAGGTTCTGCGCTTTAATATCTGGCACTAGCGCAGTTCCGTCAGGCGCAGTAATCTTGTGATGAAGCAAAACTTCTAGTAGTTGTGCGTAGTCTGTTGGAACGTGAGTTGTAATATTGTGCTTTTGGTAGTGCTCTTCAATGAGCTTATCCACGCGGTGCGCTGTGCCTTTGATGTCTTTAATGACGGGATCAGTAAAGTTGCCTAGGTGTCCGGATGCTTGCCATACAGCGGCAGGAAGCACTGTTGGGCACTCTACTTCAAAGAAGTGTGCTTGCTGGAGAGTTTTACGAATAACTTCCTCCACGCGGCGCTTGAGGAGTGTGCCAGTTGGGCCGTACGTATAAAAGCCAGCCATGCCGCCGTAAATCTCAGGTTCAGGTCCATAAACAAAGCCTTTCTGTTGACAGTACGAAACTAGATTGCGAGCCATGGCCTTGAGAGACGCCTTTGTCTTTTAAGTGTTTGGCGTCTGAGTCGATTCCGTTCAAACAAAGCGCTAAAACGGTGTTTAAATACTGTAGTTTGGCGAGTCAAGTGTAGTCTAGACTGTTCCACCTGTTAACGGCAATTACGGCTGCCCATGGTGTGAGGCGCCAGGTGGCTGAAACTGCTACAGGAGATAGTATTGCTCGAGCACATACTCTTGACGGTTAGAAGTAGAATTGAAAAAACGAAGAACCAAGTTGTTCTCGAGCCACCGATTTGTTATTTAGTAATTGGTGACCGACTTAGGTTTACTGCTGGAGATGGGATTAATCACGCTACGTATTCTGTTAGATCATTTTGTATGATTCGAGGCCACTTATTATTCCTTCTTGAAAACTTGCGAATCGCCTAAACTTTTGATCTAGACGCGGGTTTACTGATTCGGGAATTAGTCGTACCTTCTCGAATAATGGAAGCATAATCTGCTCTCTATCTTCGTGGTATAATGAAATTTCTGCAGCAGTAACTATTGAATTATCGCATTTTAATCTTTGAGTTAGAGCGAGGTATTGGTTTGCCTGCTCGGCAACGGTTTGCACTGATTCGTTGATATCGAATTGGTTTTGTTCTGCTTGTCTACGTTTACTACGGTCGCTAGTCCAAACTGTTCTTTGAGTCAATTCCGCACCTTTAGCTTCCCCCATATTTTCACTTTTTATGAACTTTTCAGTACTATATGTTCTCGCTGTTAAAGCTGCTATTTCTGTAGCAGTATCATGGTAGAATGTATGCACAGCATATGGGTTGTGCTCTTTGCAATTAATTAGTTCTATTTCGTATCTAAGGTTTGTAAACGCTTGTGAGCTTAGGTCGTATGTAAAGTCAAAGTCTGAAAGTCTCCACACTAGTGCTGGTGGCGCTAGCTTTGTCGAAGCGCCTCCTCGATTATTACTTAGTAGCTCCTTTATGGAGTTTTTACCATTCAGAATACCTAGTATTTTCTCAAGCATAATATTAGGATTTAAGGATAGAATTTATACCTGTCGATTTGCTTTTTCTAATGTTTTTTCATTTAGGAATATTTTGTCCTATTTGAGGGACTTAATGTTAATCGCGTGCCGAGCTTGGCTTGCCGCCTAATTCTCCCTTGCTCTCAAGCATCCAGCGAAGGGTATGGAAGAGAAGAATTAGAGCCGCCGCTTGAATAACATGAAAAAGTGCGTTGTGATTAAAGTAGATTGGATGCAAACTAATCTTTAACTGCTGCGCGCCAGATGCGAGGAATGTCAGGAGCACTCCTGCTGCGCCAACCAGCCACTTACTATTTCGCGTTGCAATGTAGCGTAGAACAAATCCCGCCAGAAGCACAAGGCTTGCTACAGACGCCATGATGAGCGCCACTAGAAAATCTCTACGAACTAGCAGTATGAAGCCTTCGTATGCGATGAGTAGTGCGCTCGCCACTATCTTGAACGCACGCATAGAAGCGCCAGGCATAACGGACGCTGCAATTAACCAAAGTAGAAATGCTACTACGCCGAGGTTTATCATTGTCAGCGTCCATAGAACTGTGTTGCCAAGTGTTCCCTTCACTACAAAAAAGCCATGTACTATGCCTCCAAGAAGCGATGCAGTCGCGAGCGCAATGAAAAATGCAACTGCAGTGCGTTGCGCGCCCGGCTCTGCAGTTTTTATTCGCGACAATCGATAAGCGAAGTATGCGCTCATGATGCAAAGTGCAAAATCGGTTAGTGCTACGTCTGGTTCAGTTAGTACCATTAACAATTCCTTTGATTAGTAGTTCGCGTGCAAGAACTGGTTCATCCGTAATTAGACCGAATGGTTGTTGCTCAAGCGCATGGCTAATATTTTGCGAATCGTTTGGAGTCCAAAGGAAAACTGGCCAACCGTGCTCAATAAGTCTGGCACGCGTCGCTGGGTCAACTTCATGATTGACGCTCAGCAGGTCAGGCTTTATAATTTTACGCATAGCTCGTCGAATAAACTCTTGCCGAATCATCCAAGGAAGGTCTACTCTGTCATCCGGGTTCGGAATTTCCGCAAGTAAAGCAGGATTCCAATTAGTGTCCATGAAAATTAATACTGTTTTGATTCGAGGATCAATTTGCTTCAGGCGATATAGTACAATAGGATTAAATGAACTCAGATACACTGTATCGTATGCGTCATACTTTTCAATAATACTTGCGGCGCGTTGTTCGATGCCTGTTTCGCCGAGCCCAGTAACCTTGAGTTCGACCATAAGTACAGCTTTGCCGTCTATTGTTTTGAGCACGTCTTCAAATGTCGCGACATACGCGCCCTGTAGAGAGCTGTTAAACTTCGGCGCGAGGTCAAGCGTTAGCATCTCTGCCAGTGTTTTATTAGCAACCTTTCCTGTACCGCTCGTAAGTCTGTCAACGCTTAAGTCGTGATAGATAATTAGTTCGCCGTCGCGCGTGAACTGTCCATCTAAGTCGAAGCCGGTAAACCCATTTTGTAATCCAATTTCGACTGCCAGTTTACTGTTATCGGGAGCGTAACTACCGAAGCCGCGATGTGCATATATTTCTGTGCCTGTCCACGGAGGAATTGTTCCAGCATACTGTGGTTCATAAACAAACAAATAAGTGCTTAGCAGCAGTAAACAGGCGAGGATGCCGATAAGGGTTTGACGCCAGTACTTCATTGACCTACCCCTTGCGCGCGGTAGTGATCATAAAACTTACTGCGGAATACTTCATTTGTGTCATACTTGCGTTTTACTCTGAAAACATTATCGATCTCAGGATATGCAGCGCGTAGCTGCTGAACCGTTGGAAACAGATTGTAGGTTAAATAGTATTTTCCGTTATTAGCGAGCGCTGCATCTATAATTTTACGCTGTGTCGCCTGAGCTTGCGCAAGCCCTTCTTCGGTTAGAGGCACATTACTGTAGTATATCACGGCAAACGAGTCCTCGCTCGGCGCATAGGAGAGTGCAGCCTCATTATTCGGATGTACATATCTTATTGTGAAGCTGATTACATTTGTTTTATCCTCTTCCAAGATTCGCTTGAATTCAGTTGAGAAAGCAATAAAGTCTTTTTTAGGAATGAAGTATTCCTGCAGCAAATCTGTATCTTTTGGCGATTCATGCTTTAGGAGTTCCAGTGGCGCTTCAGGCGGGCGCATTGCGTTGTTGCGAGTAACTAGGCGACCTGCGCTCGCTTCCAATCGCTTCTGTAACCACCAGCGCAGTTTCTTACCCCAGTCATACTTTCGTGAGAGGTCGAAAAAGAATTTATCTCGGCGTACGTTTGATTCTTCTGTTAATGTAGTATCAATTCCTTGGCTTTCCGTAGACGTAGTTTTGTCCCAAAGCATTATGGATAAATCGGTAAATAAGTTATCAGGATCAATAGATGGGCGCACAAGCATGAGTGCAATGCTTGCGTTATTTTTAATGTGCATGTCGAAGTAGTCAGGAAAATCGGTGTATGGAATAGAAACAGTTCTCGTGCGATAGACGTCGTTTTTGGTAAGTTCTATTGTTGCATCTAGAATTACGCCGAACATTCCATATCCTCCAATAGTTTGCCTAAAGAGCTCAGGGTTTTCAGAGCGGCTGACGTTTACTATTGTTCCGTTTGCTAGTAGTAGACGAAATGACTCAACGGTTTCAATGAATGCCGTGCTGTCAATATCACGTCCATGTGCGTTTGCACTCATGGTGCCACCTACAGTGAAAATGTTCGAGGACTGCATTACTTTTAGCGCTAGGCCTTGGTCATTAATAGCTCGTTGTACTGTGTCCCATGTCGCGCCGCTCTGTACTGTAATTATCTTGCGCTCCTTATCAATAGAGAGTACTTTGTCGTATTTACGCATATCAAGCACTACTGCTCCGTCTGCCGCGGTATGGCTTCCCTGGCTGTGTTTGCTGCCGGAGATAGATACTGTCTTGCGATTAGTGTTCGCCTCTTGCACTAGACGCTGAAATTCAGCTGTATCGTCGAGTTGAACCACGGCTTCTACTTGTACTGGATAAAGTCTGCCGACATCAGCTACAGTTTCTATAGCGAATGCCGCAGAAGTGGTACTTGCGCAAAGAACATAAGCAGCCAGAAGCACTGCCAATAACTTAATGCGATTCATAACTCGCTCCCTGTAGGTGCTTTTTATATGTCTTCTGTTACTATGCGGTTGATTACTATTTCTGCGCGAAGGCATATAAACCGCTGTCGAATCCATGCCGTACGGTTTCAAATGTCGCTTCGCTCTAAACTAGCATACGGATTTCTTGGCGCGAGTGTGCTGTACAGTGCAGGCAATTATTTAGCGCCAACGCAGGCTAGCTTAGAGAGTTCAAATGAAAGAATAATCGCGCGTGCTAAAATTTCATGCACCTACGGAAGTGATGGTGATTTACAAGAGGCTGCTTTGCGCGTTCAAGGTAAACACTATACTTTTTTTGTTTCGCCACAGCGTAGCATTGTGTGGGTCGACAGTATTACATATCAAGATAAACAAAAATGGCGCTCGAAACAGGATTCACTAGATGTTTTTGTGACGGACGCGGGTGAGCGTATATCTTTGTCTGAAAAGGATAGTTCAATTATGCAATTTTTTATCAAAACTAGCATCAGTGCTTGTCTTCTTTCGGAGCCGCAAGAAGCAGCTCCTGTTCCGGTTCAAGTCTTGCCGCAGAAGCAGCAAAGCTCGGCCTAAATCTATGCATGCCGAAGGCTTATAAACCCTGAAATATTTGTTATAGAATGCGAATTCTCGTAACTGGCGGAGCCGGATTCATCGGCAGTCACATCGTTGACGGTCTCCTCGCCGAAGGCCACACAGTCACTGTTCTTGACGACCTCAGTTCTGGCACAGCTGAGAACATTCCACCCGGAGTTACTTTTATCGAAGGTAGCGTAGTCGAGCCCCTTGATCACGTATTTGAAACTACAAGACCTGAAGTAGTGTTTCACCTTGCCGCTCAAATCGATGTGCGCAAGAGCGTAGAGCGGCCTCAGTGGGATGCAGAGCGTAACATTATTGGCTCCTTGAATCTCCTTGACACTATGCTGCGCCACGATTGTAAGCGTATCATTTTCTCTAGTACTGGTGGCGCGCTGTACGGAGAGACTGACCAACGCCCGACGCCGGAAAATCATTCTACGCTTCCAGAGAGTCCGTACGGAATTGCAAAGCTCTCCGTTGAAGGATACCTCAGATTTTACCGAAGCGTCCACGGCATTTCCGCTTGTACTTTGCGATACGGCAATGTGTATGGTCCGCGTCAAGCGCTAAAGGGCGAAGCAGGCGTAGTTGCCGTTTTCGCAAAAATGATTCTAAGTGGAAAAACTCCAACTGTGTTTGGCGATGGTGAACAAACTCGAGACTATGTTTATGTTGGCGACGTAGTAGCTGCAAACCTTGCGGCATTGAAAAATAATCTTGTAGGTACGTTTAACGTAGGAACAGGTATTGAAACAAGCGTCAATACATTGTACGTGCACCTAGCTCGCGAGCTGTCGTTTACCGAGCCTGTGTCACACGGTCCAGCAATTCCCGGTGAGCTTCGCGCAAGTTGCCTTGACGCGAGCGCATTACATCCTTACTGGAAGCCACAAATGACAGTGGACAAAGGAATTGCGCAGACTGCTGCGTGGTTCAAAGCGAATACTGGTCGCTTCTAATTTTTTTTGTAATTAATTTTAATCGTTAGCTCTGCTGCGCTCAAGCCAACGCGCTAGTTCAGGATAAATCGGGGATGGAATATCGCTAATTTTACGCCATTCCCAGCCGGCGCATTTGCTCGGTTCGCGGTTCTCTAGTTTACCGTCAGCGTAGTCGCAAGCTACTATTATGTTATAGCCTCCTTCACGGTCAACCCAGGGAAACGCGTCTACAACACGAAAGTAATCTGCTTCAAGGCCTGTTTCTTCGAAGAGTTCACGCGCGGCGCATTCTTCCGGAGTTTCCCCAATTTCAAGACCTCCGCCTGGAGGAGCCCAAGTGCCTTCGCCTTGCGAACTTAATCGTTTACCAACGAGGATTTGTTCGTTGTGCCACACTATTACTCCTATGCCAATGTTAAATGAAGGTTTTGTCATATGAATCGAAAGCGCAGCAACTATAAAAAAGGAGCCTTACATTAGTAATTATGACACAAATACCTGCATTCTCCCTACACGATCAAAACGGTCGAGTCGTCACTCCTGCTACTTTCAAAGGAAAATATGTTGTGCTTTACTTTTATCCTAAAGCAGACACGCCAGGTTGCACACTACAAGCGTGCGGTCTACGTGACAATATTAAAACCATTCAAGCACTTGGCGCCACTGTAGTTGGCGTTAGTCCTGACGACGTTAAAGACTTGCACAAGTTTAAGGAAAAGCACGACTTAAATTTCACATTACTCGCTGATCCCGATACAAATCTCATTAAGGCCATGGGCATTTGGAAAGAAAAAACTTTCATGGGTCGCAGGTATATGGGTGTAGAGAGAACTACCTTCCTAATTGACGGCGCAGGTCAGATAATCAAGACTTATGAAAAAGTTAATCCTGTAACGCACGCGGACAATATTATTATGGATCTAAAACAAATTGTTATGCCTGCGCCACCAGCTCGCACTACTGAAATGCTGATTGGTAAGTCGATTATTGCTAAGCCGAAAAGCAAACTCCTTTCAGTTCTCAAGTCGCCGTTTGAGCGACAGGCAACTCCTCAAAAGAATGTTAAGGTAACTAAAACTCTTGAAAAGAAAACTACTGCTGTAAAGCCCGCAACTAGGAAAGTAGTTGCTAAGACAGTTTCAACAAAGAAATCTATCGCTAAGAAACCTGCCTCTAAGCGCGCTCCAGCAAAAAAGAAATAAGAGGTGAAAATAAATAGTCCGAAGGTATTCTTGAAGTATGGATAGTATGCTTATAGCCAAGAATGGTGGCATCGAGAGTCGTTTGTTACCTAAGTTTGCCAATCGTCATGGCCTAATTACGGGCGCAACGGGCACTGGAAAAACTGTAACGCTGCAGCGGCTTGCCGAAGAATTTAGTGCGATCGGCGTGCCTGTATTTATGGCAGACATTAAAGGTGATCTGTCAGGTATAGCGCAGCCAGGCGGCGGCAACGCTAAAATTGAAGAGCGTGCAAAAGCTCTCAACATAAAAATTAGCTATCGTGCAAATCATGTTGAGCTGTGGGATGTTTTCGGAGAGCAGGGAACGCCTATTCGCACAACCGTGTCAGACATTGGTCCGCTACTTCTTGCACGGCTACTTGAACTGAATGATACTCAAGAAGGCGTTCTAAACATAGCATTCAAAATTGCGGATGACGAAGGCTTGTTGCTTTTAGACCTAAAAGATTTACGCTCATTATTAACTTATGTTGCTGAAAATGCCAAGCAATTTTCAACTGACTATGGCAACATTGCGGCCGCAACTGTCGGTACAGTACAGCGTTCAATTTTAACCTTAGAACAGCAGGGCGGCGCGCATCTTTTCGGCGAGCCAGCGCTCAACATTCAAGATTTAATGCGCGTAGAAAATGGCTGTGGCACAATCAATATTCTCGCTGCTGATAAATTAATTATTTCGCCACGCGTGTATGCAACTTTTCTACTTGCATTATTGTCCGAGTTATTCGAAGAGCTGCCTGAAGTTGGGGACCTCGATAAACCAAAGTTAGTGTTCTTCTTCGACGAAGCGCACTTACTCTTTACCGATGCTCCGAAAGCGCTACTTACTAAAATTGAACAAGTAGTTCGTCTCATTCGATCAAAAGGAGTCGGCATATACTTTGTCACGCAGAATCCGCTTGACGTACCAGAAACAGTACTTGGTCAACTCGGCAACCGTGTACAACACGCGCTGCGCGCGTTTACCCCGCGTGATCAAAAAGCCGTCAAAACTGCTGCAAGTACTTTTAGACCTAATCCAAAATTAAACACTGAACAAGTAATTACTGAACTTACTGTCGGCGAAGCGCTTGTATCTTTTCTCGACGCTAAAGGCGCACCAACCATGGTCGAGCGCGTGTTCATTGTACCACCAGGCAGCCGGCTTGGTGTGTTAACAACAAGCGAGCGTGCGAGCATCCTTAGTAAAAGTAAATTTAACGCTCAGTATTCGCGCACAGTCGACAATGAAAGTGCGCATGAGATTCTCAAAGCCCGAGCAGCTAAAAAACTAGACATTAAGGAAGAAAAGCCTGCAAAAGCGCAAGCGGGGTCGCGCAGGCAAACCGCAGGCGAGGCGCTCTTCAAGAGCGCAGCCAGGTCCATTGGCACTCAGATTGGAGGCGCGCTTATTCGGGGAATTCTCGGCGCACTTACAAGGAAGCGCTAACGGTACAAAGGAGCAAGCAAACGCGCGTATGCTAAAGGAGATTGCCTTTATCCCAATGAATGCCTGTTTGCGCGAGCAGTGTTGCCTGGTGTGGTTTTCGGAAGTGGTGTGCCATACGTAAATAGCAATCCGTCGTAGCACTTGATGGAGAGTCTCCTTGCGGAGGTAGCGGGTCTTGTGAGCCGAAGCATCGAAGTGTGGGTGCTGAAGATATGAGATTTGTCAAAGCCTGCGCGTCGTAGTCCCTAAAGAATGAAACTGAGTACCCCCATTTTGTTTCCCCGATTCCAATGCTCACCGTTTCCATTGCAGGATCATATGGTCCGTCTAAAGCGCGCCCTAAGTTATGTGCAATTGCCGAGCGCCGTAGCGCGCCAACTGCACGTAAATCTATAGGCATTGCTGCGATGTAGGCATCTCCTGGTATAGCATGCGCTACACTTGCAAGGGCACTATGTGCATGTAAAACGATACGACGGGATAGCCTTGTTTTCTTTTGCAACGCTGCAACGATTGTAAAGGCTGCTTCTATTTCTGCGCTGAGTGTGTTATTCCAGAATCCTCCTTTTGGATGAAGTTGAAGGGCTGCAGGCGAGTACTGCACTGTATTATATCCCGCTACTGCGTACTGATTCGCTAGCATTGTGTGAGCGGCATCGAGCGACGTGTCGCCAAGCCCTGGCACAAATACTATTGTGCTATGCGCGCGCGCAGTAATTGTAAGACTATGCGGAATGACTGTACTCATTAATGAATCTATAGTTTCTACCATTATTCGGTTTGAAGCCAATCTCGAATTGCATGTGCAATCAAGCGCGAAGTTTCCTCAGAAAAATTGTGTACGTCATCAACTGTCAAGTAGTTTTTTGGTTCATGCGCTTGCTTGAAAGCATTGCGTACTTCACTTGGTGGAATCGCAGTATCTTGTTCTGCTGCAATAAATAAACTTGCTCCGCGATGCAGCGAAAGCAGTTTCGGCACGTCCCAAGAAACAAAATCCGTGAAAAACATATTTGTGTACTCAAACGTCTGTCCATTAGGCAGTATTATGAACTGGTTATCCTTGTCTGGTGCGTGCTGCACGGCAAGTGCTTGTTTCTTACGCTCAAGACTTTCAACAGTGTCTCCAACGCCCATGAGTGATACGTAAGTATGTGCAATTCCTTCTGCGCAAAGTTTCAGCGCGAGTAGTGCGCCTTGGCTATGGCCAATTGCGATGATGCGCTTGTATTTACGTCGCATTGGGTCTAGCAGCGCTTTTACTTGCTCATACTCTTCAGTAACTGTCAGAACTGTAAATGTATTTTCTCGCGGTCTATTTCTAACTGCATTCCAGCGAATACAATCTTGACCTGCATGCTCAAACCATCGCGCTAGCGTAATGAATCGCCCACGATCACCAGTGCTATTGTGGCCGTGGCAGAGTACTATTAGTGTATCTGCAGCGCCATTAGCTTTATGGAGCCAGCCGTGCGCTTGACGATTTTCTGTCATTCGAACAACTAGGGATGATTGCATATTTAGAAGAGTTTTACCTGGATTAAATAGCTTATGTGTGGTACTTAAATCATGTTTTTAGGTTTAGTTTTTTACAGGTTAAAATTACTTAATTTAAGAAAGCTTAAGAATTCCGGCCGATATATTGCTTTATTGTGAAGTATTGGGCTATATTCTTCGTTAGTTTGCTATTGGTAATAATAGTCAACAGTGGCATGAAGCGCGACGAGGTATACGTTGATTTCAGCGTAGCGCGCTCTACTTTGCCGCCTAACTTTTACGGCACGCACGTTGCGTCTCATGGCGGAGAAACCAGTCGAATTGACCTTGACAATAATGGCATAGAAGAGTCATTCTCCGACTTCGAAGAGCATCGAATTGCTATGGATGATGCAAAAATAAATTATATTCGTCGCGACATGGACCTAGATAATGTTGCGAATGAAGATTTTACTTTTAATCATTACAAGAATAATCCTGCAAACATCGACATAGCTAAAAGTCAAGTTGCCTGGGCGGCAGAGTCGAATAAGAAAATTTTGCTTGAAACTACGTTTATGCCTCCGTGGCTCGCGGAGCGTAGTAACTTGTGCAGCACACGATTGCAAACTTGCGAACCGAAAGACTACCGAGTATGGGGAAGCCTTATTCTGGCTTATTTGCATGAAGTAGGGTGTGACAAGCATCCTGGCACCTGCGAAATCGAAGTATGGAACGAACCCTATCTACACTTATTTTTCCTCTCTGACGCGTCATGTCAGCAACGCATTGACGGATACATCCGTTTGTACACAAATACTCGCGCCGCAATTAAAGCCCGTTATCCTGATATGCCTGTAGGCGGCCCTAGCGGTTATATTGGAAGTGAATGCAGTAAGGAGTTTCTTAAACAGTTTCTTGAAAAAGTTCCCGCAAGCGAAGTTGATTTCGTTACAATTCATACTTATGCGGATGCTAAATTAGCGGATCAAATTACTGAAAGCATGAACCTCATTCGCGCAAGCGGCCATGGAACAAATGTTAAAATTACGGAACTCGGCGCCGCAACATCGGGAGTGGATGCAGGCGACCCTAAAATGCATGAATACGTAATCTCTAGCGCATTTGTACTTGCGGCAAGTACCGAGCCTACACTAACTTCAATTACTCAGTTTCAATGGGCGGACGACAACAAGTACTCGGACGGTTTGCCTCATTACACTTTTTGGCCGCACCGTCGTGAGATGTTTAGTGAAGCCCTGCTTGATAACGCTCAGTATGCGGGCTACAGAGTAAGTAAACAACTTGGTACTATTCACCCTGCGGGTAGCACGATTGTAGAATCGAACGCGCCGGACGGTATGTTGATGCTTGCGACGCGCAGTAGCGCTGGCAAATTTGTAACAGTGGTTAATCGTCATCGAATTAGTTCTATTAGTTTAACTGTAGTATTGTCAGGGGTTGATGCGGATAGACTTGTGGACGTTGACTCGGGTATAAGTTATCCAGTAGTTGGGCAGGCAGTAGACTTAGGATTTATTCCGTCACAGACTGTGAGGCATTATGAATTATTAGGAAAATACGATATATAGGTACCTTTTTAGTGTGGAAGATGATTCTAAGTGCATGAATAATATAGTTAAGATAGACTCGATGGACGCCGCTGATGAGGCCACTATTCGCGCTACAGTGAATTTGGAGAGTAGCAATCGCTTTCTTGTAAATCAAGAAATTGACAAGACATTCAAGAAGTTCGTGAAGGGGCTAGGACTTCAAGCAAAGTATGATCCTGTTAAAGCGAAAGCTAATGATGGTGAATTAACTGACAACGACTTTTATTCCTCGTATAGCGTTCAGCTAAAGTAATTCTCTAGGTGGCTGCGTATTCTTTACTAGTGCGCCATATTCTAAGAGTGCTGCGCCCGAATGTCCTGTGTGAACTTCCGGCGCCGGCGGAAACTGTCTGGCTGCTTTGGTTAATTTACTGATGCATAATTATTTGCGTCGCTTAAAGTCTTGATCAAACGTAACTATTTCAGCGCCGTTTGCGCATACGATATGAATTGCGTCGCCAATTGACGAGTCAGTAATTTTTAGCGCGGCGAACACTTCTGATTGCGTCACCGGGATAATTTCGTGCGCACTCATAATTTGCTTGAGTGTTTGCTCGGCATAGTGGTGATTTTTTGTAATGCGTTTTAATGCACCGAACGTTTCTGCAAGTACTAAAGCATCGGTTTTCGCTGGCAGCTGAAGATACTCTCTAGCTTCGTGTTTAAAAGGTGAATCGGTGTATGCGTACACAAAAACGTTCGCGTCAATAAATTTCTTCATGAATAAAGTCCTTGAGCTGCTGCGGTGTGAGCTTACACGGGTAGGTGTCTGCTTCCGTCCACTGGTTTCTCTGCGTTTGTGTTCGCGCGACGGATGAGATGTTCACACCGTTTGTTGTTATCTCAAGGTTTATCTTCGTGCCTGCTGTCCAACCGAATTTCTTCCGGATACTAGCAGGAAGTGTAATTTGTTGGCCTTTAGAAACTTCAAGTATCATGAATTCATGAATGCATTAAAGTATTTGAAGGTTTATAATTTACTATATAGTAAATAATCTGAAGTGAAGGGAAAATAATGTTAAACTGCTCATACCCTGGATTGCCATGCGATTATTTGTTCTGGCAGTATTATGTGTAGTGCTGAGTGCGTGCACAGAAACAGCGACCTCAGAGAATAAAACTGCGCCTGAGCCTGTTTCTAGCAATACATCAAACGCTAATACAGTGCAGCCTGTTGTCGTATTGCAGCTTGAGCCTGTAGAGTGTGCTCCTGCATGGACTGCTGTGAACGAAACGTGCGTTCGACAGTCTTGCTATCTCGGTGCTGTCGATAATACAACGGCCTTCCGGTATCAAGCACAATGCTTGCGTTCTCTTGAGACGCCAGCAGACTTGAATAGAGAATTATTCGTGTGGGTATCAGATGGCACAATATATGGTGCAGATTCTTCGTACCAAGCTCTGAAGAAACGACTTCGGTACGGGGAGTATGCATGGGGAGGTTATCTAATTGATTACTGGGATGGGGAGCACTCCACAACAGCTCGGTCGATGACGGGGGCGAATGCCGTACAGGTCAGGGGATACTATATTACGCTTACTCGTGCCGCAAGTATCTCACTAAAAGAATGGACTAATATGACTGATCCAGTTATTAATCCGCTGACACAGCGCACTCCAGAAGATGAAACTGAGTCGCAATATTGTCAGGATTCTTTTGACTGTGCACGAGTTTCGCTCGGCTGCTGTTGTGGCTCATACGCTATTGTAAACAAATATTTTGCTAACTATTCAACACATGAAGTAAACTGCTCTGGAACAGCGTGTACCGGTCGTGCGTGTGTAATAGGCCCGCTCCAATGTATACAAAATCGCTGCGATAATCCGTTTGATAATCCTAAATATCGACAAATAGATAGTGATTCACGGTTTTCTAAAGCTTCAAAGTAGTTTTGCGTATTTCTGAAATGACTGTCTGCAATAACTATTAAAGTCGGTGCTAGAGGGTGATGTACTGCCAAAACCAAAGCTAATAATTATTTACTGACCGCCTGCAGCTGGAAAATTAACTGTCGCGCAGGCGCTGTCAAAGAAAACTGGTTTTGTAATTCTCCACAATCATGCAACTATTGATTTAGTAAAAAGTTTGCTTCCGCAAAAGTCAGAGCGACGAAGTAACCTAATAACGCATCTTCGATATGAATTAATTAAAGCGTGCGCATCAGAGCGCGTTCCCGGAGTAATTTATACTTGGGTGTATGCGCACGGGGAAGATGATGCTAAGCTCAAACGGTACATTAGTATTTACGAGCGCGTTGGTGGAATAGTGCATTTGGTACACTTAGTGCCTAGTCATGACACGCTTCTTGAAAGAGTTACTGGTCATTCACGTAAAGCGTATCTGAAAATTAAAACAAAGCAGAAAATTCGTACAGTTGTTGCTGAATACGACATGTACACAAGTTATCCTAAGCACCCGTCGCTGCGAATTGACAATAGTAAATTAACTGTGGCGAGGACGGTTAAACAAATTATTGAAAAATATCACTTATAACGGATATTTAGTCCTGTTACTCGTGTATGGGTGCGGTTAAAGCTGCTTGGTATTCTTTTTCCTTTCGCGAGTATTTTCGAGCATGTTGTTCTAAGTTGTATAGTGCGCTCGGAAGTAATCCAAACTCATCTTTCTTGCAATACTTTGATCTGAATTGGAAAAAAGTGTTGTCTTGCTCGTCGATCACCGTTAGTTTACCGTCTACCGAATTCGCGATTTCCTTTGCGGGTAAATACAATTTATTTCCGTGTTCTAGCAGTCGAGAAAAGTTAAATCCTAGCGGTATGTTATAGATAATTTCAGGGGACCAGTTTCCTCCACCAAAGAGAACGAGCCTAGAATTATATAATTCTCCGCGCAATTTGGTTTGGGTATCAAATTCTGCCGAGCCGCCTTTATCGCAATCTACGTTAACTTTCGTAACGAGTAAATTTGCTTGGTTCAGTAAGCGTATGCCTTGCTGATAGCGAAATACTCCTTCGCTTCCGCTGATCCATTGCCCATCAGGAATGTTGACCACAGGAGTTCTATTGTTAATGTCGCAAGGGTGTTCAATGTTGAGTGGTTTTTTAGCCATAGTTGTACCTCTTTGTTGTCCTTTATCAGTAACTATAGTTATCTGGATATTTAGAAGTTTAGCTCAGAAATTCCACAAAAAGCGTAAATTATATAGGTAAAATACGGTAATTGTGCTTATGCTTGATGCGGTTGATACAAAGATACTTGTTGCGCTCCACGAAAATGCGCGTTTGCCCATAACAGCGATAGCGAAGCGCTGCGGCGTTAGC
Source organism: Candidatus Woesearchaeota archaeon (assembly GCA_043771635.1). Classification (GTDB taxonomy): domain Archaea; phylum Nanobdellota; class Nanobdellia; order Woesearchaeales; family SKIA01; genus JAYVHA01. The sequence goes on from JAYVHA010000009.1 coordinate 46,865, forward strand.
CGTGAAGTCGTGCAGTATCGCATGGAGCGTTTTAAAGAGCAGCACATAGTAAAAGGTTACGTTGCGCGTCTGCTGCAGTCGCTCTTTAGTGCTGGTGTTGCTGCATTCTATTGCACCTTATCTCGCTCGCAGCCAAAGCAGTATGCAGCAGCTATAGAATATCTACAACAGCATCCGTCAGTTAATTGGCTTGCAGAAATGTGCGGCGCAAGCGATCTCGTCTGCACGTTGTTCTATGAATCCGCGGAAAATTTAGCTGACACAACCACTGAAATACTTTCAGCGCTCAAAGGCATTGTTCGGCAGCACCGCATTGAACTCTACATAACCGAGTATAAGTTTAGTCGCCTGGGCTTGCTTACTGGAAAACAGCAGCCTGCACGTGTAATCAAATCAAATCAACTGGTTGGGATGGCTCTTGACGAAATTGATCGCGGTATTATTGCGGCACTTGCGATGAACTGCCGCGAGCGAACCGTATCTATTGCTGCGAAACTCCATCAAAGCGAGGATGTTGTTCGCCTGCGCATTACGCGGCTTGAGAAACGTGGCGTCATTCAAGGCTACACAATCGTTCTCAATCCAGCGGCGCTTGGCTATGAACTGTACACTTTGTCGATGCAGTTTGAAGAGTTCTCAAAGCCAGTTGCGGCAAAGGTGCGAGCCTATGTTGACAATTCGCCGTACATCGCGTTTTGCGCACGCACGGCTGGACAATTTACCGTTACACTTTCACTGTATGCAAATAATCGTGCGCATTTCAATGAATTGCTTACCGATATTCGCGTGCACTTTGGCGAGTTAATAATTACCTATGAATTCCTGCTCGGCATGGCAGAGCACAAAGAAGTGTTTGTGCCCGCAGCGTTTACTAGTATCGAACGCAAATAAATTCAACGAGTGCTCAGTATGTACTGAGGGAAAGTGCGCGTAAACAATCGCTTTGTCGACGAGAAAGACAAACAATCAAATCAAAGAACAGGGATTGATCGTGCTTCTCCAAAACCTGAATAATAGAATAATTATCCTAGTCCTATGGACTCAAAGAGTTAACAAGCCCTAATTTTTTAGTATTCTTAGTACTTTTATTAGTTGAATTCTCGGTCGTGTCCATAATCCAGCGGTACACAGGTAGTATTCTGATTTTATTGTTCTGTACTATTATTTCTTCTGTTTGTTCGAATGTGAGTATTGTTCCTTCTCTAAGCTTGAATTTTTCCATGGCTTCGATTAGTCCGTTGATTTCTCGTTCTTTGTTCACTTCATCCAAAGCGTAACATGCTTGTATTGCGGCAACGATTTCTGTTCCTTCTTTAATTACAAAGTCGCATTCATGTTTGTCTGCGAAGTAGTAGATTTCCTTATTTCTTCTTTTTAGTTCTATGAAGACTGTGTTCTCTAGAATTTTACCTTTGTTAGGTGAGTAGTTTGCACCCGTCACTTGATGGATTGCCGAGTCTATGAGGTATACTTTTCTTGGCGCGCTTAGTTGTAGTTTTAAGGATGGTGAATGTTTACGAAGTTCAAAAAATACGTATGCATTTTGCAGATGAGAAATGTAATCTTTTACTGTTATTGCGTTGGATAAGCCAAGGCTATTTTTGAGTGCGTTGTAAGTGAATGGTGATGAAATATTTGTTGCGAGTAAGCTTACAAGTTCCTTAACTGCTCGCTCGCCTCGAATTGAGTACCTGGTGATGATGTCTTTGTAGATTATGTTTTCAAATAAAGTGCGTATATATTCTTTGTCGTGGTTCTTGAGGTATTCAGGAAGTCCGCCATTCGATAGGTACTCTGCGAAGAGAGAAATTACTTCCACTCGTTTCTCCGTATGAATAAAATTATCTTTGGATTCAGGTATATTTCTGAATTTTAGGAACTCATTAAATGAAAACGGATATACTTCAAATGATTTGTAGCGTCCAGTTAGTCTTGTGCCGAATTCTTTGCTTAGAAGTACGGCGTTCGAACCAGTGATGATTATTTTCTTTCCTTCGTCTTGTAGTCTTCGCACGAACGTCTCAAATTTATCTATGTTTTGTATCTCATCGAAGAAGTAGGTTTGTACATTGCCGTAGCTTTCTATTAGGGCTTCGTTGAGTTGTTCAAAATCTTGCGCCTTGAATTGCAGTAATCGTTCATCTTCAAAGTTAACATAACACCATGTTTTTGTTTCTTGCATTATTTGTTTAAGCAGTGTCGATTTACCGCTTCGACGCACTCCAGTAAGAATTATGACTCGCGAGTCATCCATCCAGGATAGTATATTGTTAAGTAGGTCTCGTCGCGTGCTTTGCTGCGGCGTTGTGATGTTTCTTTTTTGTGACCCTACTACTTGCCGCAATACTTCCTTATCCATAGTACTAATTAGTAATTAGTGGAAGTATATAAGAGTACTCATTGTCAATTAGTGCTATTATTTGTCAATTATTATAGGCTAAATGTCTGGTAGCATTACTCTATATCAAGAACAAGACAGGAGTTTTTGCTATCTGTGTTAAGCGAAGTTGTCCAGTGTAAATTTCCGTGCGGGGCGGAATATGTTCGTGTTAAGATGGAATAAGATTTATTGCCTGCATTGCCAGCGACGCCTTTTTATCCAAGTGTTTCTCTAGGGTTATATGCGAAGTGTTGCATTTATTGTGCTCTGCGTGCTCTTAGTAAGCTGTGCGCCGTCAAATAAAGACAACGCAGTAACTGCACCTCCTCCGGAAATGAATCAGTCGAACACATCTTCGCTAATAATTCTCTCTTCTGCGGAGCGTTTGTCGCCGGCGGAAGAAGCTGATTGGAAAGCTTGCACGCAAGATTCTGATTGCGTTATCGCTGGTTGTCCTTGCGGGCCTGGAGAAATTGTAAATGAACGCTTTGTTGATGACTGGTACAAGATGAACAGCCCGCCTTATCCGGAGTTTCAATCCTGCACTACACAAGCCTGTCGCAAAGTCATACCTCGCTGTGTTGTTCAACAATGCACATTCGAGCAACCGCCACAATCGTGTGAGCCTGCTTGGGTTGAAGTAAATGGGCACTGCGCACTTGCTGAGTGTTTCGCGGATGGCAATGACAACATTTCTTCGTTCCGCTACCAAGCGCAATGTTTGCGTTCGCTTGAGAAACCGGAAGATCTGAATAGAGAACTGTATGTTTGGGTTCCTGACGGCACGATCACAAGCGCTGACAAATCGTTCCAGACTTTGAAGAAACGCTTGCGACCAGGCGACTACGCGTTCGGCGGATACCAAATAGATTATTACGACGATGAGCAGTATGGCACGAAGCGTTCCATGACTGGGGCAGGCGCAATTCAGCTCCACGGGTATTACATCACACTCACGCGCGCCGCAAGCTTAACGCTTAAAGAATGGACGAACAAGACTGATCCAGTTATTGACACTAACAGTCAGCGTGTTCCTGAAGATGATACGGAACTACGCTACTGTGAAGAAGACTTTGATTGTGCGCGCGTGGCTACCGGGTGTTGTTGTGGCACCGCTTCGATTAATCGATACTTCGTAGAGAATTGGAATGAGAAAATCATTTGTAGCCAGAATAGTATATGTACAGGGCAAGCTTGTGTAATTGGTCCGCTCAGTTGTGTGAATCACATCTGCACAAATCCATTTAATACGCGTTAAGAATGTGCGGCATGATGTCTTACTGACTAGCGCTGTGTGAAGAAGAATAAAAAAAATAAAAAAAGATAGAAAAAATATTGATGTTTAACGGTACGACTTCTGCGTAGCGGATCGCGCGTGGCCGTGCTTGTTTGGTTTACTTGCTTCCTTGAAACGTACGTCTGCTACGAGGAGCGTTCTGTCGTAATCGAGGAACGGCTCTTCGAGCTTGCTGTTGTTTGCAAGGAGTGCGCGAGCAATGGCCAAACGTGCTGCGTCGGCTTGTCCGACTGCGCCGCCGCCTTTGACGCGAACGTCAAGCGCTAGTGTTGAGATGTCGCCAGCGATGTGCACTGGTTCCATGATCTTTGCGCGCTGCATTGCGGTACCGTAGTGCTGGAGTAGGATGTGGTTCACTCGAACGGTTCCTTTACCTGCACGTAGGGTTGCGTGCGCAATTGCTTGCTTACGCTTACCTGTAGTGTTGATTAGGTTTGTTACTGGCTTCTTACTCATTTGGTTCGTCCTCCGATGAGTGTGCACAGCTCGCCAATTTTGATGCGGCGCTCAGCTGGCTTATTCTCGATTGGTACGCCCTTACCCTTGAATTGCTCTGGCGCGCCAATGTAGCACTGTACGCGATGGAATGCCATGCGACCGTGTGGCGTTTTGTATGGGAGCATGCTGCGGATGATGCGTCGTACAAAGCGGTCTGGCATGCGTGGCACGAATGGACCCTTAGTTGGACGACCAATGTCGCGCTTCCAAATGTATTTCTCAAGGATGTTGCTGCGGTTGCCGGTCATTACTGCTTCTTCGCAGTTGACCACAATCACGGATTTTCCTTCAAGTGCTGCCTTTGCTACATGGGTCGCCATGCGGCCTACGCGTGAATCGGTTGCGTCAATTATGAATGGACTGCTCATGCGATGATCCTCACAGTCTTGCCTTTAGGATCCTTGCGTACAAGTTCCTTGATAGTGAGCATTGTAGTCTTGTTAGCCGAGAGCTTTTGCTGCGCGCTTGCGCTAAAGCCGAGTGCTGCTATGGTGATGCTGTGGCCGAGCTCTCCGTCTCCGAGTACTTTGCCTGGAACTACGATGATTTCGCCCTGCTTTGTTGTGCGAGCGATTGCACCGAGGTTCACGTGCGCGTGCCTACGGGTTGGACGTGAAAGATCCTCTGCTACTGCGCTCCATACGCCGACACCTTCGTGTGCGCTTGTTCGCTTAAGCTCCTGGATTAATTCCGTTAGTTGGTTGTTTTTATACATGTTGTCTGCTCGCGAAAAAGATGAAGGCGAAGGGGTTCGAACCCTCGCAGGCACTAAGCCACTAGCACCTCAAGCTAGCCCGTTTGACCGCTCCGGCACGCCCTCAGAGTAATTTTGCAAACTCCTCGAGTTCTTTGTCGTATCGGCGGATGGTTTCTTCCATAATTGCGTCTGGTGACAGTTGACCCCAGCTCTCAATTGTGAAGATGAAATCATCGCCGTTTGCTACTGTTGCTTCGCCGTCGTCAAGGTCTAGTTCGACGTCAGGCATGTGCACGCCACCGTTTTCTACGGTAACGAGCTTTTCACCCTTAACTTCGAAAACGCCAGGGTATCGCTCTACGACACGCTTAGGGTTTCGCGGTTGCTTGGTGATTGTAATGTGCGGATATGCTCGGTATGACGCGAGGCAGGGGCTCCATTTCATGTGCTCCTGACCTTCGCCTAGTTCAGCATACGCGACGAGTTCAAGGTCCTGTCCTTCCAGAAGGCGCACTAGTGGCATGTCCGGGTGAACTGGTTTGACTGCAGGGTCGCTTGTTGTGAATTCGCCAGCAGTTACGGTGTGAACACCCTTCTGCTTTGGCACCTTCAATGTCAACGTTACTTCATTTGATGGATTACCGGGTTCGCCGTGCTTGTCCTTCACATTGTAACCTTTGAGGTCGGTTGTGAGTGGGACAAGACCGATGCGGTGCGCAAGCATCTCGTCATAAATAATCGAGTTGTTGCGTCCGAACTCAATTCGCTCAATAGCTAGAGTCTGAACTTCAGTCATCGCAATGCGACGAAGCGTGTTCGCGTATGCTGCGGTAACTCCTTCGATGCGGAAAACTGCTGTTTCCTTGTCTTTGCTTGTGAGGGTGAGTTTCATCGTCATGTTTATACTCGGCGACCGCGCTTACCGCCCTTCTTGCGGGTTCCATCGTGTGGGATTGGCGTGACTTCTTCGATAGTGCCAATGCGCATACCCATACGCGAGAGCGTACGAACAGCGGCCTGAGCACCAGGACCTGGGTTGTTTGGACCGTTCGGTCCGCCCACTGCCTTGATCTTAACGTGCAGACCAGTGAGGCCTGCTTCGAACGCAATCTCGCCAACCTTCTTTGCTGCAGCCATTGCTGCCGTTGGACTGCTTTCCAAACGGTGGCTCTTGACTACTTGACCGCCTGACGAGAGACCGATAGTCTCTGTTCCGGTGATGTCGGTTACGTGGATGATGGTGTTGTTGTAGCTTGAAAAGATGTGGCATAGGCCCCAGCGAACCGCTTTTCCGGTTGCTCGCGCTTCGCCCTTCTCAACAAGTTGGACGTCTTGGACTTTACTCATTGTCGTCCTCCGCTACTTCAATGACTTCTGTTTCGGCTGCTGCTGCGCGCTCCGCGATTACGCGGCGTGCTTCTTTTTCAGCGCCTCTCTTTGCTGCTGCGTCTTCTTTCGATAGGCGCTCTGGGTGCTGCTCGTCTGCTAGGCTACTGTTAACCTTGAATACGATGCCATTCTCTTCGCTAATTGGAACTAGGTAGCCTGGCGCAGTAATTACGCGGCCGTTCACGATTACGTGACGGTGCGTGATGAACTGGCGTGCCTGCTTCATAGTGTGTGCAAGCTGGCGACGGACAAGTACTGTCTGAAGTCTGCGCTCAAGGAGCTTGTCCGTAGTGTAACCTAGGACGCCTTCAAGGTTGCCGTCTTCAGGCAGGAGGCCGTACTTTGCGAGGCGCTGCGTTAGCTGCTCGCGCTCGACTTCCATTTGCTTCTGTGGCATACGTGCGAAGCCCTTAATCTGGTCCTTAAAACCCTTAAGCTTCGTTGCTACTTTCCATGCCTCGCGACCGTTCTTTAGGCCGTAAGTGCGACGGAGAGGTCGCTCAGTATCAATGCGGTCACGCTTCCACGGGTGGTTTGGCGTGTTGTACTTATTTGTGAATCGTTTAGTGTCGCCCATGAGTAATCACTTCTTGTGCTTGCCCTTGTTGCGACGGAAGTTGGACTTCGTTCGCTGGCCGCGGCTAGGCTGACCAAGGATGTGACGGATGCCACGGTACGCCTTAATCTTCTTAAGACGCTTAATATCGTTGTCCTTAGTAAGGTCAAGCTCGGTTGCGAGAAGGTGCTTGTCAGCGCCGCTCTCGTAGTCCTTTCGACGGTTAAGGAGCCAGATTGGAAGTCCGATTGGACTCTTTATGGTTCGCTCAAGCGTTTGGAGCTGGGATTCGGATAGGTCGCCTGCGCGAACATCCTTCGGTACTTTGGAGATCACGCAAATCGCGTTTGCGTACATGAAGGACACGCCGTGCAGCTTTCGCAGTGCGTCGACGGTCTTCTTTTTACCCTCAAGATCTGTGTTGAGGATGCGAACAATGTGGTTGAATTCTGCCATTTGGGATGTAAGTCCGCCCGATTTGTTATGTGCGTTCAAAATTGCGTCGCGAGAAGTTCTGATTACTCAGAACAACCCTTCAAACGCTATGAACTCGGGCTGCTATGATGAAGGAAAATTAGACGGTTTATAAGCCTTTGGGGGGGGGTAATCGCAGCTCATTCACTGCGCTCACCAAGTCAGGCAAGCCGCGCGGCACGTAAGTGTCCTGCGCCGCTCGCGGACCTTCGCTTGGGTGCCACCAGGGTTTGACAAGTGTAATACGTGGATGCTCGGTATTGACAAGAGAGAGGTTCCAAGGTTTTACCGGAACAAAAACATGAATCCCGCGCGCTGCTACGGCAATCGCCGTGTCTGCTCTGTCTTCAACAAGATAGTCGCCTCGTAGCTCTTCGGCGCGATCAGCCTTACGCTCTGCTGTGTTCCCTGTAAAATTAAGCATGTCGATGAATTTGAAACAATTTCCAAAATGCCGCGACGCGTATTGCTCTGTTCTTGCTTGATGCTTTGGTGAGAGTGCGCTGAGTATTGATTGCGTGTCTCCTGCATCTCGCAGAGCTTTAATTGCGGGTGGCGCGCTGTCGTACGGTCGCAGTCGCTTAAACGTGGCTGATTCAAGAAAATACTGGAAAAATGCTACTGTTTCATCGCGAGTTGTACCTAGGACTTCATCCAAGTGATGATAGCGGAGGTCGGTAAAGACATGGCTCGTTTTGTACTTGCGGTTATACTCAGTGAGCGCATAGCTGTAGAATGGTCGCAACGTATCATCGTTGTCAAACAGCCCTCGTAACGCTCGCATAAAACTAGGAATCGGTATTGATTAAAAAACTCGTGCATACATAACATTAAAGAGATGATTGGTACAAGTCTAGTTATGAATCGCTCTGGTATGTTCTTTCCGCTGCGAGATGACAATCCTACAAAGATTGTGCCATTCGTCAATTGGTCAATCATTGCGGTATGTATTTTGGTCTTTGTTGTGTCTCTTCTAAACTTCGAAGAAACGATTTCCACGTGGGGCTTCACCCCTGCGAGTTTCAGTCTTGTTACTTTATTTACGAGCATGTTTCTTCACGCTGGAATTGCGCACATTGCTGGTAACTTATGGTTTCTCTACATCTTCGGCGATAATATAGAAGAGCGCCTCGGGCACGTTGCATACCTCGCATTCTATATCGCAGCAGGTATTGGTGCTGGTCTTCTGCACGCTCTTGTCGAAATGGGTTCAAGTATTCCTGCGGTCGGCGCAAGCGGCGCAATTTCTGGCGTGCTTGGCGCCTATCTTGTATTCTATCCAACAGCAAAAGTTCACGTAACTGGGCAAGGCGGAGTCGGTAAAGTGCCTGCGTCAGTAATGTTGCTGGCGTGGTTTGGTTTGCAATTCGCACAAGGAGTTTTAGGCTTGTTCGGTGCTTCAAGCGGAGTCGCATTTTGGGCTCATATAGGTGGGTTTATCGTCGGTGCAGGTGTTGCTTTTGTTGTGCGTGGACGTCCTACTGCCTCAAATAATTGATTTATTATTATGTGACTGTTTGCTTATTTGTCGACGGTAAATATCTTTATTCTTAAGAAAACAACATAATATTATCAACCATTTTAAAATTCTAAATTTAATTGATTAGTAGTATTACCTTGGTGTGACGATCGTATGATGATTCTTTTGGTATATTTTTAAACGCGCTGTATTGCACGAATTCGAGGCTTTAAAGGGCCGGAATGTATTCGGAACAACCGAAACAGTTCCGTAAGAGTGTGCAGAAGGCTTAAATAATATTCTTCACGACATAGGATTCCTCCATGAAAAACTCAAAAATAATCACGCTCGTGTTGTTAATCGCAACACTTATTCCGGGTTTTGTTGCAGGTGCTGAGCAGGTTTCGCTCGACTTCGCAACAAAACGCTGGTTAGTACCAGAAAACCTATACGGTGCCCACGTCGGTTCATTCGGCGGAGCAGGCACTCGCATTGACGCGACCGCGGACGGTCGTGAAGATATTCTATCTGACTATCGTGCCCACCGTACGGCAATGGATGAGGCAAAAGTCTCATACATTCGTCGCGATATGGATTTACACAACGTCATTAACGAGGACTTAACCTTCAATCGTTATATGAATAACCCTGCAAATATTGACATTTCAAAGAGTCAAGTTGCCTGGGCTGTAGCCACCGACAGAAAAGTTCTGTTCGAAACAACATTTATGCCATCATGGCTAGCGACAAAGAACGCACAGTGCGCAACGCGCTCGCAAACATGTGAACCTGATAATTATGCTGAATGGGGTCGCGTAGTCAACGCCTTCTTAGCTGAAGTAGGTTGCGACGAGCACCAATCAACTTGTGAAGTTGAAGTGTGGAATGAACCATACTTGCCACAATTCTTCCTATCGGATGGAACGTGCCAACAGAGAATTGATGCGTATCAACGCCTATATACTAACACATACAGCGCCATTAAGGCAAAGTATCCTGGCATTAAAGTTGGTGGTCCAAGCGGATACATCGGCTTTAGTTGTGCAAAGGATTTACTAACACAATTTATGCAGGAAGTGCCAGCAAGTAAAGTGGACTTTATTACTATCCACTCGTACGCCGACGCTACTCTGAGTCAACAACTAACGGACTCAATGAACTTAATCCGTGCAAATGGTCACGGTAAGAATGTAAAAGTCACGGAATTCAGTGCAGCTTCGCCAACGGTTGAAGGCGGACCTGTACAGAAGCACGAGTTTGTTTTAACAAGTGCATATGTCCTTGCTGCAAGCACTGAACCAACGCTAACAAGCCTTGTAAAGTTCCAGTGGGCAGACGACAACAGTTATCTTGACGGTAAATACTATGCGCACGGACCTTGGCGCAGAGAAATGTTTAGCGAAGCAGCATTAGACGACGCTAAATACCCTGGATTTTATGTAAGTAAGCAGCTTGGTACTATACACCCCGGGGGCAGCTCTGTAGTCGGTACAGTGACAACTAAGGATTTGTTAGCGCTTGCAACCACAGGTAGTAATGGTCAATATTTGACATTAGTCAATCGTTATTCGGCCGCAAAGACTGCTATTTCATTAACGATTACTGGAATCGCAGCGACAGAAGTGCGCGACCTAGTAACGGGTGTTAGATACCCAGTAAAGAATAACGTTGCGAATGTAGGTGACATACCTGCAACATCGATTAGACAGTTTCAAATAGTCGGCGGATCCGTTGTAGTAGCTGCAACTCCTGTGTGTGCAAAAGGTACCGTTGTAGGTTCTACCTGTACTTGTGGAACAACAAACATTGCTGCAGGACAGGTATGTTGTGCAAGTGGAGCAATTACAAGTAGCGTGGCTGCATGTACTCCTACGCCAGCACCAGTACCCACCTGTAATGTAAACACTGTAACTTCGGTTGCATGTACTTGTAGCGGTAAGACAATAGCAACAGGTCAGGTTTGCTGTGCAAGCGGGGATGTTGCAAGTAGCGTAGCTGCATGTACTCCTACGTCTACAGAAGATGGAACACCAACTTATGTGCTTAAGCCAACGGCCCAAAGTGACTTAAGTCTAGTGCAGTTTGAAGCTGAGCATGGCGTTCAAACCGGAAAAATACTAACGCAAGCAGTCGCATCGGCGGGCGCTGTTATAGTACCAAACAGTGTTTTCGGTGAAGGACGTGTCGTATACACTATTACTGTACCTACAACCGATTCGTACGTATTGTGGGGGCGCACATACGCTCCAAACTATAATGACGATTCGTTTTGGGTTAGTGTAGATGGTGCACCTGAAGCTTTGTGGGACATGCCAGTAAGCTCAGGTTGGAATTGGAACAAGGTAAGTGCGCGCGGAGAAACAGGTCCTAAGCGATACACACTTACTGCTGGAACTCACACAATAACTCTGCGCTCCCGTGAAAACGGAGCAGCAATTGAAGAGTGGGCGCTTAGCAGCGACGAGAACTATCTACCAACCGCAAGAACGGCATAATTTTATTTTTTTATTTTTTTTCTAAATTCGAAAAGTTTTTTTATCTAAGGAATTCTACAATTACTATGTGTGGCAGATATAGCCTTGGTTTAAACCGTTTGCAGCTCGAAGAAGTTACAGGTCGCGTAGTGCCGGCAGAGTATAAGCCGAGTTACAATATTGCGCCGACGCAGTCTGCAGCAGTTATTTTGAACACGCAGCCTGATCGCATTGAGTTGTTGCGATTTGGATTAATACCTGCATGGTCGGTTGCTAGCGGTAACAAAGGCTACACAATGATTAACGCTCGCGCGGAAACACTCGGCGCGAAAGCGACATTCCGTGCACTGGTTGGTACTAAGCGTTGCGTCGTTTTAGCCGACGGTTACTACGAATGGAAAAAAGTTGAAACGGTAAAGGAGCCTTACCGAATAGTTTCTCGGCAAGGATTGCTTCATATGGCGGGGCTATGGACAGAATCCACGCAAGAAGATGGTAGTGTGCTGCGATCTTTTTCAATTATCACGGTTCCTCCTAATGACTTGCTGAGCGCTATCCACGATAGGATGCCTGTACTGCTAACTGTAGCTGAGATGGATAATTGGCTAACTGATGGCGATGTAAACTTACTAGATGCCGCGCCGTCAGGCGACGTAAATGCATTTAGAGTTAGTGTTGCCGTGAATAATCCACGAAATAATTCTTCAAACTTAATTGTACCTCTCGCATTAAAATAGTGTAATAAAGTATGACTGCAGCGGAAGTCATGCAGTTGGTAATCTATGCCTGGTTTCCTGTGAGTGGACGTGAACGTAGATTGTCCATTTGATAGAATTCTAATTTTCTCCATTAGAATTTGGCCAGGTCCGTGTAGTATGGACTCTTAATGCATGCGGCTTATATTTTCCTCCAGTCAATGCTCAGTGGAGATGATAACATGATACAAAATAAATCAATGGTTGATAGTATTGCAACTTGTTTAGATTGCTACAAAACATGCGCAGAAACTAAAGCGCATTGCATCGAAATGGGCGGAACGCACGTAAGTGCGAAACACTTAATGATTATGGAAGATTGCATACGAATTTGTCAAATCTCCGCGGATTTTATAATTCGTAATTCTCCGCATCATCATCATATCGCCAAAGAGTGTGCAGAAATATGTAGAGAATGTGCAACGGCTTGCGACGCCTTCCCTGAAGAATTCATGAAGGAATGCGCACGTCACTGCAATAACTGTGCGGATTCATGCGAGAAGATGGCTGGCGCGCATACAACTGCTGCGTCTAAATCAAAGCACTAGCCAAAATAGTATTTTTTTAGCATTATTATAGTGCTCGTTCGCAAATAGTACTCTAGTGCGCCAGTGTTGCTTATTTTGCGCACAGCGATTCAAGTGCATGTACTAGCCAATCGAACTTGCAGAGGAATTTTAAATTCTGAGTTGCTATCTATAGGTTCGCGATATTCCTAACCTCAAACGCATTGTAGCGATAGAACTGGTGAGTGCGAGAAGCGATGCCATCGTGCCAAATTCAGAAATTAATAAGCGTAAGTTTTTTCTACATAATTACTGCCGAAAGGACTTGTCTAGTACTAAGCAATACTAAGACTTTTTCTCTATACTTTGCATTATAGGAGAAGCCTGGGCAGTTCTTGAGTACACAGGTGCCGGGCTTATTTAATGTAAGCGCAGCGCTTGTACTACTTCGAATGCTCGGTCAGCATTGTTAGTAGGTTTTCTTTTAGATTTATTTTACGTACCTTTCCATGTGCAAGTATCTCAATTAGTTGTTTCTCCTGCATTTTCTGAAGCGACCGAAAAGCCTTCACTCGATTCATGCCGGGTAGACGCGCAATTTCTGCTTGGTTTGTCGACCCCCTGTTTTGCACGAGTACACTAATGATTGCGCGTTCATCTCGGTTCAGAAAAAGAAGAACAATGTCGAGTACATTTCGTGTTTCTTGTTGTGCTTTCTTAATCTGCGCATTGTAGATGGACGATGAAACAAAACCGAACGCTATGGCGACTATTAATAGTATTGCCATTATTGTAACGTGGTTTCTTACCGCAAATGCCAGGTAACCTTGCTGCGTGGGATCGCCTGTATACGACATAAAGGTAACAAAAGTTACCAGAATGAGAAGCAATGTGAGAAATCCAAATCCAGCAAATCTTATTATTTTAGTTGTTTGAGAACTCATCGTGACCTGAACACTGTGTTACGCGACCTTTTATATATTGTTTCACCTATTGAAACACTGTGCAGGGCAGATTGGACGTATGTTCCGCTGCTCTACCGGGGCTCCATGACGAAAACAAAACAAACGAATAATACTGCATTGATACTAGGATTAGCTTTTGCTGCTGTACTCATAATTGTTGCAGGAGGATATTATGTTGTAAGTAAGACATCTGAAACTTCTAATGTTTTATTACCGGTTGCTGTAGGATCAGACGGATATCAAGAAGTCCGTATGAAAGTTATTGGCCTTGATTATGAACCAAGCACGTTAGCAATTACTGCTGGTCAGAAAGTTCGCTGGATAATTGACGCAACGAACGCACAGGGTTGCGCGCGAACCATGGTAAGCCCGGCTATCGGCGTTAAGCAGCCACTGAAGTCTGGAGAGAACATTATAGAATTCACGGCGCCCGCCGCAGGTACTATACAGTTCTCCTGCTCAATGGGCATGACATCAGGCCAGTTCCAGGTAGTATAAAGTGAAATCGCTACTACTTATAATCGGGTTACTCTCGTTCACTCTAGTGGCGTGCAGCCCAATGAACGGAATGAATCCTGGAATGGATCGTGGAATGGGTTCGAGCCCTAATATGGTTCCTAATCTGAAAGAGTATGGAAGTTATGAAAGTACCGAGCCGAATGGTTTGCCAGTGGTTAAAAAGACTGAATTAATTACCTTAACAGAGGACAGCACATACACAATCACTGCTGAAAAAGTGCAGAAGAAAATCGCTGGTCGAACTGTTGCTATGTATGGATACAATCGTATGATTCCTGGGCCGCTTTTCATTGCCAAAAAAGGAATGAAGTCCACGGTTGTCTTTGAGAATAAGCTAGACAAACCTTCTGTCGTCCACTGGCACGGTCTACGAGGAAATTACTTGTTTGACGGTGTCCCTGGCCTCGGTCAAAATGTCGTGATGCCTTCTGAATCGTTCACGTATAAACTTGAGTTTCCTGATGACGGGGTATACTGGTATCACTCACACGTGCGCGGCGATGCTCAGCAAGACCTTGGTTTGTCAGGTAATATATTTGTCTCAGGTTTAGACGAAAAAATTGGAGCAGCCGACGCCTCCGACTATTTACTTCTAGATGACATTCTTCTAGACCAGACAGGCATAGTGCCCTATGGTGAAACTGTAACAACGTTCGCGATTATGGGCCGATACGGCAATATACTCTTAGTCAACGGCGACACCGAATATGCTCGTAGCGCACGTACAGGTGAGGTGCTTCGCTTATACTTTACCAATGCTGCAAGTGTTCGGCCTTTCAATATACAGATACCGGGCGCGCGCATGAAGCTAGTTGCAGGTGACAATGGCGCATACCTGCGACAGGAGTTCATAACAAACTTCACAATATCGCCAGGTGAGAGATACGTTATTGACGTAGTATTCGATAAACCTGGCAAGTACGAACTACGAGCTGACAATCCGCTAGCTGAGCATCTGCTTGGTACATTCAGTGTTACCAGTGGCGAGCCTACATCCGCAGCTCAGGCATTTAACGACCTGAAAGTTAATGCTGAATTAGCTGCAGAAATCAGTCGGTTGCAATCCACAATCAATGGGCCGGTAGACCGTGATTTGTTGCTGGATATTAATATTCGGGGAATGGATATGATGGGCATGGAAATGGAAGAGTCACATGAAGGCATCGAATGGGAAGACACTATGGCGGGCATGGCAGTATTCACGAATGAAAAAGTAGAGTGGATAATTAGAGATAACGCTACGGGACTGCAGAACAAAGATGTTACGATAAAGGCTACTATTGGCGATTCAGAAAAATGGCGAATTACAAACATCGCAAACAACGCACACCCAATGCAGCATCCTATTCATCTCCACGGTCAGCGATTTCTCGTTACAGCAATTGACGGAGAACCAGTCACAAATCCTGTTTGGAAAGACGTGGTACTTGTACCAATCGGACACACTGTTGACATTGTAGTAGACTATACGAATGCCGGCGAATGGATGCTTCACTGCCACATAGCGGAACACATGGAATCTGGCATGTTTACGTACGTAAGTGTAGCGGAAAAGGACGGTATGATATATCCTAAAATTGGAGAGGAAATGCATTGAAGCGAACTAAGCAGGCGAGCTCCCAAGTATGTCGCATGGAAGCGAACATAGGTGGCATGCATTGCGCAAGCTGTGAAGTACTTGTAGAGCGGCGCCTGCGAAAAATTCCTGGAGTAGAAAAAGCAACAGTAAGTTTAGCCACGGGAACAGCGATAATTGAAGGTACTCGCGAGGTATCTCACAAAGAACTAAAAAAAGCAATTGATCGCGATGGGTACAAAATTACTACAAAGAACAATTCCGGTGGTAATGAGTTAACTCTACGCGACTATGGGCAGATCGGAGCAATATTTTTAATTATTTTTGCCGCGTATAGTCTGTTCAAGTATTTTGACATATTGCCTGACATTGGCGTGTCAGACGGTATGGGGCTTGGCTTAGTATTTGTTATTGGCCTCATTGCAGCAACCAGCTCTTGTTTGGCAGTTACCGGAGGGCTACTGTTAGCGCTCGCTGCGCGGCAAAGTGAGCAGAATCCAGGTCTCTCAGGATCACAAAAATTTAGGCCAACAATCTATTTTAATGCGGGCCGTCTACTTGGCTACATACTATTTGGCGCAGCTCTCGGCGCTATTGGAAGTCTTCTCACTTTCTCTACTTTTTCGTCCGGCATTGTGACGATGCTGTCTGCGATAATTATGCTTGTACTTGGACTACAGATGCTCCGTGTCATACCGTTTCTAAACAAATTCTCGCTCTCAGCTCCGAAGTTTATTGCGCATAAACTGTGTGAAAACTCCACTGGGGCGTACAAGCCATGGGCGCCCTTCATACTAGGTGCGGGAACATTTTTCCTGCCGTGTGGTTTTACGCAGGCGTTGCAATTCTATGTACTGGCGCAAGGGAGCGCATTGGTAGGAGCAACTACCATGGGTGTGTTTGCACTTGGTACACTACCTGTTCTGCTCGCTATAAGCGCTATTTCTAGCTTCAGTGCGGGATCGCTCCAAAAGCATTTCATTCGTATTGCGGCCGTGCTCATCATAATCTTAGGACTAATTAGCTTTCCAGCAGGATACACGTTAGTTACGCTTGGCGGCGACTCATCAGCGCCAGTATCGCTACCGACTAAAACAAATATAGAGCTTATGGAGGGAGTACAGGTCGCTCGTATGACGGTTGAAGGCCTAGTATACGCTCCAAGTGAATTTACTGTAGTGCAAGGAGTGCCGGTAAGGTGGGAAATTAAGGGGTTGAAGGCGCAGGGATGCGGCCAGATAATACTAGCTCCTGCAGTAGGCATTAAGGAACCTATAGGAGAGTTAGAAACAACTATTGTTGAGTTCACCCCTACAAAGCTTGGTACAATACCATTCAGTTGCAGCATGGGTATGACGACGCCTGGTGCGCGGTTTAACGTCGTTGCCGGCTAGGCGTGCTATCCGCCCAATAGCTTACTTATATTCGCTAAGGGCATAAATTATATGACGTACATATGAATAATAATTCATGTGAAGAAAGAATCATGTACTTGTGGAAAGGCTTGCGGTTGTCAAAACTGCGTTAGCGGCCCATTTGCCTTATTCTTTGACACTCTGGGAAATACGATTCGATTAACCATACTAAATGCGGTTCGCGCAAGACCTTCAAACGTTAGCGAACTAGTGCAAACAACCGGTATCGAGCAGACCCTAGTTTTCCATAGTTTGAAACGGCTAGAACTCTGCGGCTTTGTAACTAAGAAAGCTGAAGGAAAGAATAGAATCTATTCAGTCAACGCAAAAACTGTTGAGCCGCTCATGAAGTTAATCGAAAGTCACGTAGGGCAGTACTGTGCTAAGCACGCAAAGCCGTGCACTTGCGCTAAGAGGAAACCACTATGAAACAAACACTAACTGTACACGGAATGCACTGCAATAGCTGCAAAGCACTTTTAACAGAAGCACTGCAAGACGCAGGCGCGACAAACGTCACAATAAATCTTGACGATAAAAAGCAGATCGGCATGGTGGCGCTAGATAGCAATCTCTCAAAACTGGAGTTGCAGAAAGTAATAGAGGCAGAAGGAGAATACAAAGTAAAATGAGCGCAACCAACGACTCCAAAACAGCACGGACAACTATAGCAATAACGGGCATGCACTGTGCGAGCTGCGTCGCAGTGAACACTAAGGCCTTACGCAAGGTGCCAGGAGTCATTGATGCGTCAGTCAATTACGGTACTGCGCAGGCCACCGTAGAATTAGATTCGGCTGTTGTAAAGCCAGAGCAATTGGTTGCGGTAATAGTGTCGCGCGGCTACGGAGCATCAATTGTAACTGATGCTAACGAAGCATTTAACCAGCACACTCATCACGAAGAACAATCAATCAAGTCACTCCGTAAACTACTAGTCTTTAGTCTTCTACTTACTGTACCGGCATTCATTATTGGCATGCTTTTCATGGCTGACGGACTTTTGTTCGTAGGATACGAAGTACTCTACGGAGAATATATTCTGTTTATACTGGCAACTCCTGTACAGTTTTACGTAGGTTGGCAGTTCTATAAGGGAGCATGGGCGTCTCTAAAGAACTATGCAGCAAGTATGGATACGCTTATTGCGCTCGGTACGTCAGCCGCATATGGTTTGAGTGTATACGCTGTATTCATTTCCCCATCTAAAATGGGGCAGTATTTCGAAATATCGGCAGTACTTATTACGCTTATCATACTTGGTCGTTATCTTGAAGCACTTGCCAAGCAGAAAACTGGCGAAGCCATAACAAAACTCATACAGCTAGCACCGAAACAAGCCACCGTACTCCGTGCGGGTAAAGAACTTCGAATAGCTATCGATGACGTACGGGTGGGAGACAAAATAATCATCAAACCTGGCGAATCAATTCCGGTTGACGGAACAATAATTGAAGGAACATCCAGCATAGATGAAAGCATGCTCACTGGCGAAAGCATGCCTGTTGAGAAGCACAAAGGCAGCCAAGTATTTGGCGGTACTGTGAACAAACACGGCAGTTTCACCATACTCACGACTAAAGTCGGTGCAAACACTACTTTGTCAAAGATAGTCAAGCTAATCGAAGATGCGCAAGGGCGAAAAGCGCCAATCCAAAGATTTGCAGATATAGTTTCAAGTTACTTCGTGCCAGCAGTCATTGTGGTGGCAGCTGCAACGTTCATCTACTGGACTTATTTCAGCCCTGAAGGATGGGTGTTCGGTCTCATCAATGCCGTAGCTGTACTAGTTATAGCGTGTCCATGTGCGCTTGGTTTGGCAACACCAACTGCAATTATGGTTGGTTCAGGTCTTGGCGCAAAGAACTGTATCCTCATCAAAGGCGGCGATACCTTAGAGACAGCGCACAAAGTAAAAATCGTAGTGTTTGACAAAACAGGAACCATTACTAATGGAAAACCTGTCGTAACGCAGGTTGTGCCGATCGGAGCTGTTCAAGCTTCAAGTTTGTTAAAAATTGCGTCGAGCTTAGAACTTCGTAGCGAGCATCCGCTTGCTGAATCCATTGTCGCCTACGCAAAAGCAAAATCAATCAAGTCACCAAAAGCTACAAACTTCTCAGCAATACCGGGGCATGGAGTTACAGGAAAAGTGTCGGGCATCGAGTATCTAATTGGCAATCAGAAGTTAATGCTCAAGAAAAGCGTCAGCATCGAAGAGTACCGTAAGCAAATGGAATCGCTTGAAGCCGAGGGCAATACGGTCATGCTTGTCGCGAAGGGTAAGAAACTACTAGGTTTTATTGCAGTAGCTGACACGATCAAGGATACAGCGGCTGACGCTGTACGCGACTTGCAAAAGCAGGGCGTCCAAACTTACATGATAACTGGAGACAATAAACGCACAGCGTTCGCAATCGCAAAGCAAGCCGGCATTCCTGAGAAAAACGTACTTTCTGAAGTACTTCCGGAGGATAAAGCAGCAAACATACAGCGTCTGCAAAAAGGTGGAGTGGTCGTAGCTATGGTCGGTGATGGCATTAACGACGCTCCTGCACTTGCGCTTGCAGACATCGGTATAGCCATGAGCTCAGGAACTGATGTTGCAATTGAAACAGGCAATATTGTCCTCATGCGCAATGATCTTCGCGATGTCGCGAAAGCAATCAAGTTGAGTAGATTGACAATTGGGAAAATTAAGCAGAATCTATTCTGGGCCTTTGCATACAACGTCGCAGGTATTCCGATTGCTGCAGGTGCACTGTACTATGCGACTGGTTGGCTTCTGAGTCCAATAATTGCTGGTGGAGCAATGGCAGCAAGTTCAGTAAGCGTCGTCACGAACAGTCTGCTCTTACGGGGGAAGAAACTGTAAACCCCTGTCATTTCATACTGCCCAACGGCAAAAACTCTCAAAACTAAAGAGTGGAAGACGCAATGCTTCTATAGTAGCGGAGTATAATGGTTTTGCAAGTAAGTACGATACGCGCTGGGCTAAGTATCTCCATGCGTCGCACAAGGTTACGATGGAGTTGCTTCGCCCAAACCGTGGTGACAGGATTCTCGATGCGTCAGCGGGAACCGGTTTATTCGCAAAAGCAATTCTTGAAAGAACACAAGGAAAAGTGGAGCTTGCGTTAATAGATATTTCGGCAGGTATGCTTGCTGTTGCGCAGATGCGTCTCCAAAAATATCCTCAGGTTACCATACTTGAGCAAGATGTGCACAAAACAACATTCAAGACAGGAACATTTTCACAGGTTGTGTCAGCAAACTCATTTCATTATTACGCAGACGCAAATACTGTTCTACAAGAGTTCAATCGGGTGCTAAAGAAATCCGGAGTACTCGTCATTACTGACTGGTCGCGGAACACAGTTCGATTCAAGTTGTTCAATACGTTCCTGAAAATTATTGATCCGGCGCACGGACACATTTACAGTACGCTGGAAATGACTGCGCTTCTGCAAAAGAACGGTTTTGTTGTCGAAGAACACAGGCAGTTTTCTAGCGGTCTGTGGTCTTTACTATCAATTCGCGCTCGGAAAGTCTAAGAGTGTTGAAAAAAGCGGTAGGGGGGAATCGAACCCCCGCCAAGAGCGCCACAGGCTCCTATTCTACCATTGAACTACTACCGCTATGTAGCTTTGGGAGGGCTTGCCGGCGTTTAAATACCTATGGTCGGTTTATGTTCGCGCCGCAGGGTTTTCCGAGCAGACTTCGAGGCGTTATTTCCACAATGTATGCTTTAGAGTTAGGATTTCTAGCAGTATACTGGTTAAGTGCGCGATCAAAACGGTGGCCTGCGCCGTACCGTAGCATACTGTTGTTCGACTCGGCGGCGATGGCTATTGTAGCATCTTCTCGCTCTTTTTGTAGTCGAGTAAACTCTCTGCGGTTGCCTGTTTCCCGTGCTTGCATAACCATTTCATACGGAACTAAACTGTCGGCTGGTGCAATAGGAACCTCGCCATGAAAAATGCGCAAATCAAATGGATTGTATTGTTTCAAGAAATCTGCGTCGTCGCGCCGAGCCATAGTTTTTTGCGTGTTATGCAACAGCTGATGCTCTGCGATAGAAGTTTTCCCGTCTTCCATATATTCTTCTGTCATGCCTTCATCCAAAAGCGTTCTTGATACTCCTCGTTTAACGAGCGCGTCATAAATTAGCTCTAGTTCGCCTTGACTTCGATAAATTTTTAATTTTTCACAAGCGCCGCTGACGCTACATGGATCTTCATGTATTTGCCGCAAATGTATGATGCGTTTCTGCGTTTCTGTAGAGCCGATAACGCGCACGTTTGGTTTGCCTGGCAAACTATCGAAAAGTTTAGGTGTTTGCGAATAGGCATTGGTGCTACCTAGCACTGAGGCGACGAGTCCTGCGGCAAGAGGTCGTAAGTTCATACTTGTAAGAATGTGCGTTGACTCTTAATCCTTTCTAACGTCTTCGAGTTAATTGCCTAATTCGATAGTCTTTCTCTTCTGTCGGACCATGCTTCATCTCTTTTTGTACCTCGGCAGCAACGTCTCCTAAATCCGTACCGTCATGGGAGCCTGGCGAATGCATGTCTTCGCGCTCAATTTCTAATTCTTTTTCCGCTGCGACTTTAGGTTTGCTTGCGCGCTCGGGTGCGCGTTCAACAATCGTTGGGTTGGTTTGCTCTGACGCTTCTTTTTTTCCTATAGTCCAGGTGGCGTCACTAAGTTTATTTGCTGTTTCCTGTAAATCTTTAGGGGAAACTCGCTTTCCTTCCCAAGTGTATGGTAATGCATCGTTTTCAAAACGCGGAACAATAAGTGCGTGCGCGTGCTCCCGATCTTCAATAATTATGTTCGTGCCATGCGCTTGCACGGATTCGTACAAAACAATACTGATTTCGTTTGCCATAGTGAGAAATCGCTCTTGCACGGGTGGCGATAGTGTGCTAAGCTTCGCGTGCGCGCGCGTCGCAACCACTGCAGTGCCGCTCGGGAGCGCAAGTACTGCAAGATTCTCGTCGCCTCCAAGCGACTTATCTTTGATCCATTTGCAAACTTCACACATAGCGGCGCGCCTCTACATTCGACTGGCCTTCTGGTGGAAGTGGTGAATTCTGTTTTGCTCCGCTGAGCGCACGGTACCTTGCTGAAACGGCAGCAATAGTGGTGTTTTCGAAGAAGCGTTGCAGCTTTGGTTGCGTCGCGATTGCTTCGGCTAGTTCATCAGTGTCATCAACAAGCATTGCGCGTAATTTTTCTTTACTTCGGACAAACTGCAAAAATGCTTCATCTTCCATTTGCTTTGCGTGCGGCGTTTCCGATTCGCTTAGCTGCGTTGCTAGCGCTGCGATATCGACGCCCTTGAATAATGTAGCTAGGTCGGGCACACTTGCAAGTTGTTGTGCAAAATCTTTTGGCCTCTCCACAATTAATTCTCGAAGCTGTGGATTGCTGCTGAGGAGTTGTGCAAGTCTGTCTTTCGGACTAGCGAATCGCGCGATTAGCGCAGCCTCAAGTGCTGGTAACTTGTCGCTTGTGGATTTAGGTTGGTTAAATCGCGCAGAGTCGTTTGGGAAAATGTGGAGAAGTAGATGGCTTGTTTGCTGGCCTGCTGCGGCGCCGTTTGCCACAAAGTACTCGCAGCCTGTCGTAAGCATTGCTTTCTGCATAGCGGCTCCTAATTTAGGCAGAAGCGTTGCCAAGTGGTCGCGCTCTTTTGCCGGGAGGAATGGAAATACGGGATAGTGCTCTTTTGGAATTAGAAGTGTGTGGCCTGAAGTTGCTGGGTTGATATCAAGAATTGCAATGCAGTGCGCGTCTTCGTAGAACTTGCTTGCCGGAATTTCGCCCTTAACTATTTTGCAGAACGGACAGTACTGTTTCTGTTCGTTAATTGCTGCCTTCTGCTCTGGCGAGAGTTCCATTATCTCACCATTAATATTGCTGTTTAAATGTGCTTCCGCTAATCTTCGCTCGAAGGCAGATTGTAGATATTTAGGTTATGGATTGACCATAGTTGATTTTCGAGTTCTGTGCGAGGATTATACGTGCCCTCTGCAGCTCCCATAAGACTCATGTTATAATTGCTGCGTCCAAAGCTGCGCAACTCAAAATTATCTGTAACTATGTAATGCAAATCTGGAATCGGGCTCTGGTTAACGCGCACACTCGTAAATTTAGGAATTATAATGTCCAGATCTCTAATTGCGAAAAAATGCTCCGAGCCCGAAAAAAGGTTGTCTGCGCCTCCGTTTTCGCATTCTAGTAAGTATGTGCCTAGGTCGCCACAGCGTTGTTTCGAGTACGGCTTGAACATATCGTCAAACATACGGTTTGGGTGCTCGTATCTTTTTTATGTCTTCATAAAATTAGGTTAGTGCCCTATATTTACTATATAGACAATTATAAATTATCCTCAAGCTTTATGAAATAATGGCGTTGCTTGTCTTTCATGAGTCGCGCAGAACGCCGTCAGGCTACCAATAAACCGTCAAAGCCATTCAATTGGATTCTATGGGGAACTGTTTCAGTTTTACTCCTGGTCATAGTTGGCGCAGTAGTGTACGCGCAGACGCGAGGAACTGGCGTTGCTTACGCAGACTATAATTTTACAGATGAGAAGTTTAAGCGGCCGAATGCGGCGGTTACATTTGAAGAATTCAGCGACTTTCAGTGCCCTGCGTGTCAGGCAACATCAACGTCAATCAAAGCGTTCCGCGACACTGCGCCCGATTCAGTTCTCGTACTATACCGTAATTATCCGTTGAGAAGTATACACCCGTACGCGCAGCGCGCTGCAGAAGCTGCTCAGTGTGCGAAGCAACAGAACCGTTTCTGGGCGTACCATGACGTACTCTTCGACAGCACTAAAATTACCGATCGAGACTTGAAACTACACGCGCAAGGCTTAGGTCTGGATATGGATGCTTGGGACAAGTGTATGGATTCAGGCGCAGCACGCGCGGTAATCGATGCTGACATTTCCGAAGGCAACAAGCGAGGCGTTAGGGGTACGCCAACTTTGTTCGTCGGTAATGCGCTCTACGAAGGTGCTCGCTCCCCTGCAGAATATTTGCGTGCGTGCCTCGCGAAGCTCGGTTGAAATCTTAAAAATTAATTGAGAGGACCAAGTAGGCCGCCGGTGTAGACGCCAGCAACAAATCCGACTACTCCTGTGATTGCGCCAATAAGCAGGTTTTCCATACCGAGTGATTGCCATGAGCGTCCAGTAAGTTTTTGCTTTAGAGCGCCGACTATGAATAGCGCAATGGCTGTTAATATTGCAGAAAAAATTAGTGCGTCCATGCCGCGCAGAAAAAATAAAGGAATGATTGGAATTAAGCCGCACAGGACAAACACAAAAAACATAACGGTGCCGCCTTTAATGGGATTCGGAAATGATGATTCAGCAACTCCATGTTTTTCCGAGAGAAGAAATTCTAACCATTCTTTTTCGTCGTCAACAATTGCGGCTACGTGTTTTGTTATTTGCTTAGCGGGCACTCCGTGCGTGCGGAAAATGTTTGCTACATCTTGTTTTGCTGCTTCGGGGTTCTCTCGGATGCGGGCAAGCTCTTCGCGTTGTAATTTTCTGTTAAACTCTGATTGGCTTTTACTTGCTAAGTAGCTGCCTAGTCCCATCGACATTCCCGACGCAAACATGTTAACGACGTTCGCTAGAATCAATACTGACTGCGGTGCACTAGCGCCGATTAGACCTGCAACAAGACCGAACGTACTAACCAGGCCGTCGTTAGCGCCGAACACTGCTTGGCGTAGCATATCGCCGTCGTCTTCCATGTGTTATTCTTCGACGAAGTGTTTATATGGGTTGCGCGCTCTCTAATTCTATGTCCCTTCCAATTTACCGCGTGTGGCATGACCGTCCTAACTGTATTTCGTGCGGCGCGTGCGTGGCCGCAAATCCTGAGAACTGGGTGATGAATGAAGAAGACGGTCTAGCTGACTGTATCGCAACAAAAATTGGTGAGGCGGAACTCGCGTCAAACGAAGAAGCGGCAATAGTTTGCCCGGTGAACATTATTCATGTGGCAATTGAGGGAGAAATTCCGCAGTATTTTGCAGACATGGGTGTTACTGATCCGCACGCAGTGCCGAGCGGACGAAAGGAATAATTTACCCTACTTGTATGTTGCCAAGTTCTTCAATTGTTAAATGTCGTTTCAAATACTTCGCGACATCAGCGTATTCGCTCGTGTCGAACCAAAGTGTGCAATCATACAGCTCCGCCACACGCGAAAAACTTTCAGCCATGGCTAATCCAGCTTTATTTTCGGATTCTTCAGGAATTTCTTTGTCGTGAAGAAGTTCGCAGAATTTATCTGATGCTCTTTCAATCGCACTGAGGGCGAGTATAGCCTCGAGGCAATAATGTCGGTGCTTTTTTGAATTGTATTTATCGCTTGGCGTGTTAATTAGGTATTCGGGGATTTGGTCTGCAAGCCAAGAACTAAGCCGTCGGCCGCTATAAAGTGCTATTGTATACAGTTCTGGAAGCGCGGACTTAGCAAGTGAAGTGCCGCCCGCGTACGCTGTAATAATTTCGGGGTGGACTAAGGGGGGTTGGTATGGTCGTGGAAGGCGCAGCGCACGCTCAAACGGAGAAAAACCTAAACGCCCTTCTATAGTTTCCGTCGCGTCAGCACAAAAATAAGCTATTATTTGGTTTTGTTCAGCGCGAAGCGATAGCTGATCGCTTAGCTCAACAATATTTACGCTGGTTAAATCAGCAATAAGTTCGCGCTGGCGTTCCATAGTACTACGATTCAGTGGTCATCTATAAGCTTGCGTATTTTAGCTTGCAAAGATTGCTCTTGTTTGAGTTGTCTTATTTTCAATAACTGGTGCTCGCCCTGGTATGTGCTCGAGGCTACTTACTGAGTTGGTGCGTCTTGGAGGACTTGTCTCTGTTCGCGTGTTCTATGTGCTGCCCAGCCTGCGACAGTCATGCGCTCAAGTCCGAAGTATTGTTTGAACTGTGCGGGTGTGACGCCTGCGTCCCGGAGGGCGAGCGCTTGCTCGCGATAGAGCGACTTCGGGAGGGTGTATGCATCTGCAATTTCTTCGAGGGGAACGCCGCTCTGTTTCAGGTCGACGATGTCTGCGAAAGCGATAGTCTTTTTTCGTTGAAAGGACGAACCGAGATACTCGCGTTCGGGGAGTTTGGTTATGCATGCGGGGATTCCGTCGCTCGCCTGGGCGAGGGTCAATGCGAATTTTTTGAGGTTCATCGCGTATGGATTAGTACGTAGCGCGCCGTTCTCGAATGCGACGATGGCGCGCACTCGGGTACTCCAACTCGGTTTGCTCTCTACGGCAAGTAGGTCCATGTCCATATTCATGTTCTTGTTGCTGCCGTAGCGGTATCGTTCAATTGCGGATACGCGATACGGTTGTGCGACCATGTTTATTACGGCTCGTGTCAGGTTGTAGATGAGCTCTTGTCGGTCGCGCGCTAGTCGTTCCGGGTGCTTGCGGCCAACCACTTCACTCATCTGCCGAAAGACCTTTGCGATTTCCTTGTCTTTTGAGAGTTTGGCGTAGATGCGATCCCCAACGATGGTTAAGCAATGATAATCGTTTGAAACACCGATGACTTCTTCCAATTGCGCTCTACGCGGATGTACTGTTTTAAGAGCTGTAGAGACTTCGTGCGCTGTTCGCTCTGTGTCATGCGTCAGTGCATGCCTTATGAGTTGTACGATTGCTTCAGGAGTCTCACGCAGCTCTTCTCGCGCGGCGTCATCATTCGATTGCTTAATTGGGAACTGGCCGTTATGAAGCGCGCCTATGCTGCGGTGCGTGATGCCGTCACGCATGCCGATGTTACTTTTGCGCACGGCTTCGTTAAAGTTTCCATTACGGAGTTCAGAAAATACATCTTCGGGAATGATTTGTATATTTTCTCCGAATAGCCCAGACAAGCCGTATTGCTTTTGGAGTTTCTTCGGTTCGCGTTTCGCTGCGTAAACTGTACAGAGAATTGCCTCATCTGCAAGAATGCGTCGCTGTACGAGCTTGTGCGTCGCTTCGAGTCGTTCGTCTGTTTGCATTCCTTTATAGTCGAGACTAACTACATCGAATCGTTTGTCTGTTCGTTTGAAGAAATCAATATCGAACTCTGGCTTTCCGGTAAGTTCTATTCCTAGGTTTGCTTCCCGCAGGCGCGCATAAACTTCAGGATCTGCTTCGATGCCTACTATGTTTTCAGGTCTGATCCCGAGCGGGATGTATACTTCTTTGACTTCAAGTGCGGCTTCAGCAATTGATTCCGCACCGGGAAGACATGCAACAGTTACGTCCGATGCAGATTTACGGCTAATAACGTGTTTAGCAATAAACTCGCGCAGCTTCTCTCGACTCTTCTGTTTCGCAGGATCGTTGTAAGAAGACATAATTATTACTTAGTAGTAGTTACATATAAACTTTATTATTTTCTATATAGTGATAAACTTATTGTTGGCTCGAACTCCAAGTAGTAACTTTAATATATATCTAGTAGTTTATCTGACTAGATGTTAGATAAATCTACTACTCTGCGGGTTGCTGAAGTTTTCTTTCAGAGACCTACAACGGCGTTGCTTGCTGCTGATATAGCGCGTGCGACAAGCTTGTCACGAGCGGCTGTTGCTGAGTACTTGCAAACTTTACAAAAACAAGGAATAATTACTAGAACTAGCGAACATCGGGGATCACGTGTTTATCCGAAATATACTGCAAGTCGAGACGCTCTTGTATTTCGCCGAGAGAAAATGGTTTCGAATCTTGATGCGCTTTGGCCGCTTATTGATTTTCTCATCAAGACGTATGAACCCACACTAATCATTCTTTTTGGCAGTTATCGTCGTGGCGAAGATATTGAATCCAGTGACATAGATATTTTTATCGAGACTGATGCAAAGCATCCGACGGTCTCGCAATTTGACAAACAGCTTGGGCGGACTGTTTCGCTATACTCAGCTCCTTCTTTAACTGAAATTTCCGGCGATTTAAAGAATAATCTCATAAATGGTATAGTGTTGCATGGGTACATAGATCTACTGTGACGCAATCCACTCGAACTCCTGATCCTGCAAAAGCCCGTTCACTACGTGAAACAGTGGCTGTGATTCTTGAGCGACTTGAAACTACCAATCAAGAAAAATATCCTGCTCTGTCAGTGGTGGATTATTATACTGCTCTTCATGCGCTCCTAGAATCTAAAGCGGCACTAGAAGGATACAAATACGCTGGAGACGGCGCACATCAACAATTAATTGAAGCAGCAGTTCATAACGCCACTCTGTCCGACACTGAAGGAGTTCTCCTTCAAGAACTTCGCAGCGCGCGAAATGGAGTGGTGTACGAAGGTCAAAAAGTAACGCTGCACTATTTTACTGTGCGGCGTGCAGCAATTTTGAAAGTGTTGAGCAAACTCTCCGAGGTACACACATGACAATTAGATTCGGCACTGCCGGCATTCCAACAACAGTAAGCGGCAAGCCTGCGGCAGACGGCGTTAGAGAAGTGCGTCGACTAGGCCTCGCGGCAATGGAGATGGAATTCGTGCACAGCACGTGGCTAAAAGAGGACAAAGCTCCTGAACTAGGGAAAGTTGCAAAAGACAATGATGTAGTTCTCACAGCGCACGGTAGCTACTACATCAACCTCAATGCAAAAGAACCTGAGAAGCGTGCAGCTTCACGTGGACGCGTGATAGAAGCCGCCACACGCACGTTCCAAGCAGGCGGATACAGTGCCACGTTTCACCCTGCGTTCTACTTAGGCGAAGACCCGATTAAAGTCGCGGCAACTGTAACTGAGCAATTAAAAATTATTGAAAAAGAACTCAAAGAGAATAGCGTAAAGATTTGGGTGCGTCCTGAAACAACTGGTAAGCCAACTCAGTATGGAACTTTTGAAGAACTTTTGAAACTAAGTCAGTCGCTTGAAATGAGTATGCCCTGCGTTGACTTTAGTCACATTCACGCTCGAACTAATGGTAAGTATAATTCATACAAAGAATTCAGTGAAGTGCTTGAAGCAATTGAAAAGTATCGCGGCAAAGAAGGGCTCAAAGAAATGCATATTCATACGAGCGGTATTGCCTACGGTGAAAAAGGAGAGAAGCACCACTTAATGCTTGATGAAAGTGATCTCAAGTATCAAGAACTTTGCAAAGCGTGGAAGGATTTCAAAGTTGGTGGCGTTGTTATTTGTGAGAGCCCGACAATGGAAAGTGATGCGCTGCTTTTGCAAAGGACTTATGGCGCATGAGCGGACTTGAGACGCGCGGATTCATTCGGTCGCTTGAAGACGCGCAAGCAGTGCTTGCAGAACATGGCGCAAAAAACCTTGGCGAATATATTTTCACAGACGTACTGTATGCGCCAGACGGTCCGGTGAATTTGGAAAAAGCTCGAGTACGAATTCGTTATTTTACAATCACTAACCGTGGTAACTTGCCGTCCGTTCGCTACGACGAGTATACTTACGAGGGAAAGAATAAATCTGAATTTAGTACATTCCCCGATGCAGAGTATTATTTGCGCGAGCGTTTTCCAACCGCGCGCGAAGTTGTTCGCTTTACTCGGCGCGGCACAGAGTATCAACTCTCCGAGTCGAGCGTGTTTATAGAAGATGTTGAAGGTGTTGGTACGATGGCTGAAGTGGAAGCGGATGAACAGCGATATATTGATGAATTAGTAGTTGCGTTGCACATTACTCCAATTAAGGATTCCCTCGCGACTGTTGCGTACCAAAAACTAGGCACCCAAAAATGACTCTACTTACGACGATTGCTTCCTTTTTCTTCCTAACCGCCGGCGTTGCACTAATTTGCGTAATTGCAGTAATTGGCGTCAATGCGGCACTGCGAAAAACGCAGTCGGGTTTTCATGAACTAGAATCGCTTTTGGCACATGTTTTTGGTGCCGCGAGTCATCCAACTGAGCGCGCCATGCACGGTTTGTTTGCACTATTTTTATCGAGTTGGGCTGCAACAATCGCATTCTTTTTAGCGCGTATAATTGGGGCTTTGCCAGAAGGAATTATCGGTTTTATTATTTATGCGCTTGTGCTTGTGCTTCTTAGCGGTTTTGCATTGTTTCCCATGCTTGGTTATGGTGTGTTTGGACGTGGACACCATCCGCGCGCACCATACTGGATTATTGCGCTTGTTTTGACGTTTTCGGTAACGCTTGCAATTTGCACAAGCTTGCTATTTTAGAATTGTACTTGTAAGAAAATAGCGTATTTAGCAATAGCTGCCTCGTGTTGTGTCAATAAATTTTGCGCAGGCAGCACAGCCTCTGTAACGCACGATTACTCTATGGAAGTGTTTGTTGCGCAAAGGTTTTGACATGCTAAGGACACACTGGACAGACGCGATAAACGGATATAAAGCGCAGACCCCAGTAATAGAACAGGTGAGTAAAAATGAAACACATAAGCCTGGTTTTCGAAGATGACGTGCAACGAGAAGATATTGACGCCCTCAAAAATGTTCGTGGTTGCCTCGGCGTTTCCGCGTTCAAAAATACTGTCAATCTCTACTTCCGTAATCTGGATGCCACGGCTTTAGCATCGCTTGCAGCAATATTACGTAGACAAATTACCGCTACTGGGGTTCCAATTACGATGAATCAGGCTACACTTGATGAATCAACAAGTACGTCGATGATTTATGCTGCTATCAGGAGCGAGGTTGCTGCATAAGCGCGGTACGCGCGCGGTAGCGGTGGCTATCTCCAAAGTGACTGTGAGTAATCATCTCTAGTCGCTCTTGCTCAATATTATATAGAGCAGGATTATTTTTTTCTGCAAATTCCATTTGCATATTCCACTCAAGCTTATTTCGCGCAAACATTGTACTCCAAAGTATACGCTCACGTTTAACGACATTTGACTCAAAAGCTCGAAGTGCTTGATTGTACGCAACGAAGCGTTCCCACTCGTTTTTTTCAAGTGACTGTGGATCCCATGAAGTGGGGAAAAGCCCGGTTGTTCTTGACCAACTCGAAATATACTCGTCTATACTTTCAAATGGTTGTGTTAAGCGGCCGGTTTCAAGCTTCGTTGCTTGCTTTACCTTATGTTGCATTTCCCACAAGCCCTGGCGCTTCTCCGGCACAAAATGGTATATGGGTTTGCCATCTTGCGTTGGAACGAGCGTTGCTCCAATATCTTCCAGTGCGAGGTGAATGGCGTCAGGTGAGCGAGTTGATGCATTTACCTGCCAAGTTGTCGGTTCAATGGCAAAGCCTGGCGCAGGGCCCTCAAGGAACGGAATGCCTTGTCGATTGGTATGCCAAAATACGTTCTCCAAGTAGCTTACAAGGCAGTACTGATCTGGCAGATTCATAACTTGAGGAATCAGCTGTGATTCTTAAGCCCTACGAAAGTCTCAGAACCAGCTGCGCTTTTGGCGGTGCACAAAGCGCGTTAATTCTTGCTCTGTCGCTTCTTCGTATTTAGCCTCATCCTCGCGAAAAGCTTTAGTGTGAGCGCGGCCGCCTGGCGTGATGCCATGTTTCTTATGCAATAGCTCATGATACATAACAAAGTCGAGCATGCGCTGCTCTTCGAGTAAAACAGTCGAAAGCAGTACAGTGTCCGAGCCGTAATGATAGTGGCCGAGCTTACGAAAGCTCTCTCGACCCCAAGTTAAGTTAGCTAATTCCATTTGTCCACCAAAATATTTTGCATTGATTCGATCAAATGATGCCTGTAACTGTGTGTCTTCAACTAATTTAGTTTTCTCTTCGCGTCCAACATATAATAAAAAGTCGCGATATAATTGCATTCGTGGTGTGCGTATTTTCTTTCGAAACAATTTTGCCAATAGAAATTCAATCAATCCTTGCTGCGCGTCCCTGTCTCTGCCGCGCCACTCTTTTGCAAGGCGCACAGTTACGGTTGCGCGGTCGGCGCGCACGTTACCATTGTATGCTGAAAACCTACCGGAGTATTCGATTGCAGTTGCCCGGCCGTCACTTATTCCCAGCGTTTGCTTTGCCTCTTCAATACTCGGTTCCATCAAGTTGCGACGAACTGGGCGTTTAAAGCTGTTTGCGTCGTTAGCGCCGATAACTCAGCACAAGGCCTATTCCTCGATGATGTGCAATGTATGTGTGTACGTCGTGTTCATGCAGCTCCGTGTCTAGCTCGAAATCAAGTTCTAATCCGATATGCCGCTTCTGCGCGTGAACGCCGAGAGAGAGATGATCATAGGGAAAATTACGCTCGAGACCGGTTAGCCTGCTACGATGCATACTGACTGGAAGGTGCGTCGCATGCGGTATATGCACTGGGTGTGTCTGCGGAGCAATAGAATAGGCTTCTTTGTTTAGTGTAGGTCGTGGCACAGTGAGTTGGTAAACTGCGCGATCTTTGACAATGGTGTCGGGAGCAGGCTGAATAATCAGTGTGCGGGCGCGTATTGTGTCTGTTTGCGTGTGTGGCAATGGCGTGCTTAGTAAAGCGGTCAGGGCGAGGGTTGTGAGGCTCATGGGATTGTGTATCGCTTGCCTTCCTTCTGACTGCGATTTATAATCCTTTGGGCGCAAGTATTTCGCGCGTAGAAACGCGCAGAGCATCTATTCATGAAGCTCCTAATCTGTGTTAATTGCTTCAAGTACAGCAGCTAGAATTTCTGGCACAGGCATTGAGGAATTTAAATTATTAAAATGATGTTGACCTGGACATTCAATTAGGCGCGCGCCGCAAGCTTGCTGTAAAAATTTGCCATTACTTATTGGTGCCCATCTGTCAGCCGGATCATGAAGGACTGAAATCTTTCCCGCATGTGCTACTAAGCGCGAGGCGTCGATTGGTTTTTCAAAAAATGTTGGAAAAAGTTTTCCGTAGCGCTCGAGAATTAGTGGTGCGACAGCTATGTACGCGCGGCACATTACGCCTGGAGAGGCGTCTTGCAGCATTCGCGCAACTGCTGAGTTACCAAGAGAGTGGGCGACAACGATAGTATTTTCATCAAACTCACCGATTGCCGTTTGCAATTCGCTAATCCAAGTATGTAAATCAGGTCTAAATGGTTCTGAAAGTGTAGGCATTATTACGGCGTGTCCGCGCGCTTCTAATTCGCGTGCGAGCCACGGAAACCAGTACAAATGAGGAGTTGCGCCGTAACCGTGTACTAGAATAATGCGACGCATACTTTGCCAACCAGCGCGCGTTATTTCAATCTTGTGCTCGATTGCACTGACTCTAGTATGTTAATTAATCGAATCGTACTGGCAGCGCAATCATACTGGGTGAGCGCTTGGTGTCGGAGTTTTGCCGCAAGTACTTCTCGGCTCGTTGGCTGCGGTTGCTGGTCGCTCCATGTACGGTACACTACCTCGCGAGCAGGTACGCTTCGCCCAACACTCTGCACAGCAGTCCTAAATTCGTGTACAATCGCTTCTGAGAGCGAAGCAAGGCACTGCCCCGTGTACGGCTCAGCATGTGCGCCAAGCGCAATATTTACTATGGGGTTGCGAGATACGCGTGTGTACGCGTCAATAAATTTTCCTTTGCAAACAATTGCGCGCACGCTGCGAAAGCATCCATTCGCGTCCTGTGTGTCAATAAACGGTTGCGCTATGCGCACGCCATATTTCGCTTCAGAAAACGTAAGAAGAATGTCGATGCCGAGAGCCGGTTCGCGTTGCGTAATCACTTCAGTGAGTATACG
Organism: Candidatus Woesearchaeota archaeon; assembly: GCA_043771635.1. GTDB lineage: Archaea > Nanobdellota > Nanobdellia > Woesearchaeales > SKIA01 > JAYVHA01. The sequence goes on from JAYVHA010000009.1 coordinate 80,500, forward strand.
CATACGCTTTCGCTGCGGCAGCTGATCCGACGCAATAACACTAACGCCTGCGCCTTGCAATCCATCGATTGGCTTCACGACGCATTTAGATGCTTTTTGTAACGGTGCGCAACTAGAATTTGTTTCCATGCCGAGGCCGACAAGCGTGGTATAGGGTATATGTTCTGCAACGCAAGAGTGCCGAAGTAATTCAAGGCTTGCAAACTTGTCGCCTGCAAGTTTGTCCGCGGTGGTGAACTGGCTATAGGTAAACCATGGTCGCGTATCATAGGTGAAGTCCGCAAGGCTGAGTGGTGTTGCGCTGTGCATGGGCCACGCAGTTTCACCTAGCAGCTGGGCTAGCACAGATTGCTTCAAATCCGCGGAACGTACTTGCGCATTCTGCACGCAGATAGTACGGCGCACGCTTGTAGCATAGCGTGCTTTGTTTGGGGGCTGCATTCCGAGGAGCGCACACACCTGTTTCTGCACGCGATCATCGCCGTAAACCGTGCGAAAGCCAGTCATGCCGGAATTCGGACCGTTAATCTCGCAGAGCCATGGCTTGCCCTTCTGGTCAATTAGAAAGTCAAGGCCTGCAAGTCGCATATCGAAAGAAGCGCAGATGCTTTGAAAAGCCTTGCTCTTCCTGTGTGCACGTGCTTAGCAGTTATTCTTCAACTAAACTTAGGACTGCATCAAGAATCGGGTGGCACTCTGTTATCCCGCTCTCCTCGTCAAAGTGTCCTTTCTTGTGAAGAGTTACGAGCGGAGCATGCAGGCCCATCGCAAGAACTTCAGCCTCAGCTAGTGGAACAACTTTATCATCGTCGCTTTGCAGCACTCGGAAACTTTGTGCGTGCATTCGAACGGACGCGAAGTCAACCGGTAAATTTAGAAAATCCATAAGTTCCGGAATGGCAATATTGCGAGAAAAGCCTGCAACGCAAACAACGCCGGCAACGTGCTTGGCACCTTCTTGTTCAAGCGCTCGTAGTATTGCGATGCAACCAAGGCTATGGCCTATAAGAACAGTATTTTCATTCATTGTTTCTTTGCGCAGAACTGCAAGCCATGAAGCAAGCGTCGGTTCATGATCTGCTGGAAACTGCGGAGTCGAAACAGTGAAGCCTTGTTTAGTAAGTTCGCTTGAAAGCCATGGGAACCAATTGCTTTTAGGACTGCCTTCCCATCCATGAACAATTATTGCGTGATTATGTTTATTCATGTTTCCACAGGGTAGCGCAGTATAGCAGCGAACTTACCCATTTCTTTAAGTTGCGCGCCTTCGCGCGTTGCGAGACTGATTAGTAAAACATTAGTCTTAAGTTTGTCAGCTTCCGCTGTAAAGAAGTCAATCTCCTCGTCCGGCAGTGCTTCTGAAATTAGTAGTGTGTCGACCGCGCCCATCTGCACGCACATAAGCACTTGCTCGCGGCCATATGCTGCGTGGCCGGTTCCTTTTGCAAGGTGGGTGAAGAACTTCTGCATTGCGCGCTTCTCCTCAACCACTTCTTCTGCGGCGAGTACGTCTTCGCATTTCTCGAGAAGCTCTTGCAAGCCGAAGTCGCCAGTATATGACAGGTCTTTAGTTGCTATAATTTTATCCTTAAGTTCTTGAGTTAGGTCTCCTTGATCTAGAAACTCTTCTTTAGAGGTGCCGGGCCCGCCGAGCAAAATGCCTTGCAGCTGCGCGCGAATCGGGAAGAACGAGTCGTGTGCGTGCTCAGCTACACGTCTATAGAACTCTTTAGCAGCACCGTCGCGCAGACGCTCAAAGCGCGCTGCTGATTGTCCTCCTGATTTGTGTTTGCCGGGTACTGCGCTTTGCGAGTGACTTAGCGGGATAATTGCTTTGCCTTTGAGAAGTGCTACGTCTCCTTCTCGCTTATCGATTACAATCATACCAAAAACATTCTCGTCATCAACAATTTCCTTGAGTGGCTCGATGATGAACTGTTTTTCACAGCGGTAAAGGCGAAGATTGTTCGGGATTGGCGGTTCAATTGAGAAAACTTGAATGTTAGGTTGCCCTTCGCGCTCGCTAATGTTGCCGCTAAACGCAGCAATTCCGTTTGGAGGAGTTTTTTCGATAAGGCGCAGATGTTGAATCATTCGCTCAAGTGCGTTTGTTACGTTGTTTCGAGTCGCGCTTGACTTAATGTTACTTGCAGTGCCTTGCTCTGCCTGCAGGTGTTGAGTAATTTTTGCGAGATCGTAGCCTGCTGGGACGTACACGGACACGAGTTCTGTGCCTCGGCCGCTATGCTTTTCAAGTTCCTTGATGAAATGCTTGATTTTATAGCGATCCTTGCTACTTAGCTTGACATTTGCCAGCTTACCTTCAACCATATTATTCGAACCAGAACGAGGTATTTAAAGGTTTACGGCGTTTGAAGACGGTAGACGCTCTTAGTTGTGAAGGATCGAGTCAACTTTTCCAAAATTTACTTCTTACTTGGTAACCCTTGCTTTAACTTCCAAAAGGTTCAAATAGCTGGGGAGCGCTATCTTGGTTATGTGTGGAATTATTGGGTACGCGGGCGCTAGGCCATTAGTTCCAATTCTTCTTGAGGGTTTAAAGCGGATGGAGTACCGCGGATATGATAGCGCGGGTATTTGCGTAGTTCATCCTCGTGGCCTTCATGTTGTGCGCGAAGTTGGCATGGTCTCCGTGCTTGAGAAAAAAGATGGAGTGGCGGCTTTTGACGGTAGAATTGGTATCGGGCACACCCGCTGGGCAACCCACGGCGCGCCAAGTGAGCGTAACGCGCACCCACACATAGACTGTTCTGGCACAATTGCAGTTGTACACAATGGAATTATTGAAAATGCGGACGCCTTGCGAGAGCACTTGCGCAAAGAAGGCCATACAATTCGCAGTGATACTGACACTGAAGTTATCGCGCATATTATTGAATCCTTTTACAAAGGTGATTTACCTGCGGCAGTGCGTGAAGCTACGCAAATTTTAGAAGGTGCATTCGGTCTTGCAGTGGTTCAAAATGATTTTGATGGTATTGTTGTTGCGCGGCGCGGCTCACCGCTTATTATTGGAATAGGCAAGGGCGAGCACTTACTTGCAAGCGACTTGACTGCGATAGTTCCCCACACTGATCGCGTGGTTTACCTCGGAGACGAGGAACTTGCGATTATTCGCGCGAACAGTCTGGAAATTCGTGCGCACGACGGCGCGCGCGTTTCGCCACAAGTCGAGCAAGTAAAACTCTCTGTTGAAAGTATACAAAAAGGCTCGTACAAGCATTTCATGCTTAAAGAAATTCACGAACAACCTTTAGCAATCGAGAACACGATTCGTGGACGTGTGCTTACTGATAGTGTGAAGCTGTCAATAGTAATTCCTAATAATTTAAAGCGAATAGTAATCGTAGCATGTGGCACCAGTTGGCATGCAGGCTTAATTGGAAAGTATTTGATTGAACGTATTGCAGGCGTTCAAGTAGAAGTCGATTATGCAAGTGAATTTCGATACCGCGATCCGCTTGTCGGGCCAGGCGACTTAGTACTCGCAATAAGTCAAAGTGGAGAGACAGCAGATACGCTCGCCGCTATTCGAGAAGCTAAGCGCAAAGGTGCAACCACAGCAGCATTAGTTAACGTTGTCGGTTCAACAATTTCGCGTGAAGTAGACAGTGGAATGTATTTGCACGCAGGACCTGAAATTGGAGTCGCATCAACTAAAGCATTCACCTGTCAAGTGACCGCGCTCACGATTCTTGCTTGCTGGATTAAGCAGCAGCGCGGTGAACCCGCGCCGCCTGCGCTGCTTGCGGCGCTACGAGACTTGCCTGCGGCAGTGCGTGAGGCGCTCAAAACCATGGAAGCAGTGTCTGTCATGGCAAAAGAGTTCACCGATACTCCTAATTTTCTATTTCTTGGTCGCGGCAGTAATTTCCCCGTCGCGCTTGAAGGCGCGCTAAAGCTTAAGGAAATAAGTTACATACATGCAGAAGGTTACCCTGCAGCAGAAATGAAGCACGGTCCCATAGCTTTAATCGATAAGTCAATGCCTGCTTGGTTTGTTGCGCCGCATGATCAATCGTTTGAAAAAGTAGTTAGCAACATGGAGGAGGTTCGTGCGCGTGGCGGCCGCGTGCTTGCAATATCAACTCACGCAGATCCGCGCCTAACAAAGCTAGCAGAAGTCGTGATTCACGTACCCGAAGTAATTGATGAACTGCTTCCTATTGTAACAGTTATACCGTTGCAGTTCTTTGCATACTTTGTAGCTGACGCCAAAGGCTTGCCGGTTGACCGGCCGCGTAACTTAGCAAAAAGTGTTACAGTTGAATAGCTGCGTACGTTGCGCCTGCAGCCTTAATTGTCCAGAAGACTTAAAAAAGGCATAATTCAGTCGTTGAGTATGTACGTCGTCATTCCAGTCGCAGGAAAAGGCACTCGCCTCCGCCCTCACACCCACACCACCGCAAAGCCTCTTGTTCACGTAGCAGGAAAACCAGTATTACAGCACATTCTAGATCGCCTTGCAGGTTTGCAAATTGATGAATTAATTCTAATCACGGGGCACCTAGGTAATCAGTTTAAGGATTTGAAATTGCCGTACCCTGTGCGCATGATTGAGCAAGTTGAGCAGAACGGCACGGCAAGCGCGATCGGACTCGCTAGGCCATTCGTTAAAGGAGAGTTGTTTATTGTTTTCGCAGACACTGTGTTTGACACTGATTTAGATATAGTTAAGTCGACGCAAGCTGACGGCCTTGTGTGGGCGAAAGAAGTGGAAGATTATCAGCGCTTCGGCGTAGTAGTGCACAAAGATGGTGTAATGCAGCGAATTGTTGAGAAGCCGAGCGAACCAATTAGTAAACTTGCAAACATTGGCATGTATTGGTTCCGAGACAGCGCAGCGTTCTTTGCACAAAATGATCTTGTACTTCAAGCGCCACCATCAAAAGGTGGCGAGTTCTACATGACGGACACTATTCAAAATTTAATTAATGTCGGTAAAACTATTCGCGTTGAACCAGTTACTGGCTGGTATGACTGTGGCACGCACAAAGATCTAATTGAAACTAACCGCGTGCTGTTGTCACAGAATACTAAGACTGTTAACGCGCCAGGCAGCGTAATCGTGCAGCCAGTATGGATTGAAGACGGCGCTGTAATAAACAATTCTGTTGTCGGACCGAACGTTTCTGTTGGTGCAGGCGCAGTCATCGAATCATCGATTGTCACTGATTCCATTGTGAACATTAAAGCAAAACTTACTAACGCGAACCTGAACGAGTCCATAGTTGGCGAGAGCGCAGAAGTACGCGGTCCGCGTCAAAAAGTAAGCCTCGGCAGCCACTCAACGCTGGAATTGTAAAGCGTAGATTCACTCATATTTTTTTATCTTTATTTTAGATGGTTGCTGTCAAGCTCGTGTGACATAATATTCTGTTGAGGATATTTACCTAGGAAGTGTTTTGGAAGCGACGCGCTTCGGTACGAATTGTGGATGGCATTCACCATATACTCGCGGTATTGTGTCAATTGGCGCTGGTCGAATACGGGTATATAGCAAATCGCAATTATTTCCTATCAGACCCCAACCAAGAATGTTTTTTGCTGGTAGCGCTGTTGTTCGGGCTAGTGTAGCTATACGTGCCAGTGAATCTCGCCACGTTCGTGTCCGAGAATCTTCATCGGGTGCGAGCAAGTCATCTATAGGTACTACGGCTCGCACTGCTATGCGTTCTCCACCGTATTTTTGTACGGCGCGTATAGCAGGTAATCCCACATGTCCTTGGCAGGTAAAGTACACATGACCTAGCTTCGATGCTAATGGTCTGGTACCCCAATACTTGTTTGCATATACTGAGTTTCCTGTCGAATCTGACGGAAGAATTCCAAAACGTAGTATGCTGTCTAAAAATACCGAAGAGGTTCCATGGTACAAGACGAGAGCTCGACTCCTATCCAAATCAGCATCGTCAATAGAATATCTTCGCTCGCCAAATTCAGCGTGTATAAAATCAATAATCATGCCGTTTTCCGTTCTGCTAGGAGTGAAAGTGCTGCCTGCGACACGCGCTCTTCGTAGCCTTGGCGCTTCTCGCCATCTTGTTGCTCGCTTGCAAGCGCGTCCATAAGTTGTCGCGCATAAACTGGGTCTAGCTTGTGTTCTGCAAGAACTTCCGCTTCAATATGATCTAGCGTGCCGGTCGCGATAAGCGCTTTGTCGAGCTGAGGGCTTGTTAGTTGTACTGTGTTTCTTAGTACTGCGTACGCGCCGCGCGCAAGTAGCTCGTCTGAAATTGTGCGCCATTGAACGTCAGACGGTTTTCCGGCAAGCATGCCGCGCACGCGAAGAAGTACGATTGCATTGTCAACTGAGCGCAGGCCATCGAGAGCTTTTTCTTGCACTTGCAGTGGCGTAAGTCCTTCAGCAATGATCGTGGCTGATGCGACCGGCCTTGGCGCTATTGTTATTCTACGAATCGTCCAGTTTTCGACAATTACGAAACTTCCGTGCACTAAGTCTTCAAGTTCTGAAAAGCTAGCGGGGAAGACAGGCCCAGGGTACACAATATGTTTGCCCCCGATGCGCTCTTCAGCTCGCGTATGTACGTGTCCGCCTGCGTAGTAAGAGCAGCCGTCAGGCAATAGTGAGAGGGGTGAAGTGTCAATAACACTAGCGTTCGGAGTAAGCTCTTCAAGACTTGTGTGGAATACGAAAATCTTGACACCGGGCTCGCGGCTTAATGCGTCGCGATCTAATGATTCGTAGATTTCACTGTCGAGCTGATTTGCGCGTCCAAGAATGCCGGTAAGTTTCGCTCCAGTTTTTTCGTCCGTTGTCCAAGCGAGTTGCAGAACTCCGTTTTCAACTGTGCCGCGGAATAAGTTTTTGCCAAGCGCAGCTTCTTCAACTAAGTCAAGCATTGTTCTGCCTGTGGGACTGTAGTCGTGACTGCCCGTAATGAAGTAAACTGGAATATTCGCGTCTTTAAGGCCGCGCAGCGCACGGAACACCGCTTTGACACTATCGATTGACGAAATCGCGGTATGAAACAAGTCGCCGGCAATAATAATAAAATCAACTTCTTCGCGAATGCAAGTTGTTATCGCGCGCTGAAACGCCTCTATTGTCAGGTCGCGCATTTTAGGCTCTCGCCAAGCTCCAACGTGACAATCTGCAAGATGCGCGAACTTCATAGGGAGGGAATCCCCCGAGTAATTATAAGAGTTTAGGACGCCTTTGAAATAATCGTTTGTGCATTTGTTTTATGGGCTAGCATAACGTCCCTAATTCCACGTTCCAGTTGTTCCATACTTCTCAATATCTTAATTTGACGAATTAGTCGTAATCTGGCTTCTGTTCTATCAATCAGCGTTGTAGTCAACATTAACTCCTCACTTATAGTTGAAATTCGTTTTGCTACATGTTTTTTTACTGTTACTTCTTCCTCATATATGGAGTTTTCAAATGGATTCTTTACATTAAGAGGTACGACCGGTAAATTATCATAAGCTTCAAGTGCTTTTAAGATATGCAAAATATGTGCTGCGTAGTCATTGGTTTTTTCGCTTGATACGGTTTTGAGAATAGCAGAACCAAGTTGAAGCGACTCTAAAACTCCAACTATATTTTGTATTTGTTGGAAACGAGTATTTTCGGGTATTAAGGCCTTATCCAGGTCTTTAGCTGCTTGAACTGCATCTTCTAACGATGGTGCGTTGCTTGACATACCTAACATAGGGAATTTGCTATATTTAAGGATGTCGCGTTCGACAAAGTTGAATTAGGGACGCAGTCCAGAAACAACGCGGTTAACCGCTTGCGGCTTCTTATGCAGTGGAACACGAACGGGCGTCGCAAAGGCAGTAAAAGTACTGGTGATAATCGCTTCGCCTTTCTGTAAGCTTGCGATCACTCTATCATCTTTACTCAAGTCTTGCGGGCTCGATTCAATAATGGCCTTGCGCTCAGGCGACATCTCAATACCGAGAATGATCTTAGTGTTGATGTTCGCGAGTACTTGCCTAGGAATCAAGCTCGGCAGTTGCGTAATTGCAACTAATCCGACGCCGAACTTACGGCCTTCGCGCGCAATCTGACTAAACACATTAGGACCTGCTTTTATCGCGTCTTCGCCGATAAAGCGCGGCGCTTCTTCCAAACACACAGATAGCACGCGGCTTGGTCGTTCTCGCTTCCAACGCTCGTATACGTCTGTTGTGAGAAGCGTTGCCATAAGAATTTCCGCGGCGTCCGAAAGACTTGCGGTTTCTACTATGACGACTGCGCCCTCGAGTAGTCTGCGCCCAATGTCTGGAATAGTGTTAGTGCCGGCTACTGGGTCGAACACGCCGTGATGTACAAGCTTTCCGTCTTCTGCGTCGAGCGCGAGGAGCATGCCAAGGCGACGCTTGAGCACCGCTAAGGTGCCTTCCTTTACTAGTTCAGCAAACGGCTGCTCGTCAACAATAATTCGCTCAATCCACTCATGCTTGAAGCGGCGGTGGTAAAGTCTTAACGCGTCGCGCTGCGCGTCGCTCCAGTCTGCAACGCCGTCAAAGTGCTGTGGTTTCAACTGACCGACATTTATTCTAAGCGTAAATTCTCCGGGCTTTGGATCTTTGCTGTACACAGCTAGGCGTTTGCCATTAAGGGAGTCTGCATATTCGCCGTGAGGGTCTAGGACTAGTACGCTTGCGTAATCTTTGTCGAGTAGGTCTTGCAATAGGCCTTTCATGAGGTTGCTTTTACCGCGGCCAGTCGTCGCGGCAATAAGCACGTGATGTGTTAGCACGTCGCGTGCGTCCACGTAAACTGGCACTGGCAATTCCTTTGAGCCGGAGCGGAGGTTGCCGAGAAAGAGTCCGCGCTCTGGCTGCGCGAACTTAATGTCGCCAGGCTTCACTGCGTGAATTGGACTGTACGCGCTTGGCAGCCCTTTTGGCGGTTGAAAGTCTTTAAGTCTGAGAAGTGGTTTGCATGTTGCAAGTGTGTATGTTCGCAATCGTTCGTCTTGCAGCGTGAGTTCAACGCCGTCTTCCAGGGCAAGTCCGCTTAAGAGTTCACGGTTCTGTTCACTAATTTGACTGCCATAGCTGAGGTCAGTAACTTGGATTAGTAGGTTCTCGCCGCTTGCGTCGCGCGCAATTAATAGTTCGCCGAGTTCGAAGCGCTCGCCGGCCTTCTCGCGCACGATTAGTTCTCCGTATGTGCCTGCTACGATGATGCCTTTCTCTGTCATAGGTTCGCTGTTATTATGCGTTATTTAAACGTGTTTCTGGTGGCTGTCCAGTCAAGAATATGTAGGAGAAGCGCCTGTCTAAAATTATGAAGCAAGTAAACAAAAAGGAATTATTTCCAACTGATGCTGAGCTTATAGAGGAATCCGTCAAACAGTACAAAGAAGGAAAGACTATACGGGTACTCTAAAAACCAAGACTTTTCTTCAATTGCGCTATATTTTCGCGCTGATAATTCTTATGCCCAGCATATAGTAGGTAAACGCTTTCTGTATGAATTACAAACTATATTCGTTTAAATCCCATCTTACCTTCACGAAAAAATCGAAACCCAAGTGCTTTGCCTATAAATGAATTAATCGCAAGTAGTTTCTTGTAAAACTCAAGTGTACTTTCTTCATAGAACGAGTAGTATTTCCTTACCTTTCGCTTAAATGCTTTCCTGGTCGAAAATCGAAGGATTTACGCCTATGCTTGGAAGTGCTTGTACTAACATCCAGTAACAACCAACCTTTAAAAACGTCGCTAGTACCGTTACCACTATATGTCTGAGAAAAAAATCCGCGATATCATGACTAAGAACATCATGACTGTATCACGCGCGGATCCAATTTCGAAAGCAATAACTCAAATGGCGCAGCACAACATTAGTTGTGTTATTGTTATTGAAAACGCGCATCCGATTGGAATTGTAACGGAGCGCGACCTTGTAAAGCGTATTCTTGGCGCTAAAAAGAACCCCGCAAAAATTAAGGCGGCGCAAATAATGAC
>JAYVHA010000010.1:0-31082 GCA_043771635.1 Candidatus Woesearchaeota archaeon
TGCTGATTCACTTCCTAGGTAATGCTATTGAGCTAATTGCATTGTGGCTTTTCGCGCACGCGTAGTTGCGAACTCTCAGCCGACAATACTGCCTTAACGCGTGCGGAGCAAACGGGAGAGCATCTCTTTGCTGTACATATACTTCGGAAGAATAAGCTCGACGCGGTCTCCGACTTCGATACGGCCAGGACTTCCTACCAGCCCGATTACTCCGTATCGCGCGTTTGCAACTTGTTGGTATGCTGCGGCAAGTTGCGGTCTCCTTTCGCGCTCCGCGACGCGAAGGCCGGGATAAGCGCAGGGATGGTTTGGGCCGCACACTGTGAGTCGTGCTTGCGTTCCTTGTCGCTCTGGAAAGAACAGTTGGGATTCTGCAGGGAGTATGGAGAAATGGGGGATGCCTTCGACCACAAGGTTCAAGCCTGTGTCCGAAGTTAGTACGGGTACTCCTAGTTTCCTACTGATGTATGTGTGATCTTCGATACTTGCGCCAGACCAAGTACGGCGGTTCGCAACCGGGCTCTCAGCCAGTGGATCGCCGATGGACATAAATTCCTTCCTAGAGCGATTACGTCGCTCGTGAATCTCTTCGCGGTATTGACTTAGTCCGCTCGCGCCCGCTTCTATGAACTCGATGGCTTTCGGCACAAGCGACCCACTTCTATCGGTAACGCCTGTGTTTACGTGCAGTGCTACCACTGTGCCACTATATGCTGGTGCCTTTTCCATAGGCTCCGAATACAGTTTCGATTTAACTAGGAATCGTTCTTAAAGTCTGGACCTATAGTAAATTAACTAGTAGCCAGACGATTCCGTAGCCTACAAAGCAACCTGTTGCAAGGAACGGTATTGCTGGATAGAATTTGTCTTTTTCAGCGTAGACAAACAATACAGTTAGTGAAATTGCTGCAGTCACGACTATGATTAGCGAATAACTGTATGCTGCGACCGTGCTAAAACCTTGACTAAGTAAGCTTGTGAACACTACGCCGATAAATATTAATGGGAACGCGATGTCGCCTCCACCGAGTATTGCGGTGCGTCGCGAATTAGTGGCGGGTGTAGGTTCAACTGGAGTCGTTGGAGTCGCCGCTACTTTTTTCGCAGACGCTCTTGCAGCTGAAACAACTTTTGCGCTCGCCGTTGCTTTGCTTGCTGCTACGTTTAATTTTGCACTAGCTTCGGTATTGGCATTGTTCGGTTTAAGCTCTGCGGTTAAGTCCTTAAGCTCATAAGGAATCGCGAGTCCTGCAAAGAGTTTACTGTCTGTTTGAAAGTTTGCCATGGCAATCATATGCTTACTGCGCCATACTGCGTACGCGTCGTAAATAGCGATAACGACTAGTAGGAGGCTTACGTAAACTATTGATTCATGGAAAATTGGTGCAATAATTAGCGCTATGCCTGAATATACGAGGACTTCAGTGATGTTGTGAATGAGCAAATTTGGTTTGAACACTTTCCAAAGGCCCAGAATAAGTGCGAGCGAGAATGCGAGCCAAGTTGGCATAAATGATCCGAAAGCGGCAGTCATCGCAAGTGTGACTGCGACAAGAAACCAGGTTTTCCAAACCTTTACGAGATTAAATCTAATTAACAGCAAGAGGGCGGCAGTGCCTATGGCGATTCCGAATATTAAATAAGTGAAACTGTCAAAGCCGCTCGTATTTGGTCGCTCGCCAAGCGCAGTGTCTTGATAGTCTACGGTGGTGACGCCGTCAACGGTGCTTACCTCACTGTTCGCCGCGAGTAATGCGAGACCGACGAGCTGGCTTAGCACGAAAATTCCGATAAGTACGCCGGTAACTATTCCACTGTGTTTCATGAAGGTTTATTCTCTAAATGGCTTAAAAGCGCGCTGGTTTGAGTTTCGTTATATTATATTATTAAGATGGTGGTGCCGGCAGGCATTTAATGGTTTACTTACTCTGTAAGTGTATGGCGCACATCAAAACAGTGCATAATGTTCGGATGAGAGCAATAACCAGTTCCGAGATGCAAACGCGGGCGCTACTTGCACACGCATCAACAATGGCGCGCAAGAGCGATGAAACTGCAATTCCAATTGTTATTGTTGACGATGATGATGATCGCTACATAGAAGGCCAAGTATGGTTTGAGCGCCAACCTGAAGTGCGAAAATTCGTAGCTGTATTGCGTGAAGAGCTTGGCGCTGACGCTTGTAACTATATTCGCGAGAACCCGACGCGCTTTCTTGACACTGGCTCGCACTGCTTTATTCTTTTGGATGTGGAAGCGTTTGCTAACGGCAAATGTGTACTTGCTACAAGTTCGCAGTCTGTTTCTGTTCGCTTAAACATTGCAGCTTGGCCGCCGCGACGTGAGAATGTAATTAAAGTTTTGCAAAGTCTATTCTATTAGAAATTATGCGAGGTTTATTTCGGTCTGAGTACGAAGCCCGCAGGCGTATCCTGAACAACGAAACCCTGGGCGGAAATTTCTTCACGCAGTCTGTCTGACTCTGCCCAGTTCTTGGTTGCGCGCGCTACTTCTCGCTGCTCTGCAAGCTCAATAGTTGAGAGCGGTATACTTTCGCGGCCAACTTCGTCAAGCGCGAGTCCAAAAACAGCATCAAAACGAAGAGCGAGTGCGTACTTATCAGAGTCTGTAATTATACTGTCGCCGAGCGCGTCCCACATTACTGCGAGTGCTTTTGGCATGTTAAAATCATCCGTAATTGCTTGCTCAAACGCGCCCGTATAGTTCTGTGCGGCGCTTGCAGATGATTGTACAGGCAATTCGGAATCGTCACGTGCGCCACTCTTCGCGTGGAACACTTTATTGCGCAAACTCTCAAGCGACTGCTGCGCGCCAGTCATCGCCTCCCAACTAAACATTAGTTCTTTGCGATAGTGGGTGCCGAGGCACAAGTATCGGTATGCGAGCGGGTCAAAGCCTTTCTCAATTAATTTTGCAAGGGTTAAAAATTCGCCAGACGACTTAGCCATTTTTTCATTTGCGCGCTCAACAAGGAACGCGCCGTGAAGCCAATAGCGCGCAAACGGTAAACCGGCCGCCTCAGCCTGCGCAATTTCATTTGTGTGGTGCACAGGAATGTGATCAATTCCGCCGGTGTGGATGTCGAACTCAGGTCCCAAATATTTTACAGCCATGGCGCTGCACTCGATGTGCCAGCCCGGGAAACCAACTCCCCAAGGACTGTCCCACTCCATTTGTCGCTGCGTACCGGGAGGACTAATTTTCCAGAGTGCAAAGTCGCTTGGACTGCGCTTACCTGCATTGACATCAACGCGCGCGCCGGCTTGTAATTCGTCAAGTTTTAAGCGCGCGAGTTTGCCATACCCTTGCAGTTTTGCAGTATCAAAGTACACGCCATCTTCGATTACATAAGCGTAGCCTGCGTCCATAATTGCTTGTACTTGCGCAATTTGCTCGAGGATGTGGTCTGTCGCTTTGCAAATAGTGTTCGCTGGTATAATGCGAAGTAGGCCTAAGTCTTTGTTGAACGCGTCAGTGTAAAACTGCGCAATTTCCCACACGCTTTTGCCTTCGCGTGCCGCGCCCTTCTCCATTTTATCGTCGCCGGAGTCGCCGTCAGAAGTCAAGTGGCCAACGTCAGTTATGTTCATAACTTGCTCAACTGTGTAACCAGCGGCGAGAAACACTCGTTTTACAAAGTCATTAAACACGTAAGTGCGCAGGTTACCGAGGTGCGCGTAGTGATAAACGGTTGGTCCGCAGCTGTAGTAGCGCATAATGCCTTGCGAGAGCGGCATGAAACTCTCGATTTCACGAGTCATAGTGTTGAATACGCGCACTGGTAACTCAGCTGTCATGCACTTTGGCGCGCGTACGGCGTATATATACTTTTCATCTATACATATAAACCCCTGATTGCTCGAATTGATATGGTTGCTAAAGATATTGAATTACTTGGCATTGACGCGTTGTCAGTTTGGCGTCTCTCACTAAGCATTGGAACGAGAATCGGAATAATAGTAGGTAGTGTACTTCTAGTATTCGGATTATTAGTGGCTGCATTTGTTAGTTTATTTTCTGCTTCATTTGGCTCAGGTATTAATCCTTGGATTCCATTCGCCGCGGTACTGCTTGGAGTTCCATTTTTTATCTTACTATTAGTATTATTTATTGCTGCAATTAATGCAATAGCTGCCTGGGTCTATTCACGCTTACGTCCATCTATTGGCGGTCTGCGCGCTACTGTCGAGAATTCAGAATCAACCGCAAGCATTCTCAGAATTGATCCTCGAAACGCGATTAGGTGGATGTTTGTGCAACTCCTTATACTAACGCTATTTCTTGGCGTATTCGGTGGCGCGATATTTGCGTTGGCAAATGCGTTTGAAATTCCGAGCGCTGCACTGCTTCCAGAAGTTCTCTTACGGGGCTTACTAGTACAATGCGTAATTATCTTAGTTAGTGGAATCGCAACAATAATTCTCTATAACGCAATAAAAAAACCAATGACTGTACAGCTACCTAGTACAACAGGCGCTGTAGGATTAGCTTCAATTGGCGCTGTCATGGCTGCAGCTTGGATGGCTACGTATAGCGTCATTTCTCAAATTGCGCAGTGGCTGTTTGATTTTTCAGGAGTGCTCGGGCCGCAACCACTAGAGGTCACTATTTTCGGAATATTTGCTTTGCCCTTTATTTTCGGATTTGCATTTTTGTTTCAGTTCATCGGTTATCAAATTTACAATTGGGGTGCAGGAAAATGGCAACCAATTGTTCTTGAACTTGGACATGTAGTGGATAAAACTGCTGACAATAACTCGGAATTAATTGCTTCAAATTCCGAGCATAACTCAGCCGGCGCAAAAACTTCGAATGGTAAAAAATTAAATGAAAAACCAAAAGTAAAGAATAACCTGAAGAAGCAAAAAGCTGAGGAAACCGTTGTTGATGCGAATCCAACTGCCGAAGTTAAGTCCGCTGCCACGTCAAACGCAGCAGCGGAATCAAAGGTTACGGTAGCGCCAATTACAGTTGCAGTTACTGAACCTGCTAGCGGTACATTCAACCGCGCAGGCATGATTTCACTCGAAAAAGAAGCTCCTGTCAAAGCGCGCAAAGTTAAGCGTACTAGCAAAGCTAAGTCAGCGCCCAAAGCTAATAGCAATTCTGGCAGACGCGCGCGTGCACCGCTCACAGCAAAGAAAATTGTCTCGAAGAAGCCTACTCGTGCCCCAGTCGCTGTAAAGAAGCGCGTCGCAAAGACGCCTGCTCGCGCTGCGCTAAAGAAAAAGCGTGTCATACCAAAGGCCAAACCTAAGCGTCCAGCCGTCAAAACTAGCAAGAAATAGACCCCTAAGCATATAAACTCAGGGATGGTACATGACGTATGCGACTCCTGATTGGCGACTACGAAGACGGTAAACTTGCGCCAGCCTTCCATGAAACAGGCGACGACGTGCCTATTGCTACGCTTGTCGAACTTAAAGGACGTTTTACTGAAGAATACCGTGCCGCAAACATCCGCCTAACAGAAGACCAGCTTCTAGCCGCTGCAACGCCTGACCAAGACGCAATTCAAGCAGTGCACGCGCTCGCGCAACTTGACATCGCATTAAACGGGCTTGGCAAGTACACAACTGAGTGGCACCAAATGCACCATCCTGGCTCAACTGAGCCTTGGACAGAACTAGCGCTAACGACACTTGAAGAGCCAGGCCTTAAGGAAATGAACGCGGCAGTGCGCGACCTGGTTGCGGCACGCGACAAAGTAGTAGCGCGTCTTGAAGAGCACATGACAAAGCTTCTTCCAAACACTACGGAAATTATTGGTGGAGTTCTTGCGGCAAAACTTCTTGATCACGCAGGCAGCGTTGAGCGACTCGCAAGGCTTCCATCTAACATAATTCAACTTCTTGGCGCAGAACAAGCGCTATTCCGCTTTCTACGCTCCCGCGACGGCAGACCACCAAAGCACGGCGTGATTCTAAGCCATCCGCTAGTGCAAGGCGTTCCTGCAAAGCGCCGCGGCGCAATGGCGCGCAAGCTCGCAAACGCTATTGCGATTGCAGTGCGCGTTGACGCAAACAACGGAGAGCGCATCGCGCCGCGACTATTACAGCGATTGGAGGTACAGTACAATGGAATTGCTCGGTCCTAAGTTCCCGAACATTGCGCAAGAGAACGGTCGCCTCTATGTGCTAAGTAAGCACACAGACTTCGGCGAAGACCTAGTATATGTCGATGGACAAAGCTGGCGTCCATGGGACGCGCGCCGCAGTAAAGTCGGTGCCGCCGTTGCCAAGCGCGCAAGTCAACTCGGAATTAAGGAAGGCGACACAGTATTGTACCTTGGCGCGGCGCACGGCTACACCCCAACTTTCATCGCGGACATCGTCGGTGAAAAAGGCATAGTTTACTGCCTTGACTTTAGTGCAACTGTTGTGCGCGACCTATTAAGAAAATGCCGCGGCCGCACGAACATGATTCCTATTCTTGCCGACGCTAAAAAACCTGAAACCTGGGCGTACCGAGTTACCGGCGCTGACGCAATAATTATGGACATCGCGCAGCGCGATCAAGGCGCAATATTCTTGCGCGCGTGTGAGCGATTCCTAAAGCCTGGTGGATTCGGATTCCTTGCGCTTAAGGCGCGCTCTGTCGACATGACGCGCGATCCTCGTGACATTTTCCGCGACACCTACCGAATGCTTGAGCAAAAAGTAAAAGTCGTTGACTATCGTGAACTCACGCCACTTGAGCGTGACCACGCAGTTTTCATTATTAAAAATGAGGTTCCACTTCCAGGCGCTCAAAGCGCATTCCCAGAAAAGAATAATTCTGACGGAAATGAAGCTCGCAGTGACGGTGTTCAAAGTGGCCGCGAGCGCCGGCGAAATGATTACCGTGAGCACACACGCAATTCAGCGCCACAAAGCGAGAGTGAGCGAGGCCAGCATTCATACGCGCCTCGACGCGATTCATACAGTACGCCAAGGCCATATGGTACGTCGAAGTACGGCAATTCAAACAACGCTGCTCCGAATTACAACACTCCACGCTACGATGTGCCGCGCGCCAATGCAGGTTACGGCGCTCCTCGTAGTGACGCTCCACGCTACAATTCGCAGCGCAGCGATGCGCCTCGCTACGATGCGCCGCGTTACAGTTCTGAGCGCAGCGATGCTCCTAGGTATGACGCGCCGCGCAGCTATGCGCCGCGAGATTATAATCAAAATAATCTAGACAGCAGAGATGCTCGCGGCAGTAGCTCGCAACCTAATTCGTACGACCGCTCGAACATAAATAACTCTGGACCGCGCGCCGACGACCGAGAACGTCCAGCTCAAAGCAATCGCCGTGGCCCACCGAGGTGGGGTGACCGTCGATGATTGCGATTGTCGGGGTCGGCGTCCTTGGCACTCGCGTTCTAAAAGCTTTGTCTGAGTATGAAGAAATTCTGCTAGTGGACTATGATACAGTAGAAGAAAAAAATATTCGTCGTCAGTATCCGCCCGAAGCCGTAGGTATGAAAAAAGTCGAGGCGGCACGCAGGTATATGCGCGGCGACGCACGCATATTACACAAACATATTGATTGGAGTACAGTTGGTGTACTTAGGGATGTTGAAGCAGTTATTGATTGCACGGATAACATGCTTGCACGTTATGTAATTAATGACTACTGCTCAAAGCATGGCATTCCATGGCTTCATGTTGGCGTTAGCGACACCGCAGGTTCTGTAATAGCTATGCTGCCGAGCGGACCCTGTTATCAGTGCATCTATCCACGAGGAATTGGTGAAGCTTGTACTCTGGCCTTGGACTTGTCTGTTGCGGATAACACGGCAAAACTAGCGGTCGCAGAACTTGTGCGTTTAAGAGCAGAGCATCAACCACGTTTTATTCGTATTACTAGGGATAACAACATGGTGCTTGCGGTTAACCGACGCCCAGGCTGTCCAACTTGCAATGGCCACTACTATTATTTGCAACCGCGCGATTACTACATTACGTACTGCACGAGCGCTGGGTGCATGAGTGCAAAGCCTGCCAAGTCCCATCATCATGATGCTGGAATGGGTGAACAAATTGTTGTTAATGGTGCTAATCTAGTAGTGTATCCTAATGGAGAAATACATTTTAAAAAAATAGCAAACGATGATGTTCTGCATGAGCTTGCGGAAATAGTATATGCTAATAGGTTTAGGAAGCGCTCATGACGCGACGCAGAGCATTAAGCGTTTGCGCGACCCTTGGCCTGACGGCAAGTTCTTTATCAGCACAAAACGGTTCCATTGATTCAATTGCGTCGCTTGGTGTAAATTATTCTTCAGAGCATGCGGGTCGATTATCGCGAGTCTCTTGTAGTAAGCCGAAAGACGTTTTTATTTTTCGAGAAGTAGGTGCTACGCAAGAACACGGCGCTGCATATGTTTGTTTAGGCATGCGCCACGGCGCGAATGGATTTTATTTTCCGTTTAATTCTAAACATAATTCAGAAATCAAAGAGTCTACTGCTGCAACCGTCGCTCCAGCCAGTAAACTACCTGTATGTAAACGCAGCGGTAATGACAGTACGCAATATACAATTACAGATTCTGCGGGTATGTATCGTGGACGAGCATTAGTTTGCACTCACGGCACCGAATTTCAAGGAGAAGGTTTGCTGAATAACTTTTTGGGCGCAAACGCGCTAATCTCGGTGCGGGGAAGCTCGTCTGAAAATGGCATAACTAATTATGAATTTCGAGCTAAACTAAATAAGAAATTATTGTTTTGGCTTAAATTTGATTATAAGTGCTCGACTGACAAAGTATACAAAATTCGTTGCCAGTAAAAATATGTTAATTATTTATTCGTCCACGCATTTGCGACTGCACTAGCAACTGCAGGAACGACGCGCGTTTCCGTCACAAACGGAAGAATATTGTCGGCTGTTGGGTTCGCTATAATTGCTGCAAGTGCGTGCGCTGCCGCAATTTTCATTTCTGTTGTGATACGTGTTGCTCCGCAGTCAATTGCGCCGCGGAACACCCCTGGGAACGCAAGGCTATTATTTACTTGGTTCGGCAAGTCGCTGCGTCCCGTAGCCACTACAACTGCGCCGCCTGCGTGCGCATCAACAGGATAGATTTCAGGAACAGGGTTTGCTAGTGCAAACACTATTGCTTTTGGCGCCATACTTTTGATGTGCGCTTGCGTAAGTAAGTTCGCCTTAGAGAGTCCGATGAATACGTCTGCGCCTGCTAGCACTTCAGCAATTTCACCTCTAAGATTGTCTGCATTAGTGATTAATGCCATTTCCGCTTTCTGGCTAGCACCTAGATCTGATCGTCCATTGTAGATTGCGCCCTTAGTGTCGCATAGGACAATTTTATTCCCCGCAAAGCCGTCTGCAATTAATAGTTTAGTAACTGCAATTGCGGCGGCGCCGGCACCATTCACCACAATTCGAACTTCATTTTTGTGCTTATGCACAACGCGAAGCGCGTTTGTCAATCCTGCAAGTACTACTATTGCGGTTCCATGCTGGTCATCATGCATTACAGGAATGCCTAGGTCTTGAAGTGCTGCTTCAATTTCAAAACACTCTGGCGCTTTAAAGTCCTCGAGATTTATTCCTGCAAAACTTGGCGCGAGGTTTCGTACAGTGGCTATAGTCTGCGCAACATTCTGACTTGCGAGTACGAGTGGCCACCCGTCAATGTTTGCAAGTGCCTTGAAAAGCGCAACTTTGCCTTCCATGACAGGTAGTGCGCCGGCGGGACCGATATTGCCAAGTCCGAGCACAGCTGAGCCGTCGCTTATGACTGCGACGCTGTTACCGCGCACCGTCAGTCGATTTGTTTCAGCTGGGTTCGCAGCGCATGCAAGTGCTACCGCAGCAACACCAGGGCTATACGCTAGCGAATAATCATGCCTTGTTGCGAGCGGTACTTTAGCGCTAATCTCAATCTTGCCGCGGTGTTTTGCATGAAGCGCAAGGCTATCTGCTCCGGTTGCATCGGTTGTCATTGTTTGCTCTCCATGTCTTCAGTTAATATTTTTTCAATTTCCCAACTGAGACCTGCGGTTTCAACCCATTTAATTTCTTGTGCATTAGCTGCGGCTCTGAGGTCAAGAATTCCGTCTTCAATTTTACGACGTGTTTCGCGCGGGCAGCATATGGTTAGGAAGCGTACAGGCGACTTCATACCTAGTTTATGGTCGCTGCGAAATTTACGCACTCCACTTAAAACTTCAACCAGTAAGTCTCCTGATTGCTGTGCGGCAACGTCGCGCCACTCTTCATGCACTGTTGGCCAACGTGCAAGATGAATGCTCTTTGCTCCATCGTGCGTTCGGAAGTGACCTTGGTAGATTTCTTCGGTTACGTGCGGAATGAATGGAGCAAACAGTTTAATGACTGCTAGCATTGTACTATGAAGCGCGTGCTGCGCCGATGTTTTGCCTGCTGCGCCGCGCTCTTCAGAATTGTAAACTCTGTCTTTCACGAGTTCAAGGTATAAGTCGCAGTAAGTATTCCAAAAGAATTGATCGATTACCGCTCGCGCCTTGCTATACTCATATGTTTCAAGGAAAGCAGTCGCGTCTTCAATAGTGGTTGTAAGTTTTGCAAGTAACCATCGGTCAAGAAGCTCTAGCGGAACGTCGGAGTTATCATAATCTTGTAGCGCCGCTATAGTGAACTTAGCTGCGTTGAAAATTTTGTTAACGGTGCGTTTACCACTAACTAGGTCCTTCTCCTGCCACCACAAGTCATCGCCGAGCTTACTTGCGCTCGCCCACCAACGAAGTGCGTCAGTTGAGTGCTGCGCCATAATCTCGATTGGATCAACGGTGTTGTCTTTTGATTTAGACATTTTCTTTCCTTTACTGTCGAGCGCGTGACCGCTAATGACTAGTTGGTTCCAAGGCACTGTGCCATGACTAAAGTGCGCCTTTGCAATAGTGTAGAATGCCCATGTTCGAATGATGTCGTGTGCTTGGAAGCGAACACTCATTGGATAATGTTCTTTGAATCGTTCAGTATTCCAACCAAGAACAATTTCTGGTGAAACAGAACTCGTTGCCCAGGTGTCCATTACGTCCATTTCGGGCTCGACTTCGTCGCGTGTGTAGCCGCGCGGCAAGTCACTAAGTGGATCAACTGGCAAGTCTTCAGGGTGTGCAAGTAGTACTTTACCTTCTTCGCCTGAGCGGGCGCTGTACCAAATAGGAAATGGAACGCCGTAAAACCTTTGTCGACTTATTGTCCAATCAAAGTTTAGGTTCTCAACCCAGTGCTCATAGCGTACGCGCATGTGCTCGGGGTACCAAGTAATTTTCTTACCTGCGGCAAGAAGTTCTTCTTTGTGATCTAGCACGTTTACAAACCATTGTGTGGTTTTAATGAATTCTACTTCAGTGCCACATCGCTCGTGTGTGTTTACCGCGTGCAATACTGGTTTATTTCCAGAGTAAACATTTGCTGTTTGCAATGCCGTGATCACGGCTTTACGTGCGTCTTTTATCGATAGGCCGGCAAATTTGCCGCCGAGTTCGCCAAGCTTTCCATCGCGTGTGAACAAGTCGCGCAGCGGTAGCTTGTGTTTTTTCCATTTCTCAATGTCTTCTTTGTCTCCAAAAGTACAGACCATAAGTAGTCCTGTGCCCTTAGTTATGTCTACACTTTCATCGGTAATAATCGGGACTGAATAGCCAAAAAGTGGAACTACTGCGCGCGCACCGCTGAGTGCGCTGTATCTTGTGTCTGCAGGATTGTGGCAGAGCGCGACGCACGCGCCGAGTAATTCTGGACGCGAGGTTGCAATAGTTGCATTAGTAATGGAGGAATTCTCAATTGTAAATTGTACTTCATGAAGTGCGCTAGCTTGTTCAACACTCTCAAACTCTGCTTGCGCAATTGCGGTTTGACAGTGCACGCACCATGCGAATGGATTTTCACTGCGGTATACGTACCGCTTCTCGTATAAATCGAGGAAGCTACGTTGGCTTGTACGTTGGCTGTGCTCGTCGATTGTACTGTACGGTTTACGAAAGTCTGCACTCATGCCAATGTCAATCCATGCTTTCATGAATGCAGGCCGAAGCTCAGTTACGGTTTGCTCGCAGAGTTCACGAAATGCTTTTCTTGGCATTCGTGGTCCGGATACCTTTTTCTCTTTCTCGACAAGTCGCTCTGTTGGTAACCCGTTGTCATCGGTACCGAACGGGTATAGTACGTTGAACCCGCGCATTCGCTTGTAGCGCGCTATGAAGTCACCCTGCGTGTAGCTAAACGCGTGCCCCATGTGCATTTGACCTGACACTGTTGGCGGGGGAGTGTCTATAGTGAAGGCTGGCTGTCCGTCGCGGAAGACATACGTACCTTCTCTTTCCCAGTGTGCTCGCCACTTGACTTCGGCAATTTTAGGATCGTACTGTTCAGGGAGCGGCATATCAAGTCAAGCGAGCTTGGCGCGTTTTATAAGTGTTGGGTCGCTATTACTAATGGCGTGGGCCGAGGCCGTGGTCTGCCATGGTGTGCTCCATACGCTCAAGGCGCAGGTGCGTTTCTTCCATCTTAGTGAGCTGCTTTGCAAGCTTCTCCATGAAGTACTCTATTCGCTGCGCGTCTTCGTGCTCAAAGCGAAACTCCTCGGTGCGCTCTGGCATGTGAGAATGCAGAGCTGGATCAGGGTGGTGCACGCCTAGCGCTTGCTGCCCTTCATGCTCGTCAAACGCGAGCGAATGTTCGTGATGCCACTGGTGCTGCGCGTGTTCTTGTACTGGTGCTGCATACGCTTGCGTTTGTGAATAAACTGGTGTTGCAGGAGCGTAGACTGGGGCTGCTTGTACACGTCCCGCAATGCGCTCGAGTCTGTCCGCGACAGATAAGAATTGCTCAACCGTCATGCGGCGCTCAATTGGGACGTCAATCGTAAACTCCTCGTAGTCGATGCGAATCATGAATTAGTTGTTCAGCCGGGCGTTTATAATGGTGCGTCACTCCGCGTGTGTGATTAGTATTGGTAGAAATATCCCTAACGAAGTTCTTATTTTTCTATATAGTAAATAATGAACTGTTGTTTCCAGGTTATCTGAAAATTAAACGTTATAAATGGTTGAATGCAATTTTCCCTGAGAAGATATGGTACGAATACTAATTGTCGGCGCAAGTATTGGTTCGCTTGCTGCTGCAACACGTTTGCGACGCTTAATGCCCCAGGCAGACATAATTCTAGTTAATCGAGCAAGTACTTTTGTCCACCGTCGGCACGTGCCGCATATACTAAGTGGTATGCACTCGCTTGGGAGCGCAACAATTGATCTTGGTCAATACTGTGAAAAGCACAATATTAGATTCCATCTCGGCACAGTTAGTAAAATTGATTCAGGCGAGCGTGCACTCTCTATTGGCGAGCAGCGCTTAGCATATGATGCGCTGCTGGTTGATCTTCCAAGTGAACCGTCGTCAGCGTCCGAGCCCGGTGTTCATGACATTCTGCCACTTGCAGGAGAAGCAAGCGCGCACGCACTAAGAACACATTTACTCTCAGAGTTACAACATGCAGCGCGAACAAGTTTAGGCGCCCACCGTACAACAGTAATAGTTGGCGCGGGCCACCGTGGCATAGAAGCCGCAGGAGAAATTCACTCGCTTCAAGCGCGCGCTGCCGCGCATGAGTTAGTTTTTCCACAAGAGCTTAGCATTCTACTGCTGCATGCAAACGGCGATGAACGCGAACATATTCCAAAAAGCGCGCATGCGCGAATTATGAAAGCACTTGGTAAGCGAGGTATTTCTTCCGCGAAACCTACGCACGTAAAGTACGAGCCTGGTCGCGTTACGGTTGACGGTCACCTAACTGAATCAGGTTCCATAGTTTGGACTGCAGGAGAGCGTGGAAACCATTTACTAATCCACTCTGGCATAGCAGTCGATCAAGACGGGTTTGCGCTTGTTGACCATGCATTAAGAACAAGCAATGAACGTATCTTCGCGCTAGGCCACAGTATTGTGACAATAGGCAATGAGGCCGTGCCGCGCGCGCGACGCGCTGCTGACCTTGTTGAAGAAGGACGACTTGCAGCATACAATATGGCAGCAACAGTTCTCGGCACTCGTCTGCATACTTTGCCGACTGTGGGTAAAGCGCCTCGCGTTGTAACAATTGGAACGAGTGCTTTTGGTTGGTTCGGGCCTTTCTCGTTCCACCACACGATTCCGTATACACTTCACAAAAATGCTGAAACGCGCGCGTTTGAAAAACTCCACGAGGCGTAATTATGCCTACGATAAAGTTTGTTGTTGATGATATTGTTGCGTCTGCCGAAGTAGGTGAAAAACTTGCTGATGTTTGTGAGCGTGAATTAGTAAGTATACCGTTCGGCTGTAAAAGCGGAAACTGTGGCACTTGTATGGTAAAAATTACTGGGGCGCTTGGCGCAGTTGATTTGCCCTCCGAGGACGAGCGCTCGACACTCGCAATTTATGGCGTTGATAAGGAGCATCGCCTCGCATGTCAATGCATTGTCCGCGGCGACATCACTATTGATGATCCTTAGTTTACGTGTTCAACTATTTTGCTTAGCGCCGCGCGCTGCGCCGCAAGTGAACTATGTTCGAACGCGTTCTCGCCGCGCTCACACGCTTCGCGAATTTCTTTACTTAATTGGATGCGCGTAATTATTGGCACACCTAGTTCAGCGGCAAATGATTCTGAAACGTGACCGAACACTTCGCCTTCCATATTACACACGAGGCCGAGAATTGGAACGTTAAGTTTACGTGCCATGCCTGCAGCGCGCTTGACATCTGCAAGACTTTCTCGCTGTGGCGTCGTCACAAGAATTATTCCAGTAAGGTCAATAAACTGCATTGCTGAGAGCGGAACGTCGCTTGTACCAGGTGGAAAATCTATTATTAAAAAGTCGTGAGGGCGCCACGCAACTTTCTCAACAAAGTCAGTGAGAATACGGTGCTTAATTGGGCCGCGAATAATAAGCGGCTCTCCGTCGTCTTGCAAAAAACCAGTGGAAACAATTTCTAGGCCTTGCGCGCGCACCGGTTGTAGTAAACCTGCGTCGTCAATAGTCATTCGCTCAGTAAGCGCGAGACTCTCAGGTACGTTTGGACAATCAACATCAGCGTCAAGAAGCGCAACTGAATCACCATTTTCTGCGAGAAGGCGTGCAAGTCCGCACGCAACAAATGTTTTACCGACGCCTCCCTTTCCGCTATGCACTCCGATGCGTATTGCGAACTTAGTTAATGATTTCGCGATGCGTGCGCGCTCTTCCGTAACGTGCTCCATTGGGCTTGGCGCAATAGTTGGCACTGGTTTACGCCTCTCGCTTGCACCTTCTTGATTCGCTAATCGAGGGTTCGCTTGCGGGTTTGTTGTCTGGGGTTCTGTTATCTGAGGCAAGGGCATGTTATCCGAAATCAGCACGCATTCTTAACCCTGCTGCTCAGGGCTTATAGTTTACGTTAACAGGCGCAGCAGGTAGATATAGCGGAGTGCCGCCGCTTGAGCTGCCGTAGTTTGAAGTATCGTCAGCTACAACCCCATATGAATTAGTTTCAATCGGCGACTGAGGCTCGTTTTTTACGTCACCGTCGTCGCCGAGTAATAGGCGAACACTCGGCGACTGGCACTGACACCAGCCTGTCATGACTGCGCGCCTTGTACCATGCTGCTGGTCTGGCGCAACTTCCTCTTTCATGCGCTCCATCGGAGTAGGTTCATCCTCTTCCCGGTGCACTACTAGTACTGCATGCTCACCTCGCTTCTCGTGGAACGATTCATGTTCTCGCCATGCTTGACTGCGTAGAAAGCGCTCTTGCAGCGCGTGTGACGCTTCGTTTTCGGAGAACGTGCTGTCAACGCTGCCAGTGTCTTTAGCCCAATGTTCGATTCGCATCCTATTACTAGTTGTGACTGCTTTTTATGAGTGATGTCCTCAAAAGATTGTTAAGTGCGGATGTGATTTCTGGTCTATGCGTGAAATTACACTAGTTACGTCAAACTTAAAGAAAGCAGAGCAGTTTGCTCGGTGGCTAGGCTTTCCAGTTGAGCACGTCGCACTTGATATGCCTGAGCTGCAAACAATGGATATGGAGGCGATTGTTACTGCAAAAGCAGAGGTTGCTTATGCTATCCTAAAAAGGCCGCTTATTGTTGAGGATGCGTCTCTTAGTTTCGCGTCACTTAACGGTTTACCAGGTCCCTTCACTAAATTTTTTCTACAAGCAGGCGGGCCTGAATTACTAAGCCATCTTGCAGACTTACATATAGACCGGCGCGCAACATACAGCGTGTGGATTGCGTACAAGGATGAAACTGGTGTACGGGTGTTTCACGGTGACGTCCAAGGTAGCATTAGCATGAATCCGTGTCCGCCCGGCACGTTCGGTTTTGGGTTTGATCAATGTTTTGTTCCAGACGGCGAAACCGAGCCACGTGCGGCACTGGACCATGAAGCGTTTGAAGAAACAAGTGCGCGTAAACTTGCAATTGATAATTTACGCGAGTGGCTTATGCAATTGAACTAGGACACGTTTTCATAAGCGGACAATTAACGCAATCAGGCTTGCGAGCATGGCAAACAACTCGGCCATGCTGAATTGCGACTTCACCGTAACGCTGCCATTTACTTTTCGGAAGCGTTTCCATTAGCTCGCGCTCAACCTGTTGTGGAGTGGATTTGGTTGCTGCGCCGGTGCGCCAGCTAACTCTGAAAATATGTGTATCAACTACGATGCCTTCAACGCGGCCATGAATAACTTGCTGCACTACATTCGCGGTTTTTCGTCCAACACCTGGCAGTGCAATTAGTTCTCGCATCGACTCTGGAATGCTGCCGCTATGATTATTTAGCACTGCTTGCGCGCACGCTTTGAGATTTTTTGCTTTGCTTTTGTAGAAGCCTGTGGAGTGAATTAGTTTCTCAATTGTTAGTATAGGTGCCTTTGCCATTGCTGCAGCACCAGGCAGTTTTGCAAACAGCTCCGGAGTTACAAGGTTTACTCGCGCGTCAGTACACTGCGCGCTTAAAATTACTGCGACCAAGAGTTCCCAAGGATTATTGTAGTTAAGTGGCGTCGCGAGAGGCGGATAGCCGGGCTCGAGTTTACGAAGGACTGTAATCGCTGAGAGCGGCGCGCGCGTTTTTGCCATATTTGTTCGCTTTTTGGTTCTTCGTTCTTAAATTAACTGCTGAGAAGATGATATATATTACCACTTCTAATATTGAATTATGAGTGAGCCAAGAATCGTTACGCGAGAGGAATTGCGAGCACTAATATCTGCTAAGGGCGAGTATGTGCTTGTAGATGTGAGGGAGTCACACGAATTGGTTCACGGGATGATTCCAACCGCAGTACATTTGCCGCTGAGCGAGCTAGCGGCTGCGATTGCACTCGCCCCAACAAGTTTCTTTTCGAAATATGGGTTTATTCTGCCCAAAGACGAGCGCATCATAGTTTATTGCCGCTCAGGCAGCCGTAGCAGCAAGGCTTCCTTTTATCTGTGCTCTATTGGTTATCCGGCTGAGAACTTCAAAGGGTCAGTATTAGCCTGGAGTGAAATTGATTCCAATGTTAAGGCGCACTGACGCATAAGCTATATAACCTAAGGCGCGTGTGTTCTTATTATGACAACTAAACACTCGCTTCCTGCGCTGCCGTATGCATATAGCGCTCTTGAGCCTCACATTGATGAGCTTACCATGCGCATCCACTATACAAAGCACCACCAAACGTATGTGGACAAGCTTAATGCAGGCTTAGATAAGCATCCAGAGCTTTTTGCAAAGCCAGTTGAAACTTTGCTAGCTGATCTTGCGGCTGTTCCAGAGGACATTCGTACAATCGTGCGAAACCATGGTGGTGGCCACGTTAATCATACATTTTTCTGGAACAGCATGGCGCCGAATGCGGGTGGCGAGCCAGCCGGCACTCTTGCAGACGCTATTGTTTCGCAGTTTGGTAGCTTTGAAAAGTTCAAGGAAGAATTCACTAATGCGGCGCTAAACCGCTTTGGTTCAGGCTGGGCGTGGCTTGTAATTGCTAATGGTAAGCTATCCATTATGTCGACAGCAAACCAGGATTCACCGCTAAGCGAAAGTAAAGTTCCAGTGCTCGGTCTTGACTTATGGGAACATAGCTACTATTTGAAGCACCAAGCAGCGCGCGCAGCGTACATTAATGCATGGTGGAATGTAGTTAACTGGAGCGTAGCCAATACTATTTTGGAAAACAATAACTAGAGGTGCAATATGCAAATTACTGACATACACGGAAACAAACACCAACTCGTTCTCGGTTCAGCTGTGTGGCTTGACTCGCATCTAGTCGGGCGGTGCCTACGCACTCACAACACACTAATCATTAATGGTTTTGTGATTCCGCATGAAATTCGACGGCGCAGTGTCGGCTCAGTAGTTTTGCACGCAATCGAGCGCCACGCGCACAAGCACAGCGTAGTGCACATGCAAATTGTGTTGCCGCAGTCGCAGGACGTCGCGTATCAAGAATTCTTTACGAAGCATGGATACAAGTTTGTTAACGGTAAATTCGAGAAACTATTGTTGCATTAAGGCAGGTTTAATGCGTGCCGTGCATTCAATATAAGCTGTATTAGTTGCGATTTACTATCTGGTTGATTACTAGTGGTACACTGCGTAACTGCTCGAAATCCTCTAATGCAAGTAATAAGAGATTTGCGAGTCTGCAATATTCCTTCAAGAAGTAGTGATTCTTCATTACTCATACGGTGAACTGCATTTACTATTTCTTGTTCTGCTTTTGTAATAGTGGTTTGTGATATTGCGGCTTTTAATCTAGTTGCCTTAAGTTCAGAATCTAGTTTAGCGATTTCTTTTTCAGTATCGTAGCGCGGGTTATCATCTCGTCTTTCAGTCATTAAATGTTGGTGTGCCTCGGCCTCGCGAGTTGCTTCGAGTTGCATTTCTGCTGCTTTTATTTTTGCCAGGCTAACATTTATTTCCGAATTGTAGGCATCACAAATTGTTTTTAGAAGGGTGTATTGAACACTTACTATAAACCCTTTTACAAGCATATACTCCTCGTGTTTCTGCTTAATATAATCAATAACCTCTTCTAATTTTTTACCAAGTCCGCCAGCATACAGTAATTGGTTTTTAACTGCTAAGTGGTACACTTCGTTTAACTCTGCTCCAAGTTTATCTAGTTCAGCATGCTCGTCACTAATACGCATAAGTTCTCTAAGAATGACGTCTCCAGTATTTGTAAAGTCAGAAAATTTAGCATTGGGTATTTGATCTGTGCCGCTCTGCGCGCCTAGTAAGCGTATAGTTTGCAGCATTGCAATTGATGATTGATCAAATGTTGTTCTAAGTTCTTGTTGATTAATTGTCATCAGCCATCAAGGGGTTCCCAGCGTTGCGCTAGTTCAGTAAGTAACCTGACCATTGCGCCGGACGCGCCTTTTGGATTATACTCGCGCTCGTCTGGAAGGAATGCAGGACCTGCAATGTCGAGGTGCGCCCAAGGCGTTTTCGTAACGAATTTTTCAAGGAACACAGCGCCAGTAGTTGCGCCGGCAAAATTATCTTTACCGATGTTACGAATGTCAGCTACGTCGCTCTTAATTGTTTCAGTGTAATCGTCAGTCAAAGGTAGTTGCCAAACTTGATCGCCGGTGGCTTTGGCAGCAGATTGAATGCGGTCACGAAGCACGTCGCTGCGCGTGAACAAGCCAGAGTTAGCATAACCTAGCGCGCCCATACATGCGCCTGTAAGCGTCGCTATGTCAATAATTGCTTGTGGCTGTAGAGTCTCTGCGTATGAGAGCGCGTCTGCAAGGATTAGGCGCCCTTCTGCGTCGGTGTTCAGCACTTCGATAGTTGTGCCGTTCATAGCTTTTACAATGTCGCCTGGCTTCTGCGCCTTGCCGTTGATTGCGTTTTCAGTCGCCGGAATCAATCCAATAATGCGCTGCTGGACTTTAAGGGACGCGATTGCACGTACGGCGCCAATAACTGCCGCGCCACCGGCCATGTCCATCTTCATGTCGAGCATCGCTGTATAGGGGTACTTGATTGAGAGTCCGCCCGTGTCGAACGTTACTCCTTTGCCAACAAAGATTATTGGCTTCTGCTTTTTTGGACCGTATTCGATGACGATGAATTGGGGTTCTTCTTCACTGCCTAAACTAACGCCGAGAAGGGCGTGCATTCCTTTTTTCTCGATGTCGCGACGATCCCAGACGTCGACTGAGCAGCCAAGCGGTTTGAGGATTTTTTTAGCTTCTTGCGCAAAAATCTTGGGCGTCAAGTCCTTTGCAGGAGTATTAACGAGGTCGCGTGATAGGTTTACACTATCTGCAATTGCGTGACCGTCATTAACTCCGCGCGCAAATTCAGCTTTCTGTTTTTCAGTGTCGAGGAGTACGACGCAATCCACAATTTTTTGTTTATCTTTTTCGTTTGTTTTGTACTTACTAAACTGGTACAGCCCGAGTACAGTTCCCATGGTAACTGACTTAGCTTGTTCACTAGGATTAGTGAGAATCATGGTGTGGAGGTTGGTTGTGTAGCTTGTTCCTAGTTGCCTTGCAGCTTTTGCGCTAATGCCTGCAAGGCGGCGGAGCCGTTCATGGGTGAACTGGCTGCGCTTGCCCATTCCTACTAGAATTACGTGTTCTGGCTTGCCCGCAAGTGCGTAAACTTTGAGCTGCTTGTATTCTCCAGTTAACTGTTTTTTTTGTACTGCGCGCGTGAGAAGTCCTTGAAGACGCGACGGTTCATCTAAGTACTTGGCGGCAGGAGAGAGCCCTTCGTCTTCAAACAGTCCCAGTACCAAAGAGTCGGTTTTGATATCGGTGTATATTCCTTCGAGGACATCAATTTGCATGACGCTATGCCATCAGGCTCACTTATAACGGTTCTGGGGTTCAATTATAATTATTTTCTATATAGTGTTTGCCATATTCTAGCTTTAGTTCTTTTATTATTTACTAATGTACTATCAAGGTTTAACTTACTGTGTGGCAGTGACGGAGAATTCTTCCACAAATTCGGCCACGCTCTGATATCTGTTGGTTGGTGTCTTATGCAAACCTTTCTCGAGAACATCGCTTACCGCTTGGCTTACGTTCGGGTTCACGTTACGTGCAATTGGCGCCGAACCGCTGGTGATCGCTGCTTGAAGGTCGCGAAAGTGCGTTTGCGGATGCGGAAGCGAACCTGTCACTGCCTCGAAGACGGATGCACTGAGAGAGTACACATCTACTCGTGGCTTGAGACTGTGAATGCCCGAGACAGTTTCCGGAGCTGCGTAGGCTGGTGTACCGACGAAATATCCGGGGAGTGCTAATCGTGGTAGCTCAGGGTGTTCCGCGATGTTAAAATCAAGGAGAGTACAATTCTTGTTTCCAAGATTTTTTGACCTGCTTCGCGGTCTATTCGAGAGGAATACATTCTCTGGCTTGATATCGCGGTGCGATATGCCGAGCGCATGCATGTAGGTAAGTGCTGCTTCGAGTTGTTTGAGGATTGGTACTATCTGTTTTGCCTGCACAGCGCCGTCTCGCTTGAGCATCTGCTCGAGGTTCATGCCCGTGAGGAGCGGAAAGACCGTGTAGCCTTCAACAGACTGCCTGTATATAGCTTCAGGTATGCATGCATTTGGACAGCTTGCAAGCCTATCCATCATCTCTACTTCACGAGAAAATTTCGGCAGCATGCTGTCCGCGTATGTTGTGTCGAATGGGTAGCGCTTGATGCATTTGCCGGCTCCCGTACGGAGGTCGACTGCTCGATATACTGACTGCCCCTGAAGCGCTCCTATGATCTGGTACTCTTTGCCGTGACCTATAGATAGGACAGTGCCGGTTTTCATACGGTGTGAATTCTATTGGTTCCTTTAAATTCTGCTGCTCTTAGTGCTGCATACTGGATAGTTTATATATTGCCATATAGAAAATTATTGGATACCCTTATATCGTACTTCATCTCTGCTAGTGCTATGACAGAGAATATGCCAAGCGAAACAGTTACTGCGGTAATAACAAAGGACATGATGATTGGCGAAGTGGTTAGCACCTATCCGCCAGTAGCTGACGTATTCCTCAGTTATGGTTTACATTGCGTTGGCTGCCATGTCAATGCGTTCGAAACCATTGAACAAGGCGCGATGAGTCACGGTATAACCGAAGAGGAAGTTGATGAAATGGTTGCGGAAGCAAACACTTACCTCTCCGAGCTCTCTGCTAGCTCTGAGACCGTACTAGTTACGGCAAAAGCGATTGAAAAATTACGCTTACTCTCTGCTGAGGAAGGCAAGGATTCGTGGGGCCTGCGAGTTGGAGTGCTTGCTGGCGGTTGTTCAGGTTTCAAGTATGAGCTAGAGTTTGAAGAGAAAGCAAAAGAGGGTGACATTGTACTTAATGAGGGATTTCCACTTTTTATTGATCCAGAAAGCATGGGGATGCTGCACGGCGCGCGAATAGATTATCATGACGGACTTTCTGGTTCGGGCTTTAAAGTTGACAATCCAAATGCAAAATCAAACTGCGGCTGCGGAAAAAGTTTCGCGTAAGTAAATTATTTATTTTTCTTTAGAATTTTTTGTTTTGCTAATTTACTTGGTGTGAGTTCTTCATTATTAATGGTTGCAGAAGGCACACCAAACTGTTCTCTAATTTCTTTGTCAAACGCGAACGCGTAGATTCCAAAGCCGCCAATCAGAGTTCCTATTGGGAAGCTAAGTAGCTGCGGTACGCAGGCAGCAAGTTGCACAATGCGCGCCCAGCGTTGGCGTTTCCATAGTCCACGCGCGAGTGAAAGAAATAGAGCTGCTAGCATGAATATGATTATGCCAACGATAATCCCGATTCCAGTTGCTAGTTGTTGCAGTGCCATCGTTGTAACGTTTGGCGGCAACGCAAGTGATTGAGTTGAGAGAATCATAGTTGTTGCAAATGGTGTCAAAAATGTTACAGCAAGTGCGAGCATGAAGAGTACGAACGCGATTATGCCATTCAGAATGGCATATGTAGTAATTACTGTATTCGCAAGTTGTTTTTCCAGGGTCATTATTGTGAAGCGCTAGCTTTAACCTTTACGCATTATCTCGAGCGCTTCTGCAACTGCTATAGGGTGGCCGAGAACACAGCCCTGTTGCATAGCATCAGATGCATTAAGTACAATTGCTTTGCCCTCTAAATCAGTAACTAATGCTCCTGCTTCAGTCGCAATAAGCATCGGCGCAATTAAATCCCAATATCCTATTTCTGCGCGAACGTATGCATCAATTTTGTTCCAAACTAATTTTCGTGTCCACTTCATAAAGCCATAAGAGCCGCGCTCGCCAAGCGCCGGCGAGAATCCAGGAGCGTGCACCAACCGGAGCGGTTGCTGCGGCTCATGTAGTCCTAATTTGTGTGTGCCGTGCTCGTCTTCCATGAAGGAGCCTTTGCCGCGCTCTGCGTAGTACCAAATAGGTCCTTCAGGAAAGTACACAATACTTGCGAGTGGAGCGTTGTCGAAGAGTGCAATCATGACGCACCAGACTTTTTTCCCGGCGCAATACTTCTTTGTTCCATCGATTGGGTCAATTGCCCACTTCAGTGTGTGTTCCATGCCGGAGAGATCTGCATGCTCTTCCGAAATAACTTTGGTGTGTGGAAACGCTGCAAGTAGTTCGCGCGTGAGAAACTCGCTTACGGCGACGTCCGCATTGGTGACTGGCGTGCCGTCCGGTTTGTCAATAATTTGCAATCCTTCAGCGCGAAGCTGTAGTGCGAGGTGGCCTGCCTGCTCTACAATAGGTCTTACTTGCTCGACAATTTCTAATCTGTTCATCGCGCCGTCCGCGCGTAGTGGAATAAGTATTGTTGCATCACACCAGCTCGTGCGCCCCACAGTTTTTGAGCCTTTCGGCGCATTTGTTCTTTATTTTTGCATTTGTACTGTGTGCGCATGATGTGCTCGACCCAAGTATCAATTGGAAACGCTTCTGAGTGGCCATAAGCGAACAGTAAAATACAATCTGCGACTTTCGGCCCGACACCATGAATAAGTTGCAAAGCTTCTTTCGCGTCGTCGTACTCATGGCCATGTAGGCCTTCAAGCATTTCGTGTGATAGCATGCTGTTTGCATATTCAATATACTTTGCGCGGTAACCAGCGCGAATCGAATCAAGCCTAGTGCCTGCGACTATATTGCCAGGTTCGGGGAATGTAAACGCTGTGTACTGTCCTAATTGTACTTGAGTTCCAAATTCACGCGCGAGTCCTGTCATAAGCTGCCGTATGCGTGCAACGTTATTGTTTTGACTGCAAAGAAAACCCAGGGTACACTCCCAAGCGTCTTGATTGCAAATTCGTAAGTTCTTGCAGTAGTCAAGTGCTGCTTTGCTGTATTCGTCAGTTGCATCAGGCACTGTTTCATCTAGCGCGAAGAAATACCGCAGCCACGCCTCTGTAACGTTATCCGTTGCATTATATATGATTAAATTGGTTCCATCTTGTCCAATTAAGAATGCTTTACTGCCGTGTGAAACTAAAAATCCTTCCGGCACTGTTTCATAACGAAACAATTGTCCACTGCCTATTGTTTGTGCGAGAGAGAAGTTCGGCGCGCTAATTTGCATAACGTGTTGAGTGCGTCTTAGCTTATATGCCTTAGCAGCAAAAATCCGGAAAATTTTAGTAAATTATATTAATACGGGAAGTAGCCTACAATCATGAAGGTCATGCGCCAATTAAGTTATAGTTTCTATGCATGGCCCGCCTATTTTTAGGCAGTATTTCTGGCGGCTTTAACTTCCTCGGACTTGCCCGCGCTTGCGGCGAGGAAGGAACCGCTGCCAGATAGAATTTATTCACTACTAAAACACTTCAATTATTGTGAGAAACTATGATTCCATATAGAATGTATTCAACTCAAGATGCAATTAACTTAGCACAGGGATTAAAAATAAAGGAAAACGCGCGCGAGCGTCAATTCCGTAATATTGTTCAAAATCACGAAGCAACTATTGTCGCAAAATTAACGGAGGTAACGCCAGAGGCGCTGCCTCATACGTGCCCGCTATATGGGTTTAGGCAAAGCGATCCTACTGGTTTTCAGCATCCGCTAGGTTGCTATGCAACTATGCAAGGCCGCTGTACGCAGCAAGGTATCTTGCGCGAGTCGCCTGTTGATTACTTAGGTTGTCCCACTTTCGGCAAGGCTATTGCTATCCTAAGCGATAATGTAAAGACAGCACCAAGTAGTGTCGCAGTAGATAATTTACGTTCACTAGCAAATTTAGTACGTAAATAGCTTAGATTTTTTTTTACTTATTTATGTGCTTCAAATGACGGCTCGGCTCGTGTACGGCAAGCGAGTCTTCATCAGGAGAATGAGTGAAGTTGTATACGCTGGCTAGGAAAAAAAGGGTGAACATGAAGGTAAATGTAAATCCCCAATTATTCGACATAGGCCACACATAGAAGACAGAAACTATCCCGCCGAGCATTGCGACAAGCATGAAGCTCGATGTTAATGGTTGCTTAACTATGTGGTGTACCATACTTTTTCATAAATCTCACTAAAATGCATCTTTTTAAAGTTTCTTCACACGGAATCCGCCATGTCCTTTTGGGCTTTGGAGTAATAGTATGGAAGTATCAACAGCTCAAACAGTAGTAAAAGTATTTGCAGTATTGCATTGGATTGGCGCAGCCCTCGGTGTAATCGGCGGCCTAGCGTTTGTAGTTACGGGTCCAGCAATGCTTGCAATGATGGATTCATCGGAGATGATGGGTTTCGGTGCACTTGCTGCGGGTGCAGCAGTCGCTATTGGCGTATTCTTGGTTGTTCTCTCACTTGTCGGCGCGTTTGTGGGATATGGGCTCTGGCAACATAAGAACTGGGCGCGAATTGTAGTGCTGATTTTTGGCGTACTTGGCGTGCTTAGTATTTTTAGCATGAACATACCTGGCGTTATTATTGGTGGATTGCAAATTTGGCTATTCGGCTTTGATAAGACTGTAATTGGACTGTTCAAATAATTTTTTTTAAGTTTTTTTAATGGTAGTCAACCAACAGCGAACTTCCGAAGTAACCTGTCGTAACAAGGCTTTATTCCGTCGAAGATATCCTGGATGATAGGTGTAAAAGCACGGAATTTCATTTATTAGTGGTTCAGTAGTATGAAGGAACATTCTAAACGGATTTACCTTTGTTATAGCTTGTATGGTTCCGTCCGTGACAGAACATGTTTTTTTTAGAACTTCAACATATTTTGGTCCGACGAGGAATACGATGGCGTCCGGTTGGCAGATAACTATTTCCTTTTGTACCAGTTTCAGTTTAAGCATCATCTCTTCAGCAGTCTCACATATTCTATTTACTTTAGATGATTTTTTACCTGTAACTGCATCCATATGCAATAAGTTCGACCAGGCTATGTTACTGTAATTCCCCGTTTTCTCATTTACTGAATCCTTAACTTCGGTGATAAATGACCAGAAAGCCGTATGTTTCTTTGAGTGACCTTCTGTTCCAAACAACCACTTGCTAGACCATCGATTCAAGGTGTCGGGAAAATTATCATCTGACAGTGCATTAAATTTCTCCTTGGTTTCTCCTACTGTATCAAAAAACTTGCACGTCTCTTGTCCCACGATCAGGATTTTCACGTTTGCCCTGCAGTATTCTGGATGTACTGTCATGCAAAAAGGATTACTGGCTCCCAAAACAGAATTTTGTATGTTTTGCATGTCTTGTAGTTTATGTCTATTTTTATGGTACAGATTCCTCAGTTTCTGATTTATTGCTATGGCTTCCTCTTCGGCATCCATAATTTAATCTCGTAGCATAAAGCGCTCAACGTGTGCGCGCGCTGCTTCGCGACGCGCTTGATGTTCTGAGAGTACTGCCCATACGGCGTCGCCTGCGAGCTTCTTGAGCTCTCCTGAAAGTAGCGCGCCGCTGCGGTAGTCCGCGGCAACTTTTGCAATGAACGAGTCATCAGGGTGGAAAAACACTAGGAGTTGGTACGCGATGTCGACGTCCGGGTTGCCGCCGTGCGCGCGGTGCTCGTCCACCGTGTCTTTGCCGCCGGAGAACGCGTACTTGTTAATTTTCGCACGTACTGTTTTCTCGTCATCAGTAGTATTGATTGAGGTGCCTGAGGAAGTAGATAATTTGCCGCCGCCTTCAAGTGATGGAAGAAACCGACAAAGTATTGTTGCAGGTTTCGGGTAGCCCAGGCTTTCCGCTACATCGCGCGTTAAGCGGAAGTGCACGTCTTGATCAATTGCGCAAGGAATGAGTACGCGCGTAGGTTTGCCTTCAAACACAGTAGGTAAAAATGCTGGCACGCTTTGCATACAACTGTAAAAGTACTTGCCGACGTTGTCTTCCATGCCAAGGCCAAAGAGGCCTTTAGCTTTGGACGCGGTTGTCTTCTTTGCAATTTGAATTGCAATTGGATACATGGTTTTTGCGTACTCGGTGTCGAGGAAAATTTTAGTTTTCTCAGGGTCAAATCCGCACGCAATAATGTCGAGAATGTTCTCGAACGCCCAGCTTTTTGAATCAGTCAGAGAAACGTTGTCTTTAAACAAGAATTTTTCTTCGTCCGGAATTTGAAACAGCATTGTCGCGCCAAGCGTGCGCTGTAAGTGCGCTGCATAAATCCACGGAATTAAGTGGCCTAGGTGTACTGGACCGGATGGCGCGCGCCCTGTGTACAAGTAAACTGGCTCGCCCTTTTCTGTGGCTGATAGAAATTGGTCTAAGTTAGTGTGCGCGAAGAAAATGCCTCTGCGCTCCAAGTAATGGTCACCCGCAACAGCATGTAAGCGATCATTGACTGCGCCTTGCAAGGGCTGCACGCCAAACTGTTTAATGAGTTTCTCGTAATCGATTGCTCCGGAAACTTCCCATGGCGTGACTTTCATGCTGATTTGGGCGCGCTTATGGTATTTAACCGTGACGCCTTATTCACGATAAGCTCGGCTGTAACCTTATAAATCCCGGCCGCTTCTCTATGATTGCTAGGCTGGGCGGATACTCGTCGCCTGTTACCGTGATTCGAGTCTACACGGAGCCGAAGCCCCGAGGGCGGCCTCTTGCAGCGGTTCAGTCCGCTTCGGAGCGTCGATCCTCCGTCCACATTGGCGGTTAATCACACGAATCGGTTCAGGGCAGGAATGCAGCAGACCTCAGTGTAAGTAATCGTGTAGTGAGGGTCGCGGAGAGGAGTAAGGTTGCGGAATCACTGTCTGCGGCAAGTCGGTCCACCTCGGGGCACGCACTTTTTTTCATCTAAAATTAGCTGCTCGAATATAGAGTATTTCTTACGCGTAGCGTCGGTTAATGGTCCAGTTTCTCATGCCTTGGACAACTTCTCGTACAGTTGCGTTATTTGGACCAGCGCGGTTATTTAGAGTTTCTTCAAGTACATAACTGTTGAATCGATGAGAATATCGTCTTACTCCAGCCGTAACGCCTGCATTAGGAAATGGTCCGATACGTTGATCACTAAATGATTGTATTCCGGTAGTATTACGATAAGAGAATATTGCGTGAATTGATTGGTCTTGAAAGAAATTTCCGGTAAGTATGGAGGGAATTGCGTTTAACAAATATAATGCATCGCTTGTGTTGTCAGTAAACGTGCCTTGTTGAAGAGCGTGTGCTTCTCCCGTAGATAATAGTCTAGTGCCGTTAGCGTGCCTAAGTTTTGATTTGCTTTCATAGTCTTCCTCTGGCGTCTGTGCTATTTCACTCAAGAACCATCGCGGTGGCGCTAGGTAGCGCGGTGCTACAAGTATTTTTGCCGGCATTAATTCTGCTTTATCTAGTGTTCCTGTTTTTGCTTTAACAACTAAATGAAACAGTCTTGCGTGATTTTCTTTTTGATTCAAATATAATTTTATTTTCCTTGTTGAGAGTGGAAGCGTATAGGGTTTGTGTTCCCGAGTAACTTCATCATTATTTGATTGTAAACCGACGAACTGACCGACGTGACTGACGGCGGTGTATAAGTGAGTATACTGTCCTCGCCTCACCGTGCGGTACGCTTGCTCAGGTCGTTTTGTTCCATAACAATCCACTGCAAGCAGTTCCAAGTCTGTTCGATCTACTTCTTCGCGAATATTTGTGACTGACACTTTTCCAAGCTCATGAAAAAATGGGTGTGTGGGTAGTGGTCTACTCATTTACCTGCCTCTACGTAACGCTGCAAAGTATTTGCGCTCAGGCGTGGAGTGGTTGACACTACAGAAGCTATTTGCTGTAAAGCAAGCATGCTCATGTGTTCTTCGCCGCGCGCGTTGCGATACCACGGAGCGCTCATATTGCTATTTTGAATCGGTAGTGCTACATTGAGGCGCGTGAGTAAATCTGCGGTTATTATGTTAGCGTATTTACTGAAATGCGAAAGAGCAGATTTCGCAGAACAGTTAAGCAGTCGCTCAAGTTTTTCATTTGCCTCGCGCGAAGCGAAGTATTTTCTTGGTTCATTGCTCAAGGTAAATGCTGCTTCCGCAGAATCATCTAATTGTGTCTCTTGAACTGTACTGTCATTTATTCGTAATTGTTCAATGTTTTTTTGTTTGTCACGCTGTGATCTCTGGACGCGCAGGGAATCATTTTCGCTTGCATAGTCTTTTAATTGCACTGTACTCGGATACAAATAAATTGGCTCTATACTGTTAGTCGTTACGCGTAATTCCAACGTAATTGCTTCTTGTGCGCTATCCGCATTGAACCCTTCACCTGCGTACGCGGAACGCGGATTCCACTTAGGGGGAAGTGCTCTAGAAAGATAAAGAATGGTTGCGTGCTTCTCAATTGGAGACGGCGCTGTTGTCCACGCACAGTGATACTTATCAGAATTTGTTCTAATACCGGTATGCACAGGCGTAGGAATAGTATCCATACGGTTAATGAGTTCTTGAAAATCGCGCTGCGGACGCAGCGAAGAAAGATCAATAATTTTTTGTTCTGGAAAAAATCGAATCGCGCGTGACGGCGTCGCCATCACAGGAGATGGCGAGTTGGTCATGGCTAGCAGCGCTCTCCGTTGAGAATAACAATAATTCCTAGAATATAGTTTGTCATTTATCCCAACCCTTATTGTGATTAATAATTGAGTATATATGTATATCGTGTGTACAGTATAGAGCGCTAACGACGAGACACTATAATCGGTTTCTCAAAACAGATTTCGAGCCGTGACGGAGCCATTCCAGGCCGTGAACCTACGTTACTCGGCTGAATATCTTGAAAAGTTGGCTTGAATAAAAAATTACGCGGCTGCAGCAAATGAAACTTACGACAGACAGGACGTAGTAATTCTTCGCGCGCCCGAAACATTCGAAATACGTGCGTAAAGTCGCGTGAGACTAGCACTACGTTGCCGTAATCCGCATAACTATTTTCCAGCATAATCGCGTGAGCGGCAGCGCTAGCAAAAAGCAGTCTATCTGTGCCGGACGCACCAGGCAACCGCGTTCTTGCTTCTTGCTCGCGCTAAAATACTGCCAGTCGGCGCATAATTTCATCAACCAAACGCCTCTCAAGTAGGGGCCTTAGCGATTGTAAACCAATGTCATGCACTTCGATTTGGAATGCAAGACTAGCCTGCACTAGTTCAGAGGGAGCGAACGGAAAGCGTTGTGAAGCGCGCAAATGCAGACCATTTGCTCGGCCGCGCTGTCCTTGAACTTCGGTTTTAATTTGGTCTAGTACGAACAGGCGTCGAGACAAATGTAGTGAGCGTATTTCGTTTGCAAATTCCCTTGCATTTTGCACCAATGATTCGCAATAGCTAGTTATTACATTTTGTGGCGCGAAACGTAGAAAATCAATATCGCGAGGAATTGCGTCCCACAGATTTTTGTTCGGAGACAGCGCCGTGAGGGTGAAGGAGCAAGTGTCAGCATAAACTGCTGTTGCACTCGCGATGTCAGTGTGCACCTTTGTAGATGTAAGCACGCTGTAGTTTCCTTACAGCGAGCTAGTATTTATTCGTTGTGAACAGACTCAGCACTGTGCTGAACCGTAATTATGTTACGGTAGTGGTTTAACGAGAGGGGTGCCCTGTGTCCTCGGAGGACACGATGGAATACAGCAAAGAATTCAAGCTA
>JAYVHA010000011.1:0-71388 GCA_043771635.1 Candidatus Woesearchaeota archaeon
GATGATCAGGGCGTAGCAACCCTCTCCATGTACCTTGATGAACCTGGTAAGCCAATACTTACTATGACAGCTGCAGGCGAGCGCGTCAGTGCGCAACTTATTGTAAAAGGACGCGGAGTACTTGTAGCAGGGTTTCTTGCGTCCCTCGCAGTACTAATCGTATTGCTTTTAGACAGACCTTAACGCGAGCTACCTGTTTAAAATGCGAGAATCTGATTTTCTATTTCGCGCACGCATACCAGGAATTGCATGAATTTCGAGTAATCGCCCTCTCGAATCAAACATGTGCACTTCATTATACGGCTCTGCAATAATTCCATGAATACCGCCAGCGCGCGCAAAGTGGCGTAAATCCTGAGCGCTCGGCCGCGCCTGCGCGCCAGGATGACTGTGAAACGAACCGACAATTCCCGTAAGCGCGCTGTCTTGCATTATGGTTGCGCTAGTTCGCGTGTTTTGGAACGGCTGGTAAACTATAGAATCGACTACAAGTACATCAAGTTCCCGCGTACCTTGTAGCAAGGCAATTACC
Organism: Candidatus Woesearchaeota archaeon; assembly: GCA_043771635.1. Taxonomy (GTDB): domain Archaea; phylum Nanobdellota; class Nanobdellia; order Woesearchaeales; family SKIA01; genus JAYVHA01. The sequence continues at coordinate 533 of JAYVHA010000011.1, forward strand.
TCCTTCGGGTGCGTTTGAAGCGCCAATTCACGCATACCTGCAATAACACCAGGTCCAAACCGGTACTTTGTGACGCGCGGAAATAAGCCACCTATCCAGCTCGCAACACGGTCCCATAACGCCACCATGTGAACGTTTAGCGCAATATCTTTTTATACGCTCCGCCTCTAGCGAACTTATGAAGCGCGTTCTCTATCGCAGTCAAGATCGAGTAATTGCAGGTGTATGCAGTGGAATTGCAGCATACTATGAAACAGACGCGCAAGCAATAAGAATACTGTGGGCGCTTCTCACTGTGTTCAGTTTATTCATTCCCGGATGCATCGCATACCTAGTTTGTTGGATCATAATCAAACCTGCAAAATGATAAACCGCTCTTTTGCACTATGGGTTCTTGTAGGTCTTGCCGGTTATCTTTCATTTCTAGTAATTCAAGCATACTGGCAGTATGTTATTTTCGCAGCGCTGTTTGCAATTCTGTGTATGCCGCTGCATCGGAGCATGCGAAAAACTATGAGCACTTCAGTAGCTGCTGCAATTTTAACTGCAGCAGTTGTATTGCTAATAGTGCTGCCAAGCATTTACATCGCCGTCATGACAGTACGTCAAGCGCCGAGCGCATACGCAAGTGTACTTACAACATTCGATAAAGAAAGCTTTCGCTCTCTGTTCGGCGTGAGTGGCGACCAACTTCGCACTCTCGCTATTGCACTTAACGACAAACTTAAACAAAATGTACTCACTAACGCAGGTGCATATCTCAACCAAGCTTCAAATGTTCTTATTGGAATCGGCGTAATGTTTTTGACCACGTTCTTTTTACTTCGAGACGGCAGCAAGCTTGTACGCACACTCGTACGGATTGCACCCGTACGCACCGACTTAAGCGAGCGCTTTCTCAATGAAATGAACGCGACCGTCCGCGGAGTTATTCTTGGGCAGGTAGCAACTGCGCTCGTGCAAGGGTTGCTTGTAGGCCTACTATTTTGGGCGCTCGGATTACCAAACCCGTTGTTCTGGGGCGTAATCGCAACTCTACTTTCAGTTATTCCAATTCTCGGACCCTTCCTTATTTATTTGCCGGCCGGCGTCTATTTGATTGTACAAGAGCGCTACATCGCCGGCGGATTCTTGATACTATTTGGTAGTTTGTTAATCAGTCAAATCGATAACGTTATACGACCGTATGTTATGAGCAAATCCGCAAATGTCCATCCACTAATTCCAATTCTAGGCGTGATTGGAGGCTTAAGACTATGGGGTTTTGCAGGGTTTATTTTGGGGCCGCTTGCACTTGCAGCGTTTGTAACATTAGTAGACTTTGCAACAAACGAAGACGCTGTCGAAGTAAAGACAAAGAAGAGCAGTCGCTAACACAATAGGCTTTTAAATTAACCAAATACACGAAGAATAATAAGCCTTCGTAGCATAACGGTGGTGCAATGGTTTCGTAAACCATAGGTTGAGGGTTCAAATCCCTCCGAAGGCAGTTCATTCTTGAAAGAACGCACAATACAATCCGAACCAGTAATTATCTAATTCTGCCTTAGCGCTTACTTGCTAATTATAACCACAACCTCTAAATAGAACTTCACAGCAAGTAATGGAATGAACATTATCTCTGTCGCACTCGGCGTCGCCACTGTTACAATACTTGGCATGATTTGGTACAACCCACGTGTGTTCGGTTCGCGCTGGGCGCAAGGAGTAGGCCTCGCTGAAGAAATGAAAGCACAAACAAAACCAGTCTCCTCAATTATTTACGCAGGCATGCTAATCGGCGCAACTCTTTGGAGCCTCGCGCTTGGCTGGCTGCTATTGAAAACGAACTCTCAGACTATTAGCGACTCACTAACACTCGGCTTAATTGCATGGCTCGGCATATCGATGCCTATTATTGCGAACGCTCGCTGGTGGGAATCGCGTCCATGGTCAGTTGTAGGAATTAATGGTGCATACCAGTTATTATCAACTCTGAGCATTGTATTCATCCACTTCTTTTTGGGGTAAAACTCGAGTCGATATACATACACAAAATTTATTAACTTCAAGTATAACAATATTATTGATAATATATATGGTTGAAATACTTCAGAGGGCAAAACGAGTAGGCGGCTCAATAATGATTCGTCTTCCAAAGGATAGCGCAGCACTTGAGAGCATAACGGACGGAGATTTAGTTCGACTAACAATTCACAAAGCTCGTCGAGACTTATTCGGGACGCTTCCAAAAGTAGGACGATTCAACCAAGAGGATAAGTTTGATGGCAAAGCGTGAATACGTTCTCGACGCTTCATTTCTTATTGATCATCTACAGGGAGATGTCCGCGCGGCTTCGATGCGCTCAATAATAAGTGAATCGACGTGCACGATTAGCGCCATCACACATGCAGAAGTTATAAGTAAGTTTGAGCGAGTTGCTAAATCAGGCGTACAAGCTGATATCGCTGTAACAGAGATTTGCGAGATTTTACCCGTAGGACGCGACAGTGCACGCACAGCAGCATTGCTTCACGCTCAGATGCGATTAAAGAGGCCTAAATTCTCTCTGGGAGACGCATTCGTATTAGCACTAGCGCGGGAGCGCAAATGCTCTCTTCTAACAACCGACAACGATTTTGCAGGATTACCAGAAGCAAAAGTATTACGTTAATTGTACTTTTACTGAATGCTTCCTGATTATCATGCAGAGAGTATATGAAGTATGTACGTTATTGGCAGGCATGACAATACAAAATAACATTCATTCACATTTGACCACTGAAGCGCGCGCAGTGCTGCGCAGTGGCGCGACAGAAATGCCCGGAACAAGCGCGCTGCTACACGAATCGCGTGACGGTATGTTTCGCTGCGCAGGCTGTAATGCAGCGCTGTTTAAGTCGGACGCAAAGTTTGAATCGGGCACTGGCTGGCCATCGTTTGATCAAGCGATTCCGGGCGCCGTAGTTGAGAAAGTTGACACCACACACGGGATGAAACGAGTTGAGATACTGTGCGGAAATTGCAAAGGCCACCTAGGGCACGTGTTTGATGACGGTCCAACGGACACCGGACTACGCTATTGCACGAATGGCTGCGCACTCGACTTTAAAGCGAAAACACATAAGTAGCAATTTTTTGAAACTTAGCGGTTTAACTCCACGTCATAAGTTTACTTTTTACGTAAAATATTCGCAATATTAGTTAAATTCCGAACAGTATACTATACTACTGCAAATAATTCTAAATTGTGGAAACTATTTTTGATTTTCCATAGTTAATTACATTAAAACAGTATACTTTAGGTACTGTATGAAAACACAAACCTACATCACAGATTTCGCCCGTACTTTGCTTTATCATAAATCCGAACCCAGAGTAGATGTCCTTATGCCCACGTATTACCCAAGGCAAAGAGATAGAAGTAATAATCTTTTAATAGGAGGACCGCAAGAATTCTTTATATGCAACAAGCATACAGAAGTGGATGGGAAACCAAGACCACATTTATTGATCGGGCAACCGCGCAGTCCGCCGCACAATTACTGCAGAACAGAATCGAATATATCGATACAAAAGAAATTTCTGTAGAAAAATTATGCAACCAGCATTCAACATGGGACCCTAAAATTCTGAAAGGTGATGAACGGCTCAAATTTGAATTTTTATCAATTTCACCACTAAGCGTAGAACTTAATATTTATTCGCAAACACCTAAGCAACTCATTAAACCAATACAATTCGGAGCTATAGCATCAGCATTTGTCAATAGCAACAATGTACACTATTCTCCAAGAGCTATTTTGCCTACAATACTAGAAAATAACGACGAAACTTTAGAAAACGCACCTAATAATATTGAAGACACAATAGCAATAGTGAAGGCGAACAAAAAACTATTTGGTCGACAAGTTATTCAATACTACTTAGACCTGCATACTCTTGCTGAAACCTTAGGCATTGGAGCGATTTCTAAATAGGGTCAGGTTTCGTGTGCAATGAGAATTCAAAATATTACTCCTATGGGATGGGTGGTGGAACCAATATCCCGTATTGAACTTCTTAAATTAAATACAGGAGTAATATATCCCTCACTTTATCCCGACATGTTAGAAAAAACGTTAGGTCAAGAGACAACACTTAACCCGCGCAATTAAATTAGGAGTATTAATTGAACTCGCGCACAAACGGCTCCGAATCAAATACTAAAAAAAAACCAAGACTTCGTCCGTGCTCGATAAATATAATATTATATCTATTGCAAACAAAAATATTTCGACAAACAGTAGCGAAAGAATTTGAAGTATAATTTATTAATACAATTAATGGTTACAACCAACTTATACCCCGAAGACAATAAACTTTCAAATACATATGCGCGCAAACCGTCAAGAAAAAAAATCTGCATGATGATTAGTTCTTTTGATCAGTATGACAGCAAACAAAGAACATAATCAAGTCTAGTCGATGCGTTCTAGCAGTTCATCGCGAAGTATACGCGAATAAATACTATGAACCTGAGCCGTATCGTAAATTTTGACCACGCGAAACAAATATAATAAGCTTATAGCGGAAGCAAATCATAATGGAGCTTCTCTACAAAGGAAATTCATTCGGCACAACCGATCCAACGCCCGTAGGGTTGTTCTTTCGAACACCCATAAATTCTAGCAACCACGACCGAGTAAGAGAAACCTTAATTGATTTCTGCGAAGAATTTGGCGCAATTCCTACTGAAAAAGGCTTTGGACACACGTTATCAGTGAACGACTTAGGCAATAAAATAAATCGCGAATATGCGCCAATTGCCCCTGCGAATTTGATACACTTTGATGCCAGCCTTACAGAAGACTTATGCGCTTCAATTACACTCGACGTAACAAATTTGTACGGAAACACAGGTGAAGAAATTGCGCCCGCGCTACTTGCAAATAATCCTACTCGACTTGATTCATGGACCCGAATGCGTTTACTTGAGCCCGCAGCAAAAGGAGCGGAATGGGACAGGCGGTTTGCGCTGCGCAACCCTGACTTCGCATACGAGAACGCGCAGCGCGCTGTAGCGGAATACGGAGACCGCCTACTAACTGTTTGGCCAACCCTAGCCAAACTTATTGACTCCACATTAGTTAAGCTATTCCACACAGTTCCAGATGGCTGTATACTCTCAACAGAGCCGTATGGCCGCGACCTTCAACAGCAAGACTATGCGCTCCTGCTAAGTAAACCTGAGCCGACAGGCGACACGCTACGCAAGCGCCTAACTCCTGACGGACTGGAAGACTTGCTCGGAATTAGTGGAGCGCTACGGCTGCCGCGCACACCCACTATGCACCAATTATACGATCACGAAACCGCTAACATTAAATCCTAGTGCCCCCTCGGGAGTAGTATGGGCCGGTATTTCACAAAGGGCCTGTGCCCGCAGTGCCACAAGCTAACGTTGACTACGTGGCCGTTGTTGCCAAATCAAACTCGGCAGCGTCAAACTTGTGAGAACCCAGCCTGCAAATACAAGGAGAGCTAACTATGAACATGCCATTTCAAAAATACATTTGCCCTAATTGCGAAAAACTGTCTCTTGTAAAATGGCCAGCAGCAGGCAATACATCTGGACGCGACGTTTGCGGCACGCCAGGTTGCGGTTACAAAAAGCTACATTAGTTTTCCCGTAAAGATTAAATAGCCACTGCTTCAAAACTTATGCATGACACTCTCCTCTGAAGCAACCAAGTACCGTGATGATTTCGTAAAAACAGCTACAACAGCAACGGCTGGCGTAGCCGCGAAAGAATACAAGAACGATCTAGAACTTATCAAAGAAGTAAACAGAGCAATTGAAGCGCTAAAAGCAGTTCGCGAAAAACACGTACGCGCTTAAACTTTAGCCAAACGCTTTTGACAAGCGCTGCAAATGAGTATCTTTTTTCCATCTCTACGCATCTGTGTACCGAGCGGCTTTTGCAAGAAAGTCTCCTCTATTTTCTTTTGACAATCCTCGCATTTCATTAGAACTGATCCACCGCATCAAGCATATCCTTGAGCGTACGCATTATTGCGGACACTTTCTCAGAGTCGTGTTTAAGAGTTAAGTTTGCGCGCCCAATACTTCGCTCGATGGCAAGAGCCTCTTGTATGCGCGCGTCCAAACCCTCAAGAAAATCTAGGAAATCGCGAATATTCTTTTCATCCTTAACCTTGCCATCTCTAATTCGCTTCTGAATATCGCGAATACTTGCGCGATCCTCAACAGACAACTCGTAGTCCTGGTACTCATGACTCTCGTTTGTTTCAACCATACTGCTAGAAGGATAGTGCTCATATATGAAAGCTATGGGATATTACCTGATATAGGTTTAAAAAGGACTTTTGGTTCGCTTTTTTGTATAGGGGGCTATAGTCTAGCTTGGTAGGATTCATGGATGGGGTCCATGAGGCGCCGGTTCAAATCCGGCTAGCCCCAGTTCAGTTTTCTTATTACCAAGCCATAGCAGAGAAGTGCACAAATGCTACTTTGTTTGCTTTAGAACATCGTTGATTATTTTGAGATGATGCTTGGTGTGTATATTAGTAAAGACGAGCGCCGTTCGAGCATACATTTCGCCGAGAAGAGGATGTGTAAAAAACTGATTCGGCGACAGTGCAGCAAACTCGTCAAGTCGCGCTTGTGTTTTTTTGAGATCAAGGCGAAGTCGCTGCGCCGATAGTACTCCTAACGGCTTCACCCGTTCTGGCGCTTTCGCGCGTCCACGTGGAATAGACTTCGTCATGAGCAAAAACCATTGCACTGGACGTGGACGCCACACGTAGTTTTTTGGCTTTGATGCACGCAAATCGTCAAGAATCTCAGCAATCGTTAGGAGCAAGTGCGCAATATGCCAACCGACGGACGCTTTGGATACAGCAGTGTTTTGCGCTTTTGCATACAGTATTACTTGCTCTAGTTCTGATACTGCAGCGCGTAATTCACTCAGCGAATCCATGCGCTTAATTTACTGCTAAGAGACTTAAGCGTTACTCTTCTTTATTTTCTATATAGTAAAATATAAACCTCCAAACGCTTATAAAAGCAGTAAAAAATCTTACTCTAGATAGAGCCGCTCCTATAGTGTAGTCCGGCCCATCACTCCGCCCTCTCACGGCGGCGACTCGGGTTCGAATCCCGGTGGGAGCATAATACCTTTCCGGTCTAATCTCAGAGATTTCGACCACCACTTTTTGGTGACGCGTTAGACACTGTGGTGGACATTTTGCGGTGTGTCCATTCCTTCTCGACTGTGGCTTTAAATGACTAAGAGACCGTTATGCCATGAAAAGTGGATTGTGTTACATTCTCCGAGCTCCGCTAATCAATGATTGCACACCGTACTTGGTAGGTGTTTTGTGCGCGGATTAACGGTCAATAATCAAGGTGCGGTCGAGGTCGACCCGTTCAATAAACGGGGCGAGTACGAGCGCTGGCGAGCCTCGATAGTCAAAGACGGCGCGATTGATTACTGTTCGCTACGCGGCGTTTCTGCGGCACACAGCGAAGCTATTACGCGGTACGTGCTAGACCAATCTACTGGAAAGAACACTGCACGTGGGCAACGAAAGGGCGCACGGAGCTACGTGCACTTAGTCCACCTCAGATTCCGACTAGTGAGCATTCTTCGAATGTTTGAGAATTACGCGCATAAAAAGCAACTTGACTTCACGGAGGACGACGTTATTACGGTGTTTCAAGGAATGCGCGAAGGACGCATCTTTAGCATGAAAGGCAAGCCATTTCTTGACGTCCGCTCATATGCCAAGGTGTTCAGTGCCTTTTGGCGCTGGCATATACGTGTACAACGAAAGGATAGCATAACAGTTACGGATGTTGTCGAAAGCCTAGACACTAGCGCCGACCACAAGCCAGCATGGTCGCACTTCACTATCAAGGATCTTGAGCGGATGTGCGAGAACGCTCCAACCTTTGAATACAGGGCACTCATGATGCTCTTGTTTGATAGCGGTATTCGAGCGCCAAAAGAGCTCATGAATGTCAGGGCAATGGACTTGACGCCAGTACCCGGCTCACAGAACCTATTTCTGAATATCCGAGAGGAAACCAGCAAGACGTTCGGCCGCAAAATTAAGCTCATGCTCTGCTCAGACCTTATTCGTAAGTACATTGAAGACAAGAAATTACAACCAACAGACTTTCTATTCAAACTCAACCCAATCACATACAATCGCACGCTGGGGCGCATAGGTTACAAAATTCTTCACATCGGCACCCCTCATACGCAACGAACAAATGGGTACGCGAAGAAAATCCTAATTAGAAATGGTATCACGATGTACGATTTCAGACACAACAGTGTATGCCATTATCTCCCAATTTACAAATCAGAGAACCAAATGAAGTACCGCTACGGCTGGAAGAAGAGCGACATGATACACTATTATTCGGAGTTGATAGGTATGCGCGACACGATCACAGATGACGATCTTCTAGTTGATACAACCAAGGCAGAGATTCAGCAGCAACTAGCAAGAGAACAACAAAAAGTGCAGTTCCTCTCAGAGCAGTTTGATGCTCAAAAAGTCGAAATGGAAGACAAAATGAAGAGATTAGAAGCCTTGATGATGCAACAATTCTCGAACAATTTCAGACCAAATACGAACAGCCGCTAAAAGACCTCCACCGACGGTGCGCGGAGGGAGGGGGTACCCCTAGGAGGTACCAGTGATTACGGGCAGAAATTATGGTCTTAAACAGGCCTGTAACCCCAGGATTCCGCATAGACGTGGTCCTAAACTTGGTCCTAAACGTCGAAAGAAAAACCGCAACGCTCCGATATACAAAATCGGAGAGTTAATTACGGCATTCCAAAAGAGTATAGAGATCGCGGTGATTTCTTAGTACTATGAACTGGATCATTCATTTGCTTGGAGGCGTACTACTAGCAGCTGCGTTATGCCTGTGCATAAAGAGATATAGATCTAAGGAAATTTTCTTTCAGATGGTTATGTGGTTCTTCGCTGCCAACCTAATAGATATTGATCACTTACTGGCAACACCCATCTATGATCCAATGCGTTGTAGCTTAAATCTTCACCCGTTACATTCATGGTACATGACCCCCTTGTATATCGCTATGCTATTTATTGCGAGAACTCGCTTCCTTGCTTCAGGAATATCCCTGCACAGGGGTTTAGACGGACTCCCATAATTCATAGATCAGCTAACAACCCCAAATTATCCATAGGCGTACCACAAACTGACCCCGTTAGGCATATCCCCTATTGCCACTTTTGTGACTTCTTTCCCCGTTTCTGCGTTGATTACGGATAAATCGCCGCTGAGCAGGTTAGTCACGTAAACTATATCGCCATCTTTCGCTACAATGACTCCATGTGGCGCTGATCCGCTTTTGATTGCTTGACTCGTGTTCATTCCCTGTAAATCAAGCTTGTAAACAGTATCACCTGTTGGCTGATTGAAGTAATATCCTTGATCTGCGACGTATACGTAGCGCGAGTCTGGTGTCGGGTAAATCTGCACTGGTCCTTTCGCCTCCTTTGGTAAGTCCACATAGCTAAGTTCAGAAGACAAAATATCGTAAACCGCGACGCTTTTGGTATCGTAAACAGAAGCCAGTGCGTATTTACCGTCGGGCGTTACTGCCGTTTGTACTGCCGCTCCTTTGAGGGAAACGTAGCTCAGTTTGAAATTTTCGATGTCGAGAATGCCCATACTGCTATCCCCTATCATCGCGATGTAGGCCTTCTTACCGTCAGGTGAAATACGAAGTCCGTGGGGTTCAGCCCCCTCTTTCGTAAGGACTTCTTTCTCTATTTCATAAGTCACTGCGTTTATTTTGTATACAATTCCTTTTTCTTGAGACAGAACAATTGCGTACTTGCTATCAGGTGTTAGACTTACATGCGATAGATGAAGATCGTTACCCAATTTAATCCTCTTGATTATTGTGTCTGAGAACGGATCTATGATGATTGCCTCGCCATCGGCTGATTCGTCTGATCCTTCACCCACTGAGGCGTCAGTGGCTGCACTAGCAGTAACCCATACTTGCTGGTTGTTAGGAGCTACTTGTACATTATGAGGCATATAGTTGACTGTCCTATCTCCTAGAACTTGAGCTAAGTCGATTTTTGTTATAATTTTGTTTGATGCCATATCTATAGACGCAATTTCTCCACTTCCTTCGATGGCGACGTAAATCTTTTTATTACTTTCAGATACTAACTGCTCACTGTTTCGATAATTATTGTAATCAGGAATTTCTTTGATCGTGCCTGAGGGAATAATGTGTATCATGTCTATACTGGAATTCGCGGGTGCGAGGATACCTGCAACGAACACATTAGAGCCGAAGAAGTTCTCGATGCGGTCTCCTGGTTTCTCGAATAGTTTCTCTGAACGCATCATTTCAGCTTCTGTCGAACCAATCATCATCGGGTAATATTTTTTTCCGTCAGCCACGCGAACTGCGTACCTGCTTGCATCGCCTTCTTTCAACCGTATTTTTAATGGGACTAATTCCCCTGCATTTTTTATGTAGAACAGCTTCGGCATTCCTTCATCTGTGCGCAGAATGTACGTTCTGTGTGAATCTCCTTCGATTGAATTGAACGGGTCGTTCCCTAGGAAATGCAAGTCGTCTAGTATAGTGTTTGTTGGGTGAAGTACGCCGCCAACTGTTATTGGCACTCCAAAGAATGAATCAAAACTGTCTCCGACCTCGCTAAATAGTTTCTCTGAGCGCATCATTTGTGCCTCAGCGTATCCTATTACCATTGATTGGTTGGAGAGGATATTAGACCCTTCAATTGGGGAGTAAAGCAGAAGTGATTCTGCGGGTACATTTGCAAAGAGCTTCGGTTCACCCATCGGTGTGTACGCAATCTTTAGTTGCATTGTTTCGTATATTTTTCCATCCATTCGCTGCTGTTTTTCGATGCCATCAGCAGCAATAAAGAGCGAGATTCCGACAATGAGTGCGACAATTGTCACTATGAGTGGAGTGTGTTTCATTTTTTACCTCATATTTTGCTTGCTTTTAGTATGAGCGAGTTCGATACTACGCTCACGCTACTGAGTGCCATTGCCGCTCCTGCAATTATTGGGGAGAGAAGAGCTCCTGTTGAGTAGTATAGGACACCTGCAGCGACCGGTATTCCAAGCACATTGTATACAAATGCCCAGAAGAGGTTCTGACGTATCTTACGCATTGTGAGCTTGCTAAGACGTATTGCTTTAGGTATGTCGCGCAAGTCGTTTTTCATCAGCACGATATTGCCCGATTCCATTGCAACGTCTGTGCCGGAACCCATTGCTATGCCTATGTCAGCTTGCGCTAGAGCAGGTGCATCGTTAATGCCGTCTCCTACCATTGCTACTTTGAAGCGTCCGTTGTGCTGTAATTGCTTTACATACTTCGCTTTATCTTCTGGCAACACTTCAGCAAATACATTTTCCTCCTTAATACCAGCTTGTTTTGCGATGGCTTTTGCGGTTCGTGCATTGTCGCCAGTTATCATGTATACTGCGACTCCAAGTTTCTGCAGCTGTGCGACTGCATGTGGTGCATGCTCTTTTATTGTGTCGGCTACACCTATGAATCCGAGTAGCTCGCGACCTTTTGCGAGTAACATGACAGTTTTCCCTTCCTGCTCCAATCTCTCGATTGTTGCTGTGTGCTCTTGATATGTTACGCCGTTCTTGACCATCAGTTTTACGTTGCCAAAAGCGTACGTCTCGGCGCCTAGTTTAGCACTAATTCCATGACCTGGTATTGCGTTAAAAGCTGCAGCTTTGCTTAGGGATAGTTTCTTATCTTTTGCATCTTGTACTATTGCATCTGCGAGTGGGTGTTCTGAACCCTGTTCTATGCTAGCAGCAATACTTAGTAATGCGTCACTTGTATTTTTTCCTAAAGGCATTATGTCTGTAACAATAGGTTTTCCGTTAGTTATTGTTCCGGTTTTATCAAAGATAACATATTCAAGCTTGTGTGCAGTCTCTAGGCTGTCACCTCCTTTTATGAGGATTCCTTCTTGTGCTCCTTTTCCTGTTCCAACCATTATCGCAGTTGGGGTTGCGAGACCTAGTGCGCACGGGCATGCGATTACGAGAACCGAAACAGCTGCCATTATACCAAATGCTAGTCCTTGTGCTGAGAAGAACGTCCAAAAAACAACGGTAGCAATAGCTATGAGTACCACCACAGGTACAAAGTACGCTGATACTCTATCTGCAATTCGTTGTATTGGTGCTTTTCTTCCTTGTGCATCCTCGATTAATTTTACTATTTTTGCAAGCGTTGTGTTTGCGCCTACTTTTGTAGTTTTGAAATGGAAGCTGCCGTTTTTATTAGCCGTTCCCGCGATTACTGTGTCGCCTTTTTGCTTTTCCACTGGAATACTTTCGCCTGTAATCATACTTTCGTCAATGCTACTTTGACCTTCAAGAATCACTCCATCCACAGGTATGCTTTCTCCTGGTTTAACGATTACTACGTCTCCGACTTGCAGGTCGTCAACTGCTATTTTTTCTTCCTTGCCATTTCTTACAACGGTCGCCATTTTTGGCGCTAGAGTAAGAAGCTTAGAAATTGCCTCATTTGTTTTTTCTTTTGCACGTTCTTCCAAATATTTTCCTAACAGAATGAGCGTAATGATAATCGCAGCTGCCTCAAAGTATTGGCTTTGTGGTACGGGAGAGAGAAATACGGCCCACATACTGTAAAAATAAGCAGCACTTGTTCCCATTGCAATCAATGTATCCATGCTTGCCGTAAAATTTTTGAGGCTCGCCCATGCACCTTCGTAAAACCTCCAGCCTACATAGAATTGCACTGGAGTGGATATAATAAAGAGAATGAATGGAGCATAAGGTAGCTCGTAACCAACATAGAATAATCCGTCGCGCATGAGCATCATGCCGATGATGAAAGCAGGAACTGCTAGTACAATACTTAAAACAAGTAATTGTTTTAGTTTAGATAATTCTTGCTCCTGCATCATTTTATGGTGTTCATGCGAGTCTTCATTTCCAGCAAGTAATGATGCCCCATAGCCTCGCCCTTTAATTGCTGCTATGAGTTGTTCTGTTTTCGCGATACCCTCATCATAGGTGACGGTAGCTCGACTTGTTCCGTAATTTACGTTTGCATCTATGACGCCAGCGACTTTCTTGAGCGCTTTTGTGTTTACAGCAACGCAACTTGCGCAATGCATTCCACTGATTGAAATCTCAGCAGTTTTTGTCATGCTACCTCATACTCTCCTTGTTCTTGGACTAATTCCTTAACTTTATCTTTTGAGAGAGTAGAATCAAACGTTATTATTCCCACTTGCTTCTTAGGGTCGAGGTCAACCTGTACATTCTTTGCTCCCGCTTCTTCCAGAGCTTCACTAATGAGTATCTTGCAGCTGTTGCAGTGCATCCCCGTTACCGTTATTGTTTGTTTCATTTTGCACCTCTGCTTTTTTTTGTACCACAAGAACATGGTTTTGCGTTTTGTATACAATATTTTTGTACGTGTTCGTTAACCATCTTTAGCAAGGGCTCGACGCTTTTTGCATTCAGTTCGTAAATACGGTTTTTCCCTTGTTGTTTGCTTGTGACAAACCCGTTTTGTTCAAGTCGCTTTAGGCTATGAGATGCTAACGTTTGCTCTATGCCTGATTTCTCTATTAGTTCACTGACGCTGTGCGGTTTATCTCGGAGAGTTTCTATTATGAGCAGTCTTGTTGTATTGCCGAGTGTGTCGAAGAATGCTGCCGTCGGCCCACAGCGGCAGTTTTTGCAGCGGCAACGTGGGCCGCACGCGCACATCACTTTGACAAGCGCTTTTTTACTTGAAAAATCGGTTGACTGTCCACTCATATGATTAATAAGTCATATGTTGTATATATATTTTACGCTAATGCGCGTATATTCCTTTTCGATTTAGGAAAGAACGCCGGCACACTGGTTTTTACTGCAGATACTTTCTGCCGTAGGTTTTGAAAATCCAAATGCGCCCTCCGAAATCGTAGTATTTCCTTTTTCATATCTTTATAGGCTTTGTTGAAAACTCTTTGAGTCCACAAGACTATGACAAGAATCTTTTTCTCCAGATTGTAAAGCAATACCATCAATCCGAGTTCTTTGCACTGCGTTGACGAGCTTTTGGCTCGTAATGTCCCTCCATATATGCGTTTTATGCTGCTAAACACTGCTTCTTGTTCCGTTTCAAGTACTCGCCGTAGTCAAACGTTCTGCGCATCGCGCAGCGATGCGCACCCTTGCATTTCGTTAATGGTTTGAGTATGCACTTTTGGAGAATGAGCGGAACACAGTCCCGTTCAATGAGGAAATCATAGTTTGCTGAGCTGTCATAGCCTCTGTCAGCGTACAAAATGCGCTGCTCTACTTCTAAATCATTCACAAGTGGCTGCAGCATTGTGCTATCGTGCGCTTTGCGCACGAGCGTTCTGTGCGAGCGCACAAACCCGTTTTCTTGATCGATGATTGCGTGCAAGCTGATGAACTCATCGACGAGATATCCCGTCTTTATGCGATGACAGTAATAGTGACTTGGAGGACTGAGTGAGAAGCCTGTGCCGTCAATAATTACTCGCTCGTACGACGGTAGAAGCGTCTGCGTCGCAGCATGCAGAGCGTCAACGACGCTCTGCGATAAACTTGAAATAAAGTAGCTTAGCGTGCTGAAATTCAGTATGCGATACAAACCAAGATACTTGACGACTCGACTATCACGCAAATCATCGACGAGAGAACGCAAAGTAAGCCTTTTCTTGAGCTTGTAAAGATACAAGAAAACTTTCTGTACCATCGTAAAAACCTTAGGATCATGGCGAGACTCGTACAAAGGAATTTTAGCATTGTAGCAAATGGTGCGAGTCTCACGCCACAAATTATTTAAGAAAGAAACTTGCTTTTCTACCATTGGGAGCTACCTCTTTTCTCGTCGGTGGTCACAACAATCTACGAGAGAAAGTAGCTCTTATTTCTTTCTAAGTTTTCAACAAAGCCGATTTTATCTGTTCTCGACCCGAATACAATGTGGATCAATGTAACGCATTCTCCAAGACCCATTCTTATGGTTTGACAGAAGAGCGAGCCACATGAAAGCAGCAATAAGTAGCAGAAACGTTGTAACA
Organism: Candidatus Woesearchaeota archaeon; assembly: GCA_043771635.1. Lineage (GTDB taxonomy): Archaea > Nanobdellota > Nanobdellia > Woesearchaeales > SKIA01 > JAYVHA01. Next base: position 15,675 of record JAYVHA010000011.1, read on the forward strand.
CTAGGATTAAGCAAACCCACTTTTTATTGGAAAACAAATCCCTCTACATCCGGCGTGAGACCGGTGCGGTCCGCTGATCAGTGGGAGCATAACCAGCCAGTGCACATCTCCACAATGTGGGGCATTGCACCATACCGAGCAACTCGGCGGGAGCAGTATACCTTTCCAGTCATTTGGCGGAGATTTGTCCTACTACAAGAAATCATGAGCTTTCTTGAATGCGTTTATACTGCCGTATTTTATTGCAGGACGTATATTAGTATCGTAAGTGCACTTCTCTCCTAGCCTGGCAACTGACAATGTAACGCCTGCTTCGCTCCACAAGTCACAGATAGTATCCTGGAGCGTGTGCGCCATACCAAGTGAGCGAATGTACACTGGAGACTCTAGTTTTCTCGGATCGTTGTATGAAACACACTCTAGCTCGAACGGTTTTCGAATGGTTGCTTCAATGAGTGCTTCATTTGCTAACGCTACGAGTCCCGTTGAAGTTTCTACGACCTCCGTTGCTTGCTCGCGAATTACTGCTTCCGTTTGCTTCGAAAGCGCGCCACACAAGGAAATAAATTCTTGTGGTTCATAGTATTTGTTATTACTAGTGGCTCTAACTCTAAGTCGGGCGAAATACTCGCTCCTGAGCTCAAGATGACAAGCAGTCTCCTGCCATCGAAGCAGTGCGGGCAATCGTTCGGATGCTGACAGCGCTTGAACTAGTACTTTCGAGCCGTATTCGTAACTACCGTATGATTTTTGATCGCTCCGTTTTTCAATGGTAGCATCTGCTTCTGCCTGCGTAGCGAACGGTCCGTCAAACGCAACTTCGCAGTCACCAAGTTCATAGGCACCCATAACTGGGGTGTCGTGGTGAATTCGCCACCAACTGTTTTTCACAGTATATGCGAATCGAACCTTGTTGGAGGAAACACAGTTATCGCGTTCAGAAGCCAGTACAAATAATTCACCGTTATGCTCTCTCAGGCTGGATCGTTGAACTTTGTAGAATTCTTCAGGTTTGCTTTCTACCGCTGCCATATACTGCGATGCGAAAGATACCCATAAATACTATTCAGCACTTTTAACCCTTGATTAGAGTGAAAGACGCACTGCGACAATTCGGGCTGAGTACATACGAAATTCGTGCATTTGAAGCTATTATTCAGAGAAAGAGCACTCTGAAGGAATTAGCGACTCGAGCATCCATTCCACCAGGAAAAGTGTACTCTGTGAGTAAACAACTCATCTCTAGAGGCATTATTGAACAAACAACTACTCGCCCTAAAGTACTCTATGTAACAAACGTATCAGCAGTAATGCAACGCATTATTGCAGACCTAGAGCATAAGCAGCAGCAAACAGTATCAGTTTTGCAAACACTTGCTACCCGTCATGATGCGGAGCAAGGCCACGCAACGCCTTTCTTTGAACTCGGAACCACCATTCAGGACAACAACAGAATACAGCTCCGCTCTTTTTTGGAAGCAGAAAAGGAAGTGCTGCAGATAATCAACGTTCACCACAAACCACGGACAAATAGAGGAAGTAAGATCCAGTGGGAGAAAGCTATCGCGCAGAAAGTGGCTGAAGGCGTGCAGATTAAGGCAATATATCCCGTAGGTCTCGCGTTGCCTCCGTTGCTTGCTCAACTTGCCGCAACCAACAATCGCTTTACTGTGCGACGACTTAACCTTGATTACACTCGATGCGATATTATCGACGGAAAAAAGGTGCTACTCAAACTCGTGCACGAGGATCCCCTCGCATTTGGCGGCGTGGTTTTTATAGAAAATCGCGCGTTCGCACAGAATCTCAAGAAAGTGTTTGATAAATTTTGGGATGAAGCGCAAGAAATACGTTAATCTATTCTCTTAAGGTGCCAAGTGCGTATTACATTCTCCGAGCTAGAAATAACTATTTTGACAGTTCTGGATTGGGCAGTAAAGTATCTTGAATTAGTGCACTTGTTTTACCGTTTTCACAAATCAAAGGCATTTTGCTGCACATTTTACCAGGAAAACAAATCCCACTACGTCCTGCGTGAGACCGGTCCGGTCTTGTGATCGGTGGGAGCATCGCAGACAAATCGTCAAATTATTTTCTTCTAGTACTCATCCGTAAGTTTCACCTCTTGACGTGAACTAACGGCGAGAGAATAAATTAACTACAGTCAAAAGCAAGATGCAGTGGAACGCCACAATTCCGCGACTTACGTAAAGGCTTTTTCTCGAGGTTCATCTACGGACATATTTGCAAGCGCATCAAGAATGCCGTCCGCACCAGGATTGCTATCATACGGCGCAAGCAAGCTCCAGTGAATCAATCCATCAGTACCGATTACGAAAAGCGCTCGCACTTCAGTGCCCTTTTGCTTATCATACGCGTCATACAAGCGACCAACCGATCCGTTAGGTGTAGCATCTGACAGGAATGTGAGCGCGTACTGATTCTGCGCCTTGAACGCTGCATGACTTTGCGTTGAATCAACTGAAATAGCAAGAACAACCGCATCATACCTCGCGAACTGATCACGTATATCACTATACACTTCCAGTTGTTTCGTGCACACTGGTGTAAAGTCGCCAGGATAGAAAATAAGGACTACATTCTTTTTCTTTAAATCAAAGAGTGAGATGAGCTTACCTTCACTATCAGGCAAAGCGAAATCCGGTGCGCGCGTTCCAATAGAGAGGACCATATGTTATAGAGCTCAACCGACTTTATATCAATTCAGAACGAAAAGTACGTACTGCTGAGACACCTGCACATACGAGCTGGACGGTAGAATCGTCCAGGTCTAAAAATCAGTGATTCAACCCGAAACAACTACGGCCACGTTCACCTTCTATTGTTTCGGAACCATTTAAATATTGTTTCATCGAACGAAACAATATGAAATGCTCATCAGTACCTCTCATGGTAACAGGCCTATTTCTCGCAGGCTGCACAATGCAACGCAACACAGGCTCCACCAGTGACTTGGCAATGGCTGGCATGCCCTGCCATCAAACGCCTCACAGAACTATGATGGGCGATTGTTATAAGAAACAGGACTCCACAATGGGAGGCGGAATGATGACTTCATTCAGCGTAGAACAATGATACTGGAATACAAACTACTTGCAGGTTTCGGAGTATTTACTCTGCTCGCATTAATTGGTACAGGTCTGCTTATGACAACACAAACACAGACTATTACAACGCCAGATCAAGTGGTTCTCTCAGGCACTCTGCTCCCGCTAAACCCTTCGCGCGCAATGGCGGGAGCGCCATGCCACAAAATGGGAGGAGGATGGATGGGAGATTGCCAGGTAAGAGAAGTGTCGTTAGAAGCGTGGCGGTATGACTGGAGCGAGCCGACAATCACCGTTAAATCGGGAGAACTCATTCGAATACAGGCTACGAGCAGAGATGTAACTCACGGCATCGCAATTCCTGCAGCACAGTTTAATTTAGTAATAGAACCAGGTAAGACTTCCGTTGGAGAGTTTACCGCGCCTGCTCCAGGAACATACGACTATGGTTGTTCAGTCCTGTGCGGTCCAGGCCACCACGGGCACGCCGGTAAGCTTGTGGTCATATAAGTATGAACAACCACCTCGACAAATTACGAAACGTCGCAGGAGGACTAGCAGCTGCATACCTTGTGTACATGTACATTGCGCATGGTGTTCCTGCTCTCTTTAGCAGTCCGGGAATGACAGGACTCATTCAACAAGCAGGACTCCCGTTTGCCGAAATACTTATACGCATAGTGGGTGTGCTGGATATAGCAGCTGCAGCAGCAATAGTTGTCTACAGAAAATGGTGGGTGAGCCTGTATACAGGCATCTGGCCACTGGTGCCAATGACCATTACGGCAGTTGTTACAGGACAGATAGACTGGACCTACCTACAATTTCCCCTACTAGCAGCAATCATGTATGTTTGTCTTGACTGGAAAGCACCGATTAAGTCATCACACTAGCAATAACAAAACTACGCACCAAATGAGGCAGACTCCACAGCATATGCAAATTACTCACATCTTCAGCTCAGAACGCATGATGCCACCATTCATTAAATGGGGTGTTGCATATCGCGCGCCTTGGTGGAAGCATAAGGCCAGTCATCCGAACAGGTTTTTAGAAACTAAGTTCTAAGTCCTACTTTAGAAGTCAATTACTTTTTCCGCAATATCCCTAAGCAGAACATACTTAATTAACTTTAATTATTTGATACGAGTTTTTTACTTAATAACGCGTTAACTATACAGGCCGCTAATATTCCGCCTACAACTGCAGCAAGTACGCCCGTAGCTCCCTCTAAGAAAGTATACTTGAATTCAGCAGCAAAGAACATGGATGAGAAGCCGAATAGCGTCGCGCCCCACAACAACCCAACGACCGCGCCACGTATAACTATAAATGAACGGCGAGAAATATCAACAAAAATAGCAGGCAGAGCAAACGATAGTAACAACAAAAATGACGGCGAGTGATCATGCGGTACCATTTCAACCCCTGCTTCAATTCGCTCGCCAAAACCTACAGCAAGAAGGAAGCAAAGGAAAACGAGAACCATTGTGGCTGAAGCGTGCCCAGGCACTATATGTTCTGACAGCAAATAAACCAAAGTTATCGCGATTGCAAGAATACTCGCTGCCCAAAAACCAAGAATATGCCAAGGTCCAAGTGGATTGAGCGGCGTTAGAGCGAATAGGATCATGGACAGCCCTGCAGCCAGCATCATACTCATAAAAATACGTTTCAGCTGCTCATCAGGATCCTGTCTGAGAACAGGAAAAAGTAAGTAAATGCTGCCGAGCACAGCAAAAATAATTGCGAGATGTGGAGGACTCCAAACAATAATTGGACTAGCAATATCTTCAACACCATACCTCTGATGCCACAACTCATCAAAAGGAGCAGTAATTGGAATTAACAACAGTAATACGGCGAGTCGCTTCCAAACTGTTTGTCGCGTTCGGTACCAGCCGACTACGCCAAAAGCAACAGCCACAATTACTGCGCCGTATAATAAAAGATGCGGAGGTTCAAAGAGAGTGTCTCTTCCTATTGCTCCGTGCCACCATACGTCCCATGTTGCAGCAAATACGGCCGTGAACAATGCCGCAGCTATATATCGGCCAATACGGTAATGCTGCTTCAGGTCCATAGGTTGACTGCGTCCGCGGTAATATAAAACTATTTGGGCTAGTGCAATTTATTGTTTCACAAACGCAGACAGTCTGTCCAGTCGAGACCCCAGTGTAAGAATACGCCAACGGCGAAATAGCGTGTTCTCCCCCACAAAATCATGATGGCATATACCGGAGCAACATACCATGAGTGCAGTGGGTGAAAGTTAATACTGCAGCGTAATGGATCATAAATAGGAGTTGCAAGTAAGTGGTCGAAGTCAATAAGATTCGCTGAAGAGAACCACCCGGCCATACTATAGAATTCGTGCTTAGTACGTAGTTTTTTGAAAGAAAGACAGAGTATCGCTGCAAGTACTGCGCCCGCAAGCAAATGTATTATCCAATTCACAGCTCGGACTTATGCAATCTCGTTTAAATATTTATTTTCAGAGAGTTCTATTTAGATGTTCTTTCTGTTTGATACATCACGATAACTCTTTTCTCATCGCTTCATACTCTTTCTTTGTCATCTCTCCTTTAGCGTATCGCTCCTTCAATATAGCTGCAGGTGTCTTTTCATTTCCCCGTGACTGTTGTGTCTTGTTAATTATCCAAATGATAAACCAAATTACTGCTCCCCAGAATATTATCATGAAGAGCCATCCGAAGCCACCCATTCCGTACCATCCGTCACCATAGTATCCCATCATTGCGTACACCTCAGTTGCTCACTATCATTGACCAATTACTGCGCATAGTTGCGCACCTATAAGTAATGTGTGCATCATAAACATTACCCGACCTTAATTCACTAAAACTGAATGTTAATGACATCCACGACTATCGCCTCCTTTGTATTGCATTCTCCGAGCTCCGCATAACTACCTTGACAGTTCCTGAAGAGGCATGGAAGAACCTCGAATTAGCGTACCCGTTTCACAGTTCGAGGCAATTTTGCTGCACAGGCAGCACTTTCTTAGCCCGGTACAACAGCAAACCCTTTGTTTCAACGGAGTTTGCCCGGAAAACACGAATCTCGACTGCCGGCTTGAGACCGATCCGGTCCGGTGATCGGCGGGAGCAGTGAAGACTGTAAGTCTTCAGGCACACGAATTTCCAAGAAATTCATTGAGCACTAAAAAATGCAAGTTTTCAGGCTCAGCAAAATAATTCTGTTTTGCTCAAGATTTCGACCACCACGTTTTGGAGACGAGTATGGCACTGTGCTCGACATTTCGCGACGCGTCCATTCCTTCTCGACTGTGGCTTTAAATAACTAAGAGACCGTTATGTCATGAAAAGTGTATCGCGTTACATTCTCCGAGCTCCGCTAATCAATGATTGCATACCGCACTTGGTAGGTGTTTTATGCGCAGCATAATGGTCGCTATGAAAGGAGAGCACCCCTAAGATTTTTAAACATAATAAAGCGCCCACACGTTATGAGCACTGTAACCTGCCCTAAGTGTGGTAAATCATTCAATAACCCGAATGGACTGGCCATGCATGTTCAGACAGTGCACCCAAAAGGACAGATTATCTCACGCAAAAATAAGAAACGTATACTGTACTCGTTACTTATACTGGGAGCTATAGCAGCTATATGGGCTATCTTCTTGGCCATGCCGAGTGAAGAGGATCGGCAGCGACAGCAGGCACAAGAGAAGAAGGACGTATTTGTTGTAAAGCTGGACGATTGGACGTACGGAAATCCGAACGCGTCGGTTGTCCTCATCGAATATTTAGATTTCGAGTGTGAAGCGTGCCGGGCATACTACCCACTGATAAAGGATCTAAAGCGCGAGTACGGCGACAATGTTCTTTTTGTTATCCGATACTACCCTCTGCCAGGGCATCCGAATTCTGTTGTTGCGGCACGCGCAGCTGAGGCAGCAGGACAACAAGGAAAATTCTGGGAACTACATGACAAACTCTATGACACACAAAATACGTGGGGAGAGCGTAAACAAGACAATGATATTTTCTTCGCATTCGCGCAGCAAGCAGGCGTCGATATGGTCCAATTCGAGAAAGATTTTGAGCGTAAAGAAACACGAGCGCGCGTAGAGCGCGACAGACAACAAGGAACACTTATAGGAGTCTCGGGAACCCCATCGTTTTTCCTTAACGGAGTCAAGCTTCGTAATCCTAAGACTTTGGAGAATTTCAAAACAGTTCTTGATGCAGCAATACTACAAGCACCAGTAGTACAACCGCCAAGCACAACAGTGCACGAACACGCCGACATAAAAGTGTACTTGAACGGAGAAAAACTTGACTTAAGCCAAGACAAGTACCAAACACTTGAGAAGAAGTATGCGAACGGCTCCATTGAAAAGCACGCAAATGAAACAGTAATGCATCTTCATGACGGAAACCCAAACATAGTTCACAAACATGAAAGAACTGCAACACTCGAGGAATTTTTTAGCGCGATCAACATTACGTTTAGCAGTTCCTGCTTTATCCTCGACAATGGAGAAAACTATTACACGAGTGACGAAAAAACACTCAAACTCTTCGTCAATGGAAAAGCAAACAGTGAATACGAGAAATACTCGTTTCGCGATGACGACAGTATTCTAATTACTTATGGAGCACTCACAAACAAGCAAATAACCGAGGAACTAGCATCACTCACCGATGATGCCTGTATGTATTCAGAAACATGCCCTGAGCGCGGCAAACCACCAACAGAAGGATGCGTAGGTGGCCTAGGTAGCGAATGCACATAAAAAATTTCCTCTGAAACTTACTTTCACGCACCGTACCAGAATAGCAGACAAAACCCGCATTGCGCAATCACATCATGTTGAGAAGCGCGCTATATAAAGTAAATTCTGAATCCGTGAGCGAGTTTATATCTATGGCCAACACAATGCTTTTACGAAGACATGGCAACATACACAAACTATGCGGAATTAAGTAAACCTTCCTTCGCACCACCTGCGAGCATATTCGGCCCAGTGTGGAGCGTTCTGTACTTAATAATCGCAGTAAGCTTTTGCTACGTATTTTTTCTTGCGTTCAAAAAACAAATTCCATTTATGGTGGCGCTGCCATTTATTCTCAACCTGATATTCAATATTGCGTTCACCCCTCTTCAATTCGGTTTGAAAAACTTGACTCTCGCCTCAATTGACATCATACTAGTTGTTGTAACTCTAGTATGGGCGATGATAGCAATTTACAAGTACGCCCCAATTGTCACGTACGCGCAAATCCCTTACTTGCTGTGGGTAGTGTTTGCAACAGTGCTACAGCTCAGCATAACAGTTCTGAATCGCTAGAAAGCTTATTTTGCTTGCGCCTCAGCTTTTGTTTTATGCACTGTACCCGCAGGATGGTTTGGTGGCGCGTATACGGTGTACAGTTTGAGCGGTTTTGTGCTTGACGCGTTGATTACGTTGTTATATGTGCCTGCGGGAACTATAACTGCTTCCCCTGTCCGAACGTCATGCCGCTCTTTTTCATTGAAGATAAAAGTTGCTTCTCCTTCTTCTATGCGAAAAAATTGATCTGTTTTGGGATGCATTTCGTCTCCAATATCCTCATTCGGCTTTAGACTCATTACAACAAGTTGCTCATGCTCACCTGTGTATACTACTTGCCGAAACGCATTGTTTGCTATTGTTTGTTTCTCAATATTACCTACATAACCAGTCACTATAATTCACCTCAGTACTTACTATTCCACTCTTCCTATGTTTATATGAAATATGAAGTAGCAATCTTCTGCTTAGATTAGAGAACTATGTGCAAGATTTACAATATGCGAACCGAAAATAATTAAGATGCATTACCTGTGCAACACATATGTTCGTCAGCAGCACGTTCATACGTATAGTCTACATCTTCAGTGCAGAAGTGTTTTAGAGTTTAGAAAAAATTCAATACAGGTGAAATTATGACGTATGAATCAAATGGAACAACATTAGGCATATTTGCATCAACACATGATGCTGTTCGAGCCGTAGAGGCACTAAATAGCACAGGCATCCCTAAACAATCACTATCAATAATTGTACGCGATGATGAAAAAGCAAAAGATTTGACAGCTGAGACCGGCGTGAAAACAGCGAAAGGCGCAGCAGCAGGCGCAGGTATCGGCGCAATTGCAGGAGGCCTCGCCGGCCTAGCACTTGCAACTAGCGCAGTAGTACTTCCAGGCATTGGCGCTGTGCTCATTGCAGGACCACTCGCGGCCACACTCGGTATTGGCGGGGCCGCAGCAGGCGCAGCCGCAGGCGGAGTGGTAGGAACTATGGTAGGGCTTGGCGCTTCAAACGAAGAAGCTGCAAAGTATGAAGAAGCAGTGCGGAAAGGAGATGTGCTACTTGGAGTCGCAACAAACGACGATAACAGCGCAGGTGTTGAACGCACACTTGAAGCACATTCTGCGCGCAGCGTAAAGACGGTTTCAAAAGAACTCTCTGATGTACACGTACCAAGAGTTAGCAACACAAGTATGCCTTAGTTGTAAATATTTTTTATTTTATTTTATGCAAATTCTAAATTAAGATTATTGTTACTAAAAGAATAATCTTACGGTTAAAAATAGAATACTCGCCACTATAGTTGTGAAATTCAGTAATGGAACCCCATAAGTTCTAAGGGGCGAAAACAAGGAATATTTTCGGCATAACAGAATAACAATTGTTTCCATAATCATACTTAAACCTCGGAAACGGTAAGAGTTCGGGGAATATTATGGGTACTATATTCAAGCAATACACTCCATTTAGAACATTAACACTACTAGTTGCAACGTCTGCATGCGTTGCTACGCGTCCTTCAGCGCCAACTGCAACACACATACGATCTGCGCCCGCGAGCGAAGCATACGCAACAACCGGATGCCTAGGATACCAGCTAAGCGGCAGCGCTACAGGAAAAGAGCAAGTGCTTTGCTCCGCGCTAAAAGACTTGGGTAGCCAGTACCAAATCGCTAAAGGAATTTTACGTATGCCAAACCGAATGGCTGAACACGGACTTACAGAGCTCCTTCAAGATGCGCAGCAAAATAATATCATCGATGGCGATCGAACACTTAGCACTGTAGAGCTGCAAGCCCTTGAAAAAACTGCAAAGTATATCTGGCAGACAGCACGTGAAAGAAATGAAGCTGAGCGGACTTACGTCCGCTCAGCCTAGAATATTATCAGCTCTAGAGCATTAGCGCTTATAGATTGAGTCGCCTCGAGCTACATATACTGAGTCGCTGCGAAGTAAGCCGTCAAGCGACACACTGCTTGTGTCACTAAGTGTACCTTGTGATGAATTTACTGGGATTATTGTTTGCGAGCTCGGCTGTTGAACATATCGAAAGTCGGAAGGCACATTAGTACGCTCAGACCAATTCGTTGGCGGCGTAACAAGACCTGCGACGCCATGCTCGCGAATTGCTGCAGCGCCACGCGACATATCACGCCGCGCGCCACCTAAGACCGAACACATGTGCTCGGATTGTGCGCGCTGTTCCGCAGTCCGACAATATAAGGCGTTTGTGCCTCCAATAAATGCGAGTTCAGCACCCTCTAACGCCGTTAACCCGACACCTGCAACAACCATAGTTGCTTTAGCGACATCAAGCATATAGTTAGCCATACGGCGAGAGCGCGAAGGCGCCGTAGCAGCGCTATTCTGGTTGTAGTGGTTTTGCGAAGTCATTTTGTTTACCGTTGTAATCTAGTAGCGTAATTTGTATATTAGTAGCTTTTTTCAATATAAAGCTGCCGGGAACTCTTTCAGAAAGACCGAAAAAATGCTTTGTTTGCATAAAAAATAAACCCGTAATAGGCAATAGAATTGAGACCTCTAGCATTAATTAAGCAGCCATATTCTAAACAACGCAATAAGTTAAGAAAATAAAAAAATAAGATTAGAATACTTGCCTTCAGCGTAATGGCGGGCTTAAACGCACTTTAGCAAAGAAGCTGCATTCAGAACTTGGTCATGAGTTCGCGCAGCGAGCGAATAACGTTCGCATCGTTCGGCGCGGGCTTGTTACCACGCACCAAAAAGTAGCCTGAAATACCGAGTGTACCCGGCACTTCAACGTCGTAGTGGTGCTCGTCTCCAACGTGCACCATTTCGTGCGGCGCAACTCCAATAGTAGCAAGTACTTTTTCGAACACGTCGCGGTTTTTCTTCGCGTGACCGAATGATGTTGGCGCACTGAACCTGTGCTCGAAAAACTCGCTGATGCCTTCTGCCTCAGTTTTTGCTTTGAGAAACTTATCGTCAGCGTTAGACACTACAATAAGCTTGTAGCCTTTGTCGTGCAAATACTTGAGCGTGTCCTTCGTGTCTTCGTACACAAAGTTATTGCGCTTCATATCTTGGACGAGTTCTTTATAGTCTCCAAGCTTGAGGCGCTCAAACCAGTAACTAATATCGCTCATACGTACTGGCTTTTCGATATGCATGACCTTGTAGTATTCTGCAAATACGCGAGTACGGGCGTCTTCATACGGTACTTTGTGAATGCGAGCGTATAAGCGAGGGATCTCCTCGTTCCACACCATGTAGTCGAAGTCGTTGTTTGCAAGCGTGCCGTCAAGGTCAAATGAAATGTAGCGAACCATATCTAAAGTACCAACTCAAGCGAGAGCGGAAGACTCCGGGACGGCTCAACCTATTTAAGGCCTGTGGGCGCCCGGAGTCCGAAACGCTGCTTTAGCGCTTCTTCTGCCACAATCCGCGTAGTGCGAATTTACCGTCACCCATAAAGCATACAAATGCGAAAGCGATTAGGTAAAGCACTGCAAGCTCGCCACGGTTCGCAATCGGCAAAGGATTTGCAAACGTAAAATGTGCTTTGAAAAACGCACCGACCATAACAATTGCGGACGCAAACGCAGCGGTGCGCGTAAAGACGCCAAGTGCAATTAATAGACCACCAACCAGTTCAATAACGCCAACTACGCCCATTAATGACAAAAGTGGCTGAGACGCGTTTGCCGTGAACCATCCAAAGACCTTTTGCATTCCATGGAATGAGAAAAGCAGACCAAATAATACGCGAAATACTGCATATGCAGTATCTTGATTCGTTTGAGTGAAAGAGTCTAATGTTTTCCTTGATTTTGCGTACATAATAGAATGGGAAAAATTATCACTTATAACTTTTACTAGGCGGAGCACACATAAAAACAGTAGCCACGTAGCTAAAGTATGCGCGCCGTACTTTTCTGTTTTGTCGTATTGTTGTTTTTAGGCAGCGCAGCGTTTGCCAACGCGCTAGTAGAAATTGATGGCTATGTTACCGACGCTGCCAATATTTTTACGCCAGAAGAAGAAGCGCAACTTAGTGCGCAGCTTCAAACTATTTTTGAAAGTGGACGCATAGAATTCGCCGTAGTGACAGTGCCAAGCCTTGAAGGCCTGCCGATTGAAGATTATAGTATGAGCATAGCTCAAGAAAAGCTCGGCAAAACAGAAGGCGACAACGGACTACTCCTACTAATTGCTCCGACAGAGCGTAAGTACCGCTTTGAAGTCGGGCGCGGCCTTGAAGGCACGCTTAATGACGCAAAAATCGGCCGTGTCGCGCGTACCTACATAGTCCCTGCGTTTCGTGAAGAAAAGTACGCGGCAGGCGTAAGTCAAAGCATAACCGCAGTTGATCAATTAATACAAGGGATCGAACCTGCTACCCTTGAAGAAGACGCAGCGCCTTTCGCAAGTCGCGTGTGGATTGCGCTGTTCATACTGTTTGTACTGGTTCAGATTGTCGCGTCAATAGCCAAAAAGAAACGCAAGAATAAGTATACTGACGCCGCGGAAGCCGCTTCCTGGCTCTTCCTGCGCCCGCCAGGAGGCTCAGGAGGGTTTGGCGGCGGATCAGGCGGCGGAGGGTTTGGAGGAGGCAGCTTTGGTGGAGGAGGCTCCTCAGGTGGATGGTGAAACTATGAAAACGACAAAAGATACTAAGAAAAAAGCACCGAAATCAGTAGCTAAAAAGTCGGAAACTGTAGAAATGCAGTTTGGAGAGCAAGTTATCCGCTGTCCCCGCTGCGCCGTCAGAATGAAAAAGCTCAAAAATGGGGACACTATCATCGATGTGTGCGACTCCTGTGGAGGCATGTGGCTAGATAAAATTGAAGTTGAGAAACTAGCTGCACGTCATCACCGCTAAGTCACCTTATTCCTATGGCAAAACAACTCACAAACAAACTTAATCCATGGCTCATCGTAGGAGGAGTCCTCCTAGCGCTCATCATCATGCTTGCCCTTTGGCTTGCAAGCGCGTACAATGGTCTAGTATCACTCGACGTACAAGTGGATGAAAAGTGGGCGAATATCCAAGCCGACTACCAGCGCCGCGCAGACCTTATTCCAAACCTTGTAGCTACAGTTAAGAAATATACTGACTACGAAGGAAGCGTATTAGTTGAAGTTACGCAAGCACGCAGTGCCTGGGCAGGAGCCAAAACTCCCTCGGAGCAGCAAGCCGCTGCAGGCGCAATGGACAGTGCACTCGGCCGCCTAATTGCAGTAGCTGAGAGCTATCCAAATCTAAAAGCAAACGAAAACTACTTGAGTTTACAAGACGAACTCGCAGGCACTGAAAACCGCGTGAAGTTCTCCCGCACAGAATTCAACGCAGCAGTCAAAGCGTTTAACGCACGCGTACGCTCGTTCCCAACGAACCTTATTGCTGGCATGTTCGGGTTTGCGCCACGCGAGTCGTTCGCTGCAACACCTGGCTCTGAAACTGCGCCCGACGTAGGCAATTTATTTGGTGACACAACCAAGTAAGGCGCGAGAATAAAATGAAACGCCTTCGTGTACTTGTGTTCGCGGCGCATCCAGACGACGCTGAATTCGGCGCTGGCGGCACGCTGCTGCGAATGCAAGAGCGTTGCCACCTAACTATATGCACGCTTACAAATGGTGGTGCAGGCACACATGGGGACGCACCTACTCGGCAGAAAGAGCAAGAAAGTGCGGCCGCGTACCTTGGCGCCAAATTAAGATTACTTGGCAAAGCAGATTGTAGCGTCGAATATACTCGCCAGGCTGCGTTTGAACTAGCACAGATAATTCGTGAAGAGCAGCCAGACATTGTCATGGCGCCGCACTGGAATCAACGCGGCGACATTAATGACAGCATGGCTCACCCAGACCACGTGCATCTAGGCATGCTTGCACGCGATGCTACTCGCTTTGCACGCTTCCGCATTCCGCAGCTCTCAGGGGAGCCGCACTGTGCAAAGCAAGTTTGGTATTATATGGTTCCACCGACCGTTCAGGCAACAATTGTGCTTCCGGTCGACGACTTATTACCGCAGTTGCGAGAACTGTGGGCAATGCATCACTCACAACTTGCGCTGCGCGACAACAGTATAATTGAACACCTGCTGCATATGCGCGGCGCGGCAGCCGAGCAACTTCGTGGCGTGCATTACGCAGAACTTATTGCGAGCGACGGACCGATTAGAGCCGATCTACTTGGACAGGTGTTTAGCTCTAACGCTTTTTAGAAGGATTGTTTCTTACTGATTTATTTTTTTCAGGCGTCACAGGTTTCCTTCGCTGCGTAGCTTGCTTAATACGTTTAACCTGTTTCTCTACGCGCCCCTGCATTTGCTCAACACTCTCGAACGCTGCAACCTGCAATTTTCTACCTGTTGCATGAATTACCTCATGCTGCCAGTGGTACACAAAGATTAGAATTACGAACGCCATAACAAACACGATAACCATGCTAGCGTACTCAAAGAAGATTTTGTATTCTTGTCCTAGACTGTTACCTATGATTGTAACTAATATAGCATATACAGGCAAGGCAAGTACAGCAGTCATAAAAAAACGCTTGAAGGAGCGGTCTGCGAGTGCAATTACGGCAGTCATAAGTTCAAGAGGAAAAATTGGAGTTGCGTATATGAGCCACAGTAGGAATGGATGTGAACCAACAAAACGATCAGTTTGTGCAAGTTTTGATGGATTTATGAAACGCTCTGCCGCCGGACGACCGAAGCGACGTACAAGAAAGAATGTTATGCAAACACCAATTAAGTTCCCTAGAAACAAAAGGAACCCGCCTTGCCATAAACCAAAGTATGCACCCCCGGAGAGCCCTACTATCGAACCCGTTGTCGGAGCAATCATGACAAGCACTATGAAAACCAGAGGAGCAAAAATTCCTGCACTGTCATACGCCGCAGTAATACTTGTTGGGTTCGTCGCGAGCGGGTACAGAGCAGCCACAATTGATAGAATTATGGCGCACGTAAGAACTACCATTAAAGTCTTACGCGGATTTGTACCTAACACGATAGTTATAGCTACCGACGCCATTTAAATTACCTTTCTAAATTACGGTTAAGATTTATAAGGGCACATCTTGTCCTGAGCAGTACCAGTAAATACCTGCCACGGTAGTCTAATCTGGTAAGGCGCCAGTCTCGAAAACTGGTCCCGTGAGGGATTCCCGGTTCAAATCCGGGCCGTGGCGTTTAAGTTACCTATTTGAATAACTCCTTCTATCACCGCTTATGAGTTGGAATATTACATTAACCGAGCGTATAGCCCAAAGTGTAAATTTTACCAATGCAACTGAAGAATTGAGATCGCGCGGTTTTTCTTTAGCAGACTATGGGTTCATGAGCGTTATTTTTCCTGATGGGTCTGAGGAAAATCGAAATTCAAGACTTTACGTCAATGCAAATGATGATTGGGCCATTATGCTTAAAGTTTCGGTAGAGCCCGATACTCGCTCAGTCTACCGCTGCATAAGTAAGTCATCTGGAATTCCGGACGGTATGTAACTGCGCTCAAATCAAACAGAGAGGCAATTCTTCTCGACGCAAATAATGCCTTCTTACCTGAAAAGCGTCAATCATGCACGAGCACTTTAAAAATGCCCTGGAGTAAGAATTTACTGAAAAGAGATGGAACAGATAATGTATGCATACATAGGAGGCTTTGCCCTAGCTTTCTATCTCGTTATCAAATCTGCAGACTTCGCAATAGAGTATGTTACGCGACTCGCAAGGCACTTCGGAATTAGCGAATTTGCAATTAGCTTTCTGCTCATAGGTTTAGTAGCAGCGTTGCCGGAAACAATCATAGGGTTTTCCGCCGCCGCGCAAGGAAAACACGATATTGCAGTAATTGCGCTGTTAGCCTCAGATGTGGTCGACTTGACTTTTGTGTTTGGCGTGGTTGCGCTATTCGCCTCAGGCTTGCATGTTAGCGCGCCCGTGATAAAACGTGAAGTAGTTTACCTGATTCTCCTTGCGCTACCGTTAGTACTCGGCTACGATGGCACGATTAGCCGCGCAGAAGGCATCGCGCTCCTCCTGGCGGGCCTTGCCTTCATTGGAAGTATTGCAAGCGAACATAAAGTATTCTCGTCACGCATAAAGCGCGAAGACTTTGCAGTAACACTGCGAACAATAATCCTGCTAATTATCAGCGTACTTGTAATGGTAGTGTCGGCAAACTTTACAGTATCTTTCCTATCCCTTGGCGCAGCAATACTCGGCGTGCCTGCACCGCTAGTCGCAGTATTTGTTATTGGCCTCGGTTCCTGTCTTCCAGAACTACTTTTCACTATTCGCTCCTTGCAAAAACACAAATACGAAATGGCGCTCGGCAACGTGCTAGGCGTAGTAATTATTGATGCGACAATAATGCTAGGCCTTGTTGCAGTCTTCTATCCGCTTACAGTAGACCCTACATTGCTACGCGTAACAGGATTGTTCTGTTTCATTGGCGCGCTAGCACTACTGTATTTCCTAAAAATTCATCAGAAGCTTAGTCGCTGGGAAGCCGCTATTCTGCTTGGAATTTATGCCTGCTTCGCAGCAGTACAATTCATTATTCATTAGCACATACAAAAAAATATTTATTGATTCTAGTTCTTCTCAAGAATTGTACGCGTATGTTTTTTGTACGCCTCTACTGCCGGCTGATCGAACGCGTTCACACGAAGTAGCTCAGCAACATAAACTGTTTGCATAAGATGTAGTTGTAAGAGCTGACCAACACTGTACGCGTCACGCGCAGGTAAAGTAATTGATACCACTGGTCGCTTTGCATCAGCATACGCGAGAATTGTGCCTTTGGTTATAGCCTGCAATATACTATGAAACTCTGTACCTGCAAGGCCAGGCATTAGTCCGCGCAAGGGACCATTCTTTGGCACAGCAATACGCTCTGCGCGCTCAACGTTGACAATAAACGTGCATTTATCATCAGGACCGCCAAGCGAGAGTTGGCCAACGCTATGCAAATCGTTTGAACCAACGGACACTGTTGGCGTGTAACCTGTGCGTAAAATCTTTTTTCCAGTTTTATCGCGCTCTTTCCCACAACTCTCTGCAAGTAACTGACGATACCAGCGCCCAACACTCTCCAAGTCCTTACTAAACACAAAATAGTCTACAATGTTACGACCAGCGCGTCCATGCGCGTATTGAATAGCCGCAAGCTGCGCTGCAGGATTAGTATCTACATTCAGCGCGAGGCATCGCGCCCGCATGGCAGCTGCGCCCGCAAGGAGCGAAGTGGTATCAATTCCAAGAACTGCAAGTGGAAAAATACCCATCGCAGAAAACACCGAGTAACGCCCACCGACAATTGCAGGAATTGTAAGCGTTGCAATACCATGGCTGCGCGCTTCATGCCACAAAGGACTGTTTTCATCAGTAATTGCAACGACTCGCTTTGCCCAATTAATTTCACTTGCTGCTAACCGAGCTAAATAAAGTTGCGCGTTTGCAACTGATTCTGTTGTGCTTCCACTCTTACTTGCAAGAATTACTAATACTTTCCTATTACTCTTAAGCGTGCGATCAAGCTCACTCAGAATTGCAACCGCCTGGTGCGCGTCAGTTGTATCAGCATATAGAATTTTAGGGCGTTGGTCATGCTCAGGCAGCGCGCCGAGCAGCGCTTCATGAACGCTGCGCACTGCAAGGTTCGGCCCGCCGATGCCAACTAAAATTACGAGCGAAACGTCACGATACTTTTGTGCAAGCCTCGTGCAAGCAGCAACTGTTTCTGGATCTACACATAAGTTAACAAACACGCGCTCGTCTGAATAGGCATTCTTTGTTGCTGCACGCATAGCAATTACTGATTGCTTAAGCGCATTACTGTCGGTTGCACGAAGCTTCGGAGCGAGAGCGCCGGCGGTATCAATTACGATTGGCTGCTGAGACATGAACTATAAGTAAAAGAGGCGTTCATAAATTTTATGTGCTGAAAATGTAGAATTACCTCTAATAATCAGGAGAACACTTCAAAATTATTTCAGTTTATATTAAAATGCGCTGAATCGAACTTGCGTAATCACCAATATAAAGGGTTCTTTAGATAAGTAGTCATGGTTGGTACGCGAGTCCTAGTTGTCGGCGCTGATGCAGAGCCGGGCGCAGTATTCGCTGCACTCAAAGCGTATCCTTGTCGCAAGGTACACATACTATCAACACCGCGCGAGCGTGAAGAAGGACAATCTTTAGGGAGTATTCTCGAAGATGAAGCAATTGCGAGTAGACTTTGGGTGCTGCATGCAGACGCTAATGAAGATATTTTTGCGACTGCAGGACAAATAATTGCTGAAGAGCCAGACGCGACTTTGCTTGTCAGTGGTGTGTTCCAAGCGTCACTTGTGTCTGCTGCATATGTGCATGGCGTGCGTGCACTTTTGCAAGAAGGCAATCGAGTGCGTGAACTACCTGTACTACCATATGACTACGCGACGCAACTTGCAGACGCAAAGATGTCAATACTGCAAGCAATCAGGCACAAGCCAGTGCTGCTGCAAGACGTGATAAAAATTACTCATCTCAAAGCTAATACTCTGTCATATCATTTGCACGGCGGGCAAGGTAAACCTGGATTGTTTTCAATGGGGATAGCATCAACCGATGACAAAAAACGCCTCACAATTACACCGAAAGGCAGGTCACTTGTACGCGGCCTTGAATTCTGCACGCCACGCGGACGCACGAAGAAAAATAAATAGAGATAAAATAAAATTTGTAACTAAATTCTAGCTCCTAAATAGTACGTTAGGCACCAAAAACAGCACTACAATAATGATGAGTGTTGCGAAATACCAGCGCTTGCTCCAGTCAATGATTTTCTTACCATCAAAGACGAAGAATGGAAGCATGTTGAAGAGTGCAAGCCAAACGTTAATTGTGTAGAACTGCCGCAGTACTTCGCCGGCAAGGCCTTGATTAAACACTAGTACTGCAGGCAACGCGAGGAGCGCGAGCGCGACGTTACTAAGAGGACCTGCTAGAGCTATATGGCCGGTTTCGCGCTTCGTCGAGTATCCGCTAATGAACACAGCCCCCGGAAGCACTAGAAGGATGCCTAGCGCGTTATACGCGAAACTGAGCAATAGGCCGATTACGAGCCAAGGCAAGAATGCGTGGAACTCAGCGTACTTGCCATACTTTTGAGCTACATACTTGTGTGCTAGTTCGTGTACGAAGAACGCGACGCCGACCGTACAGCCCGCCATAAGCGCAGCAGGCCACACTGTTGCTAGGCGTAGCGGAATGTCCTTGCCGACTACGTCCGCAATACCAAAGCTCAGAGAGAGTAGCAGCCACGCGATAAAGAGGTCGTGCTTCTCGCCGTCAGAGAATGTCATTTTCATTAGTGACGACGACACGCAGGGCTATTTATACCTACTGGATAGGAAGCACCGTAGGACCGGCGATTGTATGCGCATTTCTGCGCAAGATTATTTGAAAAAAAAGAGATCGTTTCTATACTTCAAAGTCTTCGCGTCGCGTAACCTTGCGCATTTTCATGAACACTTGATTACCGCGGGCTTCGACAGTGCGACAGAGAACGTAGGAACCCATATCCTTGTATACTTCTATTCGGTTTGCTGGAACTGTTACCATTTCACTTACCCATACTTATTGCAGCTTTGAACGTATTTAAGGATATGGAATTACCTGAATAGGATGAATATCCTAGTGTGGGTTTTAGTGATATTTTCGGGGTAACCGAACGCTCTCCTTTGAGTTTTCAGTGGGAAATTGAAAGCTTTTTAGCAGGTCATTACAGCTAGCCACCCGTAAACTTTACAGTCAAACGGCGATTATTCTTACCCTTGTTTTCAATTGAAACTACTTCGAGTGGCGCGAGTTCGCGCGTATTGTGAACGTGCGTGCCGCCGTCAGCTTGCTCGTCAACTGTAAGTTCAGCGTTTCCTATTCGAACAACTCGCAGTGTCGCGATGTTTGGCGGCAGCGCGCCAGCGAGCTTGACAACGCCCGGCAACGCGAGCGCCTCTTCGCGCGGCATGAAGCGAATTGTCACGTCCAAATTAAGCGCAATTAAGCGATTCGCTTCGGTTACGTAGCGCGCAATTTGCGCCGGATCGTACTCTTCCAAAGAAAAGTCAATGCGCAGCTTATCCGCGTAAATTTGGTTGCCCGTAATTAGCGCGCCGGCGTGGTCGTGCACAACTACGCTAAGAATGTGCGCCGCAGTGTGGTAGCGCATGTGGGCGTAGCGCTGTGTCCAGTCAATCCACCCGTTCACGACGTCGTGCATTTGCAAATCATGGTCGCCAAGAATGTGAACAACTTTGCCGTCGCGTTTAATCGTGTCAAGTACCATGTACTCCGCACCTACAGGCAGTTTGGTAAGCCGTCCTTGGTCGCCGGGCTGACCACCGCCTTTAGGGTAGAACGCACTGTTACCGAGCACTACGCCGTCAGGAAGTGCTTCTAGCACTTGGACGCGCATTTCTTGCGCGTAGCTGTCATGTAAGTAAAGTTCGCCCGCCATAATACCCGAAATCAGCGCTGCTTTTTGAAATGTTCGCGAAACAGCTAAATTACTGACTACTTACGAAGTTTAGGTAAGCATTCTAGTGCAAACGAGCGGCCTTTACGAACGGCATACACGCTTTTGTTATGCTTTTCATATATTGCTAATGAGTGCGAGCCAACTATAGCCATGCGGTTCCAAAGCTGTCCTAGCCGCCACGTTAGATATAGTGCGAGTAAAGATAGTATACCTGCGCCGAGAAGGTTTGCAACCAACGTAAATTTTCTTATTACAAAGTCTAATGCAGGGAGCGCTAAGTTCGACAATAAACTTGCATAAAGCAAGACGAAAGTAGCGTTTCGTAACAAGCTTAGGCGAGCGTGCCGCTTCGCGAGCGTTTCTAACTCTTGCCTGAGAAGCTCTAAGTTAGCAGCATCCGCTTTATTTTTTACTGTTACGCTGCTGCGCACCGCTGCCAGATGATCAAGCAGAAAGTCCCGCGATGAAATAAATATTTGCACGCTTTATTTCCGACCGAATAATCTGGAAAAGAAGCCTTTATTTGCTGGCTCTTCAGTGAGAGACTTTGCAAAGTCTTCGTGTTTCTCTGCAGGCTTTGCTGCAGGCTCTGACGCTTTTACTGGCTCAGGCTTCACAACTACAATGTCCTTCTTAATCTCCGGCGTAACGTCTACAAGTGGCGGACGTACGACTTCTACAGAGCCTGCAGATTTAGTACTTTTGCGCGTTCGTGTAATGCGGCGAGCAGCACTAGGAATGCGACCGACAAAGGCTTTTGCGCTCTTGCTAGCTGTTTTACTAACGCGCTTAACAGGTTTTTTCGTTGACTTTGCAGCGCGAACTGGTTTTACAGTGCGCTTTACAGGTTTCTTTGCAGCAGGCGGTGTCATGAGAATTATTGCGTGGCAGCCGTTTATATACCTATCTAGAGACGCGTCATTACCAAACAGTCATTTCAAAATTTCAGTAAGCGAATCTGTGTGCCTAACATAATAGTAACTTGCAGCCAAGGCCAGTACACCAATTACAATTGTAACTAGTACGCGCGCAATTGTCGGTAAGCCTTGCAAATCAAGAACGAGAACTTTGAGCACAGTTACTCCGAATAGCAGCAACCCTAAGGTCCGCACAATACTAGTTTGCCGCGTTATGCCAACCCAAATTAGTGCTAACGCCTGCGCGCACCAGAGTACTGAGAGCAAACCTTGACGCTGGCTGCTGGCAAGCATTCGAGCAATTCCACTCCCGTCAAGGACTTCAATCACAAGCAGCACTGTAAACGCTCCCACGCCAAGAAGCGCAAATGTAAGCGCAGCACCGCTCTCAGTTTTAGGCAGCGAAGCAATGTTTTCACGCAGCAAGTTTGCAGTTACTGCTGTGAACACAACTGCCGCAACCAAGATTATTGTTCGCGCACCGAAGTCTGTCAATGGCGGAGCAACAAACAGCGCAAGCGCCAAAATAAAGCAGATTAGAACATAGCTGCTCCAGCGCAGGCAACCGAGCGTGGTACTGAAACTTACTCGCAAAGCAGCCAGGCTGAGTACTCCCCAAATAAGCGCTAAAACAAGTAACCGCCATTGTAGTTCTAATGACGACATAACGCCATTACTCGCAACACTCTCAACTAAAGCCAACAGCGCAGCACTCGCAACAGCAACAATTGTTACCATGTCGGGCGCGAGTCGACCATATTTTTTCATCAAGTCTGCGCGCGCTTGGAGCATATATCCACTCATGCTTAGTGCGATAACAACAAACAGACCTGTTACTAGGCGCTCCGAGCCACTAAGCGTCCAGGTATCGAAAAATAGGAATCGCGCAAGCGCAATCGAGAGTACTGCGTACCCAGTACTGCGAATACCGAGACTGTCATACTTTAGTCCAACGAATACAAGAAGAGCACCTTGTATCGCCCATAGAATAGTGACCCACGATCGGTCAAGCTGGATCGGAATTGCAATCGTGATGAAGGCTATTGCAAGCAGTAAATAAACAGTTGCTGCGGCAGAGCGGCGAGTTTCACACAGAAGCCAAAGTATGAAATGCACTGCTGCGAAAACAAATACAAACACGCCACGCAGCGCTTCATACTGTTTCATAATTAAAAGTCCCGCAAAAAGCGCTAACACACTGTTAATTAGAATGATGCTCACTACAATTGTATCATCTTCTTTACCATACCGCAGTGCGAGTGTTACGAAAAGTGCAAAAATAATTATTGCATAAACTGATGCAGCAAGAATATTGCTAGTAAGTAGTACGCCAACTGAAGTGAAGAACACCATCCAAGCGGCCGACACTGGCGCAAAGCCAAAGTTCCACTGCTTGGCGCCGAGAATGATCCATAATCCTGCGCTCAAAATTATTCCTGATACAATACTGAGATGACCTTGTGGAAGTAAAAATGCAGTTACGTAGCCGAGGAAAAAAGTAAAGCCGGTAAGAAGCGAGGAATTTGCACGGAACGCAAGCCATACTCCGAGCGCAGTTATTGCAAACAGTAATACAGCGTCAACATACAAGTTCATTCCAAGCGCAGCGCGAACCTGCTCGAAGTAATAAGCCGCATAAACTGTAAAGTATGTTATTGCTAATCCTCCACCAATAAGTAGCTCTCCGTACTGAGGGATTTTTCGCGTGCGCACCCACTCTCCAATTGCAACCACCGAAAGACCTGCAATGATACCGAGCGCGATGCGCACGCCATAAGTTAGGAAGCCTTGCTCGACGCCCCAGCGATACAAATAGTATAGTCCGAGAATAATGAACAGGAATCCCACCGCGCCAAAAATCTTGAACAAGGGGAGTTCTACAGGTTTTTCAGGCACCTGTGGCTGTGACGACTGTGATTTTGAAACATGCTTTGCAGACGCAGCTTCGGCCCGTACAACTTGGCGAACTTCCTTATCATAATTTGCTTCACTAGTAGCGCGCGCTCCGTCGATTCCAAGGCGATTCTCTATGTACGATAGTCGCCGCTCAACAACGGACAAGCGCGTAGTAACTCGCTTCAAAGCCTTGTCTGACGGTTCAGTCATTTGGAAATTTGCTTTAGCAGCGTTTTAAAGGTGCTCCTGTACGCGCAGGGAGTAAAAATCGTTAACGAATGAAAAAACGAGCCTGCGCTTGTGAAACTAGCATGGTTGCAACGCGCACTAAGTTCACTATGTCTTCCTCATTGTACGCAAGTAATTTCTGTAAATGCTCCTGCTCTCCAGTCGACTTATAGAGCGCCCATAATTGTAAAGCGTCCTGCCCTGACATTCCCTCAAGAGTATCTGGACGCGCGATTCCAAGTTCTCGCTCCAGCGCTTTAAGTCCGCCGCGGTAGCCAAGCCGGCGCGCCAAATGCATAGTATCGAAGTGGGGCACTTTAGGCAGCACGCCAGGAAAGCAACGCTCTATTATTGGCAAGTCAAAACTAGCGCCATTGTAGGTAACAATTAGCTTACCTTGCAAGTGCTCACGAATACTGTCCGCACTAAGATTTTGACCTCGAGTAAACTGCTTAACTGTTTTACCATCATAAATGCCGAGTACTGTAATATCACCATGCCAACTAGTTTCGATGTCTACGTAAACTGTGTCGTCTTGAAACTGCGGGTATAGACGCCAGTGCTGCACTGAAGGTAAACTTCCTCGGAAGAACGCGCTGTCGCCTGCGTGCAGCGCGCGAGCACTGGCGATTAGCACTTCGTTGCAAGCGGCTTTTTTATCTGCGGAGAAGCCCCGCATACTCTCAGCGCGTAGAAAATCCTGCCAAGTTAAAATACCGTTTTTCCATAGTCGCTGCTCGGTAGCAGGGCCGGTGCGCGGCAAGTGAAGGAAGGTAGACTCAATCATGCGCAAGCGGGAGCGGATTAGGTTAAAAGTCTTGCCGCTGCGTGACTTGTGAGAAAGCAGTAAGATTAGGGAAACGGCGCAAGCACACGCGCACTCAGATGGTCGTCTTCATTCGGTAGAATAATTCCGCGCCGAGTAAACTTTGTTACGGGCGACTCATACAAAAACTCAGACGCGCGCGGAATAGCTAGCGCATACATTGATTCGGATTTAAACGTGAAACCTGCGTAAATAATATCCCCGACTTGCTTTATGCGTGGAAACACATCATTTTGGTTTTCCTCACTTAGAAATTTTCTTCCTGCAAATCTAGCAGCAGCCTCGGGATTTTTTGCTAGCTCTGGCTCCGCGAGTGCATACGCCATTATGTCTGCCGCGTGGAACAGCCCTTTGGCGCGATCTAAAAGCGAACACTCTATACTAACAACCAAAGCAAGGTTTTCTTGAATTTTAGCGTATGCGGTTTCAGAGTCGATTTTAGCCATAAATTATGCCAATGTTTAGTAATATTAATAGAGGGTATTTTCTCTATTTTTTAACCCTTCTACTTTTAGGGCGGAAATCCTTCTAAATTCGCCCATAGGTATTAATACCTGGGCGGGCTATTATTAGTAGGGGATATGCGATGAACGAGGCAGAATTTCAGGACTTAATGAAATACCAGAACCTGCTTGCGCGCCAAGTCGTTCAGGAAGCGCAAACTGATCGTAAAATTCGTTTTCTACAAATCGCAACTAACTTAAGCGCTAATGGCAAGCGTAAAGTTCAAACTGCTGTACTAGTACACACTGCTGAAGTGCAAGGCTTCAATGAAAGTGAAGCATACAGACTCCTTGATGACTTAGAACGCGACGGAATGCTCGTTGAAGCCGGGCAAGGCTACGTTAAACGACCATGAAAGGCTGCATAATTCTGTACGGAATCCAAGCATCAGGAAAAGGCACGCAAGGCGCTGCGCTCGCCAAAATTCTTGGGATTCCGCACATCTCCGCTGGAGACGCACTTCGCGCGATTGCAAAGCGCAGCGACCCACTAGCGCTGCAAGTAAAATCATATATCGATAACGGAAAATTACTTCCCGACCAAGTAATGAACGACATTATGCAAGACGTTTTGCCACAAGAGTGCATAGTTGACGCGTTCACACGCTCCGTCGGTCAATCAAAATACTTGGACAGTATACGCCATGTTCGAGCATTCATCAATTTAACAATACCAGAGCCAGAAATTAAACGCCGCATTGCAGAACGTAGAACAATTGAAGGGCGCGCAGACGACACTCCCGAGGCGCTTGCCGTACGCATAGGTTTACACCAGGAGCGTGCGCCGGACATTATTGCGCACTACGACGCGCAAGGACTTTTGTATCACATTGATGGCGACCAACCAATTAACGAAGTAACAAAAGACATTCTACGCGCGCTTAGCGAGCGAATTCCGGACGAATTACAACAAACTTAAACCGTAGAATTGAAGTAATTAATAATCGAATAAACTGCGTTGCTTTGAACCGCTGATTACGTCATCAAAGTTCGTGCGTTCAAAGAATAATACTTGATCCGCGAGGGGCCGAAGTTGTTTGTCGATATAATGCTGATAATCAATTGGACTTGTTTGCTTCTCGATTGGCTGAGGACCTTCTTCGGTTAATACATATTCAATAATGTTTGAGGATATTGTGTCCATTTGCATTGCCGCTTTTACATGCTGCGGCGTCGTCTTAGTATACTGATCAATATCCTTTCGCAGCGCTTTTTTGTAAACTAATAGTTTGTCGAGCTTTCCCTCTTTCAAATCAATAATAAACTGGCGAACGAATTCAATTACAGGCTTGTCGTGAAAAATGCGATCAAGTAATCCAAGCTGAAATTCTTTTGCAAGTTCGGTCCAATCGCGGCGTACAAATTCCAAACCTGTGAAATCGATTCGCTCTTTGCCATCAATTATGCGCAGACCCGCGTAACGCTTCTTTGATGATTCTCCACCTCGCGTCATCGGCAAATAGAAGCGAACAAATGTTTTTTCAAACTGCAACTCTAATCTACTCACTCGACGATAGCGCTCCTTAATTGCAGTTTTGAAATGCTCATTAACTTTTGCTTCGATTGTTTTTCCGATAGCGTCTGCCTCTTCAAGGTTCTGTACAGATAAGTCGATAAAAATGCTATCAGTGTCGCCGTAGATTACTTCATGCCCTTGATCGCGAATAAGTTGCGCAGTAGTTTTCAAAATATATTGACAGGTTACTGTTATAGCGTTCGCAACTTCGAGCGAGAAAAATCTGCATTGTGGCGACGCGAGCGCGCCGAAAAAACTATTCATTAGTATTTTAATTGCGCCAATCGCAACTATGTCTTTGCGTTGCTTTGCGTCTTCACGCGCTTGATGCAACTGATCCAGAAGCAAAGGCAGTATACCATCAGTGTTCGTAAACACCGCGCCATTTTCAGCAACTATGTACTCGTCTGTACTCGCTGCAAGCCGCATTCCTTTACGGTGCGAGAGCGGGTCAATATTTAGGGTGCGCATGACCGACGGGTATAGACTTTTGAAGTCGCACACAATTACGTAATCGTAGATGCCTGGAACGCTCTCCATTACGTGGCCACCTGTAATCTGCTCTTCTTTCTCTTGATATGTGTGCGTGCGCGCAGCAATTCCCCGTGCTGCAAGCTCGCGCAAGTACAAACTGTCTAGACTTGCAATTGACGCTTTAACACGGTCCATAGTAAGACCCGTTAATAGACTTCTCTCAATAGTAAGTTCAATAATACGCTTTGTAGCAAGAATTTCTAAAACTAATTCGCTATCTAGTAGGCAATAAGATGCTAATGCAAGTTTATCCTCACGGTATTGCCTATCGATTTCTTCTACTTTGTTTGTTTGAGAAATTAGTTTTTCCTTTCCTAAAATTTCTTGTGCCGCAGTTGCGAGCTTGTAATCGCTGAGTTTTACAAAACTCGCCTTTAGGAGCATTATTCCGTCGAGCATAACGCGACCTGTAATGTCTGCGGTCGAGTCACGGAACATACCGGAATCGAGCCGAAGTTTTAATGCATCATCTGAGCGACCAATAATGAAAGGTACTCCGTGCTTCGCGCACAGTTCAGAGAGCCGCGCAAAGTCATAGTCAATTACGCTCCAACCCGTAATTATATCAGGGTCGTGCTCACGCACAGAATGGCAGAACGCTTCAAGACACGCTTTTTGCGTCGGAAAGGACTCAATGTGCTCGCCTGCGACTGGCACTTCTGAAACCATTAGCACTCGGCGGAAACCGTCCGAGCCTGCTAAACTCACGCAGTATAACTGCGAGCCATTGTTTCCGGTTTCTATGTCGATTGATAACGTTTTGAGCACAGGCGTCCAGCGCACCGGAGAAAAAGTTGGTTCGTCATAAAAGCAATCTACAAAAGGATGGTTCGGCGCAGGTTTTCCTTTAATTTCAAAAGAGCCTTGAATTGCGTGGTCCATCAAGAACCGTACTGCAAAACGTACATCCGCTTCGTAAGTTTCAATTCCTACAGCTTCAAACGCTTCGCGCACAACAGGAATGTCTTTAGGTGTGTCGCACGTAAGCTGCGCTAGTGGCTGCCCGTCAAAATCGACCCGCGCAGTTTTTACTATTTTTGCTGCAAGGTTTGCTTGTTGCAACGCAATTTTAGCTTGCTCTTCATCCGTCTTTTTTATGAAAAAATAGGCCTTAGTTTTGTTTCGGGTCAAAAAAGTCTTGCCGTCTTCCTGACGCCCGTATAAGTAAACGTACGCACTCTTACCTTCAATTCGGTAGTTTGCCTGCACGACGAATGCTTTCATAATTATTGAGTGATGCCAACGTATTTATGGGTATGCGCAATCTATTAACTATATAGAAAATAATAAACATTTAACAAAAGACTCTTAAATAAGCTGTCGTCACCAATAAAGAGTAAAAATGAACTATATTCGATTAGCACGAAATACGGGCGCATCAATCGGACTAGCAAACGCACTCCTAACAGGATGCAACTATGAAACTAAGGAAAATACCTCAGGAACATACGCAGCGCAAAGCCTGTCAAACTTGCCCGTTGTGCAAAAAGAATTCTTAGCCAAGGCAGGGCCCGAGGCAGCAAGTATTGAAAAAATCGCGCGAGAGAGCGGCGCGTCCATGCCAGCTGACGCAATACTTGCTCACGCAGCACTGGAAAGTGACTGGGGCACAAGCCTGCGCGCCCGAGCAAACAATAACTATTTTGGTATTACCTGCAGCACGCCAAGTCCAACTTGTAGCAAAGGAGAAACTCATAATTTCAGGCACTATGAAAGTATGGCTGCGTCCTTTGACGACTATCGCAAACTCATAATGTCAAACCACAAATATCGGTTTGTCGCAGTAGCAAACAATGCACAAGACTATTTTGAAGCAGTAGGAAAATCAAACTACGCTGAAGAGAGCGACATGACTATGCGCCTCGCAAATAGATATAATGCAGCCCCGTTCGCTGCCGTTGCGCAGGCCTATCGAGATCCGAGTTATCGGACAAGTAAGGCGCCGCTGACCGCGACAGTAAAAACACCCACTAAAACAGAATATGTGCGAGCTCGACCGCAAATAGCGCCAGTTACTGCGCAAGTGCGCCATGAAACAGCTGAAGAAATTCAACCACAGCCAGCACCACTCGAACCATCAAGGTACAATCCGACGGAAGCACAATCAAAAGTAAGGAAAACAGGCCTGAGCTTCGTACTAGCCGAAATTGAAGCAGGATGGCGTCTTAGGTAAAGTTAGTTTAAATAAAACCAATAATGAAAAAATAGAAATAAGCAACATTATTTTCTATATAGTTAATCAATATAACTACTGTATAGTGGCCACACATTCGAAAGGTTTATTTACTCGGGCCACCAGTAATGCTGTATGAACGGACCCGCACTAGGATGGGGGGCCCTCGCGACAGCAGGAATTATTGGTATGACAAGTATTGCAAGCTACCAGGGAAAGAATAATACGAACGCCCGCACTACAATTTCCGAGCCAAGAATTGCAAGCGGCGCGGAAAGCAATTACTTCTCAAAGTTTGAAAGTAAAAACCTGGAAAGGATCGCCGACGGAAGTACATATAGAGCTTCAACCAATAAACGCATCCTTGGACCTGATGGAATCAATGTTGAATATACGAACTCCAAGGGCAACATAACTACAACTTGCGAAATTAAAGAAACAACTTGGGCAGAAGATGCGAATCGCTCGCCGAAAGAAATATTTCGTGAATGGTTAGGAACAGACCGTTATGCGGGTTTTAAACTAGTAAAAGTGAAAACCATCGATAATGGAACCTCACGAATAATTAACGAAAGCGATATTCGTGGAGCAGGCACTAAGCAACAACAACTCAAAGTGCAAGACACATTTTACCACGCAGGAGACACCTGTCTTGACGCAATGGACGCGCACCTAAGAGAGTACAGATAAAAATAGTTGAATCATACGCAAGGCTTAAGAGCTGAGCAAAAATAAACGAAAAGTAGTACGGTATCACACCTTATATGACCCCTATCGAACCCTCACGCAGTGCTGGACGCAAAAGCCCATCCGCAGTAAAAGCTTTAGCGCTAGCCGTAGGACTTGGTGCCGCAGGAGCGTACATAAGTAATGATGCTGAGCTATTCTCGCCAAAAGTAATTGCAATTGAAAAATCAACTAATTATGCGCCGAACAAATACGAGCGCACACTTACTGAACAATGGAATAAAAAATACGAATTGGTGAACCAGCCTGTGCGCTACAGCAGCGGAACACTCACGGCACTACAAAAAGAAAACGAACTGCAGACATACAACATAAAATTACATAAAAAACTTAATGTAATTTACAGATTCCGAGCCGCCGCGCAAGAACTGTATCGAATTAACCCTCGCCGCACCACACTGCAAAAACGTAGCAAGGATTTAGACGCGCTTACGACCGAACTAAGCGCGAACTTCAATCCTGAAGTAGTTCAGAGTGCATACGGCCTAACAGGCGATCGAATGGCTAAAGTAACGCAGTATGCTCGTGCGCTTCGCGGCAAGGAGCTTCTAACGCTGCAATTAAACGAAATAATTGGTACTCGCGATGGAAAACAAAATGTTGCGCTTCTAGATTCCGCACTTCGCAACAAAGGTATGCAACACTTGCGCGCAACTCCTTCACTACATGATAAACTAGCATCATGGACAGAGTATCAGCTTACGCAAAACGCGATTGATGTAGCGCGCGCCTGTGACAACGCGTTGCCTGAGCATCTTCAAGCAAACATTCAAAGCATCGACGACGCGCGCCTGCTGACCGGCAATAACGCAGATAAAGTAGCTTGGGAATACCAAGTTTGTATGTCGGCAGATCTTGCCCGGAGCGGAGTCACACCGCCGACTAATCCCGAAGGACGCGTAGCATATATGGCGACCATGCACCTTCGGCCACGCACACTTATCGATCTAATTCGAGGTAGAAGTACAGCAAGCAAAAATGTGTCTAAGCACGTATCAGGATACGTAAATAAAGGAATACTAAACTATCGCGCACTTAATGGCGCCGACTAATTACCCCTATGATAAACTCCACCCCCACAAACGAAAATAACAACAACTCCTCGAATACAGACTGGAGCCAATACGAACAAATGCATTCTGGAGACAACGCAACTATACCACGAAATTCAGGGATTGCAAATACAGTAGGTTGCGCTCTCGCTGGTCTCGCAGCCCTGGCAATTACTGCAGCAATCATGCGCACACCTGACCGCGAATTGAGTACAGTCGCCGCAAAAGTAAGTTACAGCGAACATTTACTTCGCGGAGGATCAGAAATCACTATTGATTTTCGCGCCAAAGGAGATTACAACAAGTTCAGCTCCAAAATTGACAGTTCTTTAACATGTGAAAGCGGCCATAAGCTGTTCTCTAATAGATATACAAGAGCAACTCTAAAAAATAATGAACTAATTCGGCAAGCTACGACAACCCTTAGGCCTATGCAATTTTACGCCGACACAACTACATGCGCGCAATACAAGACCTTACTTGATAGAGCAATGTATGCAAAACGCATTGACGCAATTAAATAGCTGAATAAACCGCCTGGGAGCGCCAGATTTATAACGCGGAAGTGACCTGCGTAGGCTATGAGCCGTATCGCAGTAATAGAGGCAGAAAAGTGTAACCAGACCCGCTGCGGCGGGCTGCTTTGCGCTAAAGTATGCCCAGTAAACCGCACTGGAGAAGAGTGCGTGTTTGAAGGCGAAGATAAAAAAGCAAAAATCATCGAAGACACTTGCATCGGATGCGGCATTTGCCCTCAGAAATGCCCGACTAACGCTATTACAATAATTAACCTTCCTGAAGCGTTTAAGAGTACGCCGCTCCATAAATATGGCGACTCAGGATTCCAGCTTTATGATTTACCAATTCCACTTTTTGGCAAAATTGTAGGCCTGCTCGGTAAAAACGGAATTGGAAAGTCTACTGCCCTGCGTATTCTCGCAGGCCTACTCAAACCCAACTTTAAGACTGATAAGGAAGCAACAATTGGCGAATTAATTAAGCACTTCAAGGGTACAGAGGCGCAAATATTCTTTGAGCGACTGCGCGATGGTAAAATCAGCATCGCTTACAAACCACAACTTGTTGAACAAATTGCGCGCAGCTACACCGGCACAGTACGCGAATTACTCTCAAAAATTAATGTTGACAATTTATCTGCTGTTGCCCAGTCCCTCGACTTAACGCGCGTGCTTGACCGCGACGTCAGTAAAGTATCAGGCGGAGAATTACAACGCGTCGCAATCGCTGCAACTATGCTCAAAGATGGCAGCGTTCTTTGTTTCGACGAACCTACTAATTATTTGGATATTAAGCAGCGCATCAAAGCAAGCCGCGCAATTAAAGCATTAAGTAATGAAGAGCGTGCAATAATTCTAATTGAACACGACCTCATAATAATGGACTATCTAGCCGACATAGTTCACATACTCTACGGAAAGGAAAATGCATACGGTATTGTGAGTCAACCAAAGAGTACAAAGAATGGAATTAATGTTTACTTAGGCGGTTATCTAAAAGAAGAAAATGTACGTTTCCGAGATAAAGCCATTACTTTTGATACACGGCCACCTCATGAAGTTGAGCGCGACACTGAACTTGTACGTTGGCCACCAATAACTATCGAGCATCCAGGGTTCACTTTCGAAGCAAGCGAAGGCGTAATTAATGCGCACGATGTGATTGGCGTACTAGGAGAAAACGGAATCGGCAAAACAACATTCCTTCGCGAACTGGCAAAACTTAAAGCAACAACGAAGCACGGCGCGTTGATTATTGCGTACAAACCACAATACATTCCAGTTCCACCGAACACCTCAGTATTAGAGTATCTTGGCGATGCGCTCCAATACGAACAACAACTAATGAAGCCACTCGAACTGCATGAATTACTCGAGCGTAACTTAGAAGAACTCTCCGGAGGACAACTTCAACGCGTTGCAATCGCGAAGTGCCTCGGTGAGCGTGCAGACCTATACTTGCTTGATGAGCCATCCGCATACCTTGACGTTGAACAACGCCTTAGAATGTCTAAAATTATCCGTGAAATGATGGACCTACGCGGCAAGGCGTGCATCGTTGTCGACCACGACTTACTTTTCCTCGACTACCTGTGCGACAGATTAATTGTGTTCACTGGCGAGCCAGCCGTGCGCGGAAAGGCAGAAGGTCCGTTCTCGATGGCAGCTGGGATGAACTTATTCCTGCAAGACCTGAACATTACCTTCCGCCGAGATGAAGAGTCGCGAAGACCACGAATAAACAAAGAAGGCAGCGTTAAGGATAAAGAGCAAAAGAGCGGCGGCAAGCTGTACTATACAGGATGACTACAATAACACCAAAACAAGTCACGGCAGCAAAAGCATTTGTGCGCGCTCTCGACACAGGACGCTTTTGTTTTGAGCGTAGACCGAGCAAGCCAAATAAACTGTATGCAGGAATGCTAGCACTGCTAGGTGGAAAGAGTGAACAGGGAGAGACGCCTGAACAAACAGTGCGCCGCGAAGTTCTTGAGGAATCTAAACTATCTATTGACAAGTTCGTCTTTCTTGAAAATGTTGCGAGCACAGTTAACTACAGTGATGAGCGAGGCACAAAACAAGTACTTACTGCCATTTTCTTTTGTTCAGTTCCTCGCGAAGCAGAAGCGGAAGTGAGTGATGAAAGCGAGGCACTTGAGTGGCTAACACTAGGTCAAGTTGCGGCGCATAACCCTGCACCTGGCTTGTTGGATTTAATTGCGACACATAAAACAACTCTCGAGAAATGAAGCAACGTAAACCAGTTCAAGCAAACATTTTTATTTTACTGTGGCGTCGCCTTGCAACAATCTCTTTGTGGTATTGCGCGCTCGCATTATCACTTATTGTAGTATTACTAGGCGCAGCAACGTATCAGCCAGCAGTGGTTTCTAACATGGTGATTGGTGCGCCTGCATTGACATGGCTAACAGCCGCCGAGAGAGCGCACATGCAGGACGTGCACGAACTTGTACGCGATGCGCTGCTAATATCACTAAGCGCAGCTGTCACAGTAGGTAGTTACTGGTATAACCGAAGACTCGATTCCGGCATGACGCGCGGCGCGTTTGCAATGATGCTGGCTCTATGCGTAATGCTCATTCCATTTCCGTGGACGTTCCGCTTTTTTCATGCAGCATTTTTCCCACAGGGCAATTGGCAGTTTCCTGCTGACTCTTGGTTAATTATAACTTTTCCAATTTGGTTTTTTGCACTTGTCGCAGTAGTGTGGTTCAGCCTAGCGCTGCTTGGATTATGGCTGCTTCACCGCTATGTTAAAACTAAAAATACAAAAAATTAGCGCTTCTGAGTTGTAGTTCGGGACGCAGCTTTAGTTTTAGGAGTTTCCGCGCCACTGTGCATAACACCGATAGCACTCATAGCCGTCTCACGATTAACCCACAAGTTGTAAGCCATATTCGCGTCGCCAGCAATCTTAATTACACACGGAGTTTCATATGGATGATTTGCAAGAATTTCATCATGTACGTTAGTCCAGAGCTGATCGCGTGTTTTCAGTAAGGACACAACTTCTTTTTCGTTTACTAGCTTACCCTTCCACCGGTAGGTTGAAGAAATTGGAAAAGTGTTCGCGCACGCGATTAGTTGCTTTTCTAGAAGGCGCTTAATTGTTTTTTGCGCGTCCGCAGTGGACTTATGCGTCGTATAGATTAGAATCATAATAGAATCTAGTAATCAAGGGTTTTAATACTTGATTCTCTCCGCACTGAGAACAACTTGCCTAAGCAATTCTGCGCACAAACACAAGAAAACCTGTGTGGCCTAGCGCAGCGCTTGAGGGACGCACTTTCAAGCCTTTAATCGCCCAGTCACGCTCGATTATTTCTACAGTTTTGCGGTGCTGGAAACTAGGATTTACTAGAATTGCGTTTACGAATTCTGCAGTCTGATTAATGCTTGGTAAGTAGCCAACAATCCAGCCACCAATTTTAACTGCACTTAGGTGAGGAATAGCGCGCCAAGGTTCAGGATTGTCAAGAAGGAATAAGTCGTAGGTGCCTTCCTCAGGCAATGGAATACTCTCGTACACGTCATGCACCTTAAACGAGGTATTAGTGTAACCAAAAAGTATTGCGTTCTTTTCGCCAATCGCAACATGCTCCGGCACAACATCATAGCTGTACACACGCTTTGCGATGCGCGCAAAGTAACATGCCGCAGCGCCCGAACCAGTTCCTGCGTCGCCAACAATTGAATCCGGACCAATACCAGTCTCGGCGGAAACAATGCCGAGATCTTTGAGCATCATAATCTGAGGTCCTCGCTTTAATCGACGGTAAATGTCAAGCCAAGTAGGTGTGATTACGGTAAACACCTGATTAGTGTTGCTCAGAACTGTGCTACCGTCCGCAGCAGCAGCAAGTGCGTCCGCACGAATTATACCGAAATGAGTGGAAACGTCCGCGTCGTCCAGCTGATAAAAGTACTTTCCCTCCTTGTCGACTAAAATGCGCGTAATCATAACCTAAGGTTTCCTGCGTAAGCTTTTGAGCCTTTCTATTGCAAGCGAGTAATAGCGCATAATTACTGGCGAGATTGCGCCCCACAAGCTTCTAAGGCTCGCCATAACTGGATCCACTATTGGAGCTGTTTTCTGCGCAAGCCAAGCGCGTTGTGGCTCAAACCGCAAGCGTTGCTCATAGCCCCAGATTCGAACTGCAAGTAGCCAAGGTAATGTATCCTTATTTACGTCATAGAATATGTTACCAAGATAAAGTAGACTTGCAGCTAGCAGCGGAGCAATAAGATAAAAGAACAATATTGCAAGGAAACTTTGCTCTGCCTCAGTAATTGCAGGCTCTTCCTCTTGCGCATCCTCCTCTTTTATTGAGGGCTTTGAAGCAGGCGGCTGAGGCACAATTATTGAGGTGTTGGAAAGCACTATGTCTTGCGCGCACGCACGCACCATCACCAACATTGTCGCGTTACGATATTCATCCTTTGTGCCGATAAATCTGTACTGGCCAGGAGCAGATGGCGTAAAGCTTGCAACGCCGCTGGCATCAGTTGTAAGCGACGCCGCCGGCGTAAACAACGAATCACTTGTGGCATACACCTCTATGGCCACGCCGTCAAGAGGGTTGCACAACGCTAAGTCCTGCGTGACGCGGCCTTGATAGTAGCAGGTGTATCTGTCTTGCGCGTCATATGCTTGCACTTTCATACTACTATTTACGCAATTACGGTCAGGGGCGATCAACGCAATGCCAGGCAATGGCGTGCTGTCAACACAATCAAGTTTACAAGTAGTTGCGGATTCATACGTTGATTGACAAACCGCGTCGCCGCAATAGTCAATTGATATAGTTGAATTTATGCTTGCTTGATCAGTACCGTCACCTACAGTTATAGTAACGTTTCGAACACCGCGCGCATCATCAAGCGGCGTGACGTTCGCCCATCCATACCTTGTGGTTGCTACGACTGTCGAGCTATTCACGCTTCGATTCATAGTAGTAAAACGGAATATTGCCGGACTCATACTAAATGATAAATTTTGATATGTATCAAGGTCGATCGCTACTACTTCGAAAAATTGTCGGACGCCATAATAACCAGTTATAGTCGGCAGCGCTGCTAATTCTGGAACATCATTTATGTCAGTTACAGTAACATTGAATGACGTAGAGCTTGTTCCGTTAGTATCGTTTACCGTAATGTTTACTGTGAAAACGCCAACCTGACTCCCGTTCGGAGTCCAATTAAATCTTGCACTTAAATTAGTAAGAGCAGTTATTGTTGCGCCTGTTTGATTAGTTGTAAAGGTTAATACCTGATTAGTATCTGCGTCTGTTGCTGTAATGGTGAAAGTCAGAGCAGCATTTTGCATAACACCTGTACTCGAAATAGTGTCAATAACTGGCAGCGTATTAACGAAGTCAATTATTTCCACGAACGTGGTGTTCGTATTTGTTTCAACCGAGCCATTAGTTACGGATGCGTTAATGTCAATGAATAACGTAGTTGTATCAAGTGTGTCCCAACCGCCCGTCGGTTCTGATAATATGAATGAGAATGTAGTCGCCGTAGTTGCATTAAGTTCCACCGCTGTTGACCAAGAGCCGCTGCTGTTGTACTTGTAGCGAGCAGTGACGTTTGTGATTGCTAAAGTTGTTCCGACGGCTGTGGTCCAGTTGTAGTTGCCGCTAGTTGCGCCTGTTAAGTTCGCATTGCCGTGTGTTAGCGTTGTGTTAGATTCAGTTGCGTTAATAGTAACCTCACTTATTACTGCAGTGTTACTTGTGTTTGTTGCAGCGAAAGTAATGCGATATTGCAAGTAACGCAAGCTCGTGCTTGTCACCGTGCTGCCAGTGCTTGTCGCATAGCTACTGCTCCACGCACCCCAGCCACTCGCGCCAGCATTCGTTGTGTTGCCGCTGCGCGTCGCAATGAGAATACTTGTGCCGCTTTGCGACGACACAGACCAGGCAATCGATGTGCTCGGATTGCTTCCTAAGTCGAAGACCCGACTATAGTAAATCCCGCTTGCGTTATAATTAGTTCCGTTCACTAAAGGTAGTGAAAGAGTACTGTTCGTGCTGTTTACTTCCGTAACGTTTCCGTATTGGAATTCTGTGTCAGAGTCATCAGTAAACACTGCTGCAAATGTTTGCGCGCTGCAAGTTACGAGAAGAATTATTGCGAGAAGGATTTTGGAGTAGTTCATGCAACGTCCTCCATGCCACTAGTGCTTCGTTTTGGATAGCGCTTGACAGCAACATCAAGATGTTTTGTGTCAACCATTATTTTTGAGGCGTGCTGTTTAATTTCATCCAGTTCTACGTGCTCCGCTAGAGCAGGTGCATCTATTTTCTTTAGAAAGATGCCTTCTTTTTCTATTGCATACGCCCAAAAACCCGTACCATCAGTTATTCCGAGCGCGCGGCGAATTTCTTTAGGAATTACAAGCTGACCACGTGCGTCCGTCTGGATTAGTTTCGGGAACTTTTTCATGGCAGCGAAATTGAAAGGGTGGTTCGGCGGCGTGGGGGAGAATCGCCGAACCAAAATTATTTCTGATATTCAGAATCATTCGCTGCATCGTAGACGGCGTTTCTGAATTACTGATTAAATACAGCTGGAACTATATAAAGATTTGGTTCGGGAGGATTCTGTTTAAATAGTTCAGTGCGAATTCGTATCCGGACTTGTAGCTCAGCCTGGATAGAGCATCGGACTTCTAATCCGAGGGTCGGGGGTTCAAATCCCCCCAGGTTCGTTTTCGTAGAAAATGAAACTGGAGGCACAGAAGCGCAGCTTCGGTATGCCCCCAGGTTCGTAAAAGCTGGGGGTTCAGAAATAATAATTTCTGTTATCCCCAGGTTCGTTTCGATACCATAAAATAAGCATATAGAAAAAATACGCACGCCAACAATTAGCATATTTTTTACTGACGACAAATCAAATGTTACACACGAATATACAACGTATTTACTATATAGTAAATATAGATAGTTGATTGTTTTGAATCAGACAATAGCATTTATATGGAGTTCGCAGTTCGCAACTGTACCGCGTGCAAAAAGCACAACAATTACGCACCATTAGCCAAGCGGTAAGGCAACTGCCTGCAGAGCGGTCATTCCCCGGTTCGAATCCGGGATGGTGCTTAATATTTTCTTAGGAGCTCGAGCAACAGCGAGACTCCCGCAAGAATATACAAATCTAAACAAACTTAAAACCGGCACTGAGGAACTTATAGTACTTGTAAATCAATACTAAATCATACGCTTTTGAGGAACAAACTGTCTACAAGTACATTTGGCCTGCGAATTATCATTCGGCATAACTGTCCTGCGCACAGGATAAGTGCATGCAGCCGAACCCATCAAATGCAGTTCCTGCGAATGTCCACAAGTGCAATCAACCATTATAATTTACTGGCAAGGCAAGCTATATGTTTTGTGTACGAATAGACGCCCTAGTGAAAAGAATTTTTGAGGTGCGGAAAGAAAGCGGAAAACAATCCAAAACCACTCCTATATGCAAACAATTTGCTCCGTTTAGACTTACTAATTTAGCGTCCAATAAATTCTTAGGAATTTATGCACCTGAAATCTACGACTTCTTTGTGCAATAAATTCTTAGGAATTTATGCGCCGAAAAGCTACGCTTTTCGAGTGCTTCGCCCGTACGGATCATACTCCGACTTGAACTTAGGAAAACACAATTCGCAATAGTATTTGACAGTAATCTCATAGGAATGACTTGTGCGCGATACGCGGGCGTCTTTGATAGGAAAACGAATGATGTTTCCGCAATTGTCACAATTCACAAGAGACGCGACCGGGAACTATTTAATAACGTTCTGCAACCCTGGTATAATGCAACAGCCAGTAACTCGCGCAGGTAAACTACTTGCGCAGCACGGAATGTGGTACCGCGAAGTGCCGCAAGAGGACCGTAACGACCGCGTGTGCAAAACTATATGCTTCAAACGCAAAGACGGAATTATTTTTGCAGCCATGGTTCCATTTCTGCAACGAGTCTCGTACAAAAAACTCAAGGCGCACTACGGAATGGACGTGGGACCCTTAAGCCCGGATGAGCTGCGTGGTATCGGCTTTGAACCGCACGAGTGTGCGCCAATGCTCATGCCTTGCGAAGTCCTGGTAGACCCACAGTGTACCTCTAAGGAACCTATTCAAACCGGTTCGGGAACAATCGGCTATGGACTCGAATGGCACTTTACTAATCTCGCCGCACTTAAAGAGCACATAATAGTTGATTGTGGTGAACCGTCAAAGGCGCCACTCGGAACACCACACATTTAAGGCGAAGCTTTCCAAAAGCGCTCATGCGCGTGCTACTGGTAACGAAACACTACCCACCACCATGGGGCGGAATCCAAAAAGTTGCAGTTGACATAGAACGCGGTTTACACCACAACAAACATACGGTCGATTTACTTAACGTAGACCCGAACTCAATATCACTCCCTAAGCAAGTCAAACTTCGCGACTTTTTCTGGACGAAATCAACCTGGAATGAAACTTTCGGTATGCGAGCACTTAACCCATTAATTATTTTTAGTCAAACAGGATACAGATAAATGATATATCATAACTATGTGTATCGTAAAACAAAGACTCTGTATGAACACTTTCATGCGCAGCTAATTCATATTCTGACCATAGAAAATTACTCTGCACTGTATGCCATACCAATTGAAACGCCTGTAGTATTGCAAGCACACGCGGAAGAAATAATTGAAGGAGCGCCACTACGAATTTGCGCAGAGCGTGCAGACATAATAATCTGTACAAGTCACTATGGAGCCAGCCTTTTTGCAGCACTTGCACCTAATAGTGTAAGAAAAATTCGCGTACTTCATCCAGCAGTTGATTGCGAGGGATATTCTGTACCGACAAGAGCTTCTCGCCACACAAGCATTGTAACAGTGGCGCGCCTCGATAGCAGAAAAAATATTGACACTCTGATTCGTGCATTCGGACTACTTATGCATGAGACGCCTGACGCAACCCTAACCATTATTGGAGACGGACCGGAACGTAATATGCTCGAGGCCCTTGCAAGGAAAACAGCACCCGGCAAAATACTTTTCACAGGCTGGGCCACAGAAGCGCGTAAACGGGAATTACTCGGAAAAGCCCGCGTGTTTGCGCTGTGCCCGCGTGTTCGTGACGCCCGCGCAGAAGGCTTCGGCATAGCGTTTGTAGAAGCGCAAGCGGCAGGCACACCTGTGGTTGGTAGCGACGTAGGCGGCGTGCCCGAGAGCGCAGGCCCCCACAGTATTCTTGTTAAGGATCCGCTTAATGCAGCGGCAATTGCCAAAGCCATCAAAACGCTTTGGAATAATAATAAACAATGGGATAAGCAGCACCGCGCAGGACTTGCTTACGCAAAACAATTCAGTACAGAGCGCTACATTAAAGGTGTGCTTGCAGCGTATGCTGAAGCGCGCGCAGCTCATATAACAAATAATGATGTTAAGCGGAAGGCTTAACCGGACGATTAAGAAACGCGTGCTGCACAGTAGGTGAATGCTCGTCACGCCGCATTAATTTAAGCTCGTCATTAACTCCTATTTTACCTTCCTTAAGAACACGAAAATAGACGCCGGAATGCTGTGATTGCATAAATGTTTTACCCATTGTTTTGTCTGCAAACTTTGCATTCAGTTTGTAACAAGGAAATCTCGGCTCAGACACTTGGACAATTGCATCACCTAATGAGTAGGTGTCACCAATATGAATTTGGTTTTCTGGCAGCGAATTAAAAGTTAGATTTTCTCCAAATGCACCAGAGGGATATTCATCTTGAGGCCTATTTGCTACCCACCACGCATATGCATCGAGACCATAACCGTATACAGCCTTATCGCGGCCGCCGTGCACTGTTAAGTCCGCTTGTCCATCGCCTTCAAGATTATATGTGCGAAGCATCACAGGCCCTGTAACGGGCTCCTTGTAGATACTAGTAACTATTACTCTACCGTTGAACTCGATTGTTTTCGGCAATCCAACTTGAATTGAAAATAGTTTCATTTAATCTAAGAACCTAAGGCCCTTGATTTTCTCTGGCAGATATGTGTCGCTGATGAATGTTATACCGCGTGACGAGAGCGCTTGGATTTCTGCTTTTGCTCCGGCCTTAATCATCATGTTGAATTGGCGTTGCCAAGCCTTGTTGTTCTTGAACCAATCATACTCTTGGATTTGTTTAAGGCGCGCCGTGTCTTGCTCAGTGAGCTTGATGTAGTGACGCTTGAGTCCATACTGTTCGATGTCGTCGCAAGTAATGCCGAGGAAGCGTACCGATGGGATCGCCATCTCTTCACTCATGTGCGCAAGCGTAATTGAACCATACTTGATGACGGAGTAAATGTAAAATCCGTATGGGTCGTTGTCTGCGAGCACGTACACAGGGATTTTGTATTCCGTTACGAGGCGCTGTAGCAATCGACGAATACCACGAGTGGTTTGTCCTTGCGAGGACATGATAATGCATTCTTGCTTCTGCCAGAACTTGTCTTCGTGCAATCTTTCCCAGATAGCAGCCTTTTCCATGTAAATGATATACTTCGCTTCGACTTTCTTGAACTGGATACTCTCGACGTTTGAGGGGATGGACCAACCGCCGCTACCAAGCTTTGACCAGTCGATGGTGTCGCCGCGGTCTTCGATGATTACTTTACCTGCAACAGAACCCATCTTGTTCGCGTTGATGTGTAAACGCTCACGCGATAGCGTCATGATTATTTCTAAGTCTTCAATTGCTTTGTCGGATTCTTTCTGCTCGTCGACGACGTTAACATTAGTTCCGGGGATGGTGCGCTTCGCCATGTAGAAGACGTCTCGCAAGCTTGCGTTTTTGTCAGCTTCAAGAAGTTCTTTACTGATTCTTGCAACTTCAATGGTTTGCAGGAATTTTCTTGCGTGCGCAACGTTGAAGAAACTTCGCTCTGCTTGCTTGTCGCCGATTTGAAGCTTCTTTGTTTTTGCGTCGTATTCGACGTTGCTAAGCGACCTTACAGTTAACTGAATAGTCGGATTTTGTCCGCGCTCAATTTGTCCGACAAGACCTTTGCCGAAGTCCTCAAGCTTAGCAATGTCCGGGTTTACTTGTTTAGTAGTCATTTCTGTGCCTCCCCAAGCGTTGCTTGCTTCGTCGTTTTGTGTGGTGCATCTGGTTTCTCAGGCACGTCTTCTTGCTTTACTGTCTTTGATTTCTCCTTCTTATCAGGAGTCTTAGCGGCTTTCTTAGCCACTTTCTTCTTCACTTTCTTCTCGCCACCCTCTCCCTCACCATCCTCACTTTCTTCCTCGTCATCATCATCCTTACCAATCGATGCGAAGTCGGCATCGTACTCATCATTCTCAGCTTTCAAACCGTGAATTGCTTCTTGAATTTCAGAACGGTGAATCATTTTTTCAAACGCTTCCTTGAGATGCTTTGGATCCGTATTCGCGAGCTGTGACAAACTGTGTACTACTTCTGGCATGTAACGCTCAAACAGATTTGCGCGCGCGAGTTGCGACTGCATCTTGTTTTTCTTAGAAGTGTACTTTGCAAGTTGACGGCCGGCTTCCTGCAGCGCCAGCTTCATTTCTTTGATTATGTCTTCGTAGTGTGCAATTGCTTCCTTTGCTTCCGAAGTGAATGGCACCCAAATCGACGCCATGTGTACAACGATTACGGCCGCTCCAGTTGGAAGGCTCTCTCCGCTCTGCCCAAGACCGTAGGTTTTCCAGCTAGTCTCTTGTATGGCTTTTGTAATCGCACATGCACCAGGCTGGTAGAGAAGCGGTACTTTATTTGCGAAACGCATAA
This sequence comes from Candidatus Woesearchaeota archaeon, assembly GCA_043771635.1. GTDB lineage: Archaea > Nanobdellota > Nanobdellia > Woesearchaeales > SKIA01 > JAYVHA01. Next base: position 59,310 of record JAYVHA010000011.1, read on the forward strand.
TGTTAACTTGCCCTTCTGGCGGAATCTGACCGCCGTAAGCAATAGCAACTTCAATCACGAATGGATTACCACGATATACTGCTGGCGAGCGCGAAACCGAAGCGTAAAACTCTGCCTGGACTTCCTTCTTGAGTCCTTTGACAAGAAGCTCATCACCAAGTGGCGCGAGGCAGTCAGTAGGCGGCGCCATTATTTTTGTGGCTTCAATGCCTTTCATTAGAAGCTCGACTTGATGGTGCTGAACATCCTTTGGCTTCATCTCACCAGAGAGCTTGCTGTTCGCGAGAAGCTCATCAGCAACCTGCGCAGTTACGCGCGAGAAACTGTTCTGTAAGAAGCTGCGAAGCGTGCGATCGTCGGCAAGTTGAAGCATTTTGAGCATCATACCAAGTTCAATGCCGTAAGGGTGCGGTTTGATTTCTTTCGGTAGCTTTGGAAGAGAATCAACAACGCGAGGAAAAACATATTGTTCCGCTTTGGGATTAACATATACCATTTGTAGGTGCGGGTTAACTATTGCGACTTCCTTGATGTACTCATCGACGGAAGTTTTTCCTTTCTGATAAGCGCCAGTTAACTCTACCTCGATTCGAGTCCCGGTTTCCTTTGACCACGGTTTTTCGGATTGCGTAACAATTTGAGGTTCGTTATGCGCAGTATCAAGCTTCAGCTCCATGTAGGTAGCTTGGCCTTTTGGATCGTGCTTACTTAGAATCTTTGCTGGCTTACCAGTAGTAAGCTGCGCGTACATGACTGTTGCAGAAATACCAATACCTTGCTGACCACGACTTTGTTTGCGCGAGTGAAACTTAGAACCGTAGAGTAGCTTTGCAAAAATTTTAGGAATTTGCTTTGGAACTATGCCAGGACCGTTGTCTTCGATTACAACTCGGAACCTGTCCGACCCCATATCAATAACTTGAACTTCAATTTCAGGAAGAATCTCAGCTTCTTCGCATGCATCGAGACTGTTGTCCACTGCTTCTTTGACGGCGGTAAGAAGTGCTTTTCTTGGATTGTCAAAACCGAGCATGTGTCGGTTCTTCTCGAAAAACTCTGAAACGCTAATGTCGCGCTGCTTTTTTGCTAACTCGTCCGCTTTTGTCATACGTAAGCAACGCCGCGAGCCAATGCTTTTTATGTTTTCTCCCGCGCAAACCGCGTTTGGACTGCTCCAAACGCGTCAAAAGTAACTATTCCAAGCATAATTATTAGCGCAACGTAGGCTAATGGGTTATAGTGCCAAGCCTGTGCATACTGCCCTTTTAATATTGAAGATATGCCGCGCGTGATACCCACAGACCAGCAGTTGCTACCAAGAAGCGCGTTACAAATAGACAGCGGAGGAAGTGTGCGCTCAAGCCACGCAACCGGAATGAGTGCTAGCGTGACGATAACCGGTATGAATACACTTAGCCTACCTCGCGGCGTTCCTAAGGTTAGCGCTTCGTGAATAAGAGGCCGCCACTCCGCACTCACAGTCATCTTTTTTTAATTGCCTTCTAGCTCAGAGCCGTCAGCGGCGCGCATTTGCTTGGTAGCAATTAGAATCAAATCAATTATCCACCATATGCCGCATCCACCAAGCGTAATTAGCTTGAGAATACCAAGACCAATGTAACCGAGGTAGAATCGATCTACGCCAAGCCCGCCGACAAAAATAGACAGTAGGAGCGCCGTCATAAATTGTTTGCGATCAGGCTTAGCTGCTTTGCTCGTTTTCGGTGATGCTGCTTTTTTTGCCGCGACGGCGCGCACTTGCTTTTTGGCCATGCATATTGAATAAATCGCTAGCTAAAAAAACCTTCGGTATGCAACTATACGAAGAACGATCCACCAGCAATAATAATTGCACCGATAACAACTAGAACTGCGGCAATGAGTTTGCGTTTGATATGCACGCGCTCTTCGCGGAAGAAAACTAAGCCACCAATAACTGCAACAATCGTCGACATTTTGAGTACAGTGTAAACAATACTTGCGTCGGCTAAGTCATACGCGCGCAGCGCTAAGTAGTAGCCAGTTACTGAGAGTGCGGTTGCGCCAAGGAGCGGCCAACCTTTGTGCGAAATTAGGTGCTTTGTTTCGTGCCATGCCTTCTTGCGTGTTAAACCAAAAGCAAGAATTAAGCCAGGCAATAAATATTCAAGGAAGGTGTACATACCCGTTGGAAAATATTGAAGCGCGGCTTTATCAACAATAGCGACTAAGGCGTAAAGGGCAGCTACAAGCACAGTAAGAATAACACCCTTCGACTTCCAACCGTTGTAAATTGCGCTTCGACCCATCGCGGCAACGAGCGCACCGCCAATAACAAACGCGACGCCAATTCCTTTTGTCCAAGTCATAGATTCTTTCAAGAATAGCAGGCCGAAACAAAGCACGAATAGTACTTCGACTTGACTAATTTGCTCACGGCGCGACACTGGAAGCAGTTTCATCGTAGTGAACGCGACAACCATTATTGTTGCCCACAACGCAGCAGCTATAGCAACCAGCAGCCACGGCCAAACAGTAGTCGGCAACGGCTCGCCCAAATCAGCTATCAGTAATGGTGCGGTGTAAGCTGCACCAATTAAATTCACCATTAGTGCATAAGCCCACGGACTGTGGCTCTTCATTATGTGGCGCGTCGTCACACGATATCCGGCTATTGCGACCGCCGACGCTAGCGCGAAGATAATCCAGAACATATAGCTACAACTTTAGAGCGATTTAAAACTGCTTCGCAGATATTATTAGTACTCGCCGCGAGGCCGAGTTTCAAGTGCGCCGAGCGCTTGCTCGCGCTTGAGTTCGCGGCGCTTCTTGTCAAGCCAGCGGTAAACTGACGAGTGCGGAGAGCCACTAAGCAAGTTGTGAATTGCTTGCTTTGCTGTTGTAATGTTTTCAACTGGCGCAATGACTCCGATGGTTTTTCCGTAAACGCACACGAAGCCTTCCGTTGCTTCCTCAATAATGTGGCGCGTCTTACCTTGCGAGCCAATAATGCGACCCTTTAGGCGTTGCTGGTGATTTTGGTGCTTTGAATAGTCGCTTAAGTCAATAAGTTCAAACGCGTAATCTGTTTTGAGCAGCAGAAGCGCTGTTTCCGGATTGAAACCGCGTGAAACTGCGCGCACGATCTCCTTTCCAGTATACAGCATAATTGCGTCATCGCCGAAGAGCGTGATGTCTCCTTCCTTGCTGTCTACTTGAAGTTTAACTCCTAGTTCTACTTCTAGGCGCTTTTTAGTCTCACCATCGCTACCAATAAGTACCGCAATACGGTCTCTTGGCACTCTAAGTTCATGGGAGTGTTGCATACCCTACGGAACCTCAGGCTATTTATAAGCCTTGAGCCTATTTTCGAGCTCCAAAACGAGCTCATTAATAGTCGCGAAACCGTCTTCCCAGACCTTCTCCTGGGTGAGGTCGATGCCTTGCGCTTTGAGAAGGTCTGCTGGCATCGCGTTTCCACCAGCGGACAGAAGCGCCTTTACTCGGTCCGAGAAGCCCGGCTCTGCGCGGCGCCGAACTAGCGCGCACACCAGCAAAATTCCAAACGCGTAGCTGTAGCAATAAAATGGCGAGTGGTGAATGTGTGGGCTCGCGCGCCACAATGCCATGGACTCGGGCCACTCAATGTTTGGAAAGTCTTCTTTTGCAAGGCGCGCCCAGAGCGCGTCAAGCTCGGACGTTGGTGCGTGCGCTTCCAAGAGAGTCTGTGCTTCTACTTCAAAGCGCGTAATGCGTATTTGATTTACAATAGTTAGGAGCATATCGTCAAGCCGCGCACAAAGTAGTGCGATTGCCTGTTCATTGGTTGAGTGCTTCAAAGTTTCAAGGAAGAGCAAATATTCACCGAACGTACTCGCGCTCTCTGCAAGCACAAGAGGAGGATGCGAAGTTAGTACACTTAGATCGTTTGTTTGAATGTCGTGAACTGCGTGACCGAGCTCATGCGCAAGCGTTGACACATCATCCCACGTACCTTGGAAGTTTGTTAGTACTATTGGCGTTTCGCCTGGCGCAATAGGATAGCAGCACGCGCCAGGACGCTTACCGTCCCTAGGGAATGCGTCAAGATGTCCTGCCGCAATTATTTCGCGCGCGCCGTCCCCAAACCATGGCGCGAATCCGTCGAACGCCGCAAGGACGCGCTTCATTGCATCTTCATAAGAAATGTTTTCTGGTATGCCTGGCACCGGCGCCATGAAATCATAACGAGTAAATTTTTCTAATTTCAGAATTTGCGCTTTGCGCTCAACATAGCGCTGGAAAATTCCGCGATTGCGATTGCACACACGTAGGAGTGCGTCGTACGCTTCATGAGGAATCATGTTGCCATAGTGACGCGCGTCGATTGGCTTCTCGAATTTTCTTAGCTTTGTGCTCCCGGCGCGATAGCCGCCAGCAACTGCACGATATAATTCACCGAGGGTATCCTTGTGCTGCAGGAACGGCTGTGCGAGCGCGTCTTGCGCGGCTTTTCTAACTGCATGATCCTTGTGGCTGTAATACTGTGAGAGCTCGCTTCTTGTTAGCGTTAATTCTTTTCCTTCGAATTTGAAATTAAATCTAAAACTGTTTGTTAGAAGGTCATAGATAGTTCCGAGCGCTTCCCCGCCGTGCTCTTCGCTAATTAATAGCACACGCTCTTCCGGTTCAGTGAGACTGTGCGCTTTTGCTAATACCAGTTCGTGGAAGAATTGCTTGTACCTTGGTAATGCTTTACCTGCGCTTTGTAAACGCTGCGACGGCCAAGTCTTGAGCGCAATTGTTAGGTAGAGTGTTCGCTCGGCAAGTGTTGTTACTGCCGCCGATGTTTCACTCTCGAGCGCGGCCGCAGTTTCATCCTTTTGTGAAATGCTATACCTTGCGTCTGACCACGAGCGCGCAATACTCAGCGCAACGGACACTCGCTCATACTTTTCAATTATAATTTTAAGATCCGCGTCGGAAATTGTCGGCTTTACTTGTTCACGCGCTGCCGCAATTTCTTGCGAGAGCGAGTCTGCTTCAACAATCAGCGCGCGAATGCGCGTTACTGGTAATTTATCGAGAAGGGACGGTTGCATAGTGCTGCTCACACGCCCCTCTTTAATACTGTTCCGACAGTCCGAAACTATTTAAACATAGGGCGGGTTTGCCCGTGCATGGAAGCACAGAAAACCGGCGGTGAGCGGCAGGTTATGATTGGCCTTGAGATTCACGGCTACCTTGACGTGCTAAACAAAGCTAAGCTCTTCTGCAACTGCTCACTCGAGCCAGGCGAGCCAAACACAAGAATTTGCCCTGTATGCACTGGCCAACCCGGCGCGAAGCCAATGCTTCCGAACAGAGAAGCAATTGACGCAATTCTACGTATTGCACTGTTCCTTGAATGCAAATTAAATCCGCAGCTTATGTGGCAGCGTAAGCATTACAGCTGGCCAGACTTACCAAACGGTTATCAGAAAACCATGAGTGGCGCGTACTCGCAACCAGTTGGCTTACATGGTAGTTTTCTCGGCGTCGGCATCGAAGAGATTCACTTAGAGGAAGACCCTGCACGCTGGGATCCTGTCAGCGGCGGAGTAGACTACAATCGCTCTGGCTATCCACTGTGCGAGATAGTGACTAAGCCAGAGTTCACTTCGGCTGCGCACGCAAGGGAGTGGCTCGAGTCGCTAATGGTCGCGCTAGGCTATTTGAAAGCAGTGCGGCGCGAGCTCGGCGTAAAGTGTGACGTGAACGTTTCAGTCGCGCCAGACTTCATTCGCACCGAGGTTAAGAACGTGAATTCATTCACTGCAATCGAGCGCGCAATTGCGCATGAAATAGTACGCCAGAACGCGCAGAAGCGCGAAGACCGCACGCAACAAACGCGCGCATGGGATGAAACTAGCGGAACCACACTGTTCATGCGCTCAAAAGAAACTGCGCTTGACTACGCATTCATTCCAGATCCTGACTTGCCAGTAATCGAAATTACTGACGAAATTATTACTCCTATCAAAACTAAGCTGCCTGAGCGACCTGACCAAAAGCAGCGCAAATATGTTGGACGCGGCATTACTGAAGACGCAGCCACCAAGCTCGCGAGCAACTTAGTTTATGCAAACTATGCAGAAGCTGTTACCGAAGGACTTCCTGCAGAATTATTTGTATTTATTGCTGACAGGTTCAATAACGAAGTACGTGCAGTCGCGTTCGACGCTGCAAGTGGCGATAATAAACCACTAATTCCGTTTGAGCGCTTTGAGCAGCACCTAGTAAGTGTGCCAACACTACGCGATTTATTCCACGCACAACATAGGCGGGACATCGATAATCTTACTATGAAGGCGCTGCTAAAGGAAGTTGGTGAAAACACTGGAGAGAGTATCGCGCGCGTGCAACATGCACTTAAGCACGCACACAGTAATAAACAATCCGACTCGGCTCTCTTGCCACTAGTAAAAGCAGCGATACTAGCTAAACCAGAAGCTGCAAGCGACGTTAAGGGCGGCAACATGAAAGCCATTAACGCAATTGTTGGCCACGTGCTTAGCGCACTTAAAGCGCAGGGCAAGAGCGCGGATCCCGCAGTTGTTCAAGCGCTAATTAAAGAGGAGTTGAACGTACAATGACAACTGCAAAACCAAACGGCGCACCTAAGGCGCATGTAAAGCCAGTAATTGACACAGCAAAAGTCGAAGCGCAAGCAAAACAAATCATGGACGCGTTCCTAGTCGAACTAGGCTCAATTGAAACGCCAAAAGACTTCGGCATGAAGCGCGACGGTATTGAGCACCAAGCGCGCGAAGGAAAAGCAAGCGCGCAAGCAACAAGATTCCGAAGTGCGTTCTTTGCAAATGCGCCGAATGTCAAAGATGACGAACTCATAATGGAGCGTAAGAAATGGTGAAAAATACGGCAGCACCAGTTGCTGCGCTCTCTAAGATAAGCAGTAGCAAAACAAAAGATGCGCTAGCAGATTTTGCAAGTGGCAAAGTCACCGCGGAAGAGCGCGTTCACGCATTCCTAGATTCATTTCGAAAAGAGAATCCGCACGTAAACGCAATTCTATTTCTAAGTGGAGACGCGCTAGACCACGCGCGCATTTTGGACCGTAAAAAGAAAGCGGGCGAGAAACTTGGACCACTCGCAGGACTTGTTATTGCAGTGAAGAGTTGCATTAGCGTTGAAGGTCTGCCAATCACTGCCGCGAGCCGTGTGCTCGAACATTACACTGGAACCTTTGACGCTGATGTTATTGCACGTGTGCGCGCAGCAGACGGAATAATTATTGGCATGACTAACATGGACGAATTCGCGTGCGGCATTTCAGGCGAGCACAGCGCGTTTGGACCAACGCAAAACCCCGCAGCGCCAGGTAGAGTTCCTGGCGGCTCATCCTCAGGCTCCGCAGCTTCCGTTGCGGCCGGCTTTTGTGACATAGCGCTCGGCACCGACACAGGGGGCTCAATTCGTAATCCTGCAAGTCACTGCAACCTTGTTGGCATTAAGCCAAGCTATGGCCGCGTGTCGCGCCACGGCCTACTTGACTTGTCCATGAGCCTAGATCAAGTTGGCGCTCTAAGTCCTGATGTGTACGGCGCGGCACTAATGCACAGCGTAATTGATGGACACAGTGAGAATGATCCTTCAACTATTGATGCACCAGTTGGCTCATATCTCGATCCGCCACAAGCGCGATTACGAATTGGCATTGCAAAAGAATTTGAAGCGCTGTGTACTGACAAACGCATTTACGATGCGATCATGCTGCGTGTCAAGGAGTTCTGCGATAAAACGCATTCAACTATTGTTCCAATAACACTGAGCCATGTTAAGCTTGCAGTACAAACATATTACCCAATTGTTTATACTGAGTTTTACAGCGCAACTCGCAAATATGATGGCCGCAAGTTTGGTTTGAAGTTTGAAGATGCGGCTGGAGAAGAAGCCTTGCGACGCGTTCTCGGCGGCCGATTAATTAGTAGAGCTGAGTTTGACGGACAATACTATCGCAAGGCGCTCGCGGTAAAGCAAGCGATTGCTGCTGACTTTAATCGCGCATTCAAAGATTGTGACGTAATAATTTCGCCAATTACACCAAGCTTACCTCATCGCATCGGCGACGCTGTAAGCGCAGCCGACGAGTATGCTGCGGACGCATATACTATTCCAGCAAACCTAGCAGGCATCTGCGCAGGATCAGTGCCTTGCACGCGCATCGATGGCATTCCAATTGGATTGCAAATCATGGCACCTGCGTTCCATGAAGAGCGCTTGTTCTCCGCGCTCGGGCAATTTGAGAAGTTTGTGAAGTAGAATTAACCGCAAAAAATAGGTGTGCCTTACTTCTGTTTATATACCCGCAAAGCTACTTTTAAAAACAGTTACTGTGTCCATCACACTATATGACATCTCACCAGCACGCGAGCTCAGCTCTGACGACAACAATGCGCACTCACACTTGTGGCGAGCTGCGCAATAATAGCGTCAGCGCAAGCGCTACGCTGTGCGGTTGGGTCCACGTTCGCCGCGACCACGGAGGCGTAGTTTTCATCGACTTACGCGACCGTTTCGGCATCACGCAGATCGTGTTCGAGCCAGGTCACAATGCTGACGTGCACGCAGTTGCAAACGAACTGCGCCGCGAAGACTGCATTAAAGTTACTGGTACAGTTCGCACCCGTAAAGACGGCATGGCGAACGCAAACCTAGGAACGGGCGAGATTGAACTTTTTGTTGACAAGCTTACAGTTCTAAGTAAATCAAAGACTCCGCCGTTTGAACTCGACGAAGCTCCAGCAAACGAAGACTTGCGCTTAACGTACAGATACATGGACCTACGCCGCGCACAGATGCAACGCAACCTGACTGTACGACACGACTCGCTTCTCGCAGTGCGCAAATACTTTGCAGAACATGGTTTTCGTGAAATCGAAACCCCGCTACTAATGAAGAGCACGCCTGAAGGCGCGCGCGACTACGTAGTACCAAGCCGCGTAAACCCAGGTAAATTCTATGCGCTCCCGCAGAGCCCGCAGATTTACAAGCAACTGCTAATGGTTGGAGGCTGCGATAGATACGTCCAAATTGCAAAGTGCTTACGCGATGAAGACTTGCGCACAGACAGACAACCAGAGTTTACACAGATTGACGTAGAAATGAGTTTCGTCGACCAAGAAGACGTACTCACCATGCTTGAAGGCTCAATGAAAGCAATGTTCAAAGGCGGCATTAATGTTGACATTCCACTTCCATTCCAGCGCATCACCTGGGAAGAGAGCATGGAGAAGTACTCGTGTGACAAGCCAGACCTGCGCTTCGACATGAGATCATGGACAGTTACCGACATCGCGCTAAAGAGCGACTTCCAAGTATTCAAGACCGTAGCTGAACAAAAAGGCATTATCAAAGTAATTAATCCACCAAAAGATTTCACTCGCACTGAACTTGACAACTACATCAAATTCTGTCAAGAAAACGGCGCAAAAGGCATGGCGTGGCTTCGCGTTACAGAATCTGGCCTCGATGGCAACATCGCAAAGTACTTCCAACCTGAAGTGCAGAAGATGCTTCTCGACAGAACTGGCGCAGAGCCAGGCACTACCTTAATGTTCCTTGCAGGTTCGTTCAAAGGCTGCAACGATGTTATGATGCGACTTCGCAACAAGCTTGGCGAAGACCTGGGACTACGCGACCCTGCAGTGTTCAAATTCTGCTATGTTATTGACTTCCCATTGTTTGAGCGAAATGATGAAGAGAACCGCTGGGAAGCGGCGCACCACATGTTTACAATGCCGCACGATCAAGACATGGACTTCCTTGAATCAGATCCTGGTCGCGTGCGCGCGAAGTGTTACGACATGGTTTTGAACGGCATCGAAGTAGCGTCAGGCTCTATCAGAATCCACCGCGGCGACATTCAAGAGCGCGTAATGAAAGTGGTAGGCTTCACTAAAGAGCAACTTGCGCACAAGTTCGGCTTCTTCATTGATGCTATGGAATACGGCGCGCCCCCACACGGCGGTATGGCGCCCGGCGTTGATAGATTGATTGCTTTAATGCTCGGTGGAAACGATATTCGTGAAGTCATAGCGTTCCCGAAGAACAAGAACGCAGCAAACCCAATGGACGGCTCGCCAGACGTCCTTGACGCAAAGCAACTCAAAGAATTGCATATTGGTCTTGACTTGCCGAAGAAGTAATTACAATTATTAGTTTATCGCAATTAATATACAAAATACCAAGAAATAGCGAGAGCTATCAGATTACTCGCGAGAGTGCTTCCGGACCAACACTCACTAATTTCGGCAGAATACTGGGATCTCGCTCACGTGCAAGAGCCACGGCGCCAACTCCAAGCGCATAGCGAGCTTCCGTGTTAAATGTGCAAGACTCTTTATTTGCGCAAGACACTGCATATTCAAGGTCTTGAACTAAATGCTTGCATGAGCGTAATGAAGCGCCAGTAAAACCCTTTTGTTCAAACGCATTCGCGACAGCGATTTCAGTCCAACGAGCGATACCCTCACTTAGAGGATGCAGAACAGACCAGTTAGCCGGCGAATGTAGCGTAACATGATGTGCGAGCTCGTGGCCGAAAGAGCCAGGCAACTGGGTCGGCGATAGTAAATTAGCTATGGTGACCGAGCCCGGGTGCGCATAAGTAGACATGACTGTATATGTATGTTCAGGTGTGCTAAAGATATCGAGAAAACCAAACCGCCTACGTTTAAGCGACAGTGTTTCACCATTCCAAAAGTGACTAAGCGTATTTCCTGAAAGCGTCACAGTATAAGCTGGTATATGCTCTATATTCAGCGTCTCGGAAACTACAGAATGTACTTCTGGTACAAATAAAGGAATGTCTTCAGGTGTGAGCGTGCTACGTACTACGGACGCCTCTTGAGTCGCAGCCTTGTATACACTTAATATTTTTACAAGCTCATCTCTATTCTCACGAAGTGTCTTGTGCAGTTCAATTAAGTCCGCACGGTGTGGAAATCCCCGTCTCATTCGGTACAGTGTTACAACCGTACTCAAAAACCTTACTCTTATGGTGTGCGCAGTTTAAGCACATTTAAGGCCTGCGAATAGTCTATCGCTTAATTCGACTAGCTAATGCGAATTTATCCAACATACCTTAATTGAGCTGTTTAGCAAGGAAAAGTAAAGTCTTATCCCAAGCATCACGTGTTGCGTTTTTATCGTGTCCTGCGTTTGATGGGTTCGCAAAGGCGTGACCCAATCCCTCGTAACTGTATAATTCAACTGGAGCACCCATACTCTGAAGCGTGGTTTGCAACTCTTGAGCATCGGCCAGAGGTGTTACTGTGTCAGCAGTTCCATAAATTAGAAGAAGTGGAGCATGCACTTTTTCTGGATCAGCAAGCGCAGTTTTCAGCGAACCGTAATAAACAACGGACGCATCGACAGGAACAGAGCTAATGCCTAAGTTCATACTTTGACCTCCGCCAAAACAGTAGCCTAGGCTCGCTACTTTTTCACTACCTGAGTTGCGAAGATAAGCATTTGCATCAGCAAGGTTCGCTATTGCTCCTTCCATAGTCACGCTACTTGATAACCCCCTTGCAATAGTTGCATTTGCAGCGACAGTCCCATTGTACATGTCGACTGCAAGAACACTGTATCCATGACTTGCAAGTTTATTGGCAGCGTCCTTAATATGTGCATTAAGTCCCCACCACTCGTGAATCATTATTACGCCTGGCGCGTTCGGCTGGTTTACTGACGTTGCGAGGTAACCCTTTGTTTCACCATGATACGCAACCATTGCACTAGTGACTTCATAGGCGCCGCGAGGCATTGCCTCAGTTAACTAAATCTGTGCAGGAACAGAAATTGCAGTTTCTACTTCAGGAGTTTGTACTACAGGAGATTCCGCGTTTGGAGCTGATGTACAAGCTACTAGCGTAAACACCACTAGTAAGATTGGAATAAGGCCTTTCATGGGTTAAGTAAAAATTTCTAGCTTATATCAATTGTGAATTTTATGGCGAAGTGTGCTGAACCGTAATTATGTTACGGTAGTGGTTTAACGAGAGGGGTGCCCTGTGTCCTCGGAGGACACGATGGAATACAGCAAAGAATTCAAGCT
>JAYVHA010000012.1:0-2192 GCA_043771635.1 Candidatus Woesearchaeota archaeon
GCACTGCGTCGGACCATGACGCAAAAGTACTCCTAACCATAATACTGATACAAATAATTCTATTTAAAAGAGTTTCGTGCATCAACACAGCGGACACACCACAGACGAGATTTTGACGTAAATCGTATACGTACCTTACTCCCACAAGAAACAGGTAGCGATTGACAAGTGTTTTTATAAATCAGGTTGCCCTTATAAGGCTATGAAAATGGCTCTCCTCAAATATCTCATATGCCCTTACACACGGGAAGAGCTCGAACTCAAAAACGCTCAGATAGTTAACGGAGAGATTCGTTCAGGAACACTTATTGCAAAAAAAAGCGGCCGTACCTATCCGATTATAGAGTACATTCCCGTTATGCTCGACACGGCAACAAGAAGTGCAGCAAGTAAATACAGTGAATGGGCTCAACAATGGAAAGATAAAAAATTCGAGTTCAATACTACTGACGATGATGCAGGCATTCCTATCAAACTCCAACGTGAGCGATATCGTTTTGATAACATTAATGTAAAAAAAGCTGTTGTGTATGAAGCGGGTTGCGGCGGAGGTCGCCTGACACCCGCATTCTATAGTGAGACTACTGAGGCATATATTGCGCTCGATATGAGCTCAGCCATATGGGAAACGCGAGCAAAGCATAAACATCGGAAAAATATTCATTTTATCCAAGGCGATATAGCAAACTCTCCTTTTCGAGATAGCTCTATTGATGTTATTATCGCCCTTGGCGTCATACAGCATACAAAAGATCCACAAACAACTTGCATAGGACTCGGTCGAGTTCTTGCTGTTGGCGGCACATGTATTGCAAGCATCTACATGCTACCACGCAACATATTCGTACGAAGCAAACTAGCGTACACGAATTGTATCCGTTTTGTATTTCGCATTCTCCACATCCCCTCTTCAGCCGTGCGAGCGTGGGCGTGGCTTAGTGTTCTCGCATTTAATCGCGGCCACATATTCCGCCTTCTAGGATGGGCGTTTTTCCAACAAGCCTCGTATAATACGAGCGATAAATATACTTGGTTGATTAATTATGATTTTTATCATCCAAATACGTATCAGTATAGTATCTCGCGTGAAAAGACACAAAGGATGTTTCTCCATGCGGGCCTAGTGCCTCTCTTCGAACCGCCTGGTAAAGAATCAGAAAATAGCTATGTTTTCAAACGATTTATTTAAATAATCGTACATGACGAGTGTGAACTGTAGTTAAGAGTAATCGTATCCGTCTTACCGTTACCTCTAATGAATAGCTTTTTTTAATAGTAGTTGATGCGCGTGCACGCATTTGAAGGTGATTGTTGTCTATAAATAACTTTAAAATACGCGCGAGCGCTTGAGAATCTGCAGTCGGAAACACGTACCCTGTCTTCCGGTTTTGTAAGTACGTTTGAGCGCCCGTAGTGTCGGACACAACCGCAGGCGTACCACACGCCATTGCTTCTGGTACAACAACACCTATTGCTTCATTATAACTTGGTAGAATTAACGCATGTGAACGCGCATATAGTTTTGGAAGTTGCAAGCGAGGTACTCTCTTAACAAAAGTTATCTGTTCAGCGAGACCAAGTTGTTTCACATACTCAGTGAGAGCTGAACGCAAAGGACCATCACCAACAATAGTGAGACGCCATGCATGTCGCGGAAGAAGTGCACAAGCGTCAATTGCCGTTGAGATGTTTTTAAACGGAACGAGACGCGCAACGACAAGAAATAAAGTCATCTGGCGCTTTGTACGCTGAAGAGTAGCGCTAGGATGGAACAAATTCGTATCTATACCAGGAGGAATAACTGTAATTGGTGTGAATTTGAGTCTAGAACGATAAAATTGTGCACTCGATCCAGACCAAGCCCATACACCTGCTGAACGAGAAAATACTCTATGAAGAGATGTTTGCCATAATAAGGAAAATAGTGCTCGCTTGTACCTTGATTCAATGCGCTGCGTTTCCGTTTGGATAATATACGGAATATTCGCACGGCGACACCAGGAAGCCACCTGAAACACATACGGATTGTACTCGCCGTTCACCAACACTATATCTGGTTTGAACGCGGTAAGACCTTTAGAAAGACCACTATAGGATATGATTCCCGTACCAGAGAGATCATGATTTGAAAAACCTTGTAGTGTATTGAGAAGAAGAAGGGGACCGAGAACCGGTCGCGTCCAATCGTGCAT
>JAYVHA010000013.1:0-9562 GCA_043771635.1 Candidatus Woesearchaeota archaeon
GTTCCTAACATTTTATAACGAAGAACGCCTACATCAAGGAATAGGATACAAGGTACCACTCGAGAGGTACAAAAGTAACATTAATGCGGTTTAGGTCAAGCGAGGATGGGTACGCCAACTTGTGCAGGCATTTTAATGCGTATTGTTTTTCCGCCACTTTTTTGGTGGTCTGAACTAATGCCTGGAAACGCAGTATACGGAATTAATTGTCCTTTTTTACGCCGAACAATTACTGCGCAATAGGGGTTTTGCAAGTACTCGGGGAATTCCTCTGTGCCAACAGGGATGTCTGCGGTAAACAGTTCTCCTGCTTGGTTTGCGCGTAGGGTAAGCTCACCGTGGCGAAGCAGTTTTTCATCCTGCATATTTGCATTTGCTTGGGTAAAGTATGCTGGTCCCTGGCTGCAGCGAAATAGGAGCTTTGTCCATGGTACGCCGTTTACAAGGTACTTGGTGCGATCGGTTGCTTGCGGAACTGCGGCAAGGGTATCTGCTGGCAGAACGCGTCTGCTTAGTGCTCGCTCGAGTTCACTTGGTTTTGTAATGATTCGCCGCTCTCGCATTCAGTAGCCTGGTTCGGCAGCTATGCGTCCGCCAAATGGTCGCTCAAAGTGGTGCGCGAGAACATTGATTCCTTCCGTTACGGCAATCATAGTAAATGAGCTTACTAGCCCGCAAGCAAACCAGTCTGTTGCAGAAACTCCTGCCAAGCTTCCATAGTCTGCGCCAAGGTTTGCTGCTTTGGTGATATAGTAAGTTGCGCCGCCAAGGCTTGCCATAACTCCTGCTTATAGGTTGCTTCGTTTGCGCCGCTCGGCAGGTTCACCTGCACGCTCAGCAAGTATTTTCAAAGCGGTCGCAGATGATGCTGCACTGGAATATTGCGTTGGTTCGCTGCTAATGTTATTTCGGGGGCGAGTGATGCTCTAAGAGCTTACGGTGTGCAGTCGCGGCTGTTACTTTGTCTGATCTGGGACGCATTTATTTTGTTTTCAAAATTGAAAACTGTTTTCAATTAAAGAAGTAGTTTTCAAAAATGAAAAAGTATATAAATAAATGAAGAAAGAAGTAGCTAAGATGAGTTTTATGGGGATTTTAACGAAAATGGCTGATCCACGAGAGCTCACCATTCTAAAGGTCTTTGCGAAGAAACCTGACGCTGAATACACTATGAGTGAGGTTCAGCGCAAGGCAAAGCTGCCTGTTGCGACTACCTACCGTGCTCTCAAAGCGTTAGTTGAGCGCGATTTCCTCAAAGAAAAAGCCGTTAAACACTTGACAATGTACTCGCTTGCAGCAAACGATAGCGCTCAAACGATAGTCTCGCTGCTCTACGAGCACCCTGAACCACTACGCTTATTCCTCGAAAAAGTCGAAGCTATTGCGTCCGTTGTGGAAATAGCGATGAATGCGAAGACTGAGAATAGTGCGAGCCTTATCATAATAGGTAGTGATATTCCGAAGGCACCGCTGAACGAGGATGTGGGCATGATTCTTGATCGCTACAGCTACAAGGTTACGTACATAGTACTTGAGTTTGAGCAGTACGAGCAAATGGTCAGCATGGGCTTGTATCCGACAAAACCACAAATTCTCTATAGAAAATTACCTACTTGAGTATATATTATGCGGGACGCTTTAGTTTAAATACTACATCTGACAGTTTATTAACAACACAGTGGAACTACGCACCAAACGGGTGGGTAGACGCTTATACTCTCAGCTATGCCTATGTATAGTCAGGAGGCTAGCATCCACATACCTGCATAAGGGGGACGGAAAAACAACATGGACTTCACCGTAAAGAGTAACAAAGAAAGCCACTCAGAGGCTGGCGAGTTCGAAGTCGGACACGCACACATCAAAGTCATCGGTTGCGGCGGCGCTGGCAACAACATGGTCAACTGGCTCTACAAAAAGGGCATCAAGGGCGCGGAAATCATCGCGTGCAACACCGACCAGCAGCACCTCAACTACATCGAAGCGGATCGCAAGTTCCTTCTTGGTAAGGACAGCACCCGCGGTCTTGGCGCAGGCGGCTTCCCAGAAAAGGGAGCAGAAGCAGCACAAGAATCACTAAACGAAATCAAGGAAGCACTTCGTGGCGCTGACATGGTTTTCGTCTGCGCAGGAATGGGCGGCGGAACCGGAACAGGTTCAGCACCAATCGCAGCAGCAGTAGCAAAGGACAATGGCGCAATCGTCATTGGAACCGTTACAATGCCATTCAAGATCGAGCGCGCACGCGTAGATAAGGCAGAATTCGGCCTTCAGCAGCTTCGCCAAGTAACTGATACGGTAATTGTCATTGACAACAACCGCCTAGTTCAGATTGCAGGCAACTTGCCACTACAGCAAGCATTCGCAGTAGCAAACGAGCTAATCTCAACAATGATCAAAGGAATCGTTGAAACCATCTCGGTGCCAAGCCTAGTAAACCTAGACTTCGCAGACGTGAAGGCAATCATGACAAACGGCGGCGTAGCAGTAATTGGAGTAGGCGCAAGCGACACCAACAACCGCGTAGAAGAGGCAGTTACGGGAGCACTCAGCAATCCACTCCTAGACGTCAGCTACGAAGGCGCAACCGGCGCAATCATCCACGTACACGGTGGACCAGACATGACTCTTGACGAGATTAGTCGAATCGGAGAAATGGTAACTGAAAGCATGGACGAGGACGCAAACGTCATCTGGGGCGCTCGCGTCTCTGAAGACATGAAGGGAAAGCTTACAGTAATGACTATCATTACTGGTGTTAAGAGCCCTTGGATCCTTGGAAAAGTCGATCAGAAGCACAAGGCCTCAGCGCGCAGTCGCCTAGGCTCTGAGCTCGGCATCGAAATCATCCATTAGAATCTTTTACCCTATCTTTTTTCCCATATCTTTTTCCATCCCTTTGCCAGCTGACTAGCTGAATTGGCGATTATATTCCTTTAATTCACAGAACTCACCAAACATCCAGAACTTCCCAGTCCTGCATCGTAGGATTCTGTGCCGTAGCCATTTTAGCCCATATCACTCCCCCCCCAACAGTAGAACCCACCCCGGCTGCGGTGCACGAAAACGGCGGACAATCGGTCCGGAGCAATCCGGCCATTTTTTTCTTCTTAATTTCTAATAAATTTCAATAAAATGCCGAATTTTATGCGGTAGCCTACGCTCAGATACGTATATATTTGCAGCGACGTTCTGCTCCAAATGAGCAAGGATGTATATGAAACCCTAAGCAAATTGCCGCAGGATCACGCATTCACTTTTCCAGGTATTGCAGGGATTATAGAATATAAAATTACGTCCGAAGGAGTACAAACAGTCCCTAGGTTTGTTAATGGCTATATCGAGGTTGTTAGATTTTCTGAGTGTTACGTGATTAATGCTGGGAACCGACTAAAGGGTAATTGTGATGTATGGCATTTGCCGCCGAATAGCGCGTGGGCGCAGCAAAATTGTGGTGCTGTCAGCACAGAATTGCCTGGCGAAGTAACTCGCTCGCCTATGGCGTTCCATCGCGGACTAGTTGTTCTACGGGAAGGGAATAAAGAGTTCACTCAAAACGAAATAAGTGCTATTGTAAAACGAAATTACTTGTTTGATCGCCTAGCTTATACTGGCATTTCAGGTTTGCGCTTGCCAGCAATTGAAGGGTATACAGTTCAATAACTCAAACTGCTATCTACGGCGACTTGAATTCGTCTTTAGCTGTTTATTCGTCTTAGATTGGAGATGTGCAAGATCGACCTCTCTAAGTGGAGTTTTACGCTTTATACGTACGCTCTCGGCAAGTTCAGCTCTAAACTCTGGATCTAGCTTCGCACGTGTTATCATCACAGCCGACATAGCAATTATCGCGCCAACGCTGGCACTTGCCATGTCCTTAATTGGATCCCACTCGTCGCCTTGCGTTCCGAGGTAGGCTTGTCCGGCTTCGGGGTTACTTATCATTACAATAATCCACTCGCCTACTTCAAAAAGTGCCGACAATGCTATCGTAAGTTCAATTGGGAACCAATAGCTCCAAATGCCTTTAGTTTGGGCGACGCGCATGAATAGTTCTCGTACCGGATAGGCTATTAATAGGCCGAACGAGAAATGCGCGATTCGATCAAAGTTATTTCGGCTGAACCCGAATAGTTCTTGCAGCCAGAAACCAAAGGGCACTTCTGCGTAAGTATAATGTGCTCCGAACGCGTGAATGCTGAGAAACACAAAAATAAGTGTGTAGGATAAGTTCGAGAGCCGAAAGTATTGATATGTAAAGATAAGCAGTGGCAAGAAAGCAAATACAAAGTAATTCTCAAGCCACCAGCTGCCGCGGTAAGTTGGGCTCATAGCCAATATAATCCACAATATTGTGAAGGTTATTAGTAGAATTATTGGCCAGCGAATGCGGTCAGCAAGCGTCACTATCCGAAGAACTGTACTCCTAGAATTTGGATCAATATTCCTGTCGCGATTAAAAATACGCCAAACACCACAAAGAACCGGTCGCGGGTAAAACGGCTGATTAATTCTTGTTTATGCAAGTTCTCATAGTGGTTTGTGAGGCTCAGAAGTTCGTCATTAGTTTTTGAAAGTCCGAAACCTAGCATAATCGCGCCAATTAACATAAGGTACAGACCGAGGGTGATAAGGTTAACTTGATCCGACGCGTATGTAACTACTCCGACAACAGCTATGAGTAGAACTGCTGCGACTACTGCCGCAATTTCATGAGGAGTTAACTGGACGCGAAAGTGATGCGGTGCGCGCTTTGCCATTTGTTTTTCCGGACTCAGGATATTATAAACCCTTCTAACCAATAAGAGTTTGTAAATTTACTATATAGAAAATAATAGACTAATTGCTCGCTAAACCTTATAAATGCCTTGTATTTCCACACACTTACGAGAAGGGTACTTCGGCGCAGGCTTGGGTATACCGGATGGCCACGTCAGAAATGATAAAGGCTGCTTGTCCTTACGGACTTCTCTTGGAGACAATATGGCACGAATGTATAGTCGAGCCCGCGGAAAGTCGGGTTCAAAGAAACCATTAGTACGGACAAAGCCTGAGTGGGTTGCGTTTAGCGAGAAAGAGCTTGAAATGCTTATCGTAAAGCTTGCAAAAGAAGGTCAAGCGCCAAGCATGATTGGTCTTCACCTACGCGACAGCTACGGCATCCCTGACGTACAAGCAGCAACTGGCAAGCCACTTACGCAGATAATCACTGAGAAGAAGCTTGAGAAGGAACTTCCTGAAGACATTCTTGCACTTATGCGTAAGGCAATAATGATTAACAAGCACCGTGCTGTAAACAAGCACGACATGACTGCAAAGCGCGGTTTGCAACTTACTGAAGCAAAGATTATGCGTTTGACAAAGTACTACAAGAAGACTGGCCGCGTTGCAGCAACTTGGAAGTACAGCCTCGCGCAAGCAAGCTTCTACGTAGAATAAATTCGTTAAAATTTTTTTAGTTTTTTTAATCTAGCTTTCGTATTTCTGTTATTGATTGCGTTACATTTCTTAGGCCTTGCATGGCGACATCAAATGGCATTTGTTTGCTGTAATCAACTGAAGTGTTTTGTCTACTTCGAGAGTCTTCGAACAAGGGACCACTTGTTTGACTTGTTTAAGTGTATTTAGAACTGTGGATTTATGCATTATTTCGCAGTACTTCACAGGTAATATAAGGAACTGCCAATATATAGCAGTACTGTGATACTATGACTATTCCTAAAAACATCCAAGCTGAGGCGCTTAAACTTGCGCTCAAGAAACAAACTACGATTCTTCTAGACGTGCGCACAGACGCAGAGTATACGCACGAGCATATTCCTGGTTCATACCATATTCCGCTTGATGCAATCGCTGAGCATAAGCAAGCACTTGCGAATTCAAAGCAGCCTGTAACATTTATTTGTCGCAGCGGAAAGCGCGCAACAGAAGCGTGCAAAATTGTGAAGGCAGCAGGCCTAAAAAATGCAACAATTTTAGATGGTGGCGTTCAGGCCTGGACTGCGGCTAACGGCGAAACAATCAAGTCGAACAAATGGAGCCTTGAGCGACAAGTGCGCGCAGTAGCAGGACTGTTTGTTGTAACTAGCGTGGTGCTCGCGTTTACGGTGCATCCATCGTGGGCTTTAGTCGGTGGAGCGGTCGGTGCGGGCTTGCTTTTTTCAGGAGTAACTGATACTTGCGGCATGGCGCTATTACTTGCTCGAATGCCATGGAATCAATCGCGAGTAACAAACACGCACGCTGAAATCGCGCGCATAAAATCGAGGTAAAAAAATGCTCATGCGAAGAATCTACGATGAAGTGCTTGCGCAGGCAAGCTATCTGATTGGCTGTCAAAAAACAGGAGAAGCAATAGTAATCGATCCCGTTCGCGATATTGATCAGTACTATGCGCTCGCAAGCGCGCATGGACTAACAATAACTGGAGCAGTAGACACACATATTCATGCGGACTATCTAAGTGGGCTGCAAGCGTTTGCAGACGCTGGCGTGCATGTCTATGCGTCAGCAGAAGGTGGAGACTACTGGCAGTATGAATGGCTCAAGAACTCCCAGTATAATTATACCTTACTGCGTGCGGATGATTTTTTCACGCTTGGAAATATTAGATTTCAGGCGCTTCACACTCCAGGTCACATGCCAGAGCATCTTAGTTACCTTGTGTTTGACAACGGAGTCGATGAACCTCTTGCGCTTCTCAGCGGCGACTTTTTGTTTGTAGGTGATCTTGGGCGGCCGGACTTGCTCGAAACCGCAGCCGGCCAAATTGGTGCACGCGAGCCGAGTGCGAGGCAGCTGTTTGACAGTACTAAAGTACTCAAATCTCTATCGCCTGATGTGCAAGTGTGGCCAGCGCACGGAGCAGGAAGCGCCTGTGGGAAAGGGCTTGGCTCGCTTCCAAGTACCACAGTAGGATATGAACTTAGGCATAATGTGGCCTTGCAGCACACAGGTAGTAAGGCTGATTTTGTAAGTTTTATCCTCACAGGACAACCAAGCACTCCTGCATACTTTGGTCGCATGAAGACGGGAAATCGTAACGGAATTAAGGTGTGGCAATACCATGCTCCGCCGCAAATAAGTGTTGTTCCTCCAGGTTCAATTCTGCTTGATGTTCGTGCAAACGCTTCCGGCGCAAAAAATATTATTGCTGCTCCGCTAAACACAGGTTTTCCCGCAAGTGCAGGCTCATTTATGCCTGAGAACGCAAGTATAGTGCTTGTTGCGCAAGACTCTGAAATTGAGCTTGCGGTGCGTACACTTGCTCGTATGGGTTTCGACAAAATTGTTGGAGTGTTGTCGCAATCAAGTCAGGCATTAGCAGCACCTATGCCGCAAGCAAGTTTTACGCAGATTCCACCTGGTGCATTCATTCTTGATGTTAGGGCGCCGCACGAGTATGATTCTGGGCACATTAGTGGAGCGGTAAACATCGCGCATACTCGCTTATTAGCAGAGCACACTTCGTTGCCCAAGAATCGTAAAATATTTGTTCACTGTGCAAGCGGCGCGCGTGCAAGCAGCGCTACGGGCGCGCTCAGCGCCTATGGATTTGATGTGGTAAAAGTGTCCGAACCTCTATCTCTATATACTGGGGAACTTATAGGTAAGATATGATGGACTTTGCTTGCAAGAAGGTATCTGTGCGTGAGGTACTGCAATGCAGTTTTTCATTAACTAAGGCGGACATCGAGATACTGTATGTATTAGTGCAGGGAAATAATTGGCTTAGCA
This sequence comes from Candidatus Woesearchaeota archaeon, assembly GCA_043771635.1. Lineage (GTDB taxonomy): Archaea > Nanobdellota > Nanobdellia > Woesearchaeales > SKIA01 > JAYVHA01. Next base: position 7,738 of record JAYVHA010000013.1, read on the forward strand.
GCAGCGCCATAGAAAGTTCAACTAAGTTTGATCGCTCAACTGTCCAGCGCTCGCTAAAAAGATTAACTACTAAGGAATTATGCATGCGGCGTCAAGAAAATTCTGTGCGTGGTGGATACAATTTCGTTTATCAAGCAATTCCGCGCGCTGAGCTTAGAAATAAAGTGCTAGCCGTGTTCGATGGCTTCCGAGTAAAACTAGGGCAATCACTTAGTGACAAGGCTTGGTGATGTAATGATCAATTGATCTTTGTCTTACTACTGTTGCAGCGAAGAAATTACTTAAGCTAGGGAATCGCTCGCTCAATTGATTCGAAATTAACTTGCTGCGCCGCCCGCAAGATATCAGCTTCGCCAAGTGGGCCGTCAACTGTGAGTTCTACAAGTAATCTGTCATTAAGTAAGAAGTCAAGCGCATAGTTCCCGCGTTCATTGTCATGAACAATTAGTCCATTGTAACCCTTAACAGAAACTTGCTTTACATACCCCCAATCATAATTGCCAACGACAAGTTGTTTGTAGCTGCCCTTAGCAATATTTAATCCGCAAGCATCCGTACCTGCGAAGGTCAAATAGTATTCATCATTTGCCGTTAAAGTTTTTACTGAGTTCGAGCCGCGCTCAATTGTGCCGTCCTCGTTTGTACTCCGAGCCATATCCACAATTTTATCGCCTACTGCGTTCATACCTTCAAAACTAGACGGGAACGCGTCGTAAATAATTTCAGGGTCAGTTACTGCGTTGCACTGCGTAGTCAGCATGTGTGCGGCCTCGTTATTAATTCCTGAGACTCTTTCGGTTACAGGTGCGTCCAATTCTGAATTAGCGGGAGTTTCTAGACTTGGTGATTGCAGGTTTTGCGCAGGTGTACTGCAAGCGACTACAGCTAAAGTAAAGATAATTAAGAAAGGTAAAGTGAATCGCTTCATGCGATTTTTTTTATTTGAAGGGTTAATAAGTGTTACTATTGTTCTAGAGAAACAGTAAAAGAAAATTAAAAAAATAAAAAAAATTCTAAATGTTTACGGGTATAGGTACACTCGTTGTGTGCTGATTACATCAGGCACTGTGAACAGAGTATATGTTGGGGTTCCAGTCTTTGGAATAAAGTTAATGCGAACATCTTCTCCTGATGTTACTCCGCGACTTGCTGCGAAGTTAATGCGGATTACATCTCCTCGTACTAGAACGCCTGCTTGGTTGTTTGTTCCAGTTTGCAAGTATGCTGTCGCAAAGTTCGAAGTGTTACCATTAACTTGTCCGTTGCCGATGTAAGTTAATGTTTGAGTAGCGTTATTTAGGTTGAATGAAAGTGTAACGCTGTCAAGTTCAATTGCGCCTGAGCCTGGTGCTAGCTTCATAATCATCGAGAAGTTATTCATGGTACCTGTACCATCTTCGGCGCTAACTTCTACTACTTGTGCGTTAGTTGAAATTTGGCCTGTTGCTTGCGTACCCGTTGTTAATGCTCGCTGCTGGAGGGTACCTGCAGTTTGTATTAATACGCCAGCAGCAACTGCAGCGACTAGTAATAGGGCGATGAATATAATGAGAGTGCCGACGCCCATCTCTGCGCGTCGATTTCTATTCGAAAGGGGCATACGAACCATAAGACATTTGGGCAACTTGCTGTTTATAATGATTTCGTTTAAAATATTCGAGCTAGGTCGAGCATAAATTATGTACTAATTATACCAGCTTGATTAGAATAAAACTTAGAAAAAAGAAATAAAATAATTAATTGTTTACGGGTATAGGTATACTCGTTGTGTACTGATTACGTCTGGCACGGTGAATTGTGTTAGTGTTGATGTGCCTGTTTTTGG
>JAYVHA010000014.1:0-22297 GCA_043771635.1 Candidatus Woesearchaeota archaeon
GCTGCTAAACATGGTTGTACCGTTAGAGAGTGTAGCATTAACTGTTGCGCCTGCTTGTACTGCGCCTGTTCTGTTAGTTGTTTTTACGGTTGTAAACCATTGTACTTTCACATTACAGTCGGGTGTACCGTCACAAACGGTTTGGCTAATTCCTGTGAAGGTGGAGTTCAGTACAGTTACGTTCTGCTCTCCCCAGCCATTGAGGTAAATGTTTAGGATACGACTGTTTTCTATGATTGCGTCGAATGTTGATCCTTGGAAGGAGAATGAGCCTGCGGTTAGGTTCGTTCTGTTAACTACTACATTGAAGCCGCCGAATGCGCCAATAAATACTGATCCGGCGCCACCGCGCTCAGCAATTTGGCTGTCCGTAATTGATATGTTGCTTCCGCCCCAGCTGAGGCTGAGTGTGTTTACGCCTGCATTTGTTTCAATTTGTGATCGGGCAAACGTAAAGTTATTTACTATACGCATGTCGAATGCCGCAGCATTGTTTGTGTCGAACGTCGAATCCTGTACATTGAGGAAGAACAAGTCATTCTCTGGAGCGTGTAGTCCTTGCTGCGTCATGTTGTGTGTTAGGTTCCACACGTAGGTATAGTTGGGGCTATTTTCAAGAAGAATGAATTTGCCCGCTAGCCTGGAGCCTACACCGCCTGCTGTAACTCGATTTATCGTAATATTTCTGGTTCCATTTAGCAAGAATACTTGCCTTGTGGTGCCATTTGATACGTAGGTTAAGTTTAGGATGAGGCTGTTTGTAGTGTCTTTGAATACTATTCCTCGACTTGCGTTACCAGTGACGTTTACGTTCCAATTTTCAAGCGAAATATTGTTGCTATTGCTGACGTTGAATATGTTGGCGCTGGCTCCACGCTGTAGTACTGTGATGTTGCTGAAGTTCGCACTGCGGTTACTTACTGCGTCGAAAATGGATGAACCATTCAGCGTGAAAGTTGAATTGTAAACGCCTAAGTTGACTGTAGGGAATGCGTAGATGATTACGTTTGAACCAGCAAGGTTTTCAGTGAATGAGCTGTTACTGATTCGTGCTATCAGCGAACTACTCGGCAGCAGTAGAAGTGAAATTGTGCTCGACTGCTTAATGAATGTAAGATTGCGCAGTGTTGCCGTAGTAACTGCATCTTTAATTACGAGGCTATTGTAGTAAGCGCTTGTTCCTACGAATGTACTGTTTTCGAACACGGCACTTCCTTCGTTTTGCGATGTCCATGATCCTATTACAGTATTATTATTCCAGAAACTAATACCCTCCGAAAATCCGTACAAAGATGAAATAAGCGTAGAATTTCTTATGCCGACCACACCGTAAGACCATATAGTTATGCACGAATTGATTTCGGATGAGTCAACTGATACAGGACCATTACTATTTTGAACATCTATTCCGCGGTTACAGTCGAGTGTATTAATTCTAGTTCTAAGTAGGCTAGTTGCAGTACTTCCACTGCGAACAGTAAGATACGTGTCATTCGTTGAACCAGTAACGTTCATGAAATCTACTGTTCCGTAGTTGAATATGGAACCATTCGTAATATTGCTGTTTGTAGCGTTTACTGTTCCCGAGCTATTAAGTACGTAACGGAAGTCTGCTGCATCGCCTATATCGACCAGGCTATTGTTTGCCGCAATGAACGAGCCTCCGCTGTTAACTAATATATTTACGTCTCCTGTAGTTGTTCCGTTCATTCGCAGGGTTGCGTTGTCGAGGGAGTATGTTCCGTTAACTGTTAAGTTGCCGTTCTGCCAGACGGTGTTCTTTGTATTGCGAACTCTAATTGTTGCGCCGGTCAAGATTGTCAATGATTTGAAAGTGTAGTTGCCGCCAGTGATTGTTAAGTTTCCGCGTACGGTAACGTTCTGCGCTGACACCCAGTTCGTACACGTCACTGTTCCGTTAATGTCGAGGTTTTGCCTACTGTCAGGAGTACACGTATCAGCCACTGTAAGCGGCATTAGTGTTAAGTTTGTGAATACATTTGCTGACGCGTTCACTGTTGTGCTGTTACCCTCATAGCCTGAAGCACGTACTGCGACTGTGTACAGTGAACTGTAACGCGTGGTGGACGTAGAAGTGTTTCCAACGTAGGTTGACCAAGTTAGATTAGCTCTTGCAATACCTGAGCTTGTCGTTGTGTTTATGCTATATGTTGAGCCGGAACTGTTTGTGAAGGTTACTGTAGCGCCATTGACTGCGCTGCCGCCCGATGTAACATTGACATCAATCCAGTTCTGGAAGTAAGCTGTGCACACAACTGGATCGTCGCAATTCGCCACTGCGTCGGATGGACTTAGTGAAGAGTTAACCACAGTTAACGTCGTGTTCTCGCTAGGATATGAGAAGCGTAGTTTACTTGCACCACCAATTATCACTGCATCAACAACGCCGATATTACCGTTGCGTACTGCAAGAGGATAATCATATCCTGACGCAATATAGCCAATAATTGTTGAATTGCCTAGGAATAGCGTAAGACCTGAACCTAAACCCGTTACTGAAATAGAGCGGCCGAGAACTGTACCCATATCAGGACCAGCACCAATTACTGTAAAGTTCTCTACTATTAACGTTCTTGAGGGCGCCATACCGAAAGTACTGCCGCTCGTGTTCATCCACACATTTGTTATATTAGCATTTCTTGGCTCTGTGCCGCAATTCCTTATTTGCACTGAGTTGTTAAGGCGGGCATCGGCCACAGTAATGTTGGCCTCTGCGTTGCAGACATTAACGAAGACGCCTGTTCCAGTACTGATGGTCGAATTTATTCTTATGAAAGTTAGATTTTGTGTCGGCGTCATTAATTGACTATTGCCTGTATATATGCCGCCAATTACGGAATCCGTTATTGTGAGTGACGCGAACTGGTCGTTCAGCATACCTGTATCTGCGCCATAGCCGGTAAGGTTGACGAATGAAAAGATAACTTGCGGATATGTTCCGCCAGAGGTTGTAACAAACATGCCCGTACCGGTGAGAACTGGAAGTCCTGAGCCGTTGCTTGTTATGGTGACATTCTTTGTAATCGTGAGCGTTTCGTTATACGTTCCAGCGTCAGTAATGATTATTGTTTGGCCTGTTGTCGCGTTACCTAGTGCTGACTGAATTGTCGCGTAGCAGTTCGCAGTACCATTTATACACACACTATTTGGCAGAGTAAGTAGAACTGATTGTGTGCCACTCATGTTTACTGTTGTAGTATTGCTCAGTACAGAGCCGCGACGCGTCACGTTCACCGTATAATTTTCAGTATAGTATACGCCGCTAGAACTTTCAAATGCCCACGTCAAATTTGCTCGTTCAATAGAACCATTCGGCTGTGTTGAAATATTCGCGACAAGTGCGCCTGAAGTATTATACACTCGCACAAATGCGCCATCAACGGACGTGCCTGCGCCAGTAGTAACTGTTACGTGCAAGAAGTGCTTGAAGGTAATATTAGTGCCTGCTACTGCGGTCGCCGTGGCAGGTGTCAGAGATGAGTTAATTATGACGACGCGCTCACCAGTCGCTTCGGAATTTCCTAGGTCAATACTGGATGCTGTAACGTTGATTAGCGTTAAATTATCGCCGCCGAAGTATGTACTAATGCGGCCATTTGTGAAAGATGTATTATAGAAAGTAGAATTCTCTCCGCCACGCATAATATCTCCGCCGTTTCCGATAAATGTACTATCGTAGACGGTCAAATTCTTCGCATAGTTTACTGTAGTCGAAGGCGCGTAAGCTGTAATATTGCGTAGCACAGCATAGGTGAGATCAATTCCCAAAGATGAGGTATTCACATACGTATTCTCAATAATCGTTATGTGGCGAGGACCCACGCCTACACCCGTTATTCGCGAATTATTCAACGACACATTTGCCTGATTATAAGTTGTAAACGATAGATAGACGCTGCCCGTTAGGTTTACCCTATTGTAGGCAATCCAGCCCGCAGCACCAGTAGCATACAACGGCATAATTCCGCCGGTGTAACCGCCACCAGACATATTAACATAGATATCGACATCAGTTAAGTTAATATGGCCATCAACAGCGTTTTGGCTGGTACCCGAACCGTAGGAAGATATTCTAACTCGACTTACTGAGACCATGGCGTCGTTTGCCACAAGTGTATCTGCGCCCTGCTTTGTAATGAGTGGCCAGGTCGACGCGTTTGACGTTAACGAAATATTCTTCGTAAAAGTTACCGTTTCGTTGTAGGTTTCATTATCAGTAATTACAACTATTTGACCGTTTGTTGCATTATCAACTGCGGCTTGAACACTATTGAAACAGACTGCAGTTTCATTGACGCAGACAGAGTTAATTGCTTGGAGCATTAAACGCATTATACTGCTTTGCGTTATGTTCGTGGTGTTTGACGCGTTAGTGTATCTTGACTTACTAGCTCTAAACGTAAACTCGGTTTCGTTCCATGAATCAGTGTTATTTCGGAAGTGGCGAGTAACATTCACATTCACCGTTCCCGCTGCTGACGTTAAGCCACTCGAAACTAGTCCTCCCGTACGGTTTAGCGCCGAAACATTTGCGGATTGAACTAATGCTCCGTTACTGTCGTTTACTGTAACGCCAATAATTTCTTGCAGAGTGACTGAGAATCCAGGGTCAGTCGACGTATACGAATCAAGTGCGGTGCGGTTCAATGTAACATTACGGAAAAGGAACGTGCCCGGCCTATTTGCACTGTAGGTTTCAATAGGTAGCGTCGTGTTTGAGATTGTTGTGTTCTCTGCGAGTACTAACCCGCTTGCAGAACTCCAAGTTTTTACAAATAGATACGAACCAGTACTAGTACTGTTAATTACTGATACATTATTTGCTCCTTCTAATTGGATGTGTCCGCCGAGACTGACATTGCGCACGACAAGGCGAGTGCCAGCAGCAGCAACATACCACGGATTAACTATGCTGTCTCGAATTACGGTATCAGTACCTGTATCATAGATACTTCCTGCGTTTATCGTTATATTTTGAAGTGTTACATTATTAGTTTCAAGAATAGGGTTACTTATGGCTGCGGAGGCGAGCGTAACATTTCTAACAAGCATATTAGAACACCTGCGCACAATTAGCACTACGTTGGACGCATTAGCATATTCACTTACACACTGGGATTCTGCGTACGGCGTACCCTCTTCGAAGTACCGTACGGCATAGCCTCCAAGTGTCGAGTTCTCGAAAGTCATATTTTTCGGCCATGCAGGCGGGTACACACCCATATTGCCCATAGTCACATTGCGGAACTGGTAGTGATTTCTTGTAGCATCGCCACCATACCAGCCAAGCAGCAAACCATTTGCGTCGGAATACAGAGTAGAATTCTCGACAGTTAGATTGTACACGTACGTGTAGGCTTCATGTAGAGCGCGATATTCGCCACCCTGAATTCGCAAAGTACTGTTCGCTATTACAGTATTACTCGAGTTACTGAATTGAACTCCTGAGTAGCCGTAGGTACTTGTATTCCTTATGAGCGTACCATTAGTATTGTTTAATGATATTGGGTGGTAGAAGTTTTGTACGTTACAGTTTCGCATTGTGGTATTTCTTCCACTTGCGAGAATACCGTATGAATCTAAGGATAGGTTACTGCTGATGCTATATCCGGCACAATCAAGCAATATATTATCGCCTGTAATTGTGATACAAGCGCCGGATCCATTTCGGGAGAGATTTTCTGTTAATGTTGTAGTGCTGGAAATGACTCCGCAAGTAACAGACGCGCCACTGCGAATCTCCACACCATTACTTGTCTGCGCAATTCCGTCTTGCGTGCCGTCGTTTGGCGTTACGCGTACTGACCAGTTCTGCCCAACTGCGAGCTCTTGCGGAACTATCGACGCGTTCGATCCGTTTCGCAATCCTTCTTGGTATAGTTGCGCAATTTGTGCCGAGGAAAGTGACCGGTTATAGATTTGCACGCCACTTATGTTACCATCGAAAGTGGAGCTACCCCACTGGTGAGCGCCTCCAATATACCATGGTTGCGTTGATGAAGCACTTGTATCACGGCAAAGCCCTGATCCCGCTGTCACGTTGTTACCCGTATCGTCAACTCCGTTGACGTAGAGTTTGTAGTACGCAACGCCACTACTGAAGTAGCGCACTCCAACAAGATGGTTCCATGAGCCATTCGCTATACTGCCATTTCCTTGGACACCCCATTCGCATCCCGGCATATCAAGACTCACATACGGTAGACCGTTCCCCATTAACACGTCAGCGTAGTGGCCGACTGAGAGGGTCACCGTTTGGTCAAACTCAGACGGACGGTTGTGTACGACGACGCCAGCGGACGCATCGACCGTTTTCACCCACGCGCTAATCGTCCAATTTTGCGTACCCGCAGCCTCAGTCATATTCGTGCTAAGTGAATCAGTTTCATTAAACGCATACGCTCCGGTGGCGCGCGGACCGCTGGTTGCGTTATACGTTGCGCCCGAAACTGTCGCATTGTACCCATTCCCACTGTAATCTTGTGTACTCGTTCCGCCGAGCATTGGCATAAGGAGACGCGCGTACGGTGTGCCGTTTATGCGCCACGCGTATGTGTTAGTAACGCTGTTGCCATCAGCGTCTGCAGTAGATACGTTACGTGCGGTGAGAGTTGCGGACGTGGTGTTGAGCGGATTATCAGACGCGGTGAGCGTTGGTGTACCCTGTGTCGGCGCGCTATTAAGTATGGTTACAGTATTACTTGTTCTACTCGTTCCGTCGCCCTGCGACGCATTATTTGGAGTAACAACGACCGACCAGTTGTCGCCGATAGTTGTTTCACTCGCTACGACAATACTCGTATTCAAGCTGTTATTTGCTTCTAAGAACATACGATATATTTGGTCGGCTGAGAGTGTGCGGTTGTAAATTGCGACATCGTCAATTGAACCGTTGAAGTATCCATCCCAAGTATCTTCACCAGGGTCGCCACATTCGCCTGTTCGGCCGATGAAGAGCGAGCGGTTACCCATGTACATGGTATACGGATGCGACTTCGTTCCTGCTAAGACACCGTTGACATATATGCGAAGGTTGCTTCCGTCATGCGTTCCTACGAGCTGCGCCCAAGTATTCGGAACAATTTGTACAGAACTTGAGAGGGTGCCCCGGACACCGCCAGAGCTTGTCATCGTGAAACTTGCGCTCGCATTCGCCGCTACAGCGAGCGCATAGCCTTCAAATACGCCCGTTTCAGGTTTTCGCTTGAAGACTACGTACTCCTCGCCATTTCCACCGCACTTTGTATATGTACTGTTTCTCCAATTAACCCATGCCATAACAGTGAAGTTATTCGTGGTGCTGGTCCCCAAGCTCGCACTGTACAGTACAGATACATAGTCGTTCAGTCCGTCGAACGAATATGCACCGCCGCGAACTCCTGCAGTAATCCAACTCGGACCGGAAATAGTACCATTATTACTAAATGTCGAGTAGTCTTTGACAATACTGCTACTGTTAGTATCGAACGGCATGTTCGCCACCGCAGTACTTGCTCCATTCACGCGCCAGTCGTAGATTAGTGAAGTATAGTTACCTGCGCCGATTGGATATGCCGTAAGGTTTGCGCTCGATGAGTTAGTTGGATTATCTGTCGCGTTGAGCGTCACGCTGTCAAGATATGGTGCTGTTGCGATGCTATAATTTCCTGCGCGGCTTACGTTAAACACTACAGTTGTGCCGGTCAGTGCTGTTTGCGCTGTGCAGTACGAACTACAGGCCACTCCATTTCGTAGTATTGTGGCCTGCGGATTGCTTGTGAGTCCAACGAGCGTTATGTTTGCAGAAACGTTTAGTCCTGTTTGCGATTCGTTGATGTACAGTTGGCCGAGGCCGAACTGTATGTGTCGACTGAGGTTGTCACCGCGTCCAGATACGTTCTGTGTGAAGTTTATTCCTCCGTATGCTGTGCTATTTATTGTTAGGTTTATGCTGCCGGTAAAGGAATAGTTTCCTATTATTGCGTCCGTTAATGATAGTATTGTGTTGCTTGCGTTTAGTTGTGCGTTACTACTTAGCAGACTTACTCCGCGAAGAATCGCGCGTACTGTGGTATTCAGTGCTGTTCCTGACGCATTAATTGTGCTGTTAATTAGCGTTATGTTACTTGCAGTTACTCCGATTGTGGCGTTAATCGTACTGTTAGTTACGGTAACGTTTCCATTTGACGTGAAGAAGTATTCAAACGCGGGCGTTGCTCCATTTGTTATTACGGATATATTATCCATTAATAGCAGGCCGCCGCTGTTTACAGTTATCCCTATGGTTCCGTCTGTGGTACCATTCATCCGCAGTGTTGAGTTATCAAGCACATACGTGCCATTGATTGTGAGGTTTCCATTCTGCCAGATCGTGTTTTTGGTGTTACGTGCAATGAAGGTGGCGCCCGCAGCGATTTCTGTGCGGTTCACTGTCAAGTTCGACGCGTTAACAATGAACGTTCCGCTCGTAATTGTTAACGATGTAACGTTAATTCTTGTGTTATTACACGTTAAGCTACTGCTAATAGTAAGATCAGCTCCATTTGCAGGCGTACAGGTGTTTATCTCGTTTGAAGCCGTACTAAGTGTTATGTTTACTAACAAGCTCTCAGTTAAATTGACAACTTGAGTAGCATTTGTATAACCAGACATATTTACATAAATCGTGTGGTTGGTTTGGTACCAAGTGTTATTTACTGTGGCGTTACTGAACACCGTGGCAGCAGTCACTACAACAGGGCCGAATAGACCATTCGAATCAGTGGTAAGGTTGTGGTTTGCCGCGCCAGTAGTGTTCGATACCCTCACTGAAGCGCCACTGACATTACTTCCATTCGCAAGATACACAACTCCTGAGAGGAAGCTTTGGTACCGTACTGTTTTATTCCCCGTAGAATATTCGAATATGGCAGTGTTCGCAGGAGTGAAACTTGTATTCGTTAACACTACCGTACCCTGGTTGCCAGTCTGGGCTATTTCCAATGAAGCGTTGGCAGTCACATTCTCAACAGTTGCAGTACTTCCTGAACTGCTGGATACATTCAATGCAATCGAAGGACCATACAGAGTGGCATTGACAATAGAACTAGGAGCACCACCTAACGAACCTAGTCTAGCGGTAACGCTACTATTAGATTGCCCGAAGATATTTCTTCCGATAACAATATTATATGCCCTCCATTCGGAGTAAACAGTCGAATTAGTCACCGAATAGCCTTCAATACCACCGCCACCACTCACATTGACAAATGCACGATTAACAAATCCAATGTTTGACCCACTCGACATACCCGTAACAATTGCGTACTGCGTAGTATTCAAAGAACCAACAACTCTAACATCTTCAAAAGATCCATCAAGGCAATATATAGCAGCGCCGCCTAGGGATGCGCTCACATTAACTCGATTAATACGCATATAAGAATAAGTGTCAGATTCGCTCCCACTGACAATTCCGACAGCATCAGAGTGGGTCTCTAAAAATAAGTCACTAATGTTGACTTCACTAGCGCCGTACCCCGGCCCGTATGTTTGCGCAATCACTCCGTACGCGGTTGGTCCTGACACGGAAATGTTCAGTCGAGACAAGTTCAGCGTACCGTTAGTTACGTTAATCACAACAGGAATTGATCGGCCAATGGCGGTGAGCTGCGGGAATACGCTCGTGTTGCTCGTCAGAATAATGTTGATGCTTCTGTTGAAGTACACCGTCTCGTTGAATACTGAGGTGGCGTTTACAATAACTACTGTCTGACCGTTCGTTGCGTTATCAACCGCTTGCTGCACCGTCAGCCAGCAAACACCCGTTTGGTTAATACACACAGAATTATCTCCAACAAGCAAGGTGGTGCTGTTCGTTGCGTTCACCGTAGTGGTGTTAAACGCCCACACAGTCACGTTCCAGAATTCTGTTGCTCCTACCAAAGGGAATGTGTAGGAGTCATTCCAAACCCCAGCAGCCGAGGCCGTGACATTGACGCTTCGAGTGAGCTGGTTTGAAGCATTGTACCAGCTCACGTTCACTACCGCATACGCCGCCCCACTACCATTAGTCCAGTACGCCGTACCTGATACATTCGCTGAACGGCCCGGCCTATAGAACGAAGCATTCGCAGTAATGTTTACGTCAAGCATCTGCGAACTCGCGATATTGAGCGTGCTGTTCTGCGCTCCCGTGTCCCACTCGAGCGCAAGCGAGCGTATTGATGCCGATGCGCCGGATGTGCTGAAGTTTGCGCCGATAACAAGGCTCAAGTTTGATCCGGGTGCGATGTATATGTCGCTCGTTGGGTAACACGTCGCGTTCGAGCGGTTACTACCGTTTCCAATTGTCGCTCCATCAGCCAAACTCAAGTTCTGACAGATAAGAGTGCTATTTACTGCTCCAGCGTATAATTGGAACCACATACGCGCTGTTCTCGCAACGCCCGTACCAGCCTGCCAGTGCATAGACAAATTAACTGCGTCAGTGGTTCGAACAAGGCGACCAGCGACAGCGGACAAGTTTGCCGTGACATATGTACGGTTGTAGCTTCCCGCAGCCAAAGAAAGATTGTTCCTGTTCAGAGTACCGTCTTGAGAAGTACTTAGGTTAATTCTCCAATCATTGGCAGCACCATTTGCCGTACTGCGCAAGTAGAGCTGTAAAATAGCCGGCGAGTTCGAAACTGCGCCGTATCCCGTAAAGTGCGTCACACTAAACGTCACAACACCATTCGCCTGCGTAAACGACAAATTAGTCGCAACCCAACCAGACTCGCACACGCCACCCGTAACAACATCGCAGCGAACAATCTCAGTAATAGGAACGTCCGTCGCAAGCGTTATAGTAGCGTTTGTTACGTTAGTGCCAGTAACAACTGCCATTGCTGTCGACAAGTAACCCTGCGAATCAGAAGTAATATCCAAAGTATCAATTGTAGCAACTGACGGAACTCCTTCCAGTTCAACTGAGCCGCGCGTACTTTCCGCGCGAACAAATGACTTACCAGTATCAACGTCTTTCCAAACGTCAGTAACCGTGGCGCGCACGCGCGACTGCAACTTATCCTTGCCTTGCAAGTCAGTCACGATTAGCGAATCAGGTGGCAAGCGCGCAGTCAAGCGCTGCTCAAAGTCACTTGGTAGTACGGGTTTGCCTGGGCGAGACGGTTCTCCCAAAGCGTACATTCCCGGACTAGTAACGGTAAAGCGTGCGACGCCATCGCCAGTACTAACAACTTCAAGACTGCTAACCCAGCGCGAACATAAGCGAGTACCACGCAGTACCTTATCGCACTTGACAAGCGTTGGTTGCGTTTGCGCCTCATCAATTGCGAGCGTAACGCGTGCGCTAGTAAATTCGTCAACTTCTACAACAGCAACTGCGGTAGTCAATCCTGATTGCGCTTGCAGCGGTATGAATCCTACTTGTTTGATGCTATTGTCTGATGTGATGCCTTCTATGGACAGTAAGTTTTTGTCGCGAGTTATTGACAGCGAATACTTTCCGCTACCTAATCCATATGCGTATTCGTTTACTGTTCCGAATGCTCGCGAACCGAGTATTGCTTGACTTCCAGATTCAACTTGCTGCAAGTCTGCGCCTGCAAGCGGCATAAACATTAGCGTACTTACTAATAACGCAACTAACATGAAGTGCGCCGTGAACGATTTCATGTTCGCACCTCGCGCTTCTTGCACGCACTCTTGTACAATTGCCAAGTGTTACGCTGATCGCGACCGAGAATGTTAGCAACAGTGATATTCGGCAGCGCATAGTGCTCGCGCAAATATGCAATTACTGCCTCAGCAGGACTTATGCGCGTGTCATGCATTACCGATACAGGAATGTTATACGGCAATTCGCGATTCTGCTTTGTTGCGGGTTTTTTCTTGCGTGCACTTTGTAGTGCGTGCGTAATAGTCCCGCTCGGCCTCTTTGTTGCGGCTGAGATTTCACTTGTTTTGTAGCCTGTAGTTGCGAGGAATACTGCTATTGTTTCTAATGGGGTGCGATCGGATGCGAATTCGGTCGCTGGAATACTGATTCCTTGCGTAATTACTGCAGCTAGCAGCTCTGAGAGATCTTTGCCTTGTGCGGATGCGATTCGTTGAGCTTGGCTAAACTGCTCGAGCAGCTCTATTGCTGCAGATGTCTCCGCCTTACTGCTCCGGGTTCGCATCCGTGATGCTGTTTTTGTATGATTTATTTATAAAATGTACTAGTATATTGTACAATATTGTTGTTATTATATGATTAATGTTACATAAAAACAGCGCTTATTGGTATTAATACTAAGCGTAAACCTTTATAGCATTAATAACTGGTGAAGTTTTTCAAAGAATGGCAGAATTAGTACATTCCAAGTACGATTTGTAACTGTGTTTCAATGTCGCTGATATTGCCTTTTGTGAGTACGCCAAGTCTGCGCGCAAGTCGTTTTTTATCTACTGATCTAATTTGTTGGCAAATTACTTTTGAATCTTTAATACCTGTATTTTTTGTTCCGGCAATAAAAACCTGACCGGGAAATATTCTTTCAATTTTTTGTGAAGTGATTGGCAAAACAACGGTAAGTTCGCTATGCGTATTCAAAATATCATTTTGCAAAATAACACAAGGACGAGTCTTCTGAATTTCATGGCCAACTGTAGGATCTAGCTTAACTAACCAAATTTCCCCACGAGCTAATCTGGCCATGGTGATGTTGCCGGCTCCCACTCGCGATGAATTTCATTGTACAGCTCACGTTCAGCTTTACAACCTTCAATCATGCGTCGTTCAAGTTCTGCCCTATCATCTAACTTCAGCACACGTCGAACCACTTCATCGTAAGTTTCATTGGAACGTTTCATATTATCTAGCGCTTGCTTAGTTGTAGTCTCTAATTTAATGGTCGTAACCGTCATAGTATACTGTAAGTATACCTAATTAATAAGTCTTTCTCTGTATTATCCGAAAATGTTTCGGACTTACTCTAAGCTCGCGCCGAGTACTGTTATTGTTGTATTCTTTGCTCCTCCTGGCTCTCCTTGCGGTGTCCAAATCAGGAGTTCAATTTCTCGCAGTACACTTGTTGTGAGGTTCGCTGTTAGATTTGTGTAGTTGCTCGTTACGTTCTGCCAAGAGCTTGCGTTCTCGTCTCCATACTGGAAGTACGTTGTGTTCAGCAATTGCGCTGTCCAAAGCGCGGCATTTGCTTTTACTGTTGTAATCGCGTCTACATTGCCTGTGTTGTTGTAAACTAGCGGACTTGGCGAGTTTGCAAGCGTATCATTTGTACTGTTGATCCCTGGCAAGCTTGGTTGTACTGAACCAAAGTCAACGGCGCCTGATGTGAATGTAATGCCGACAACGCTCGGGATAGTGAAGTTAAACTGCGTCGCGTAGGCACTACACGCGTTACTTGTGTCGCACGCACGAACAGACCAGTTGTATACTCTGTCGATGCAGAGCTTGTCGGTACTCGTGTAATAGACTGCACTCGTATTCTTCAAAGGAATTGCAGCGCAACCGCTTGCCGGAGTTATGTTCCACTGATATGTTATTGCGTCACCTTCAGTGTCAGTGCTGGCCGTCCAGTTGAAGGTCGGGTATCGCTCAGTTACTGTGTAATTGTTGTTGAGCGGGCGCGTCAGTGTTGGTAAGGTTGGCGCAGTGTTCGCAATTGTCAGCGTCATGCTTCGACTTACGCTCATATTCGCTGTTGTGTTTGCTGAACCGAAACCTGCCTTGATTGCCGAAACAGTGTGATTCTCGAAGCGACTCGATATAGTAGCATTGACTATTGCGTAAGCAATTGCCGCCTGTGAGATACGACCTGTTGCATCAGTCGTTGCAGACAGCACTATACCGCCCGTCGAGTTAGTGACAGTGACAGTTGCGCCATTCACTGGGGTGCCATTCGATGCGTTCACATATACGTCCAGGAAACGTTCGAGCCGTACCGTATTCGTAGAGGACGAGAATACTATATCTGCCATCTCTGCTGAAGTATTTCGCAGTACCAAGTAGCCGCTTGAGAACGCGGCGCGAACTTGCGTAGGTCCACTTAGTGTACTGTTTATGAGCGTGAAGTTCTGAGCGCCATTCCCAGTATCAATTGAGCTATCGCTGTACACTGTCGCATTAATTACGGTAGCATTCTCTCGCGATAGTATTTGGCCATACGTTATTACATCAAGTATGTTCGAGCCGTAACCGAGAGAGAGAGCTCCGCCATCAAGTGTAAGGTTCCTTGCAGTAGCATTGATACCGTTAACTAATGATATGAGGGCGTTGCCAGCCGTACCATTAACGTAAATATTCTGGAAGCGCGAGCCCGTGCCCATGGTGTCGCCAGTAAACACAAATCCTAGGCCAGCAGTTCCAGTCATACGTACATTCTCAATAGTTAAGAGCGTCCCGCCGTTCGGACGTACACCATAGTTGGCAAATATGAGCGTTATGTTCGTTCGATTCATTACGAGCGAGCCGCCATTAAGGTCTATACCTGCGGAGTCAGTATCAAACTCGAATACAGCATCAGTTATTTGCAGCGCACGACTAAATCCATGAGAAATGGCATTATACCCTGGAGAGCCATTCACACTTACGTTTACACGCGAGAGATTCAAGTCACTGTTCGTCAGTATCGTTGTTCTATTTATACTGCGAATACGCGGCAGTGTGCTTGAATTACTTGTCAACGTAAGAGCCTTAGTGATGGTTATATTTTCTAGATAAGTTGCGTTATCAGTAATTACCACCGTCTGTCCGCTTGTAGCATTATCAACAGCTTCCTGAATTGTCGCGAAGCAGTTGCCCGTTTCATTTACGCAAACTGGCAAATAGGTACTTAGCATTACAAAGGTATTGCGACTTAGCGTCATATTTACTGCTGTACTATTAGTTACGTAGCCTGTTCTGCTTGCGAATATGGAGTGATTAGTTACATTCGTTGTAATGTCGGTTGAGCTGTTAATGTGGCGCGTTGCGTACGTTACGTTTTGTTGTACAATACTTCCGTTGCCCGAAGTTGATATGTTATGTTTAAGCGTACTTACGTTGTCATATACTAGTACTGTGGCGCCGCTAATTGCGGTTCCTGAGGTGCTATTTACGTACACATCTAGGTAGCGTTGATACGTTACATTTGAATCATCATTTGCACCCAGGTTGTTTGTATTCGTATTAGAAGGCGTAATTGTTGAGTTAATTACAATTATTTGCATGCCTAGATCGGCTGCGGCACCATCAACTTGTAGGTGGTATCCCGATGAATCTGTTGTGGTGTCTATAATGTATGACGTGGCGTTTGATACTGCGGCGCCATAGGTGCGTATTGGAACTAAACCTGAGCCGCTGACTACTGTGCTGTTTCGTATGGTCACTCCACCTTCAAAGTATATTGCGGAGTTCCCCGAGCTGTTGAAGTAGCTGTTTTGTATTGTATCGTTAGGTTTAGAAACTAACCCTGCTCCCACAGTATAGACCGTAGTATTTACAATTGTAATTCCTCTACCGTTCGACAGTATTGCTGATGTGGTTGCGTTAATGTACGTATTTTCTATCGTTTTATCTGTAACGGTTCCGTAATTGTCGCCGATTAGATAGACTGCCGCTCCTGTAAGTATTGAATTGTTTATTGTTGCTGTCGTGGCGAGGTACCAGTGCGCCCCGTACGTCACGTTTGTGGACGTTAAGTTTACTCTGTTTATCGTTACGCGGCCGACGGTTCCGTCTGCAGAAAGACCAATAGTACTGGCGCCCGTAGTGTTTAGCCACATGACGCTGTCGGACAATCTAAAGTTGTAGCCGTATATGCCTGATGCACCGTCAGTTGAACCTATCAGTGTAATGTTTACTTTGCTTATGTTGACTTCGTATCCGCTTGTTGTAACAACTGTTGTATTTGTACTCTTAATCGTAGGTAGTCCTGTTCCGTTACTTGTCAGCGTTAGGTTTTTACTGATAGTGAGGCTTTCGGTGTATGTCGCATTGTCAGTTATTACAACTGCCTGTCCTGTTGTCGCGTTAGTAATTGCTTCTTGGATTGTTGCGAAGCAGTTGCCTGTTTCGTTTACGCAAACTGGCAATAGTTGCTGCAGTGTTAGGCTGACCAAACGACTTAGCGTCATATTGACTGTAGTTTGATTTGACAAATAGCCCGTTTTTGTCGCGTTAACTGTGTGATTTTCCAAATAGGCAGTAGTTGTCGAGTTCTTGAACGCGTAGCGGATAGTTTGCTGTGATATCGAACCATTGGATGCTGTAGTGGTATTTGCAACGACTTCAGAAGAAACATTACGAACAACAATAGAAGCAGAAGGCACAGCAATTCCTGCAGTAGTGTTTACATACACATCAAGGTATCGACTATAGTATACTTCGCTCGCTACGCCGAAACCTGTTGTAGCAGGCGTAGGCGTACTATTAATTACATTTACTCTGTCATAGGTATTTCCTGCTATTGATAGTTGAGTGCCTGTTGCAATTACCGTTACGTTGATGAGCGTCAGATTGTCGCCTCCATCATATGTTGAAATGCCGTTATTACCTGATATTCCTCCGATGATAACTGAGTTTACAATTGTAGAATTGTCTCCGCCGCGCAGTCCATCATTACCGGTCGTATTAAGCCGCGAATCATAAACATCCACGTGAGATAGTATGCTTCCCACTCCATCCACATAAGAGGTTACGTTACGAACAACCGGTCGCCAAGCGTACGGACGGTAATAATGCAAAGCATTGCCCCCCGTAATATTTACAATAGTATTCTCTGCCCAGCGAATCTCAGCTATAGGACTTACGTACTCGCCCAGCATTATGGAGTTGTTGAGCGAAATGTTGTATACATCTTGAGTCCGAATTGGCCCGGTTTGGTAGCCCGTAAAGTTAACACGATTAATGCTGAATATGTGGCCTGGACCAGTAAGCGGATAGAGGTACAACGCGCCATTGTAACCTCCAGGCGATATATTCCACCAGACAATGCTATCAGTTATGTTAAAATGACCCGAAATTACGTAGAGCGTGCCAGAACCTAATACTGAGAAGTTAAGTCTTCTCAGAGTTACTGCTGCAGACGCTGTTTGTATCGCAGTTGCGTTCACTGGCGAGATTAAAGGCAATCCAGTTCCATTACTCGTTATCGTTATGTTACGAGACACAGTTATTGATTCAGGATATGTTCCGCTATCAGTAATAATTACGGTCTGACCGGCAGTGGCGTTATCGACGGCGCCTTGGATGGTCGTGAAACAGTTACCTGTTTCATTGACGCACACAGAGTACGACAGCGACAGGTTTAGCGTCGTTGAACGACTAATACTTAGGTTAAAACTAGTTGAATTAGTAACGTAGCCAGTCTTGCTTGCAGTGACTGTGTGATTTGTTTCAGTCCAGTTCGATATGCTGGTGTTTCGTTGGGTGTACGTATACCACGTAATGTTGCGCCGAGCCATACCGCCCGACGAGTTAGTATTACTGCTAGCCACACTACCACCTGTGCTATTTGTGACAGTGACCGAAGCAGAAGACAAACCAGTAGTATTCGAATTTACTTGTACGTCCAAATACCGCTCAAAGGTGATATTGAGGTTCGACATATTTTTGTATTCTAGGGATACATTTGTCGGTACTATACTGCTGTTGATGAATCGCACACTGGCGTTGATTCCGCCTCCTGCCGAAAGTAGATAGAATTGATAATTGAGCGAATTAATCTGTACATCTTCAATTAAAATCGTATTACTATCTGCGTAAGTCATTAAGCCGTAATTAGTTCCAGTTATGTTTACGCGCCTCAGGGTGGTCTGACCCACCATAAAACTTATTGCATAGTTATCCAAAGAACTGTTGAAAGTAAATGTACTATCGACAAGAGTAATGTCTCCCGCGCTTGCCCGAAGCGTTGTTCCGTTAAAGGTTAGATTGTACAATGTTCCGGGACCAGGAGTGGTCGTGGTTCGTGCACCTGAGCGAGCCTCAAAGTACGAGTTTTCTATAGGGCCGCCGCTGCCCCCGCCAGCATAGATTCCTCCAGAGCCATTGAACAAACCCGTGAATCGCGAATTGTTTACACTATAAGTGCCCAAATAGGTTCCGAACAAGATGTATTGATATCCTGAATTGGTAACGCTGAAGTTCACTCTATTCAATATATGGCTGCTGTAGTAAGGCCCATTGAATCCGATTCCGTCGGATGTTGTATTAAGCTCCAGCGACACGTCTTCAATTACGAGATTTGTTCCATTAATTGCGTTTACCCACGTGCTGTCGGCTGAGCTGAACGTTGCATTAAGCTTTCGTAGCGTGAGTGTGTATGGGTTAAGCACATGGAACACTGGCTGCGTTGTAGACCTGACGTAAGGGTATGCTGAGCCATTGCTCGTAATGGTTACGTTACGCATAACATAGACGCTCTCACTATATGTTCCGCCGTCAGTAATAATGACTGTCTGACCGCTGGTTGCATTGTCGACAGCGCCTTGGATTGTTGTGAAGCAGTTACCGGTTTCATTGACGCAGACAGTAAGCTGGGCTTGCAATACCACCAGTACTGTCTGAGAACTTGTAATATTCTTACGTGTGCTGTTTGACAGCGACGAATAGTTTGCAGCAAACGTCGTGTTTTGGCTTGTTAGTGTAACATTATTTCTGATTACTTTCTCAGTTATAGTGAACCTACTACTTAATCCGGTCCCGGCTGTGCTTCCACTCGCAACTACGGAACCTGTATTGTTAGTTGCATTCACCGAAGCTCCAGTTATAGGGCTGCCTGATGAATTCGTGACGTTGACCGTAACGTAATGTCTTATTGTCGCAGTACAGTTCGGCGTTCCGTCGCACGGAGTCATAGAAATGTTCGTTACGCCCGCGCCAAAGGTTACGTTTGTGAATACAACAGATTGATTTACTGATGCATTATTATCGTTCAGGAATTCGAACGCGCCAACTATATAGCTATCAGTTATTGTGTAGTTCGTGACTGATCCACGACCTACTTGTATATTGCCCCCACTTAGTCCATTTAGAGCGCGGTATCGTGTGAGATTCACGTTCGAGATGTCCCACCAAGACATCATTCCACCATACAACGCTGTGTCATTGACATCAACAAACGTAATGTTGTTTCCGAATGAAAATGATGATCCGTAAGTGGCGCTGATCGACATGTTTGCGAAGCTAACATTATACAGATTAGGTTCGTAAAGTAAGCGGCTACCTGAGAATATTACGCGGTTCACGTTGACGAGGTTCCAACTGGACGCACTAGTGTACGTCCAGAATAGATTTCCACCAATTGAAGCGTTAATATCGGTAAAAGTAGCATTATTAATCACAGGTTCGACAAGACCAGTAATTACGAAACCATCGCCACTGCCCCCTGCACTTGTTTGATTCAGGTTAATTCCCGACACAGCTACGTTACTTGTTTGATTAAGAACAAAGAACTGCAACGGCGTTCCGTTTGTCCAAATGGAAATTGCTGAAAGATTCAGCCCAGTTACATTCGTGAATCTGAAGCCTTGTGATGCGTTGCCTGTAATATTGACGGTCCAATTTGTCAGAGTAATGTTACGAGCGCCCGTAACATTCAACAAGGAAACATTCGCACCAGTCTGATTAAGTGTAATGTTGGTGAACGAAGTACTATTACTTGTGACTGCCATTATTGTAGAGCCGTTTGCGGTAAAATAGGAATTAGTAATGGAAACGTTATTTCGGCTATCTGATGAAATCATTACCTTATTGCCTGTGGTAATATCTGTGATCCCTATTCTATCAATTGTCACAGGCCCGGTTGAGTAGGGGATTGAAAGTGCAGTGTGGCTGCCGTACTTGAGGAAAGTAAGGTTATACAATCGCACTGATGTGGTCCAATCTCGGATATCTAGTCCTTCTGCTGCTCCACTAGTTCCCGATATGAAAGTTGTATTTTCATAGATGAGTGCGCCGTGATTCTGAGCAGTCCAAGGACCTATAATTGTATTATTGTTCCAGAACACTGGCTGATTATCCATGGCACCATAGTATGGTCCTATGACAGTTGAATTTCTGAGTCCTAATGCTCCGTATCCAATTATCGAAATCATGTTGGCGCTAATAACTGAACTATCAACGGAAGTCAATCCAGCTCCTGATTCAAGATACAAGAGCGTTGTACCCCAAGCCGTAGTGTTCAATTGCGAGGCCCAGATATTTGTAGCTGTGCTTCCCGACTTTGTACGTATAAGTTCCGTAGACGAAATCATAGTAGTATTACGGAAGTCGAGCGTGCCGAATTGAGTTATTGAACCATTGCTGATGCTGCTGTTCGTAGCATTCAACGTACCTGAAACATTCCAGAAGTATGTAAAGCTCGAATTATCGCCCTGATCTACTGCGCTTCCATTTGCAGCTGTAAAGAGCGCACTTACATTTACCGTTATTCCTATGCTCTGGTCTACTGTGCCATTCATTCGCAGCGTCGCGTTATCAAGTACGTATGTTCCATTAATAGTTAAGTTACCGTTCTGCCAAATACTATTCTTTGTATTACGCGCCGTGAAACGTCCTCCGCTCGCAATCCCAGTTACATTGGCTGTTAAGTTTGAGCGCAGCAGTGTTATGTTACCTAGAACTGTGAGAGAGTTAACATTGAGTGTTGTATCGTTGCACTGTAAATTCGCTGTTGCAGTAATAGTTAGGTTTGTCCCTGCCGCCGGACTACATGTGTCTGTCGATGCAGCTAAACTAAGGGTGAAGTTCTGCAATTGCGATGTTGACGCGTTCACGGATCTGTTTGTAGTAACGTAGCCTGTCGCACTCACAGTAATTGTGTAGTTCGTATAATTAACTGATGTTGTAGCGTTACGCCAGAAGTACGTAACATTGAACGCATTTGCGTAGCCGTCGGCGCCAGTTACTTTCGAACCGACCGTCTCGCCAGTGGCATTTGTTATGGTGACTGTTGCGCCAGCCAGTGCTACGCCACTTGTGGTGTTTATGTATGTATCAATAAATGACTGCGCTGTTATTGAGAATCCAGAGCTAGTCGAGTTATACCCATTAAGCTTGCTCTGGTTAAGTGAAACGTTTCTGAAAACAAAAGTACCTGCTCTATCTGCTGTACTTGATAGACTAATTAGTTCCGTTGTATTCAGGAGAGTAGTATTCTCAACAAGAGCAATTCCACTTATGGAACTCCAAGCGAGTCTGAATAATTCTGTGCTCGTAATAGTGCTGCCTATCACTGATGCGTTTGTGGCTCCATCAAACCTTATGTAGCTTGAGGTAGTCATATTTCGGAATTCATGATTATTTCCGCGGAGATCGAAATACCACGGATTAAGATTACTATCGCGATAGACAGTTCCTGTTCCTGTATCAACGAGCTCTGCAGGACTTGTCGACAAGTTTCGAAGCGTAATATTTGTCGTTGACAATATGTATGTAGGCATAGCAATTGATGCAAATGTAACGTTGCGCACGGTCATCCCTGAGCAGCTGCGAATTATGACTGCTCTGTCAGTTTCGTTTTCGAATTGACTTGTACAATTTGAGTTGGAGTATACTGTTCCGGCTTCAAAGTATCTTATAGCTCTTCCCGCAAGGGTTGAGTTGATGAACGTAACATTTGATGGCCACCCATACGGATAAACAACTAAGTTACCAATTGTAACGTTTCGGAAAATGAAGTGCTGTCCGCTTCCTGCATTCAGTAGTACTCCATCTATGTCCGGTGTTAATGTCGAGTTCTCCACAGTTAAATTGAATATTTGTCCGGATGCCTCGTTTAGAACTACATAATCCCCATTACGTATCCTCAGAGATATATTTTCAATTATAGTATGGGATGCGTTGCTGAATTGAACGCCTGCATTACCATAGGCGCTCGTATTCCGGATGAGCGTTCCGTTCGTATTATTGAGCGCTAGTGGGTAGTAGAAGTTGGTGATAGCACAGTTACGCAGCGTTAGATTTCTACCGCTCGCGAGAACTCCGTATGAACTGGCGGAGAGGTTACTGGTGATGCTGTAGCCTGCGCAATCTAGCGCGATGTTGTCTCCTGATACTGTCAGACAAACTGCGGATCCGTTTATGGAAATGTTCTGCGAAAGGGTCGCATTTGCCGTTATTGTATCGCCACAAGCAACCGCACTAGAACTGAGCGTAATAAACGTATTTTGATTCGTTGACATGTTCAGCGATTTATTCGCGCTCGTGTAGCCTGTGAGACTAGCTGCGACAGTGTGGTTTGTCAAGTATGTGCTTGTATTTTGTGTGGCGTTCGAGAAGTTCCATTTGTACACAACTGTTTGCCGTGAAATCTGACCTGTGCTGTTT